>CAZZLC010000009.1:0-178569 GCA_964655065.1 uncultured Enterobacteriaceae bacterium | reverse complement strand
CCGTCCTGCCAGCGCCAGGGGTGCACGGTCATGCGCTCGTTGGCCATGATCTGCTGGACCTCGACCCGCGTGAGGTTCCGGCTCTCCTCGGCCGCGCGCTGCAGGATCATGCGGCTCTCGGACTCGAGCAGGTCGGCCGCGGCCTGGAGCTCGGCCGGGTCGACGGGGAGCGCCGCAGCCACGTCCTGCGGGACGTAGCGTCCGACGAGCTCGCCGGTGTCGGTCTGGCCGTTGAGGTTGAGCCGCACCAGCGGCTGCCCGATGAGCATCGCCAGGTACTGGATGATCGACGTCTTCGAGACCGACGTCTCCCCCTCGAGGAGGCAGGGCTCGCGCAGGATCACGCTCTCTGCGACGTGGAGCAGCGTCTCGGCGGTGCGCTGGTCGAGGCAGTAGTGCGAGAACGGATCGGCGGGCGGCACCATGTTCGCGTCGTGGTTCTCCTGGCGACGCAGGGTGATGGGGCCGATGCGGACGCGATCGGCGCCCACGTCGACCAGGGGGGCGCTCGCCTCGGCCTCGACGTCCTGCATCAGCCAGGTCGAGAGGTCGAGTGGCGCGTCCTCTTCCCTCTGCCGGGTCTGGTCGGCCCCCGGGAGGTGGATCCAGATGTCGTCGTCGCGCTCGCTCCAGTCCTTCGACAGGGGGAGGCGAACCCCGGTGTGCTCCTCGACGAGGTCGCGCACGAGCTCCACGAGCTGGACCGGCGCGCCCCCGTACTGGATCTCGGGCCGGGCATCGGTCTCGTTCTCGGTGTTGAAGGTCTTCCAGGGCATCTCGGCGAGCGCCGTGCGCAGAGCGTCGTAGTCCTCGGGCCGCGGACACTTGAGCGACAGCTCCCAGTGCGACGCGGCCTCGCGCACCCGCTCGGCAAACGACAGGCGGGCCGCGGCCGCGAACGGCAGATCGACGATCACCCGTGCGTCGTCGACGCCGAGCCCGTCGGACGCGGTCAGGGTGTAGTCGCTGCGCACCCCGCGCTCGCGCATGAGCTGCTCGACCTCGCCGCGGATCTCGTCCGTGACCTCGGCGAAGGTCTCGAGCGCCCCCCAGCGCATGGTGAACCCGAACGCGGACGACGGCAGCGACTCGACCGCGAGGTGGGTGAACCCCCGAGCCTCGAGGCGGCGCTGGAGATCCGCGACGGCAATCGGATCGTCGGTGCGGAGCACGACGTCCCAGCGCTCGGGGAACGCGCCGGACCAGGGACGAAGCGTTCCCGCGCGCATCGCCCCCACCGGGAGGTCGATTCGGGCGTGGCCTCGCGATGCGCTCGCGCTGTCTTCGACGATCGGGAAACGCTCCGGGTCGAGTCCCTCGGCCTCCAGGAACTCCCTGGTGATCTGGGACAGGGTCGCCGCCGAGACGGGGTCCTTCATGAAGGGACCGAGTGCAGTGGCGAACCTCGGCCGCTCGGCGTCGTCGAGCGAGCGCACCGCAACCTGCTGGAAGCCGTCGCCCTCGAGCCGCTCCTTGAGCGCGAACATGCGCTCGTAGTCATCGCCGTGGATCTCGACCGGGTAGCGCTCTCGGACCGTCTTGCCCTCGAAGGCGGGGTCGCGAGCGTAGATCCAGATATCGTCGTCGTCCTCGCCCCAGTCCTTGCTCTCGGTCGCGACGATGCCTTCCTGGGCCAGCAGCCAGCGCACCACCTGACGGGCGAACGGCGTGGCCCCCCCGTACTTGACGAAGTTGCGGTCGGGCTCCTCGATCTCGAGGCCGTCGTCGCGGAAGCCGAGCGACTGCAGCCGGGTGCGCAGGCGGTCGCCGAGCGGCTCGCTCTCCACGTAGACCTTGACCTCCCAGGTCGAGAAGGGCTTCGGCTCGCCGAGGTGAACCTCCACGGCGTCGTCGGCCAGCTTCGGATCGGGCTCCACGGCAGGAAGCAGCGGCTTGAGCTGCTCGACGAGGCGTGAGACCTCCGACAGCGCGGTGCTCGGCGCGTAGCGGATCTGAGCGTCGAACACGGTCTCCGATCGTACCGAGACCTCGTGCCCGGCGTCCCGGAGGACCGTCGCCACGGACTCGGCGAGGGTCGTGTGATGGGTGACCAGGGTGATGTTCACGGGTTCTCCTCGCTGGGCAACCGTCCTATCGGAACCCGGGACCATTGACGTACCGGGTCGCTGTTTTGGCGGTCCCGTCTGGCAAACGCGCAGGCGATCCGCAGGACGGAGCTCACGGCCGGAGCACAGCCTCGGTCACCATCAGGAACGCCCGGGTCTGGGACGTGATGACGAGCTGGACAGGTCCCGTGCTCGGGAGCACCGGCTCCCGCAGCTCGAGCGTCGCGGGCTGGGTGGGCGGCCCGGGCGCGGCCACCCGGGCCGTCACCAAGGTGCGCGGCCCCTGGGTGACCACCACGTCGACCTCGGCTGGGCGTTCGGGGTCCGGGCGCAGCGACTGATCGTGGATGCGCAACTCGAGCCGGGTGGCGCGCTTGCTCGACCTCGACCGCAGCGTGAGCTCGTCGCCCGGGTACAGCCACTGTGCGCGCTCACAGCCCCGCGCCGGATCCAGCCCGAGCTGGTAGGTCCGCCCGTTGCGTCGCGGGTCCGAGCGGTCCGGGGTCGTGAAGCGGATGCCGTCGGCGTCGTGGCAGGTCCTCCCGCGGCCGAACCGCATGGCCGCCGGACAGGTCTCGTGGTGCCGGGGAAGCGGCTGTCCGTCCTCGAGCACCCGGATGGGCGAGCAGCGTGATGCCCACGGCGTGACCTGGCGGGTCGCGACGTCGGAGAGGAAGCGCCACGCCGGGAGCTCGAACCAGCCCCATCCGACGCCACCGTCGTCGAGCTCGCGCTCGGCGTCCCGGAGGGGGGGCGGTGCGGACGCGTAGTGCGCACTCACGGGCCGAGGACGGTAGCGCCCCTCCACCAGCCGTCCCGGCTCGAGCCAGTCCACGACCACGGTGTCGTCGTCCCAGGCCCCCACTCGCCGGACGAGATCCGCGACCACCCGGGTGAACCGGTCCGCGCCCTCGACGTTCATGTGGTCGAGGTTCACGAAGTCGCCCTCGACGACGGGCAGCCCGCGTAGGTCGATGTCCCACGCGCCCCTGCGCCGGAGCAGGCCGTGCAGCGACGCTTCGGTGGTAGGCTCCACCACGTCGCCGATTCCCGAGGGAAGACGTGGAGACATCGGCGGCCGGACCACCACGAGCGCGATGTCGGCCTCCTGGCTGAGCTCGGCGAGGCGGGGCACGAAGGACGCAGAAGGATGCGGGATCGTCACCGGGTCGAAGACCGGGATGGCCGACTCGAGGGAGGGGTCGATCACGGGCAGCGTGCTCCCCAACAGACGCGGATCGATCGCGTCGGGGGCAAACACCCTGGCCAGAGCATCATCGACGCCCTTGGTCTGCCCCGTGATCCCCTTCACCGCTCGGCGCCGCACCGCACCCACGATCCGCTCACGCAGGTGTCCGCGATCCTCGCGAATCCGGTCGAGCACGCCCCAGCGGCGTCCGAGCAGCGCGTCGAAGCCGGGGTCGTCGTCGTCGAGCTGCTGGACGAGCGCCAGGTAGCTCGCCTCGGAGATGGGATGGACCGACAGCAGCGACGGCCAGTCCGACACGATCAGCGCGAGATCGGGCGTGAAACCCGCGTCGATGACCCGGTTCTCCAGGATGGCGGCCCAGTGTGCCCCGATGCTGTTGGGCAGCGAGAGCTTCAGTACGTCCCCGGTCGACAGGTCGAAGGCCGCCTCGAGGATCGCAGCGGACAGGTCCGTGTTGGCCAGCGAGTTGCCGAGCACCACCACGCGGGGGTCGCTCTCCCTCAGCATGCGCTCCATGCGGACGCGCGCATCGGTGCGGCGGGTGACCGAGCCGTTGAGGACCTTGCCGGCGTTGGCATCTGCGACGCTCTGGTCGGCGCGTGCGAGCCGCTCGAGGCCCACGAACGCGCCGTAGAGCACGAACCACGGCAACGTTACCGCCAGGATCAGCGGCAGACCGACCCTCGGCGCGACGCGCGTGGACATGGGGGCGCTCCTCTCCGGCACAGATATGACGATCGAAGAGGACGTCCCAGGGAGCGAAGTGAACGCGAGCGGACGAGCTTGGGCGGCCGTGGCGGCGCTCGGTCTGTCGATCGGCTGTCGGTGTCCGGCCTCGGTCGAGGGGCCTCCGTCCGTCGTGGTGGTGCTGTGGGACACCGTCCGCGCGGACCGCCTGTCGCTCTACGGAGCCGAGGCCGAGACCACCCCGTTTCTCGACGCCATGGCCAGGGATAGTCTGGTCTTCGAGCGAGCCATGTCGCCCGCGGTGTGGACGGTGCCGAGCCACGGCTCCCTGTTCACGGGACTTCCCCCGTCGAGCCACGGGGCCACGGTCGGCTGGCTCTGGCTCGACGGGCACCACCTGACGCTCGCCGAGCACTTTCGCGACCACGGCTACGCGACGTTCGCATGGTCGGCCAACCCCTACCTGTCGAGCGCGACCAACCTGCTGCAGGGCTTCGACCGCCTGCACTTCACCTGGCGGCCGCCCGAACGCGACGCGGCGGAGGCGGCCACGCGCGCCAAGCTGCTGCCCGAGGACCAGAGCGTCGCCATCGCGCCAGGGTGGTCGGGAGGAGAGGCCGGCTGGCCCGAGACCTTCACCCTGGTCAAGGATGCCGGGCGGGTGGCTGCTGACGCTTTGCTCGCCTACATCGACGCGCTGCCCCGCGACCGTCCCTTTCTCGCGTACGTCAACCTGCTGGAAGCCCACCATCCGCGCATTCCCTCGGCGGGAGCCCGGACGGCGGTGGCCTCGGACGAGATCGTCCGCCGGGCGCTCCGTACGGACCAGTCGCTGTTTCGGCTCATGGCCGCGATGGAGGGGCGTCGGTCCATTCCCGAGCGGGAGCGCGAGGCGATCCGCGCCACCTACGACGCGACGCTGCGCGACCTCGATGCCGTGACCGAACAGATCGTGCAGGGGCTCCAGGCGAGACACCGGCTCGAGTCCACGATCGTGGTCGTCGTGAGCGACCATGGCGAGCACCTCGGGGAGAGCGGTCGCTACGATCATCGGTGGAGCGTCGATCAGGAGCTGTTGCACGTTCCGCTCGTAGTGCGCTGGCCCTCTCGGCTCTCCCCGCGACGGGAGCCCCGGGTGGTGAGCACGCGGGGCCTGTTCGGCTCGCTGGTTCAGTGGGCGGGCTTGCGTCCCCCTGCCCCTGCGCCCCCCACCCTGGAGTCGGCGCCCGCCTTCAGCGAGCTCGTGCGTCCCACCCCGCGACTGCCCGCCATTCGCGAGGCCTTTCCGGATCTCTCCCCGCGTCGCTGGGCCGGGCGATTCCGGGTGTGGTTCGACGGCGACCACAAGCTCGTACAGCGCCACGACGGCGCAGTGCGTCTGTTCGATCTCGCCGTGCCCGGGCGTCCGGACGCGCGACCCGTCCGTGACGCCGCGCGGCGCCGAGCCCTGGTCGACCAGCTGCGGGCGTTCGACGCGGAGCGTCCCCGCTACGACGCGGCCCTGCGGGGTCCGGACGACCGCCCTGGCCGACCGCTTCACGCCGACCCTGCGCTCGCAGAGCAACTCCGCCAGCTGGGCTACACGGTAGGCGAACGTCGCAGCGGAGGGCCATGATGTCGCGAATGACCGTCGTCACGGCCTCGGCTTCGCTGTCGTGCGCCATCGCCGTCGCGGGGTGGGCGGCCTGGCAGCCGCCACCGGACCAACTCAACGTCGTCGTGATCGTCTGGGACACCGTCCGTGCGGATCGGCTGACGCCGTACGGCGGTGACCGACCGACCACGCCGTGGCTCGACGAGGCGTCGAGGGAGGCAGTGCTGTTCGAGAATGCCCACAGCCCAGGCATCTGGACGCTTCCGTCACACGCCTCGCTCTTCACCGGTCTGCCGCCGGAGAGCACGGGCGCTGACGAGCGCTGGCTCTGGCTCGACGGGTACCACACCACCATGGCCGAGCACTTTGCCGACGCAGGCTATGCCACCTTCGCGATGGCCGCGAATCCGCTGCTCGACCACACCACCAACCTCCTCCAGGGCTTCCGGGTCCGCTGGGCGACCTACGACCGACGGCATCGGGAGGAGGCCCTGGCGATGACGCTCGGCAAGCTGATTCCTGGCGACCGCAGCCAGGAGTTGGCCCCCGACTGGTCGCCGCCCGCGCACGGCGCGACCAAGCCGAGTGGGCGCGGGCATCCCACAAGGATGCCGCTCCGCTCGTCGGCGAGCGACTCCTGCAGTGGATCGATCGTCGCAAGGACCCCGAGGCCCCCTTTCTCGCCTACGTGAACTTCATGGAGGCCCACACGCCACGGCTTCCATCCAGTGCGTCTCGTGACGCCGTGATCGGCGATCCCGATGTCGTCGCGCGGGGGCTCGCCACCGACGCGGCCCACATCCGGTTGCACTTCTACAACTTCGGCAAGACGCCGTACACGGTTCCCGAGCTGCAGGCGATCGGGGCGGTCTACGATGCCGCGCTACGCGACCTCGACGACGCCACTCGACGGCTCTTCGAGGGCCTGGACGAACGCGGACTCCTCGACGAGACGGTGGTGGTGCTGACGAGCGACCACGGCGAGAACCTGGGGGACCACGGACTGTTCAACCACCGGTTCGCCCTGTGGCGAACGCTCACCCACGTGCCGCTGGTCGTCTGGCACCCGGACCTCTCCGGGGAGCGGCGGAGCGAGCCCGTGAGCACCCGCGACCTGTTCGGAACCGTCGCGCGCCTGTCGCGGGTGCGTCCCCCGGCCGGGCTGGGCGACTGGTTCGAGGATCCGTCGCCCGCCGCCACCTGGCTGGCCGAGCCCCTGCGGCGAGAGATCGAGACGGTGCAGAACGTCCACCCCGACGTCGAGCTGGGCCCCTGGATGAAGTCGGGTCACGCGCTGGTCGTCGGCCGCCACAAGATCGTGGCTACCAGCGACGGCGAGGTCGATGTGTACGACCTCGAAGCCGACCCCGGCGAGCTGTGGCCGCTCGACGACGCTGGTCTCGAGCGCAGGCTCGAGCGCGAGCTCGGCGCGTACCTCGACGGCGTGGCGGCGCCCGAGCCCGACCGACGTACCCCGAGCGACGTGCCCGTCCACCAGCGAGCCGAAGACGACGAGCTCACGGAGAATCTCGGAGCGCTCGGCTACTTCGAGTGACCGGGGAACCGACCGACGCGCCGCCGCGCGAACAGGCACGCGTCGCTTCCTGGCTCGAGATCGCGGCAGGCGCGGGGACGGTCTGCATAGATGACGCAGTGAAAGGGCCTCGGCCCCCCGTCACCGAGCAGGGCCGCGCACCGGGTACGACCCGGCCAATCGGGCGAGGGAGCGCGTCGCAGATCTCTCCAGCCGTCGTCGTGCCGACGGCGCCAGCCTTTCGGGGGACGGCCGGCTGCGGCGTCGTCGTCGTCGATGGGTACGCTGTCGAACGCCTCGCGACAGCACGCGCCGCACTGGAGGCAGTCGGGTCGTTCCTCGTGGTGGGTGCACCCGGGTGTCTCCGCGGCAACCTCGGGGCCCTCAGCGCCCTCGGGGGCGGCGACTCGGCAGCGGAGCCTCGGCGGGGGAGCGTCGTCGAGCGCGCCCGACCACGCACACGATCCGCAGGTGCGCAGGTCGCCGGGCGGCAGGGGCGTCAGCCCCGACGGGGGTTCCGCTTCGGGGTCACGGTCGGCTGGTTGTTCGCGCGTACCGGCCGCTCCCGGTCGATGACGATGGAAACCTGGTCCGGATCGCGTTGCTCGGGCACCGACCAGGAGTCCGTCATATCTTCTGGGAGGATCGACGTCAGACGTCGTCTGCGACCGGACGCGAATGTGGGCGGCATGGGGGGCTCCAACTCCGTGTCGTGAAGGTGGACCGTCTATCGGCGCAGATCGGTCGACCCTTGATGCGAAATTGCGAGCGGACGGCAGTTGTGGGAGCGTGAAGCTTCAGCACCCCGAAGGAGGCCAGAACACCATGCGGATGATCTTCATCGGACCCCCAGGAGCCGGAAAGGGCACCCAGGCCGCGCGGCTCGTGGAGCGGTTCGACATCCCGCACATCTCGACGGGCGACATGTTCCGTGCTGCCGTGAAGGCCGGAACGCCGCTCGGCCTGAAGGCCAAGGCGATCATGGACAGCGGCGGGCTCGTCAGCGACGACATCACGGTCGGACTCGTCCGCGAGCGGCTCGCGGAGCCCGACACGGCCGAGGGCTTCATGCTCGATGGCTTTCCCCGTACGATTCCCCAGGCCGAGGCGCTCGAGCAGATGCTCGCCGAGGCTGGACGACCGCTTCAGGCGGTGGTGCTCCTCGAGGTTCCCGACGAGGTGATCGAGCGCCGCATCGTGGGCCGGCGCCAGGACCCCGAGACCAAGAAGCTCTACCACCTCGACTTCGATCCACCGCCGCCCGAGATCGCCGACCGTGTGATCCAGCGGTCCGACGACACGGCCGAGAAGTGTCGGGAGCGGCTCGCCGTGTACCACGGTCAGACGGCACCCCTCGTCCCGTTCTACGAGTCCCGGGGCCTGCTGCGGCGGGTCGATGGCCTGGCGTCGCCGGACGAGGTGACGGAGCGGATCGTCGCGGCGTTGAGCTGATGAATGCACCGGTGGTCGAACGTTCAGTGTCCCGGTCAGGACCTGTCCGGGGCGCGCGGTAGGTGGTTCGGGCTGGCCGCAGCGCTCTCCCGTCCCGGGTGAGTGGGGCCGGAAGGGGGAGAAGATGCCGGAGCTTCCAGAGGCCGAGGTGTGTCGCGAGCAGCTCGAGCGCTGGGCGGCCGGCCGCGCCGTCGACGAGGTGCTCGTCAACGACACGGCGGTGATCCGCAAGAAGATGTCGTCCCGACCCTCGGACCAGCTCCCTGGTGGCGACGCGTTGCTGCAGAAGCTTCGCGGGGAGTCGTCCGTCGGCGTGCACCGCCACGGCAAGCGGCTCGGCTGGACGTTCGGGCCTCACGGGCTCCTGATCCACCTCGGCATGACCGGGCACTGGGTGCGCCGCCCCGCCGGGCCGGCCTCGCAGGCCTCCGCCCGCCTCGGCTTCCGGTTCGGCGACGACACCCTCTGGCTCGTGGACCGACGGCGCATGGGGTGCGTGGTCTTCCACACCGCAGCAGGCCTGCAGTCCGCCCTGCGCGACGGCCACGGTCCCGACGCTCTCGACCACCCGCTCACCGGTCCGCAGCTCGCGGTCGCGCTCCGCTCGCGCAAGCCCGTCAAGGTCGTGCTCATGGAGCAGGGGCGCATCGCGGGTATCGGCAACATCCACGCGGCCGAGGCGTGCTTTCGGGCGAAGGTGCACCCCGGCACCCCCGCCGATGGGCTCGCCCCCGAGCAGTGGGAGCGCCTCGCTTCTGCCATCACGGCTCAGCTCGCCTACACACTCAGTCTCGCCGAGCCCGACGCCGAGACGATCTACGTCACCCGGGGGGCCGCCAACCCCTTCGCCGTCTACAAGCGCGACGGACAGCCCTGTGCCACCTGCGGCACGACGGTGGTGAGCGACGACCTGGGGGGGCGCAGCACCTACTGGTGCCCGAGCTGCCAGCCCGCCGTCGCATGATGGTGCGCGCTCGACGAGCAGGAACCAATCGACTTCTGGGCAACTGCGAGGTTTGCTATGCTGTGCAACGGCGCTCAGCTCACGTCGCCTCTCGCGACGCTCCGAGACCGCGCCCGTGGTGTGGAGGCGATTTTGCGGGTTGTTCGTTTTTTGGTCCTCGGAGCCTTGTTCTTCGGCTGTCAGCGAGAAGCGACCCTGGGCGGTAACGCAGGTGGAGTCCGGGGGCCCCAGCCGGACATCGTCATCGAGCCGCCTGCGCTCGTGTTCCCCCACCTCGAGGAGGGGCAGACGGCCACCGAGACCTTCACGGTCTACAACCGCGGTCCTGCCGAGCTCGACGTGAGTGCCATCGAAGTCGTGACGGGAGCAGCCGGGTTCACGGTGACGGGTCCCCAGTCCTTCGAACTCGTCACGGACCAGGCCCGCACGTTCGACGTGACGTTTCGGCCTTACGTGCAAGGCGACAACTTCGGGCGCATCGAGGTCGTCTCCGACGACCCCGACGAGCCGAGGGCGCCGCTCGACCTCGTCGGCGGGGGATCGGTGCCCGACCTCGAGATCACGCCGCGTGACTTCGCGTTCGGGGAGGGCTTCGTGCCGTGTGGCGGCGATCTCGAGTTGACGCTCGAGAACGTGGGCAGCAGCGACATCGTCATCGACAGCGTCGACTACGAGTCGAGCGACGGCGACATGCGGCTGCTCGAGCTCGACGACCTCCGCGAGGATCTGCCGATCACGCTCGCGCCGGGGGAGCGCGAGCGAGTCGACGTGCGCTGGTGGCCCCGGGAGGACGCCGACGACGCCGGAACGCTCCTCGTAGGGTCCAACGACCCCGCCGGCGTCGAGCGGGCCGAGCAGTCCGGAACGGGCGTCTACGTGGGACAGGCCACCGAGACGTTCGCCACCCCTGGCGTCCCTCCCGTCGACGTGATGTTCCTCATCGACCAGTCGTGCTCGATGGAGGAGGACAACCAGGACACGCTCAGCGCGGGGATTCCGGCCTTCTTCGGCAAGCTCCGGGAGCTGTCGGACTGGCAGCTCGCCCAGATCAACAGCTCGTCCGGGTGCCTGAACGGCGTGGTCTACGACGGTTCGACCCCCCTCGCCGAGAGCCGGTTCAGCGACGGCGCCTTCCGTGACCTGTTCGATCCCGATTTTCCGACCGAGGAGGAGTCCGAGCGGTTGTTCGAGATGGCCACGCGAGCGCTGAACGAGACGCGGACGGGCGGCTGCAACGACGGCTTCCTCCGCGAGGGCTCGTTGCTCCACATCGTGGTCGCGAGCGACGAGCGCGAGCAGTCGACCACGTCGTGGCGTACGCATCTCGAGAACTTCCGGTCCTTCGTCGACCACCCCGACCTCGTCCGGGTGTCCGCCATCGTCGACAAGACCCCGAACCCGCCCTGCGCGGCCAACGGGCAGGGCAACACCGGCTACTACGACATGGCGATCGAGACGAACGGCGCGGTCGTCGACATCTGCACCTCCAACTGGGGCAACCAGCTGCCCAGCCTGGCCGAGGACGTGCTCGAAGGCGTGCGGAGCTACAATCTCCAGAATCGAGCCGTGAGGTCTTCGATTCGGGTCGAGGTCAACGGGGGGCCCACCGACGCCTTCAGCTACACCGACGAGGCGCGGACCGTCACCATCCTCGATCCGCCGGTCGGGCAGGGTGACACGGTGACCATCAGCTACGCGATCGCTGCGACCTGTGACTGAGCGCGGTCAGCGCCAGGGTTGCCAGCGTGTCTCGAAGCGTACGGGGCGGCTCCACAACGGGACTACGGCCAGTGCGGCGACGAGGCCGTCGACCACGGTGAGGGTGCGTCGCGAGGACGCCGGAGAAGTCAACGCCCGCACGGCCACGTCGGCCGTGGCTCCACGAGAGGTCACGCCGGGCGCTGGCCCTTCCACACAGACGGGGGCCGTGCGCATCCGATGGTCGTGAAGGTAGCCGGGCCGGAGGATCGTCCAGTCGAGCGTCGACTCGGCGAGCGCGCGCTCCGACCGTCCCTTGGCCTCGAGCACCGGAACGGCCCCGGCTCGCTCGAACGCCCGCTTGACCGGACCCGGCAGCCAGCTCCAGGACGCACCGGCGCCGAGGCTCGACACGAGCACGAAGCGCCGTATGCCCTCGGCCTCGGCTGCGCGCAGGAGATGAATGACGCCCTCTCCGTCGACGATCCGATCGGTCGACTCGAGGACGCGGCCTTCGGCGTAGAGCAGACCGAGCGCGCAGACCACCTGGGTGCAGCAAGCCACTGCCTCCTTGCACACCGCGGGGTCGAGCGCGTCACCGGCGAGCGACTCGGCTTGCGGTAGCCCAGCTCGCTCGGGGCGCCGCGAGAACACCCGCACGGAGGCGCCCAGCTGTAGCGCTCGAACGGCTACGAGTCGCCCGACCCCCTGGCTGCCCCCGGCCACCAGAATCCGCTCGTCGCAAGTGGCCACGGTTGCCCCTCTGCGACCCCCATAATCGGTCTCGCGGACGCGGCTTGTCCATCGCCCCACCATTGGTCTACAGGCTCGAGGGTACCGATGAGGGGCGCGACGCACCTCTCGTCCACCTGGGTCGAGTCTGGCACGAGAATTGCAGTGCGAATCGCGACCACAGGCTCAAGGATGACCTCGTGCTGCAGATCGTCACTCCACCGATCGCTGGGAAGGCCCGTGGACTCTTGGTGTCATCGAAAGGCTGCAGGGGCCCGGAAGGCCGGTGGGCAACGCGCCCCCTGAACGACGTCGCTCGACGGTCTGGCACGTGTGTTAGCCCTCCGGGGGGCCGAGGACCTGCCTCGGATGCACCTCTGCCACGGAAGACCATGCGACTCGACTGCATCCTCGCTCGGCTCGTCATCCCCCTGGTCGTCCTCTTCGTGTCCTCTGCGGCGTTTGCCCAGGGCTATGGCGCCTTCGTCTCTCCGGGGCCACTGGCCCAGCCCCACGCCGAGCTCGACACGTTGACCGGCTGTACGAGCTGCCACGCGCCAGGGCAGGGGCCGACGCCCGACCGCTGCATGGCTTGCCACGACAGCGTCAAGCGGCAGGTTCGCACCGAGTCGGGCTTCCACGGGCGCAAGGACCGTGGTCAGAAGTGCGGCGAGTGCCATCCCGACCATCTTGGCCGCGAGAACCAGCTGGTCGTGATTCCCGACGACTTCTCCCACCTCGAGGAGACGGGCTGGGCGCTCGAGGGCGAGCACGCCTTGCTCGACTGCAGGCAGTGCCATCAGACGCCTGGGGACTATTCGGGCCAGCGCCCGGAGTGCCTGTCCTGTCATGCCCGTGACGACGTGCACGGCTACGAGGAGAGCACCCGACCGCTGCTCGGCAAGTGCGAGTCTTGCCACGACGCCGATGGCTGGTCCGCTCTTCCGCTGTCTCTCGAGGTGTTCGACCACGACAACCCGCGGCAGGCCGACTATCCGCTCGAGTACGCGCACAGCAACGTCGAGTGCTCCGAGTGCCACGTCGACTTCAAGTTCGTGCCCATCCCCTTCGAGCGCTGCGACGACTGCCACATCAACAGCCATCGGGCGCCATTTCGCGAGCAGCCCTGCGAGGAGTGTCACCCCACCGCCGAGACGTTCGTGGTGCCGACCTTCGACCACGACCTCACGGGCTACCCGCTCGAAGGAGAGCACGTCGGGGTCGAGTGCGAGGAGTGTCACCCGAGCGGCGACAAGACCGAGCAGGTTCCCGAGGTGTGCTCGGGCTGTCACGACGACGTCCACCGAGGCCAGTTCGCTCCCCGGGAGTGTGACGCCTGCCACAGCGTGTCCGTGAAGGACTGGTCGATGCAGGACTACGACCACGATCGCTCGCGCTACCCCCTCGAGGGCAAGCACAACGACGTCGGCTGCGAGGAGTGCCACGGGGCGGGCACCCGTGCCCGATACGTCAAGCTCGACTTCGCCGACTGCGACAGCTGCCACGAAGACGCCCACAACGGTCGTCACGAGCCAGTGCCCTGCGCCCGCTGCCACATCGAGGAGGGGTTCGCGGTCCAGTTCTTCGACCACGACACGACGAGCTTCCCCCACACGGGCAAGCACGTCGGTCTGTCGTGCGAGAAGTGCCACCAGGAGGGCAAGTGGGACGACGTCCCCCACGCATCCTGCAACGACTGCCACTACCCGACGAACCCTCACGACGAGACGGTGGGGGTCGACACCTGCGAGTCCTGCCACCAGACCACGGGCTTCGCCGAGGTCGTCTACGACCACTACGCCAACACCGGGTTCGACCTCGCGCCAGCTCACAGTGTGCATTCCTGCAACACCTGCCACGACGAGGTGTCGCAGTTCTCGGGTCTCGAGTCCGAGTGCGAGGCCTGCCACGAGAGCGACCAGCCGAAGGTTCACTACGAGGGACTGTGCATCTCGTGTCACGAGTCGGAGAAGTGGTTCCCCGCGTCACTCGGCGGCGGAGACCACGGCGCGATGACCGGCTTTGCGCTCTCGGGCGCGCACGAGCTGCTGCCGTGCGAGAGCTGTCACGCCGCGGGTCGGCCTCGCGGCGAGGCCTCACCGGTGTGCGGCTCGTGCCACGGCGCGGAGGATCCGCACAACAACCAGCTTGGCATGGCTTGTGCAGATTGCCACGAGACCGTGTCCTGGCTTCGCACCTCGTTCAGACATCACCAGACGGGATGGCCCCTTCGGGGCGCCCATCGCCTGGCCACCTGCTACGACTGCCACGCGCTGTCGTACGTGGGTACGCCAACCCAGTGCTTCAGGTGCCACGAAGCCGAGGCTCCGCCCACGATCCCCGAACACCTGGGTCCGAACTTCCAGAACTGCGACAGCTGCCACCGGATCTACCAGTGGTCTCCCGCGCTGTCCTACCCGCACTGAGGTGGTGATGCCCCGCGCCCTCCTGGTCTCCGTGAGCTGCGCGCTTCTCGTTTCGTGCGGTTCGAAGACGCTTCCGCACGCGGGTGAGGAACCTGCGTTCCCCCTCCGCGGCAAACATACCGCAGTCCGATGCGAAGGCTGCCACGGGGTCGAGGGCTACTTCACGCTGCCCAACAGCTGTGTGGCGTGTCACGAGGTGGATCGCCCGGGGCCAGACCACTACCCGGGTGAGGCGTGCGATGGCTGTCACGTCGAAGACGGCTGGGAGGTCGTCGAGACGCCCACCATCGAACCGACTCCCATCGACACGGGCTTCGACCACGCGAGCTTGCCCGAAAGCCAGCTCTGCTGGGGCGCCTGCCACGAGGCGGACCGGCCCGAGCCGACCCACTATGCGGACCCCACGCTCCCCCAGGCCCTGTGGTGGGACTGCAGCGGGTGCCACACCTCCGACGCCTGGAAGCCCGCCATCGAGCACCCGACCCGCATTCCGCACGCCTCGAGCGCGTCGCCTGGCTGTGAGCCCGTCGACGACGAGTCGGCCTGGGTGACCGGCTGCATCGGTTGCCATCCCAACGGGACCGACACCTTCGCTTGCGTGACGTGCCACGACGGCGTGCACGACAACCAGTACGTCGATGCCGTCTGCACCGGCTGCCACATCGACGCCGAGCCCACGGACTGCGAATCCCTCCGATGACGCTGCTCGTCGCTCTCGCCGCGATGCCCGCGTCGGCCCAGACGGTGCCGAGGTCCGACCTCTCCATCACGAGCTTCGGCTTCCAGGGCTTCACCACGTCGTCGGTGGGGCGCGACAACGGCGCCCCGGGCGCCGACATCGATTTCCTGCTCGGCCAGCGGCTGCGCTGGACCATCGGGGAGGTGGGTACCACCGACGTGCGAGCTCTCGCCGACGCACGCTTCACCTACGACCCACAGCCAGGGCTCCAGGGCGAGGCGCAACCTCTCGAGGTTCACATCGTCCGCCAGCTCGGCGTCGAGATCAATGGAGACCGGCTCACCCTCGACATTGGCCGTCACCCGGTGTTTCGGGGTGGCCCCCGGCTGGTCGACGGACTGCAGGCGCTGGTGCACGCGTCGCGGACTGTCGACATTGGCGGCTGGGCGGGTCTGGCCCCCTCGATCTTCGACACCGACTTCCGGCTGCGTCCCGGAGGAGGGCCCATCTTGGCGTTCACGGGTTCGAGGGCCCAGGCCTCCTTCGTCGGCGAGGTGACGTCCTTCGAGGGGAACCTGGACCGCGCGGCGGTGCTCGCCATGGGGCGCTGGTCGATGAATCGGTTGCTCGAGGTGTCCGGACGCCTCGACCTCAACCTCGCGACCGCCGACGAGGACAACGGAGGCCCCTCGCTGGCCGACGCGCAGGTCTTCACGGTGATCTCCCCCAGTCGGGCTACGCGCGTCGAGCTGCTCTACAACGCGTTCTCGTCGTATCGCTACATCTCCTCGGCCGATGTCGATCCCGAACAGCAGCGATTTGCCCAGCGGCTCGGAGATCTTGGCCAGGTCTTGCTCGTCGACAACGAGCAGGTGGATCCCAGGGTCAACCATCTCGTGGGAGCCACGTTTCGGGCCGTGAAGCCGGGGTCCGACCCGTCGCCGTACTTCCAGCTCAGGGCCCGGTACCGCGACTCGGGCCGGCCCGAAGACGGGTTTGCCCGAATCCAGCCCACCGTGGGGGCCGTCCGCATCGGCAACCGCGCGGACCTGCTGCTCACCGGCAACTGGCTGCAGGTCGAGGAACGCGCGCAGTACGACGTGGGCATATTGGGGGCGTGGGCGCTGTCCGACCTGCTGTCGGTCGACGTCTCGGTGCGTGCGCTCGCGGTGCCCGACGACTACGAGGGCCTCGGTGTCTACACCGATCTGTTCGTCGACCTCGTCGCTCCCGGCCCGGACCTCATCCTGCTCGGCGGGGTCAGCTACCTGTCGGAGCCCGACCTCGGAGTGAGCGACGGAGAGTTCGGGCTCTTCGTGCGGATGAGCAAGTACCTGCGCCCTCGCCGGCGCGGGTCGCGTCGGCCAGCCGCCCCGCCGCTCCCGGCTCGGGTCGATGGCGAGGACGAGGGCACTGCAGTGGCGGACGCGAGCGGCGCTTCCGAAGAGACGCGTTGAACGACCGACCGACCGGGCCGATGGGCGAAGCGGGAGGCTCGGTCCGATGGTGGTCGAACGACCAGACGCACACCTCGAGCCGGTCGTCGCCGAGGCGTGTGCGACCGCCGAGGCACCGATCGGCCTGTTGTCGATCGTGCTCGGCTACACCCGCTTTGTCCGGGCCTGGTGGGGGGTTCCCGCGACCGCCCCCGGGGCGGCGGTCGAGCTGTGCGATGCGCTCGGTCAGCTCGTGGCGGGCGACGACCGCCCGTGGATCGTCGAAGACATCCAGGAGGCAGCGGTCGAGCTGCCCGGTCGGCTGACCGGGGAGATGGGGGTTCGAGCCTGGCTCGGCCACCCCATCTACGTGGGCGACCGGGTGGCGGGCGCTCTCTGTGTGCTGGACACCCAGCCGCGTCGCTGGCCCCAGTCGGCGTGGGAGCACCTCGCCGAGCTCGCGACGCGCGCGAGCGAGCGCGCGCGCGCGCTGGACCGGGGGCCGGGACCCGAAGAGCGCGAGGCGCGCGTTCACGACGACCTCGTTGCCCTCGTGAGGCTGATGCGCGGCCTGTCGACGGGCCCGGTCACCCTCGACGACGCACGGGTGGCCGTGTCGGTGCTCGGTCACCCCATCGAGCGCCTCTACGCGCTCCAGCACGACCCAACGCTCCGCCAGCGGATCGAGCAGACCGTGGGCGTCGACCTCGGCCCGCTCGTCCTCGCGCTGCAGCGGGGGTGAGCCGTCGGGACAAGGAGGGTGAAGCGGAGCGGCCGCGGTTCCGAGAAGGGATCCGACCAGTCGGGGGTTTCACTGAGTGTCGCTCGATACGGCCATCATCATCGCCACGGCGCTGCTGATGACGCTGCCGATCGGGTGGTGGGTGTCCAGGGCGTCCCGCCCGTCTCCACCCCCGACCCCTGTTCGCGTCCTCACGAAGCAGGAGCGTAGTGCGCTCGTGACCGAGCTTCGGGTCGTGCTGATGCGGGGTGATGGGCGGGGCAGCGAGGCGGAGCGGGTAATGCGCTCCTCGGCCATGAAGGAGCTGCGGCGCGAGGGACTGGGACCCGCCGAGCTCGACGGCCTCACGGACGCCGCGATGCACAGCCTCTGGATGTGCCACCGCCTCGCGTTCGGGAGCGACGCCGAGGCGGCCAAGATCGTCGCGACCCTGCCCGCGGAGGCCCGGGCCAACTGGTCGAAGATCCGCGCCAAGGTGAAGCGCGAACGGGAAACGGAAGCCCGCCGGGAGGCGGAGGACGCGTGGATCCGCACCCACCCCGACGAGTACGATCGGCTCACCACGGCGGCGAGCGGCGGACCGGCCATCACGAACTGGCTCGGGACGCAGGGACCCACGGTCTGGCACGCCATCGCCCCGCGGCTCCTCCCGGAGCGGATCGGCTGGGGCCCCTGGTTGTGGCTCGCCGAGCAGGACGATCTCGACCGGGCCACCGCCATCGCGATGTTCCTGAAGGCGCAGCCGGTGCGCGTGCTGTCCTGGCGGGACGCGGACGTGACCGGGCCCCGTCGTGATCAGCTGATGCTGCTGCGGCGCCTGGCGCGACGGCTCGCCGACGAGGACTTCGAGCAGCGGTCCTTCAGCACCTCGGCCGAGAGCCGCTCCGCCTACTTCGAGGCACAGCAGAGCACGCTCCGCGCCGTCGGGGAGCTTCCCTGGGCCAAGCTCTCCCGGCACGCCCTGGGGCCCATGGACGGGCTCGAGGCCCGCACCCAGTTCGTGGTGGAAGGAGGCTCGCGCGTTCGCCGGCGCATCGACCTCGCTCCCTACGTCTCCGGTCAGCGCCGACCCTGAAGAACCCGGCGGAGCCCGGCACGGCGCCGGAAGCTGTCGCGGGCGTGGTCCGGTAGCGACTCCAGAATGCGCGCCGCGACCTTGAGCACCGCCTCGGCGACACGCTCGTCGGGCTGTGCGTCGTGCAGCGCGATCATCAGGTCGAGCTTGAGGCCTCGAGCGGCGAGTCCCTGCACGAGCTTCAGGCCGCGCTTGACCGAGGCGCGGGCCCGGGCGGGCTCCCCGGCGTCGATGAGCGCCTTCGCCGCGTCGAGCCGGATCTGAGCGGCGCGCACGGCGATCGAGGGGGGCGGGCGCTCGAGGGCCTGCTCCGCGAGGGCCACGCCGCGTCGTCGATCCGTGTGGCGCTCGCTGTGCGCGGTGACCCGAGCGGTGACGGCGAGCCGATGAGCGGCGGCATCGTCGACCATTCCGTCGTCGGGGTCGGTGAGGTCCGCGAGCGCACCGCCGGCCTCGGAGTGACGTCCGATGTCGCAGATCACGCGTGCGGCTCGCACTCTCAGGGGATCGGCAACCGAGCCCTCGGCCTCGGCGAGCGAGATGGCCTGCATCGCGGCGGAGCCGGCGTCCTCACCCAGTCCCACCGCCCGCATGGTCTCCGCGAGGAGCACGACCGCTTCTGTCTGACCGATGAGGAGCGGGTGCTGGGTGGCGAGCTCGAGCAGCACCTCGAGCCGATAGAGGGCCTGTCCGAGCCGCCCCATCGCGAGATCGACCTCGATGGCCCTGGCGAGGATCGCCGAGCGGAGGTCGGGACGGTCGTGGGCGACCAGACGCTCGTCGGCCATCACCAGCTGCTCGAGGGCGCCCTTCAGGTTTCCCTGCACCAGCAACCCCAGCGCGATCGAGGCCCGCGCTTCGGACTCGCCCTCTCGGTCGTCGCGCTGCTGGGCCTCGGTCAGCGCCTGTCGACCGAACTGCACCGCGCGCTCCTGACCACCGCGCCGAAGCGCCACCTCGTGCAGCGAACAGAGCACGGTTCCCCGGTCGGGCGTCCTGGGAAGCGCAGCCTGGAGGATGGCGTCGGCGCGCTCGTAGTCGCGGGCACGGAGCAGGGTGCGGCCGAGCCAACCGAGCGCGGCCGACGGCGGAGCGTCCTCGTGCTGCCTCTCGGCGAGGCTCGCCGCGCGCTCGAACGCGGCCGCCGCGTCGTCGTAGGCGTGAAGACCAAAGTGGGCGCGCCCCTCGACGAGCGCGAGCCGGTGCTCGGCGTTCAGACGCGGGGCCGCGGGCATGGACTTCGCGAGACGGCGGAGCCCTTCGGCCTCGGCGAGCACCTGATCGAACCCACCGAGGAGCAGGGTGCGCTCGAGCTGCACGACCTGCTCCTCGAACGTCAGCGGCTCGGCCGAACGGGCGCTCCCGGGCAGCTTGCCAAACGCGATCTGGGCGATTCCTCCTAGCCGAGCACTGAGCGGCGCGGCGCCGGCGGGACTGGGGCCGGCCTTCCCATCGGTGTCCTCGTCGACGTCCGGCGAGGTCGGAATGCGACGCGTGTGCTCGCCTGGAGGGGGCTCGGTGGCGGGGTCGAGCGTCGCGGGCAGCGGCTGGGTCTCCGGGTCTTCGGTGTTGGAGGAGGGTACCGGGTTGGTCGGGGCGTCGGTCGGTACCTCGCCGAGCGCTCGGGCCACCACCGCCCGGAGGTCGTCCCCCTTCAGGATCTTGGTTGGCTGGTCGTCGAGCCCGGAGGCGTCGACGGGGGGCAGCCGGATGGTCTGCTCCCCCCGGTCGGGTGGCGTCTTCGCCGCTGGCTCGGCCGCCTTCGGTGTGGCGTCGCGCTCTCCGAGGTCGCCGGGAAGACTGGGGAGCAGGACGGTCTCGGGGTCGCCCGTCGCCTCCTCGGCGTCGAGCAGCGACTCGATGACCTCGAGCGGGAGCCGCTTCGTGGTCTCGTTGCCCCCGCCCACGAGCGGAAGCGCGACCGTGGCTTCGTCGTTGCCCACGGGAACCGGGGGCTTCGCGACCGAGGTGGGGGCCGACAGCGGGGTGTCGGGCAGCCGGGGCGAGGGGGCCGAGCTGCGCCGTTCCTCGTCCTCGTCGACGTCTTCGACCCGCTTGCCGAAGTGCTTGCGAATCTGGACTCCGGCCTTGACGAGGAAGTCGGTGGGCAGGACGCCCCCCGCGAACACGAAGACATAGTCGTTGGGAAGCACGATCTGTTGGCCCGCTTGGTCGAGGACCACGCGGTCTTCGCCGATCTCCACCACGTTGGACTCGAGGATGAGCTCGACCGCTCCCGCGGCCACCGCGTCACGCAGGCGTTCGAGGTTCTTCGGCTTCGGGCGATTGATCGTCTTGCCGCGGTACGACAACGAGACCTGGTTGCCCTCTTGCTCGGCCAGCGTACAGGCGGCTTCGACCGCGGAGTCGCCGCCGCCGACCACCAGCAGGTGGTCGTAGGTGTAGTGCTCGGGCTCGAGCAGCGAATAGGCGACCTTCTCGCTACCCTCGCCGGGCACCTCGAGCTGCCGCGGCGTGCCCCGTCGTCCGAGCGCCAGGATCACCCGCTGGGCCTGCAGCTCGCGCTTGGAGGTCCGCAGGGTGAAGCCCCCATCGCGCCGCTGGTCGATGCCGTCGACGCGCTCGTGACTGGCGACGGTGAGCCCCGTCTTGGCAACCACGTCCCGAAACAAGTCGACGAGCTGCTCCTTGACCATCGAGGGGATGTTCACGCTGCCGTAGAGCGGCAGCTCGAGCGGACGCGTGAACACGAGCTTCTTGCGCGGGAAGTGCAGGACGGCCCCGCCGACTTCGCCCTGCTCGAGAAGGACGTAGTTCAGGCCGCGCTCCATGGCCGAGAGCGCAGCGGCGATTCCTGCGGGTCCCGCACCTACGATGGCGATGTCGTAGCTGCCCTCGCGCTTCTTGAGCCCGCGGTGCGCGTACTGCATGGCGCGAACACCCTGATCGGCTGCGTTCGCGATCAGGCCCATTCCCCCGAGCTCTCCCGCGACGAAGAGGCCGGGCACGTTGGTCTCGAACTCGCTGTTCACCTGCGGAATCGCGATGCCACGTTCCTCGGAGCCGAACACGAGCTCGATCGCGTTGACCGGGCAGGCGGTGACGCACGCGGCGTGGCCCACACACGCGGACATGTTCACCGCGATGGCCTGGCCGTCGATCACCTTGAGTACCGCCTCGGGGCAGGCCGAGACGCACGCTCCCGACCCCATGCACACGCCGAGGTTGACGAACGGCTGGATGGTGACCGGCTGGTGACGCCCGGCCGCCTTGGCGGCGTCGCGCTCGCGGGCGTTCTGGCGCTCGGTGTACTCGATCCAGATCCACGAGGGAATCACGAACAGCACGATGATGGCGCCAACACAGAGCAGACCGGGGACGTTGATGTAATCCACGACGGCTCAGCCCCCTGTCAGGGTGGTGAGGACACCCCCGAACACGAAGGCGTTGAAGATGTGCACGGCGGAGATGAGGTACATCGCGAGGGCCAGCGGCTGGTGGAAGAGGTTCCAGTAGCGCAGCAGCCGCCGCGCGACGTTCCAGCCCGCCAGACTGCGGCGAAGGTCCAGCTGGGCGGTGAGGGCCGACTCGGCCGACACGCGCGATGCCTCGGGGAGCTCGGCGCGATGGAGCATGATGCGGACCAGGTCGGCCCGCCGGCGGACCTCGGCGTCGAGAATGACGAGCTCGCCGATCGACCGAGGCTCGAAGTCCAGGTTCTTCACCAGTCGGACGGCCTTGCCCACGGCGTCGTGCGACACGTCGCGGGTCAGCGCGACCATCTCGGCCCGGAGGTCGGTGAGCGTCTTCTGGGCGGCCTGCAGATCGACGCGCAGCCCCTCGGTGGCGGACGGGAAGTAGCCGAACAGGTAGCGGCCGAAGAAGCCCGACAGCGCCACCAGGACCATGCACCAGAACCCGATGCCGACGAACCCGCGTGGCCAGGTGAAGCCGCCGTGGAGCACGATGAAGGCGGGCCCGAGGAGCCCCGCCACGACGTGCACCTGCATCCAGAACTGCATGTTCCCCATGAACGCCAGGAAGGGGAGCCACTTCCGAACGCTGTAGAGAAGCAGGAGGATCATCAAGGCCGTGCCGATGAGACCGTGCACGATGCCGACGATGCCGCCGCCGTCGAACAGGGGACGGAGCTCGTGGGTCGCGCGCAGCTCGACGGGGGCTGCGTAGAAGGGGAACCCCACGATGAGACCAATCAGGGCGAACAGCACCAGCAAGGCCACCGGCCCGCCAAGGAGCAGGGCCGGAGCCAGGCTCCGGAGGTCGAGGGAGGGGGTCGCAGCTCGGGCTTCGTTGGTCGCGGTCGCCATCCAGCTCCTCGTCGGTCGGCATCCTATCGTACGCGTAGGGCAAACGACGCTTCGTGCCACCGGCTGGCCGTTTTCGGACCCAGGTGGGACGTTCGATGCGACATTCGATCCGCAGTAGGGCTGGTGACATTCGGAAACTTCGCGTTGCTCCGAGTGATGAAACCTGGCCCGTCGATTGCACTTGCCGCCGCGGGGCGCCCAGCGTCCTGGAACCCCGAGGTCATCGCCAAGAAATGCCCACTCCCGACCACCAAAATCACTGGGTTGGACTTCCGTGGGCCGCGCTGTGCCGCGGCCTCGTGCGGAGGATCGCCCCGCGTGCGTCGAGGGCTTCAGCGGCGTATGGCGTGCCTCGCGTTTCCCCGGTGCCTCTCACTGACCTCACCCTTCGGTCGATCGGTTCAGCCGGTCGCCACCCTTCCTCACCAACCGGCCATGGTGGCCGGCCAGGAGCATCCATGCGAGCACTTCTCGTCGGCGGGTTCATGCTGGCGATCGGCGGATGCGGGATTCCTGACTTCGAGCAGGAGCCCGGTCCGGCCCCGGTCGACCCCGACCTTCCGCCGCCCACGTGCGACAACGTCGAGTGGAACGGCAATTTCTACAACTGCGACGTTCTCGACCGTTGCACCGAGCAGAACTTCGAATACCGGCTGGCGTGCTGCGACTGTGATCCGGCACTCTGCAACCCGGACCCCGACTGCCCGCCCGACCCGGACAACCCGCTCCCGCCGCCGCCCATCGGCCAGGCCGAGAGCTGCATGTCCTGCCACAACGGGTCGAACGCGAACGACTATGCCGGCCCCGGCATGTCGAACCCGCACCCCTTCGGTCCGGCCACGTACATCACGTGCACGCAGTGCCACGGCGGGAATCCCGAGGGCCTCGGTCGCGCGCAGAGCCACGTCCCCGCTCCCCCGGAGATCGGTGACGAGCTCAACCTGATCAACAATCAGGAAGCCTACTTCAACTACCTGACCCGCACGGGCCTCGACAAGTACGAGAGCTACACCGTCGACGGCGTCACGTACTCGCCCATCGACTACATCCAGTTCATGAACCCCGGTGACTTCCGGGTGGTGACCGACGGCCGCGGCTGCGGCAACAGCGGCTGCCACTACGACGAGCACGTGCAGTGGGCTCCCGGCTCGCCCCTCGGCTCGGACCGCTTCTTCTCGAAGACGATGTACACCATCGGCGAGGTCCCCCCGGTCAACGACGGCTACTACTCGAACACCGCGGCGGCCTACGCCTGGCGTGCCCAGGTCGACGACGAGTGGACCGGCGTTCAGGACTACGAGTTCACGAACGTTCCGCAGCTCTACGAGATCCCGACCGGCCTCGCCAACTACGGTGACCCGACCGGCATCTACGAGAACCCCTCCTACGTCGCCGCCAACCTCGCCGACGACGTCTTCGACGCGGACGTGAACCTCGGCGGCCGTGACTACTACGTCAACCAGATCTACCCGGGTCGCCCCGAGCTCCAGGACGTCATCATGGAGGCCGTGGTCGGCAACTGCGCCGACTGCCACGCCTACAGCTCAGGCGCCAACAACCGCTACGCCGACTTCCGCTCCTCGGGCTGCACCAGCTGCCACATGGAGTACAGCATGGACGGTCGGAGCCGTTCGACCGACCCGAACGTGCCGAAGCTCGAGCCGGCCGACCCCGACGCCATCGCCGCGCCGGAGCGTCCGCACATCATGGACCACCAGATCCGCAACGTGGCTCGCGTGCTGCCCGGCGGCGGCTTCGTCCGCGGTCAGGCCGACCAGGTCTGCGTGGGCTGCCACCAGGGCTCCAACCGTACCGTCATGCAGTACTGGGGCGTCCGGATCGACCAGAACCAGGACCTCGAGAACAACATCCAGTACCCGGCGAACCCGGTCAACTTCGTGAACGCGGCCAACGACACGCGCTTCTTCGACCCCGCCGTGAACAACAACACGTTCAATGGCCGTGCCGCCGAGCAGATCATCGTCTTCGAGGACTACGACGGTGACAACCGCGACGACACCCCCGAGGACGTCCACTACGAGGCCGGCTTGGGCTGCATCGACTGCCACGGCTCGCGTGACGTGCACAACGGTACCGCCGACGACCCCACCAGCGGCCGTCTCGTCAGCCAGCAGGACGCCGCGGTCGGCATCACCTGCGTCAGCTGCCACGGTGGTGAGGAGTACGCCCAGACCGTTCCCTGCACCACCTACGATGGTCAGCCCGCCGACTGCGCTGCCGACCGCTTCGGCAATGCGCTTCGCCACGTCACGCGCGACGCGCAGGGCGACTTCTGGCTCCGCAGCCGCGTCGACGGCTCGGTCCACTTCCTGCCGCAGACCCGCGACACCATCAAGCTGAACCAGAAGGATCACCCCATCACGGGTGAGCTCCTCTACGACGCCGAGGCCGCCTTCGCGATGGGCCGGGTCGGTGCGTCCGAGAACGAGGGCCCGATCCAGAACAACATCCTCGTCCCGAACGGCTTCAGCCACCTCGACGACGTGGGCTGCGAGGCCTGCCACGCCGCCTGGACCAACACCTGCATCGGCTGCCACCTCACCGGCATCTACGACGGCGACCCGAACAACTACTTCTTCAACAACGTCGATGGTGAGCGCGTCGCCTTCACGTTCGCGGCCGACTTCACCTACATCACGCCCGTCTGGTTCTCCATCCAGTACCACACCGATGGCACCATCGGGAACGGCCAGGGCGGCATGAAGATGTTCTACAAGTACATCGACATCAACAACGACACCTCCGACGTCTTCGCGTTCACCGACCTCAACGGTCAGGGCAACCGCCCGACCATCGGTGGTCGCAACGACTTCCCGGCCCTGTCGCACAACAAGATGGTCGCGCACTCCATCCGCGGCGCCGTCGACAATCAGAACGAGGGTGTCGCCTACTGCGTCAAGTGCCACATCACCGCCGACGGCTACGCGAACTTCCAGGCCGAGTACGACGCGTTCTACGCCGACTACGCGAACAACGACTTCGCGAACCTCGACTACGCGCTCCTGCAGCAGCACATCGGCCAGAACACCGGCAACCAGCTCAACTCGCCGTTCTACGTCCACATGGCGGCGGGCCTCGGTACCGGCCTCATGCAGTTCGACGAGTTCGGTTGCCCGAACAACCCGCTCGACAACGCGAACTTCGACCAGCGCTTCTACTGCGACAACCTGAACGCCGGCACGGTGGCCGACAACTTCGACGCCAACGCCACGGTCTACGACCTCGACCGTACCGCCGAGGTCACGGGCATCTCCAACAGCTCGCTGTCCCGCGTGCAGCGCAACCCGATCAACTTCCAGGGCCTGTGGCGTAACGGCGCCGAGTACCCGGACCTCGTCGGTCCCCTCGGCGGTGACCTCCTCGACCGCCTGCCGAACCCGGATCCCAACCTCGGCATCCACCTCGACACCTACTACGACGCCGACGCGAACTTCGTCGAGCTCTGATGGCGGTGTGACCCTCTCGTAGGGCGCAGAACAAACGGCGGGTGTCCCCATGGCGGGGGCGCCCGCTTCTGCTTGGAGGCCCGTCCGTCAGGCGCTCGCGTAGCCGAGCCGCTCGATCCACTGGGTGGCCTGGGGCACGAGCTGGAGCAGGTCGTCGTCCGACAGGTCCTCCCGCCACCGGTCGACGGCGCCCCGGTGGATGGCAGACGCGACCGCCGCGCTGCTCGACTCGCGCTGGCTAAGCGCGACCCCCGCCCGCTCGTGGGCCAGGACCGCGTCGTCCCACGCCTCGCCGAGGAAGGCGAGCACCCGCTGCATCTCGGCCTCGGGCTGGACCACGAGATCCTCGTAGCGCACCTCGAGGTAGCGCCCCGGCACGCTGGGCGCCTGGGCGCGGATGCCCTCCACGACCTCGGCCCAGTAGGCGCTGGCGCTGGCGACGTCGCGACACCAGGCGATCCGTTCCCCGGTGCTCGGATCCCGCCAGTCCTGACGAAGCAGGCTCGCGGTGACCGCGCGGCCGTCGCGGATGACGTGGAGGAACCGGGCGCGGGGGAACAAGCGACCCAGTGCGGCGAGGTGCAGCAGGTTGTGGGGTGTCTTCTCCGCGACGCGGAGCCCGGCGGGGGCGCGACCCTCGAGGAGCGTCCGAACGAAGGCGCGCGCGGCGTCGTCGAGCAGCGACGGATCGACGCCGGCCGCGGCGAGGTCGGTGGCGAGGGTCTCCCTCCACACCCGCACCTGGGTCATCAGCGGCGGCACGAGCTTGATCTCGGGACCGCAGTGGATGCGCGGGTGGGCGTCGAGCATCGCGCGGAACAACGTCGTCCCGCTTCGGCCGGCTCCGCCGACGAACACGAGGTCGGGCTCGTCATCATCGTGAAGGACCATGCCGTGTTCGGCCAGCGTGGCCTGTACCAAGTTCCCGAGCCCGGGAACCCGCGCGTCTCCCCGAGGCTCCAGCCATGGTTCGAGCGCGTGGGCTCGGCCGAGCTTCGAGAGGTTGACGGCGATCTGACCGGCTCGGGCAGCGGGCACCGGGTCCGCGGGGTCGGGAACGCGGAAGCTGAGGGCCACGAGCCGCCCGACCTCGCCGGGAGCGCTCACCGGCTGTCCCCGGTACAGGCCGGCCTCGGCGCGCAGCTCGGCGAGGTCCCTGGCGCGGTGGGCGGCCCAGAACCCTTTGGTGACGAGCTGATCGGCTCGGGCGACCAGGGCGATCAGGTCGCGTGGCTGGCCGAGGTCCCGAGAGGCGAGGGCGGCGAGGATCCAGCTGTCGGGTCGGGACTCGTCGAGCAGCGGCTCCAACGTGGACAGCGCCTCGGACGCCCGACCTCGGCGGATCTTCGCCTCGATCCGGCCGAGCGCCGGCCTCTGCGGCTCCGGGTGACCGAGCGCTGCGGCGTCGAACGCGCGCACGGCTTCGTCGAGGCGACCTTCGGCCAGCAGCAGCTCACCGCGCAGCGTCCACGCCGCGTAGCCTCCGACCCCAGGCAGGGCCTTCGCGGCGGCCTCCCCGTCCCACGCGAGGCAGCGATCGAGCAGCGAGAGCGCGTCGCGGCGCAACCGGGGTCCGTCGGAGCGCGCGGGCGCGAGGCGCGAGAGGGCCACCGCCTCGAGGTACCAGAGGTTCGCGTGGTCCTGGGTGCGGGCGCGCACGGTCTCGAGGGCCTCTTCAGCGTCGCCGTCGGCGAGCTTTCGGGTCGCCCGGAGCGTGAGCAATCGCACCAGCGAGGCGCGGTGACCGGGCGCGAGGCGCGAGAGGGCGGACCAGCCGGCTTCGAGTGCGGCGCGCCCCTCGTCCGCTCGACCGTCGTCGAGCAGGTCGCTCGCCAGGAAGCCCCACGCCGTGACATCGTCGGGGGCCTCGGCGCAGTGGGCGCGCAGCAGGCGGATGTTCCGGGCTCGCTTGGCCCGGCCCTCCCGAACCGCGGGCACGCTGCCCAGGTGGACGATCGCCACCCCGTCGACGCGGGAGACGCGTCGCTCGCCGAGGAGCCAGGTCCTCGGTTGCTCGTGAATGCGGCCCTCCCAGCGGAGGTCCGGCGTGCGACGAAAGATCCGCGGGAGCAGGACCGGGTCGTCGAGTCGACGCGAGCCGTCGAGCACGTCGGCGAAGGGGGCATCCAGCGCATCCGCGTTGTGAAGGGAGAGCATGCCGACATCGAGGGGACCATCGAGCGTCGAGCGGAGCGCGCTGCCCCCGACCAGCCGCTCGTCCGCGTCCAACACGAGCACGAAGTCACCCGTCGCCGCGTCGAGGGCGGCGTTCCGGGCCGCGCTGAAGTCGTCGTCCCACGCGCGGTGAACCACCAGGGCGCCGGCCGCCGCGGCGATCTCGGGGGTCGCATCGGTGCTCCCCGTGTCGACGACGACCATCTGATCGACGACGTCGGCGACGCTCTTCAGGCAGCCGGGAAGGAAGCCCTCCTCGTTCTTGGCGATCAGGCACAGTGAGAGCGTGGGCAAACCGGACCTCCGGCGGTTGGGTTTGCCATCCCGGTCGAGCAGCCACGTCGCGCCTTGAGCCGATCACCCCCGGCGCCGCGACGGACGGGCTTCTGGCTTGGCCTGCAGCGGATCCTCGGGCCAGGCGTGCTTGGGGTAGCGGGCGCGGTTCTCCTTGCGCACCTCGGGCCAGGTGTTGGCCCAGAAACCAGCCAGATCATCGGTGATCTGCTGGGGGCGACCGTTGGGGGCCAGCAGGTGGAGCAGCACGCGCACCCGACCCTCACCCACCCGCGGAGTGTCGGTGGCGCCGAACAGCTCCTGCATTCGCACCGCGAGGACGGGAGGCCCGCTCGCGGCGTAGTCCAGGCGGCGCCGGCTGCCCGACGGCACCGCAAGGTGCTCCGGCGCGAGGGCCTGGACCCGCATCCAGGCGGGGAAGCCCATGGCGTCCCGCATCGCGCCTGCCCAGTCGGCGTCTCGCAGCGACCCGAGGGACCGCAGGCCGAACCCGAGCCCCGGCACCAGCTCTGCGAGCCAGGGGTCCGTGGGTTCGGGGACCGTAGGGTCGAGGCGGTGGGCGAAGGCGACCCGGCGGCGGAGCTGGACGAAGGCGTCGGTCCGAGGAAGGGCGGCGGCGAGGTTCGTGGCCGCGGCATCGGCGAGTCGCTCTGCCGCGGCGTGGGGATCGAGGGGGGCGGGGTGAGATGCGAGCACGAGGTCGCCGTAGCGACGCTCGATGCGGGTCTGGACCACTCCCGTGTCGGGGTCGAGGTGGGTGATGGTGTCCTCGATGGTCGGGAGACTGGCGGCGTCGATGGCGCACCACCGTCGGACCAGGCCCTCCACGCCCTCGTCGTCGACGTCGATCGCCACGACGTAGGCCTCACCTGGTCGCTGATCGGGCGCGAACCGCACGCCGCGTCCCCCCACCAGTCGCGCCCGATCCGGGGCGTGGGGGCGGATCTGGGCCACGCGGTCGGGCCACGCTGCGAGCACGGCGGAGGGGAGGGGGCGCGAGTCGTGGGGCGAGGCGAGCCGGAGGAGCTGCTCGTGAGCCTGGCGGACCGCGGGGGCGGGAGCCTTGGCGATCGCGTCCACCGCCAGGTCGAGATCGGCGGGGAGGTCGCCTCGGCCCGAGTCGGCGAGCCACGCGGCAGCCCAGCGCGCCCGGGCGTCTCCCGCGAGCACGAGTCGGGCGAGGCGCGGGTGGAGGGGGAGCTCCGCCATCGCGCGTCCCGAGGCGGTCAGCCCGCCGACTTCGACGGCTCCGAGCTGGACGAGCAGGCGCATCGCGGCCTCGCGCACCGGCGCAGGGGGCACGTCGAACCAACCGAACGTGTCGGGGTCGGTGCCCCAGGCGAACAGCTGGAGCGTGGCGCCGGCGAGGTCCACGCGGTGGACCTCCGCGGTCTCGAAGGCGGGCCGTGCCTCGTGCGAACGGGCCGACCACAGTCGAACGACGTGCCCCGGTGCCGTGCGACCGGCCCGACCCGCCCGCTGGTCTGCGCTCGCTCTCGAGATCCGGACGGTCTCGAGGCGGTCGAGCCCGGTCGCCGAGCTGAACCGCGGCTGGCGGGCGAGGCCCGCGTCGACGACGATGCGCACGCCCGGCACGGTGACCGAGGTCTCGGCGAGGTTCGTGGCTACCACCACGCGTCGGCGGTCGCCCGTCCCGAGGGCCCGGTCCTGCCGAGCCGCGGGCAGCGCACCGTGTAGGGGTAGGACGTCGACGTCGTCGCGACGGTCGCGCACCGCGTCCACCGTCTCGCCCACGGTGCGGATGGTGGGAAGGAAGGCGAGCACGTCGCCATCAGCTCGGTCGAGCACGTCGAGGATCGCGCCGGCAACGTGGTCGGCGACGTCTCTCGCTCGGCTCGCGGGCCCGAGCTCGGAGGGGACGTGCTCGATGGTCAGCGGGAAGGTGCGTCCCTCCGAGCGAACCGTGGGCACCCCGCCGAGGAAGCTCGCGACGGGGCCAGGGTCGAGCGTGGCGGACATCACCCCCACCACCAGGTCGGGGCGGGCGTCGGCACGGACCTCGGCGAGCAGGGCCAGCAGCAGGTCCGAGGTCAGCGAGCGCTCGTGGAACTCGTCGAGCAGCACCACGCCGACGTCCTCGAGGAACGGATCGGCCTGGAGCCGGCGCAGGAGAACGCCCTCGGTCATGACGATCAGGCGGGTGCCCGTCGAGGTGCGCCGATCGAAGCGCACCGCGTAGCCCACGCGATCGCCGAGCCGCGTCCCCTCCTCGTCGGCCAGCCGGGCCGCGGCGCTGCGTGCGGCCACCCGACGGGGCTGGACCACGAGGATCTGCCCCGGAGCTCCTCGCAGCAGTCGACGAGGGACCCGGGTCGTCTTGCCCGCTCCAGGGGGCGCCACGAGCACGAAGCCCCGCGCCTCGCGGGCCGCGGTCACCAAATCGTCGATCACGGCATCGATCGGGAGTTCCACGCGCCCGGTTAACCGGGAACGTGGCCTCCCCGACGCCTTCCTCCCCGACCTTGGGTCCGTGGTCGCTGCACGAGCCAGTGGCGCGCGGTGGCATGGCCGAGGTCTGGCGCGCCCACCACACGCTCGACCGCGTGCCCGTGGCGGTCAAGGTGCTGCTCCGGCATCGACTCGATCGGGCTCACCACCGGCTGCAGTTCGAGCAGGAAGGCACCGTGCTCGCCGCGTTGCACCACCCCTGCGTGGTCGCCGTCCACGAGCGGGGGGTCGTCGACGGGGCGGCGGCGGAGGCGAGCGGGGGTCGGCTGCCCGAGGGTGCGCCCTACCTGGTGCTCGACTGGTTGCCGCACGGCTCGCTGTGGCCGTACCGCGGCCGCATCGCGTGGCCGGCCCTGCGTCCCCTGCTCGGCTCGGTCCTCGACGCGCTGGGTCACGCGCACGCGAGAGGATGGATCCACCGCGATCTCAAGCCGTCGAACGTCATCGTCTCGCGGGCTCGTCGTCCGGTCCTCGCCGACTTCGGGCTCGCGAGCCGAATTGGCCAGCCGGTGTTCGTGCGAGCGGGAACCCCCTCCTACATGGCCCCCGAGCAGTTCAGGGACCACTGGCGGGATCTCGGACCGTGGTCCGATCTCTACGGACTCGGCTGTCTGGTGTGGACGTTGATCACCGGCGAGGCGCCGTTTCCCCGCGAGGGCTGGACCGCGGTCCGGGAGGCCCACCTCACCGAGGAGCTGCCCCGGCTCGGTCCCCACGACGGCCCTCCAGACCTCGAGGGCTGGCTTCGCGAGCTGCTGCACAAGGACCCGGCCAAGCGGCTCCAGACGGCCGCGGACGCTGCGTGGACGCTGTCGCAGCTCGCGAGCCCGGTTCCCGAGCGCGAGGACACCATCCCCACGCTCGACCCGGTACCGGGACCCATCGAGCCGACGCTCACCGAGCAGCAGGCCGTGGAGTTCGAGCCCGAGGCCGGGTTGCCGCCGGGCGAGGTCGCGGTGGGTCGCCACGAGCGTCCGCCGCCGGCCGCCGAGGCGCCTCCCGACGGGGCGCGCGACCCCGTGATGCACCTTCGGAACGCCGGGACCGGCATCCTCGATCATCGAGAGGGACCGGTGGTCGGTCGGGACGAGGAGCGACGGGCGTTGTGGAAGGCACTGCTCGCCGTACACCGGGTCCCTCTCGCGCGCGTGGTCGTGCTGACCGGTCCCCCCGGGGTGGGGCGGAGCCGACTGGTTCGCGACCTCGCACACGGCGCCCAGGAGCTCGGCATGGCCTGGGTCCTGGGGGCCAATCGGGCCACCCTGGCCGCGGCTTCGTTGTCGAGCGTGCTCCGCGCCCACCTGGGACTCGAGGAGGCCGGGCCGCACGACGACGTCCGCCTGGCCGACATGGCGCGCCGGCACGGGACGCTGGACCCGAGGGATCAGGCTGCGCTCGACGAGCTGGTTCGCGGCGAGGACACCACCCCGGCTCGTCTGGCGGCGCTGGGGAGACACCTCGCCGCGCTGGGGGCCCGCCGTCCGTTGGTGGTGATCGTCGACGGCGGGGAGGGCACCACCGGCGACAGGACCGGGCTCGCCGCCCTCGTCGACGAGACGCTCGCGCGCCGCCACACGGCTCCGACCCCGATCTTGTTCGTCTGGGTGGCGGAGGGCCGGTCCGACGACGAGCGATGGCGGGACTGGGTCGGCCGACCGGGCGTGGATCGGGTGTCGGTGGGGCCACTGCCGAATCGGGTCATCCGTGCGATCGTCCGGTCGTGGATCTGGCTCGACGAGACCGACGTCGTGAAGATCGCACGCCGAGCTGCGGGGCACGTCGCCGTCGCGCGACGTCTGCTGGTGGAGTTCGTGCATCGGGGCGTGCACCGGCCCCTTCCCGTGGACCCGGGTGACGAGGCCCGCCTCGCGCAGGCCCTGACCGAGGAGGGCGACTCGAGGGCGCTCGAGCTGGCAGCCACCATGGGGCAGGTCGTCGCCGTAGGGCCCTGGCGGAGGCAGGCGGCCGAGATCGACGCGGTGCGAGACGACAACTGGCTCCGCGACCTGGCCAGGTCCGGGCTGCTGGTCCGGCTCGTGCGCCCCGGGGCCGACGCTCCCGAGCAGTTTCGCTTCGCCACCCCGGGGATCCGGCAGGCGCTGCTCGCCCGAGCTCGCGAAGGCGGCCGCTTGCGGTCGCTGTACCAGCTCACCGTGGCCGGGGCCCTCGTCGACCCGCCGCAGGGGCGATGGACGTGGGGAGAGCAGCTGGCCGAGGCCGGTCTCGACGAGCTCGCCGCGCCAGCGTGGCTCACCGCCTCCGTCGCGCTGTCCGACCGGGGGGACCCGGCCGGGGCCGCGGTCCTGGCCGCGTGGGCCGAGGCGCTGGCTGCGCGTACGGACGATCCCGAGATCGTCGCCCGCAGTGCCCTGCTCCGGTCGCGTTGTGCGATCGAGCGAGGCCTCCTCGCCGAGGTCCGGCCCACCCCGGAGGGCGCGCCCTGGGACCCCCGGGAAGTGGTGGCGTTCGTGCGGGGTTGGCCCGGGATCCCGGAGGCCCGTCCAACGTCACCGGAGGGAACGTTCTACCGGGGCCGGGCGCTGTACCGGTCCGGAGAGCTCGCCCAGGCGATCGAGACCTGGACCGCGCTCTCCGATCGTCCGGAGCCCCACGCGGGACTCGGGCTCGCGTGGGCGGCGCGGGCCTGGATGTGGCAAGGCGACGTCGACTCGGCGACGGCCGTGCTCGAGCAGGTGGGGTCTCGCGACCGGCTTCCCGTCGTGCGGCAGGAGGTCCGAGCGGTGCGCGCGGAGCTCGCGAGGGCGGCAGGGCGGCTCGACGAGGCGGTGGAGCGGTTCGGCGAGGTGATGACCCAGCGTCGCGATTCCGGCGGTGTCGACGCGGTCCGGGTCCAGCTGCAGCTCGCGGTGCTCCACACGATGACCGGCCGGCACGTGGAGGCGGACCCCTTGCTGCGTCGTGCGGCCATCGAGGCGGTGAGACGAGAGGATCCGAGCCACCAGCGGTTTGCTCACGCCGTCTCGGCCATGGCCGCGCTCGCGCTCGAGGACGCCGCCCGTCTCGACGTGGAGATCGACGCGATCACCGGCGCCCCTTTCGATGCCGACCCCGAGGTCCACGCCACCCTCGCCTGGCTCGGCGAGGCGCTCGCGCAGAGGGGCCACGCCGAGGATTCGGCGGCCCTCGGGGCCGAGCTCGCGGTGTGGCGGGTCCGAGCGGGCCGCGCGGTCACTGCACTCCGGTGGTGGGATTCGGGAGGCTCTTGAACGTGCGCAGGTCGATGCCGTATTTGCGCACCCGCAGTCCCATCTGCCGCTCGGTGATCGCGAGAGCTCGAGCGGCCTTGGCCATGTTCCCCCGGCTCGCCTTGAGCGCATCGACCACGAGATCCTGTTCGACGCGGTCGAGCTGCGCCTCCAGGCCCAGCGGGGCGGTCGACGTCGCCTCGGCGGGAAGCTGGAGCGACGGCGGCAGGTGATGGCCGAGGATGACGTCGTCGCGGGCCATGAGCACCGCCCGCTCGATGCAGTTCTCGAGCTCGCGCACGTTGCCCGGCCAGTGGTAGGCCATGAGCATGTCGATGGCGGGGGTCGAGATCCGCTTGACCGCCTTGTCGTGAGAGCGATTGAAGCTCTCCACGAAGTGGTCGGCGAGCAGCAGGATGTCGCTCTTGCGATCGCGCAGGGGGGGCAGCCCGATCGGAAAGACGTTGAGCCGGTAGTACAGGTCTTCGCGGAAGGTGCCTCTGGCCACCATCGCCTCGAGGTCGCGACTCGTGGCTGCAACGAGCCGAACGTCGACATCGACCGATCGGGTGGACCCCAGACGCTCGATCACCCGCGACTGGATCACACGGAGGAGCTTGACCTGCATCGGCAGGGGGAGATCGCCGATCTCGTCCAGGAACAGGGTGCCCTCGTGTGCGGCCTCGAAGCGCCCGAGCCTGCGCTGGTCGGCCCCGGTGAACGCCCCTCGTTCGTGGCCGAACATCTCCGCCTCGACGAGCGCCTCGGGGAGCGCGGCACAGTTCACGGCGACGAAGGGTCGCAGGCTGCGAGGGCTGTGCTCGTGCAGTGCACGGGCCACGAGTTCCTTGCCGGTTCCACTCTCGCCGCGGAGCAGCACGGTGGTGGGGCTCGAGGCGACCCGTCCCACGAGCTCGAAGACCTCGCGCATCGCCCGTGAGGTGCCCAGGATTCCCCGCGGCTGGAACCGGTGCCGTGGCTGGTCCCCGGCCCGCTCGCGGCGCTCCTCCACCGCATCGCGGACCCGATTCGCGAGCAGCGAGCCGACGATCTGCAGGTGGCGAGAGGCCTCCTCGGGGTCGCCGCCGGCAGGCCGGAACCCAGCCAGGACGCCGAGCGGGCGCTCGGGTCCGACCAGGGGAACCACCACGAAGCTGTGATCGGCGCTCGGACGCCCCGCCCCTGCCGCGTCGTGGATCTGCGGGTCGTCGCCGGGCACCACCACGGGCTCCCCGTCGGCCGCCACCTGGCCCACCCTCCCCTCTCCGAGCTGCCACCGGGCGCGTCGGGCCTCGGCGGGGGTCAGCCCGAGCGCTGCCTCCACGACGATCTCGTCCCGCGCGGGATCGACGAGCGCCAGCACGGGACGAACCCATCCGAGGTCGGCCTCGAGGCGGCGCAGGACCTTGGACAGCAGCGCGTCGAGGTCCGGTGTGGCCCGACACGCGGCCTCGATGCCGGCCAGGACGTCCAGCACGGTCACGACGCCTCGTGCTCGTGGTCGGGGAGGGGAACCGGGTCGTAGCCGCCCGGGTGCAGCGGGTGACACCGGAGGATGCGCTTGATGCCGAGCCACACGCCATAGACTCCCCACACCTCGATCGCCTTCTTCGTGTAGGCCGAGCACGTCGGCGAGTACCGGCACGAGGGCGGGGTGAGCGGGGAGATGTAGGACTGGTAGAACCGGATGGGCAGAATGAGGAGCCAGCGAATCATGAGGGTCTCTCGGGGTCGTGCTGACGGGAGCGGTAACCTCACCGGTGGTGGGCGTTCGGGTTCCAACCCAGGAGGGGCCTCGTGAGCACGCTCCGGGAGCTTCTGCGTTCGACGCGACCCACTCCCGAGCGCCCCCTGGTGGTCGTGACGGGGGCGGGCCTGTCGGCGGCGTCGGGGATTCCCACGTTTCGAGGGCCCGAGGGCTACTGGACGGTGGGCTCGGAGGTCCACCATCCCCAGGACCTGGCGACCGCCGCGGCGTTCGCCAGGATGCCCCGAGAGGTGTGGCGCTGGTACCTGTACCGGCGAGCGGTGTGCCGCGCGGCCGAGCCCAACCCCGCCCACGAGCAGCTCGCGGAGTGGGACGCCGAGCTCGGGGACGCGTTCGCGCTGATCACACAGAACGTCGATGGGCTGCACGCCCGAGCCGGGAGCTCTCGAGAGCGCACCTTCGAGGTGCACGGGTCGATCGACGTCATGCGCGACCTGGAGACCGGGGAGCGCATCCTCTTGCCTCCCGACCTGCAGATCCGCGATCGGGATCAGCCGCTCGACGAGGCGACCTGGGCGCGTCTCGTCAATCCGAGCACCGGCGGCCGCTGCCGGCCCCACGTGCTCTGGTTCGACGAGTTCTACGACGAAGACAACTACCGCTTCTACAGCGCGATCGAGCGGGCGACCCGGGCGTCGATCTGCGTGGTCTGCGGCACGAGCGGCGCGGCCGCGGTCCCGCACCACGCGGTGCGCGCGGCGGTCACGGCCGGGGCGGTGCTCGTCGACGTCAGCCCCGACGACAACCCCTTTCGTCAGCACGCCCGAGCCTACGAGCGCGGAGCGTACGTCGAGGCCTTCGCGGTCGACGGGTTGGCCGAGATCGCCGCGCACCTGAAGTGACGGGTCCGGCACACGGATCGCGGGGATCATCGGGGTAAGGGTCGCAGAGGAGGCCCCGATGGCACAGCCTGGTCACCTGCATCCCGCTACCCTCGCACCGCTCTCGAACGTCGAGTGGACCCCCACCTCCGCCATGGACGACGCGATTGGGCTGGCTCGCGAGGCCCAGAAGGTGTGGGCCGAGGTTCCGCTCGAGGATCGGGCGGTCCGGGTGGTCGCCATTGCGCGCCGGATCCTGCAGCGTCGCGAGGAGGCGCTGCGCCTCCTCGAGGAGGAGACTGGCCGGGATCCCGCGGACAGCCTGCTCTCCGAGGTCGCCTTCGTGCTCTCCTACGCGAAGGGAGCGGTGCAGGTGGCGAAGCGTGCGCTCGCTCCCCAGAGGGTGCCCCTCTCGCCCATCGATCACCCAGGCAAGCGAGCGGTCGTCGAAGCCGTGCCGCGCGGCGTGGTCGCCATCATCGAGCCGTGGAACTATCCCCTGCTCCAGTTCTACAAGCCGCTGTTTCCGGCGTTGCTGTCCGGTAATGCCGTGATCTTGAAGCCGAGCGAGCACACCCCGCGGTGTGGAGCGTGGCTCGCCGAGCAGTGCGCGGCGGAGCTGCCGCCCGGCGTGGTTCAGGTGGTCCAGGGCGACGGGGCGATCGGGGGAGCGCTCGTCGCGGCCGACGTCGACGCGGTGGTGTTCTGCGGCTCGGTGGCGACCGGGCGCCGGGTGGCCGCGAAGTGCGCCGAGCGGTTGATTCCCTGCTCGGTCGAGCTCGGCGGCAAGGACGCAGCGATCGTGCTCGCGGACTGCAACCTCGAGCGCACGGTGGCCGGGATCCTCCAGTGGAGCATGCACAACGCGGGACAGGACTGCTCGAGCATCGAGCGGGTCTACGTGGTCGACGCCATCGCGGACCGGTTCGTGGAGCAGCTCGCCGCGGCGGTGGCGAGGCTGAAGGTGGTTCCGGAGGGCCGCGACGTCCAGCCCCTGCAGAACGAGGCCCAGCTCCACATCGTTCAGTCGCACGTGGAGGACGCCGTCGAGCGGGGGGCCGAGGTACGGGCCGGGGGCGCAGCGACGGGCCAGGGTCACGGCTTTCGGCCGACGGTGCTCGACCGCTGTACGCAAGAGATGATGGTCGTCACGGACGAGACCTTCGGGCCGGTCGTCGCGATCGTGCGGGTCCCCGACGAGCGAACCGCCGTGAAGCTCGCCAACGAGGGCCGCTACGGCCTGTGCGGATCCGTGTGGACGCGCGACCTCTCCCGGGGGGAGCGCCTCGCCCGAGAGCTCGACGTCGGGATCGCGCTCGTGAACAACCACAGCTTCCCGGGCTCCGTGCCGCAGATCCCGTGGACCGGGACCAAGTGGACGGGCACGGGGGTCGCGGCGAGCGAGCATGCCTATTCGACCTTCGTGCGGCGCCGGACGGTCGTCGTCGACAGCTCGTCGCGTCCCGACGTCTACTGGAAGCCTGTCGACGGCACGTTGATGGATCTCGGACAAGCGGCGAGCGGGCTCGCGCTGGGCGCCTGGACCCGGATCTTCGCGCTGCTCTCGCTGGTCGGCAAGCGGGTCTCCGCAATCCGGAACCTCGTCGGAAACCGGACGTGAACCTCGCGCTCGCCTTGGTCGCGTGCGCCGACCCCTACTCGGCGTGGCCCGAGCCCACCGAGGTCTTTCCGTGGGTCGTGACCCCCGAGACCGACCTCGAGCCCTACGAGGACGTTCGCTTCGAGACCGGCACCTGGACGCCGATCGTCGATGCCGAGGAGACCGGCCTGTACATCCGCAAGGCGGCGCTTCACCGACGATCCGCCCCCGTCGAGGTCCTCGAGCACTTCGAGGTGGAGGCGCCCGCCCTCGATCCCGCGCATCCCTGGCTCTCCTTCGCGGGCGACATCATGCGGATCCCGGGGTTCGTGCCCTCCCCCATGTCCGCGGTGGCCGAACGACTCGACGGTGCGGTGCGACTCGGCAACCTCGAGACTCCGGTCTCGCCACTGCATCCTACAGATCCGGCCGAGCTGGCTCGGGAGTTCGGGATCTACGCGTTCAACGCTCCCGTCGCGTTCACCGCGGATCTGCCCTTCGACCTCCTGCAGATCAACAACAACCACTCGCTGGACCTCGGGGACGAGGGCCTCACCGAGACCGCCCGCGTGCTCTCGGAGCAGGGCTACCGCACCCTCGGACTGGACGACAACCTCCGGCTGATCGACGCTGACGGGCTTTCGGTCGCGGTGCTCTCCTACACGTGGGGGAGCAACGTCGACCCGACGGGGTCCGCGATCGATCTCTCGATCGTGCCGTTCGGCCGTATCGATCGACCCATCGACGCTGCCCCCGTGGCCGCTGACGTGGGTCGGGCTCGAGAGCGGGGCGCCACTCACGTCGTGCTGATGCTCCACTGGGGCTTCGAGTACGAGTACTACCCCGACGTTCACTTCCTGAAGTGGGGGCGGCGCCTGGTGGAGGCCGGTGCCGACGTGATCGTCGGGCACGGACCCCACACTCCCCAGCCGGTGGAGCGGTGCGCCGTGAATCAGCCCGACGTGGTGCCGGGCATCGGGACCTGCAGCGTGCGCACCGAGGACGGACAGCCCCGCGACGCGGCGATCCTGTATTCGCTGGGGAACTTCGGGACCCAGCTCGCGACCCTCCCGCTCCAGGTCGGCATCATCGGCCACGTCTCCCTGAATCCGACCGGCGGGGTCAGCGGGGTCGGATGGGAGCCTGTCGTGTCGGTTCGTGACGCCGAAGGGGGGAGGGTGATGCCGCTCGACGGATCGGTAGAGGGGGCGCTTTCCGAGGAGTCCGCCCGGCTCGATCGATTGATCGGCGCATCGACGAGGCGCACGCGATAGCATGCGCCCGACGCCGATGGGAGGACCGACATGTGGCTTGGCTGGATGACCGCTGCCCTCGCTGCCACCCCCGGGGCCATGATTGCGCTGGGTGAGCAGAAACTCGACGCCGAGGTCTTGCACCTCGAGTCCAGCATGGACCGGCAGCAGTTGATCGCGGTCACTGACGCAGCGGTCGTGCGGCTGGTGGGCGAGGGGCGGGAGATCGGGCTCGACAGTGGGGGCATCTTTGCCGCCGACGTCTCGAACGACGGGCGCGTCGCGCTCGCCCACGCCGGTGGCGTCACCGTCCACGGCAGCAACGGGCGGGAGATCCTGCGCCTCGGGGGCTACCGCGGCAAGGTCCGCGACCTCGCGATCTCACCCGACGGCAACCTCCTCGCGGTTGCTTCTTCGGACGGGGTGATCCTGCACCGCTCGGCCGACGGCAAGAAGTTCTGGAGCCGCCCGGGCGAGACCTTCGCCGTGACCTTCAACCCGGACGCCTCCCGCGTCATCGCCGCGATCGAGACCGGCAACCTGATCCTCCGGACCTACGGGGGACGGGTCGCCGGCGGCTTCGACCAGGACCCTGCGATCTGGTACGCGTGGACGGACAAGGCGCTGTACACGCGGCAGGAGCGAGGGGCGCCACAGGCCTGGGACCCGGGCAGCTTCGCGCCGCTCGACACGCTGCCCGTGGCCACCGGCGTCGACGACGCCTCGGCGCATCCCTCGGGAGAGTGGCTCTTCGTCGACGGCTGTGTGGCGGGCAGCGACCTGTGCATCGGCAGCTCGGTCAAGGTGTCGGCCTTCGGGCACGACGGCGCACTGTGGGTCGGGGTGGGCGATCGCGTGCGGAGGTGGGTCGAGGCTCGGGCCGATGCGGTCGAGACCGTCTACTCGGTACCCACGGGGCAGACGGTGAGCGCACTCGGCGCTTCGACGACCGGGGACTGGCTCGTCGCCTCCACCGCGGGCACGCTGACCCGCACGGCCCCCGATGGTTCCGTGGTCTACGAGGCGCGCATCGCGGAGTGCGGCTCGCCCTGCGAGGCGTCCGGAACGGGGAGCTTCGAGGGCGAGGACTGGGTCGCGACCAAGAATGGAGTCGTGTCGCGCTTCGACGCGGCAGGGCGGCCCGCCGCGAAGCCTGCCAAGGGGCGCGCCCTCGCCTTCGGTCGCCTGGGGAACGGGCAGTGGGTCAGCCTCGACCGGAAGGGCCGGGTCCGCGTCGGCGACAAGCCGGGCAAGGGCAGCAAGACCTACGCGATCGAGCAGGCCACCGATCTCGCGGTCGGGGAGAAGGGCTTCGTGGTGCTCGGCGCCGACCAGGTCCATCCCTTCAAGGCTGACGGCACGCCGCTGCCCTCCCCGCGGCTCGGACCGGGCCGCCTGCCTCGGGCCATCACGGTAGGCCCCTACGGCCTCGCCGTCGCGGTGGTCGATGACGCGGGCACGCTGCACTGCTTCTCCGCCGACGGACGCCCGCTGTTCCGGACTCCGCTCGACGTGGGCGACGAGATCCCCCGGATCGCCTGGGCCGACAACGGGCAGTTCATCTACATCGGCGGCAGTCCGCTGACGGTGCTGGACGCCGGCGACGGGTCCGTGCGCTCCCAGCTCGTGATCGCCCCGCGAGGAGCGCCTTCGGCACTGGCGAGCAATCCACAGGGCTACCTCGGAGCGGTGCTCGGCGACGAAGTGAGTCAGTTCGTGCGGGCGCTTCGGGTCTACGAGCCCATCGTCGAGGAGGCACCGGAACCTGCGGTCGACGCTCCGGAGGGATCCCGTTAGTTCTTCGGCCTGCGGGCACGTGCGTGCGGCACGTCGCCCCGTCGAATCGAACCACGCCGGCGTCGCCACCGCGATGCCAGGCCTCCCACGGTGTGAAACGGTATGTCTCGACGCAAGAGCTCCCCTCTCCAGCCCGGTGAAACCGTCGACTACAAGGACTTCCGCAAGCTCCAGCGGTTCCTGACGGAGCGGGGCAAGATCCTCCCCCGCCGGGCCACGGGGCTCACTGCGAAGCAGCAGCGGCAGATCGCGCGGGCGATCAAGCGAGCCCGTCAGGTCTCGCTGTTGCCCTACGTCAAGCGCGACTGATCACAGCCGACCGACGGGTCGGACGGCCCGCCCGGTCACGCCGCGCAGCTCGTCACCGAGCTCTTCGCGCATGGCGCTCGCCGCCGCTTTCAAGCTTCGAACCACCTCGGGATGCGCGTCTCGGACGTCGGTGGTCTCGCCGGGGTCCGCCGCGAGGTCGTAGAGCGCGGCCGGTGTCGGGGAGCGACGTCGGGGCCGGGCGAACATCCACTTGAAGCGGGAATTCCGGACCGCTTCGAGGCGACCGCGAGCATAGTAGAAGACGTGCTCGGTGGGGCTCGGCGCTCCACGAGCGACCACGGGCCAGGCGTCGTGGCCGTCGATCGGGGCCTCGGGGAGCACCACCCCGGCGCGCCGTGCGAACGTGGGCAGCAGGTCGAGGGCCGTGACGAGCCCATCGCGGGTGGTCCCGGCGGGCAATCGATCTGGCCAGCGCCACAGACACGGGCTTCGTACGCCTCCCTCGAAGGACGTGCCCTTGCCGCCCCGAAAGGGGAACGTGCTCCCTCCGACCGGCGTGTCGAGCCACGGCCCGTTGTCCGTGGTGAACACCACGAGCGTGTTCTCGGCCATCCCGAGCCGGTCGAGGTGGGCGAGGAGCTTGCCGACGTGGGCGTCGACCATCTCGACGACGTCGCCGTACCGGCCACGCCCGGAACGGCCGCGGAAGGCCGGAAGCACCGCCCAGGGGACGTGTGGGGCCGAGTAGGCCAGGTAGAGAAAGAACGGTCGGTGCCGCTGCTCGGTGACGAAGGCGATCGCCCGGTCGGTGAACGTCTCGACGAGAACGGGTTCGTCGTCGAGCCGGCGGATCCTGGCGTGGTCGCGGAACAGGTAGAGGGGGCGCTGATCCGCGCTCCACGGGATGCCGTAGAACGTGTCGAAGCCGTGGGCCAACGGGTGAAAGGGGGCATGGTGGCCGAGGTGCCACTTGCCCACGCACGCCGTCGCGTAGTCGGCGGCCTTCAACACCGACGCGATGGTGGCTTCGTCGCGCGACAGCCCGATGCGGGAGCGCGGAGAGAGCACGCCGAGGCCTCGTCGGGCGCCGAAGCCGACCCGCGGTGGATAGCAGCCGGTGAGCAGGGCTGCGCGCGACGGGGTGCAGACCGAGGCCGCGACGTAGAACGACGTGAGCCGGACCCCCTCGGCCCCGAGTCGATCGAGCGACGGCGTACGAATCGCCCCGTAGGCCGCCTTGGGATCGCCCGGGGTGAAGTAGCAGCCGACGTCATTGTAGCCTTGGTCGTCGGTGAGGATCAGGATCAGGTTGGGGGGGCGTCGCGAGGCCCCGAGACCCGCGAGTCCCGCCGCGCCGAGGCCGGCCGCCACCGCTCCAGCGAGCCACTGGCGGCGCGTCGGATTGGGGCCAGTCGACGAGCGATCCACGCCAGGGCCGTAATCCGTTAAGCAGCCCTCGATGAACCAAGCCGAAGCCGCCACGCGACTCGACGATGTCGCCCGTGAGATCGACCTGATCGTGTACCGACTCGAGCAGCCCCCGGCCGAGACGGCCGACTGGGAGGCCGAGCGTGCGCGGCTGCGGCGCGAGCTGGAGGCGATGCAGCGTCGCCTCGAGGATCTCGCTCGCGAGCTCGACAGCCACTGAGCCGTTCTCAGGGTCGGGTCACCGTCGCGAGGTCCCCGTACAGCGATCCGAGGCGAATCGCGCGGTCGCAGCGCCATCCTGTCGGAGCGACAGTGGCGGCCGCGCTCACGCGGAGATCCCAGACGACCTCGCCGGCTCGGTCGGCCTCGATCACGCGGACGGTGCGCTCTCCGAGGCCGCGGTCCGCGTTGGTCCACCGTCCTTCGCCCCGCAGGTCCGGGTAGGTCGCCAGCACGTTCCCGGTGATCGGAAGGACGTCGGCGTGGCCGCCGTTCGGCGAGAACAACCGGCCGCCTCGGCCGTCGCCGACGAGCTCGAAGGTCTCGGTCACCGTGCTCGTAGACTCGTCGACGAGGTACTCGACCACCCGCGAGTAGTCCCCATCGGGATGTGGCGTTCCGCCATACGGTGACGTGCGAGCGTGCGAGCCCGTGTCGAAGACGAGGAGCCGTATGCCGTCGGGGGTGCGCGACACGTCGGGGGTGTGGGGCAGGAACGGCCAGGCGAGCCCGGAGGCGGCCGAGAGGCGGTGCTCTGCCCACGGGAGGCGCCAGCCGAGCGGGTGCCCCACGACCCAGCGGACGGCAGGCGGGGAGCCGTTCACGGCGACGATCGCGTCCTGGTGCCCCGCCGAGACGACGAAGCCACCCTCGAAGGGGACGAGCGCGTTGGTGGCCGCCCAGTCGGGCAGAGCGATCCCGCCGGACACCGAGTCGAACCCCACCCGCCGGGTGTCGAGCAGGTCGGCGAGCAGCAGGCGCTGGTGGACCTCGCCGGCCACGTCGAAGGTCAGGATCACGTCGGCGCGGATCATCGTGCGGACCACGCGGTACGGATCTCGGGGATTGATCGGGAACTCGTCGACGTGCCGGGCTTCCGCCGACAGCGCGGTGAACGTGCCGTCAGCGCCGGGCAGGACGTCGTCGTGAAAGGCGTGCGCGAGATCCACGTCGACGTCGGGCTGGAACCGGGCGTCGCCATAGAGGGTCCGGAACCCGCCCAACGCATCCGTGTGCAGGACCCGGCCGTCTGCGACCATCACGAGCTCCGCGTCGCCAAAGAGCTTCAGCCCGTGGCCCGCTGCGGGGGTGGGAAGAGCCCACAGGGGCTCGCCGTGGGCGTCGATCGCGGCGATCACGGCCGCGCTCTCCGTCTCGAGCGGAAGCACGGTGATTCCAGGCTCGATGGCGTCGACCTCGTGCACGAGGACGTCGAAGTCGGGCAGGTCCACGTCGAGCGGCCGCGTCCGGACGAGCAGCGGCGTCAGGGTGGTCGAGTGGCCGTCCTGGTCGGTGAGCGTGACGCCGATGCGCACGTCGCGCTCGGGGCGCAGCCCGAGAACGGGAACGTCGTGCCGAGACGTCGTGGCGGCGTAGCGGACCTCCTGGATGGAGACACCGTCGTCCAGGGCCAGGGCCAGCGAGACCGGGACGTCGGTGGCGATCCGCAGCCGGTACGCACCGGGAACGTCGGTAGGCACCCACTGCGGCGCGTCGAACACCGTGATCGGAGGGCGCTCGGGGGCGGCGGGAGGTGGCGCTCCCGGAACCGCACACGCTGCCCACCAAGGCCAACCGTACACTCGAACTCCTCGCGCGCGGGCGGATCCGGCCCATCGGCATCGCCGACTGGATCTGACGTCGTGTCTCGGTTACTGTTCGTGCGTTCATGGAGAACGAATGGGCGTAACAAGATCGGACGCACGATCCGTCCTCCACAGGATCGCCCTCCGCAAGGGGGCAATTTCGGTGATGGTCAGCGAGGATACGGAGCTATCGCCCGCCATCGGTACTGGGGAGCGATCTGTGGAGAACCTGGGGACGTGCTGGGGACGCCTGCGGACAACCGACACGATTTCCACGAGGGAGTTCCTGCCAGGCTCCCTTGTCGGATTGTTGAAGAGTGTGGACAACGCTGTGGGCAGAGATCGAGGAGAAACCACTAGATGTTGGGGTTGTGTCGCCAGGCGGGCACTAGATATTGTGTCGGGGTCGCGAGACGCCGTGTGGCGAACAGCCCGCCACGTCCGCCTAGTCGTGCGGTTGGCCCATCGGCCGCTTCCCCGCACCCCGCCCACTCCACACGAACCCTCCTCCCGGTCCGTGCCGCACTCGTGCGCGTGACCGTGTGGAATCCTGCCGTCCCGTCCGGGACGCTCCCCCGAGGTGCCTGCCCATGCGCGTACAACGCCGATTCACCGATGCTCACACCTCGCCTTACGACGGACTCGCCTTCGAGTCCCGGCGATCCGAGATCCGCAACCCCGACGGCACCCAGGTCTTCGAGGCCGACGGTGTGATGGTCCCGTCGGGGTGGAGTCAGGTCGCCACCGACATCCTCGCCCAGAAGTACTTCCGCAAGGCGGGCGTGCCCGCGCGTACGCGGAGAGTGGCCGAGGATGGCGTTCCCGAGTGGCTCCAGCGCTCGGTCGCCGACGACGAGTCGATGCACGAGCTCGCCGAGAGCGAGCGGTTCGGTGGCGAGACCGACGCTCGCCAGGTCTTCGATCGGCTGGCTGGCTGCTGGACCTATTGGGGCCATCGCGAAGGGATGTTCGACGGTGAAGACGACGCTCGGGCCTTCTTCGACGAGCTCCGCTACATGCTTGCTCGCCAGATGGTGGCGCCGAACTCCCCACAATGGTTCAACACTGGTCTGCACTGGGCCTACGGCATCGACGGCCCCGCCCAGGGGCACCGGTACGTCGACTCGAAGACGGGCGAGACACTGCCTTCTAGCTCGGCTTACGAACGCCCCCAGCCACACGCGTGCTTTATCCAGTCGGTGGGAGACGACCTCGTCAACGACGGCGGGATCATGGACTTGTGGATGCGCGAGGCCCGTCTGTTCAAGTACGGCAGCGGCACGGGCACCAACTTCAGCGCCCTTCGGGGCGAGGGCGAGCCGCTCTCCGGCGGAGGCCGGTCGAGCGGGCTCATGAGCTTCCTCAAGATCGGCGATCGGGCGGCGGGCGCGATCAAGAGCGGGGGCACCACGCGGCGGGCAGCCAAGATGGTCTGCCTCGACATCGATCACCCCGATGTCGAGCAGTTCATCACCTGGAAGGACACCGAGGAGCAGAAGGTCGCGGCCATGGTGACGGGCAGCAAGACCAACGAGCGCTGCCTCAACGCAATCCTGAAGGCCATCCACTCGAGCCAGGAACCAGGCTCGATGGCTTACGATCCGCGCCACAACCCCGCGCTGGCGGATGCGTTGCGCGAGGCGCGTCGGAGCGCGGTGCCCGACAACTCGATCCACCGGGCCATTCAGTTCGCGCAGCAGGGCTACACGCACATCGAGTTCCCGGTGTTCGACACCGACTGGCAGTCGGATGCCTACCAGACCGTGTCGGGTCAGAACTCCAACAACTCGGTCCGCCTCACCAACGCGTTCATGGACTCCGTGCTCCGTGACGAGCCTTGGCGGTTGATTCGTCGCACCGACGGCGCCGTCGCGAAGACGGTGTCCGCCCAGGGGCTGTGGGAGAAGGTGTGTGTAGCGGCCTGGGCCTGTGCGGATCCCGGGGTGCAGTTCGACACCACGATCAACGAGTGGCACACCTGCCCCGGCGACGGTCGGATCAACGCGAGCAATCCCTGCTCCGAGTACATGTTCCTCGACGACACGGCCTGCAATCTGGCGTCGCTGAACCTCATGACGTTCTTCGACGCCGAGACCGGCCGGGTTCGGGTCGACCAGGTCGAGCACGCGGTCACGCTCTGGACGATGGTGCTCGAGGTCTCGGTGGCGATGGCACAGTTCCCGAGCGATGCCATCGCGCTGCGTTCCTATCAGTACCGCACGCTGGGCCTCGGCTACGCGAACCTCGGCGCGCTCCTCATGGTGATGGGCCTGCCGTACGACAGCGCGGCTGGCCGGGCGGTCGCGGCTTCCCTCACGGCAATCTTGACGGGCCGAGCCTATGCGACCTCTGCGATCATGGCGGCGGAGCTCGGTCCGTTCCCCCGCTACGAGGCAAACCGCAAGGCGATGCTGCGGGTTGTTCGCAACCACCGTCGGGCGGCGCTGGGCTCCTCGGCGGACGCCTACGAGGATCTGAGCATCCGTCCCGTTCCGATCGACGCGAACGAGGCACCCGCCGAGCTGCTCGAGGCAGCCCGTGACGCGTGGGACGAGGCCCTGAAGAAGGGCGAGGTGCACGGCTATCGCAACGCCCAGGTCTCCGTGCTCGCCCCCACCGGCACCATCGGTCTCGTGATGGACTGCGACACCACCGGCATCGAGCCCGACTTTGCGCTCGTGAAGTTCAAGAAGCTCGCGGGCGGCGGCTACTTCAAGATCATCAACCAGTCGGTGCCGCCGGCGCTCGCCAAGCTCGGGTACTCGAAGTCGCAGATCGAGGCCATGGTCCGCTACGCGACGGGTCACGGCACGCTGGCGGGCGCTCCGGGAATCAACCACGAGTCGCTCCGGTCCAAGGGATTCACGAGCGAGATCCTCGAGAAGATCGAGTCGCAGCTCGCGTCGGCCTTCGACATCAAGTTCGTCTTCAACGTGTACACGCTCGGCAAGGCGTTCTGCACCGACACGCTGGGGCTCACCGAGGCACAGCTCGCCGACCCGACCTTCGATCTGCTGGAGGGGATTGGCTTCACCCGCGAGCAGATCGAGGCGGCGAACGCATTCGCGACGGGCACCATGACGCTGGAGGGTGCGCCTCATCTGCGTGACGAGCACCTGCCCGTCTTCGACTGTGCCAATCGCTGTGGACGCAACGGCAAGCGCTTCATCGCGGTCGAGGGCCACATTCGCATGATGGCGGCCTGCCAGCCGTTTCTGTCGGGCGCGATCAGCAAGACGGTCAACATGCCGAACGAAGCGACCGTCGACGACGTCAAGAGCGCCTACCTGCTCTCCTGGCGACTCGGGCTCAAGGCGAACGCCTTGTACCGCGATGGCTCCAAGCTCTCGCAGCCGCTCTCCTCGGTGGTCGCGCAGGACCTGTTCTCGTCGCTCGACGACGAGGTGCCCACGCTCGGACACGAGATCCGCGAGCCGGCCCAGATCGCCGAGCGCATCGTGGTTCGCTATCTCGCGAAGCGTCGCCGGCTGCCCGACCGGCGTCGCGGCTTCACCCAGAAGGCCGTGGTGGGTGGTCACAAGGTGTTTCTCCGGACCGGTGAGTACGACGACGGCGCACTCGGCGAGATCTTCATCGACATGCACAAGGAGGGCGCCGCCTTCCGCTCGTTGATGAACTCGTTCGCCATCGCGATCTCGATCGGGCTGCAGCACGGCGTGCCTCTCGAGAAGTTCGTCGATCAGTTCCTGTTCAGCCGCTTCGAGCCGAACGGCCTCGTGATGGGAAACGAGCGCATCAAGATGGCGACGTCGATCATCGACTACATCTTCCGCGAGCTCGCGATCACCTACCTCGGCCGCGACGAGCTGGCGCACGTCTCCGAGGAGGACCTTCGACACGACACGCTCGGCGCGCGGGACGAGCCCGAGGTGATCGAGGAGCAGGAGTACATCCGCCCGATCGTGGTCAGCGAGCGTCCGCTCGACGTCGATGCGCTTCCGGGTGCGACCTATGGCGACGAGCCGGCCATTCCGCTCCGGCGCTCTCCCGAGGGTCCCCAGGGTGGGGCTTCCGTCCACGACGTGCGCATCCAGGCGGTGCTCGATGCTCGGGCCCAGGGCTACGAGGGCGACTCGTGCGACGAATGTGGAGCGCTCACGATGGTGCGAAACGGCTCGTGTCTCAAGTGCGTGAGTTGCGGTTCGACGTCGGGCTGTTCGTAGTCCTGGGGCGAACGAGGGGCCGACACGCTATGCTGCGTCCATGAAGAACGTGCTCGGATTCGTGTTTCTGTTGTCGGCAGTAGCGTGCGAGAGCGACACTCCGCGGGAGTACGTGGGCACCCTCGATGGCGCTGACTCGCGCTTCGGCCTGGCCATCGACGGCGACCGCGGCTCGGTCTACGTGTGTGGCGGCGAGGCCGACCGGTCCCGCCATCACCAGTGGTGGGATGTCGTCGAGGCCGACGACGCCTTCGTGAGCGCTTCCGAAGAGGGCGCCGTCAGCCTCGTGGTCGACGATGACGTCGTTCGGGGAACCATCACCATCGAGGGCGAGACCTTCGACGCGGTCGGCACCCGCGCCCAGGGCGTCGACGGCCTCTTCGAGGCGGACCGCGACGAAGGGGATTGCCAGGTCGGGGTGGTGGTCTCCGACGGCGGTACCGTGGTCCAGGGCGTGTTCTGTCCGCCTGGAGAGGCCGCAGTGCAGGTCATTCCGATCGACGACATCGCTGGCCTCACCGAAGATGGCTTCGATGTCGAGGCCAAGAGCGACCCGCCCGTTCGGTTCTCCATGACGCCCGTGTTTCCCGGCGGATGACCGTCGTGCCCTCGGCACGGGCCAACCTCCTCGAGCGGGTCCGGGAGGAGCTCGAGGGGTCGACTCGGGGGCTCGCGTTGTGGGGCCCTCCCGGCGTGGGCAAGACCTGGCTCGCTCGGCAGCTCGGGCTCGCCGAGGTCGACGCGACGTCGTTCGTCTCGCTCGACGCTCTGGTCGACGGGCTCGACGGCGCGGGCTCCGGCGTGCTGCTCGATGGGATCGACCCGTGGCTCGCACAGGACGCCGAGGCGCTGGCCGTTTGCCTCGGTTCTTGGTCGGAGGCGTCGGACCGGCGGCTCGTCACCACCCAGCGTCAGCGCTGGACGCCGCCCTTCGCTCGGGCCGTCGCCGTGGGCCCGCTGGCCACGGACGATGCGATGGCCCTCTTCCTGGCCGAGATGGAGCGCCTTCACAGCCCCAGCCGCCTCTCCGAGGACGAGCGCCTCGCCGTCCGAGAGGTCTTGCCGGCCCTCGACGGGTTGCCTCGGAGCATCCTCTGGGCGGCGTCTCGGTGGGGGGTCTACGGCACGCAGGGTCTCGTGGAACGGCTGCGCAATGCCGTTCCCGAGGCCTTGCTCCGCGATCACGAGGCGACGGTCGCCGCACTGCCGGATCCCCTTCGCCAGGGGCTCGAGGCCCTCGCGACATTCGCGGGTGAGTTCGGGGTGGACGATGCCGAGCGGGTGGTGGGCTCGGCAGTGGAGCTCGACGTGGTCGAGCTCGTCGGAGCGCTCCACGACGCGACCCTCCTCGACCGCGTCTCGCCCGGGGTCTTCCGCGTGCTTCGGGCCGCGAGCGACGTGGTCGGCGGCAATCGCGGGTCGGAGGTCGTCGCGAACCACGCCGAGTGGTGCCTCTCACGAGCGGCCGACGAGCACTGGCGGCCCACGCCCGCCGAGGTGCCCGACGTCGTCGAGGCCGCGCGAGTGTTGATCGCGCGGGGGGACCCCCGGGTCGGCGCGTTGCTCTTCGGACTGGCGAGGACACCGTCTCCGGGTGCTCACCTCGAGCTCGTCGAGGAAGCCCTCGAACGGGTGCCGAGCCCCGACGTCCACCGTGCCCACTCGCGGATCCTCCGCTTGCGGGGCCGGCTCACCGAGGCTGCCGAGACCCTTCGCCGAGGACTCGAGCTCGCCGGCGACGATCCGCGCGCGGCGGGACCGCTGTGGCGCTACTGGGGGGTGCTCCACCAGACCATGGGTGAGCAGGAAGAAGCGCGGCGGGCCCACGAGCGCGCGCTCGAGCTCGCACGGGAGGCGGGGGATCGACATGCCACCGCCCTCGCCCTGGCGAACCTCGGCACCATCGACCACGACTGCTGTGCCTACGAGCAGGCGGAGTACTACTATGCCGAGGCCCTGCGGAAGGTGGTGGATCCTCAGGTCGAGCTCACGGTGCGGGCGAACCAGGCCGTGTTGCTCCAGGAGCTGGGCAAGCTGGAAGAGGCGGAGGCGTCCTACCGTCAGGCACTCGTGCTCCTCGAGCGCGCGGGCAGCTCGTCGACGATCGCGATCACGCTCGGGAACCTGGGGCTCCTGCTCCACGAGCAAGGCCGACCGGCCGAGGCCGAGGCGTGCCTCCACCAGGCCATCGAGCGGATGGCCGACGTCGAGGACCCCAAGACCGAGGCGCTGGCTCTCGCCCGCCTCGCGGCCATCCACGCGGACCGGGGCGCGATCTCGGCGGCCGACGAGGCTTGGGAGACCGCGACGTGGAAGGTGCAGCGCGCCGACGACGTCAGCGGGAGGGTGGTCGAGCTCTTCGGCGCCTTCGTCGACCTCGCTCGCGGCCGCGACGGGGTGGCGAAGGCCCGCCTCGAAGCCTCGGAGGCCGTGCTCCAGCAGTCGGGCGACGCGAGAATCGCCGCCCGGATGCTGCGACGTCGTCTCTCCACGGCGCCGGCGACCCTGCAGGTGGATGCCAACGGGTACGTGCCACCTGGCGGGGAGCGGGTCGACCTCTCCCGACACGCGAGCATCCGGCGCATGTTTCACGCGCTGTTGGGAACCGTACGAGACCCCGCCGCGTCGCTCGACATCGCTGCCCTGTTCGAGGCGGGGTGGCCCGACGAGCAGATCAACCCCGACTCGATGCGCAATCGAGTTCACGTCAATCTCGCCAAGCTCCGTCGGTGGGGCCTGAAGACGCTGATCGAGCGCACCGAAGCAGGCTACCGGCTCCAGGCCACCGTTACCCAGGTTCGCGACACGCCATGAGGGGCCGCTCCAGGCGGATGGCTCTCGCCCAGCAGAGCAGCGCATCACGACGATCGCCGCGGGGGCCGCGTCACGATGTCGTAAGCGACGATGTTGCATGGCTGGTTAACGTCGGTCCGGAGGAACCATGCATCGCTCGTCGCTCGGTTTGTCGCTCGTCCTCGTCACTGGATGCCCCTCGGAGGACCTCTGCGTCGAGTACGTCGACGCGTTCGAGGCGTGCGTCGCCGAAGCAGAGGCCAACGGCGAGACGGTCGACGCCGACGACCCCGACCCCGATGTGTTCTGCGAGGACTACCGCGCGACCCCCGACAGCGGCTGGCGGTGCTTGCGGGACACCTTCGCGGAGGGCGACTGCTCGACGGCCCAGAGCATCAAGGGCCTCGTGATCGAGTCGACGTCGTGCGAGCTCCTCTCGGGCGATTGATCTGCCCCGTGGCGAGGCGCATCGCGAAGCGGTGTGAATCGGTTCGCCGTCGGGGAAAGTGCCCGGGCGGCGGCGGGGGAAGCGCGCTATGGTCCTCCAACGCCCGAGCGGACGGGGTGGAGGTGGGCGTGTTCTCGATCCTGTCGGTGACGATGGGGCTGATCTTCACCGTACTCGGAGCGCTGCACTACTCGGCCTCGGGGGCGTGGGTCGAGGTGCTCGGATGCGCGGTCGTCGCCTTGCTCTCGTTCCTGGCCGCGGCCGAGCGGCTGTCGCACCGACCCGCGTTCCTCGTCGCGGCCTTGCTCGGCGGCTGGCTGTGGTGGACGGCCGAGCCGGTATCGCTCGACCTCGAGGACCCAGCGGCCCGACGGGAGCTCGGTCTTGCCGTCGCCACCGCGTGGACCCTGCTGCTCGCGTTCGTGGCCCAGCGGGTGAGCGCTCGACGGCTCATCCAGGGCGCGTAGTCACGCGGCCGCCGCCGCCTCGATCCTGCGCATCACTGCGTCCGGATCCTGATCCCACTGCCTCGAGTTGACGCGGACCACGGTCCACCCCCTCGCCATCAGCACCGTGGGCTCGTGGAGGTGGGTCTCGAGCACGTCACCCGCACCCTCCCCGGCCTCGGTGAGCACGGCCACCCGGTACCGCTCCGGGTCGTCGGGGTCGACGATGGCCAAGGGCACGCGGAACGCCGAGGTCCCGACTTCGAGGTCGTAGGCCACGCCACGCTCGTCGAGCTGGCTCGCGATCTGGGATGCGAGGGAGGGGGCCTCGACCAACACGGCATCGGAATCGTCCGCCGGGCCGAGCGCCGACAGCGAGCCGTGCCGCACGCGCTCCAGCGTCTTGTTGGCCTGGAGGTACCGGCGCGCGTCGAGGTCGAAGGCATACTGCAGGAACGCCTTCAGGAGCTTCGGGCCGCTGTGCTTGGTGTTTCCGACCGCGAGAAGGTGGGGCTCGAAGGACGCCACCACGATGCACTCGCGCTTGGCTCGGGACACCGCGACGTTCAGCCGCCGCTCGCCGCCCGCCTGACCCAACGGCCCAAAGCGGGCGGGCACGAAGGTCTCGCCGTCCTTGCGCGTCACCGGGGCGTGCCCGAGCGAGAACAGGATCACGTCACGTTCGTCGCCCTGAACCGCCTCGAGGTTCTTCACGAACGGCCGATGGTCGAGCTCGGCGTGCCCCGCGGCCAGCGCGTAGCGCTCGGCGAACACGGGGTCCCTCTCGATGCGGCTGTCGATGGCGTCCAGAATCGCCTGGCGCTGTTGGATGTTGAAGGTCACGACGCCCATGGACGGCGGACGGTCGCTCTGCAGCCGCTCCGCGAGCAGATCGACGACCCGCTCGGCCTCCACCGCGTTTGCACCCTGGTCGTAGACCGCGTCGCGAACGCGCTCCCACTTGAGGGCCGGAGCGGCGCGGCCCGTGGCCGTCGAAGGGATCGTGTAGAGGTCGCCGCCGTACATCGCGTGGTTGGAGAACGCGATGAGCTCCTCTCGCAAGCAGCGATAGTGCCAGCGCAGGCCCTCGTGGACACAGCGCTCCCTGGCGAGCACGAGCAGCGACTCCGCGGTCAGCGCGTCGGCTTCGATCTGCTCCTCGGTGCCGAGGTCCTCCTCGTCACCGCCGCGGCCCTCGAAGAAGGACGTGGGCGGCATCTGCTTGTCGTCGCCCGCGATGACCGCGCGGTGGCCCCGCATCAGCGCGGGCAGGCCCTTCTCGACGGTGCACTGCGATGCCTCGTCCATCACCACCAGGTCGAACACCGGCTCGGCCTGGAAGAGCACCGACACGGTCTCGGGGGAGACGAGCCACACCGGCAAGAGGTCCATGAGACCGTGGTGGGTGAACTGCCTCACGAAGCTTCGAAGGGAGAGAATGTGTCGCCGCTTGTTGGCCTCGCGCAGCATCTGCTCGCGAGCCTTCTGCAGCGGCGTCTCCTTTCGGCCCTGCTCGGGGCGAGCCTCGGTGAGCAGGGGCACGCGGTCGTTCGCGGCGAGGATGCGGCCCACGCAGTGCTCTCCCCGAGCGGCGACGAGACGGCGGAGCTGGGCCTCGGCGTGCGTGATGTCGCCGGGATCGGTGCGATCGAGCACCCGCAGCTCGGGGTGCCGACGCTCGATCTGCGCGAGACATGCCAGCGCCCAGCCGTGCTCGAGCGCGTCGGTCCACTCGGACTCGTCGGCCTGTTCGGGCTCCCCGAGCTGGTCGGCGAGCTGCTGGACCACCCGCCGAGCCTGCGGGTACAGCGTCGTGGCTTGCGCGAGGTTGTGGTCCGAGGTCACGACCCGCGGGGCATCGAGGGCCCAGGCTTCGTGGAGCCGGGCCACCACCTCGAGCGGAGGCGCCTCCTCGATCCAGGGGAACCACTCCCGAACGGCGGCGAATGCCTCGCGATGGAGGCGCACGGCCTCGGCGAGGGCGAGTCGGGCCTCGAGGTCGTCGTCCCACCGGGCGAGGGCTCCGCGCTCGGCGGAGGGCCACACCCCGGCGTCGCGTAGCTCGTCCTCGCACTCGACGACCGGCCTCGACGCCTCGAAGGTCTCCACGATGCGCTCGACCCACACGGTCGCCGTACCCACGTCCGAGATGACGGGATCGACGTCCAGGACCTGGAGGACCCGCGACAGCCGGTCGTAGGCCTCCGCACCGGTCTGACGAGCCTCCATGCGATCCACGAGCTGTGGATCGACCCGGCTCGCCGCGAGCGCGGGCCACTGTACGGCGAGAACCCGACGGACCAGCGAACGCGCGGCCCACCACGACCAAGACAGGAAGCGGAACCAAGACCCCCCCCAGGACCGCACGACGGTCAGGGCTTGCTGGGTCTCGTCGTCGATCGAGAAGGTCGCGGGCTCGGGAATCACCGACTCCCACTGCTCGACCCGCGCGAAGGCACGCTGGAGATTGCGAACCATCGGCTCGAGCGCCGGGTCGTCGCCCCGCTGGAGCCACGCGGCGAAGAGCTCCCGCCGGGCGCGGTCACCCCGATACTGGCGAGTGGCCACCGCCGACCGAATGGTGTCGACGGAGCCAACCACGTCGGCGCCGCGAACGGCCTGCTTCTCTTCCAGGTTCGCGAGTGCCATCGCCGTACCGCGGGCGTGACGCAGCTTCTCCTGGATCTCCGCCAGCTTGGCCTCGTCGGCATCGGCGAGCGACGGGCGGTCGGGGCCGTGCTCGGGGGAGCGCCACACCGAGTCCTCGCGGTGTAGGTCGGCGTGCAGCGCCTCCCTGCCGGCGCGGCCGGCGAGCCGCTTGAGCGTGCGCGGCGACAGGTTCACGATCGACGGGTCGAGGTCGGTCACCGGGTCGGTGGTGAACGAGGCCGCGAGCAGGTGGAACTGGCCGAGGCTCGGCCGGTCCTCGCCGAGCGACGTCATGAGCGCGTGCCGCTGCGTGGCAAGCTGCTCCACGATCGCTCGGAAGTCGTCCTCGGTGCGCTCGTTGCCGACGGGGTCGTCGTCTCGGTGCTCGCGCTCGGCGAGTCGCTCCACGATCTGGTCGTAGAGGGCGCGCCGGTCGTCATGGACGTCGTGGACCACGGCGAGGAGGTGTCGCATGCCGAGGCCCTCGAGCCGCTGGGCGACGACGTCGAGTGCAGCTCGCTTCTCGCAGACGACCGCGATCTTCTGGCCGCGCGCCATCGCGTCGGCCACGAGGTTGACGATGACCTGGGACTTGCCCGTGCCGGGAGGGCCGTCGACGACGAGCAGCCGGTGGGTGCGCGCGAGGTCGAGCACCCGTCGCTGCGACGGATCGGAAGGCAGGACCGGGATGATCGGGACGTTCGGCTCGTCCTCGACCTCTTCCTCGACGCAGAGCTCTTCGCGCACCTCGACGGGGAGCAGCGGTCCAGCTGCGCCCAGGCGGTCGGCGAGCGGCACCCTCGGATCCGCGATGGCGGCGAGCAGGTCGTCGTAGTCGGCGATCATGTCGGAGGTGGACTGCGGGAAGAAGCCGAGCACCGCACACGGCTCGAGGACGAGCCGCCCCGACTGCTCCACCTTGTCGCCCTCGTTCACGTCGTCGAAGGCCTTCAGCTCGTCGCTCGGGACCCGGGCCCGCAGTCCCTCGTCGGCGAGCTTCTGACGTACTGCATCGGCCCCCTCGGAGGCCGCGCGGTCCAGGGCCTCGGCGAGGTCCTCGGGGAAGGGCAGGCCCTGCTTGGCGAACACGAGCCGCACGAGGGCCAGGTTCACGATCGGAAGCTCGTCGCGGCGAGGCACGAGCTGAAAGCCCCTCGAGTCACTGCGCTCGAGCTCGTAGGGGTGGAGGACCAGGGGGCCGCGCACGAAGTAGCCGTCGATGCTTCCGGTCAGGAACGGCGTGCCCACGTAGAGGTCGCGGGCACCCGTCTGCTCGGTGCGGGCCACCGCCTCGCGGGACAACAGCACGAGCTGCTGGCTGACCGCGGCCGCCCCCGGGTGCACGCCGGCCTCGCGGCCGTCGACGAGCCGCGCGGACTGCTGATTGGTCACCAGCGCGAGCGTGCGCTCGCCGTGTCCCACGTAGAGCGACTCGAGGCCGTGCAGATCGAAGGCTCGACCCGGGCGTGCTTGCCGGAGCCGGATGGAGGGAGACCGACCGTCGCCCGACACGAGCGACTCGCGAAGCCGCGCCACTCCCTTCGACAGGCGCATCCGGGCGTCGCCGAGCTGGGGGTCGGGCAGCCGGACCCGCTGGGTGTGGGCCTCGGCGAGAGCCTGCTCGCGAGCGTCGACGGTGAGGGTGAACGCGAGGGGCTGGTCGAGGGGGACGTCGTCGAGGTCGGCCAGGGTCTCGAGGCCCACGCGGTCCAGCACTCGGGCGACAGTCCCCAGGCTCTGCTGGCTGCCCTCCCGGTCGCCGAGGAGGCGAAGCATGCGACGGAGCGAGGCCTCTCCTCCGCCACGTCGCTGCATGCCCTGCAGGAAGACCTCCAAGGCGGTCTCCGCCTCGGCACTTCGGGCCGGCATGGGAATCGTGCGGGTGATTCGAGACAGATCACGGGGTTCGTCGCCGAGCACCGCGAGCACCGGGGCGAGCAGCGTGCGGTAGAGCTCGCCGCAGCCGAGTGCGTCGCCGATGGCGCAGATCATCTCGACCTCACGGCCCTCGACCTCGGCGTCCGCGGCGAGCACGTGCACGAGCACCTGGAACATCGCGCGCTGGGCGGCGGTACCCCCGGCCCGGACCACCGACCCCGTGTCGGCGAACGACTCGAGGGCCTGGTCCCACACGAGGTAGCGCTGCCAGTCGCCGACCAGGGTCCCGAACACCGTCTCGATCGCGTGGGACTCCTCCTCCGAGAGCTCCCCGTCGGCGAGGGCGACGAGGGCGGCTCCCGCGAGGGCACACTCGTGGATCTCGGCCATGGGCTCGGGCACGATCGCGGAGTCGACGAGGCCCGCGACGCCCACGACGCCGATGGCGCGAGCGATCTCCTCGTCGACGTCGGACAACGGACGCGTACCGGGGCCTCGGCCGGTCATCGCCCGGTAGGTCGCCGTCTCCGAGAACAGCCACAGGGCCCACGCCCTCAGCCCGTGTTCCGCGTGCCCGCTTCCGTCGTCGAGAACGGTCTGCACGAGGGCCTTGCACTGCTCGAGGTAGGCGGTGGTGTCCCAGGTGAGTGAACGCGTGGCAAGGCCGGTCGTGGCCGCCATCTCGAGCCGAAGCGCAGCCGAGAGGTCCCGACAGGCGAGCAGACCAAAGCGATCGGCCGTGATCTCGCGCGCGAGCGTGAGGGTCGACGCGGCACGGAGCGCATGATCCGGGGCATCGGGGAGGTCGAGGGCGGCCCTGGCGACGAGGCCCAACGTGGCGTCGGGGAAGCTGGGGCCGTGGGCGAGGTAGTGCCCGAGCTCGTGGCCCAGCGCGGCGACGGTGCTCGGCGCATCGAGCAGGGTGAGCAGGCGACCCCGGACCTCGAGCAGGGCAGGGCTCTGGACGAGGTGGATCGCTGGGTTCTCGGCCCCCGCGGCCTGGTGGATCTCGAGGTCGGCGTGGACGTCGAGGCGCTCTGCCGCGAGACGAGCTGCCTTCCAGACGTCGGCCGCCATGCCCTCCGTCAGTCGTACGGCCGAGGCCTGAAGCCGACGGCGGATCCGCGTGGGGTCGGTTCGACCGCGGGCCTGCGCGGCCACGATGAGATCCTGCAGCCAGGGGTTCGATCGGAGCTGGCTCGCGGCGGTAGCCTCGCCGCCGAAACGGACGCGCTCGACGTCGATGGGGTCCAGAGGGCCGGGAGGGGCAGCGTCGAGCTGCCCCGCCGCCGGCATGCGTACGGTCGTGTCCTCGCTGATGTCGACCGGCTCCTCGGTCTCCTCCTTGTCGTCCGTCTCCTCGGCGACCTCTGGAACCTCGGTCTCGTCGTCGTCGTCGCTGGGTTCCGCGGCGTCGACGAGCATCGGCTCCCCGGCGGGCTCCGCCAGCGCGTCACCAGCCTCCGCGAGATCAGGAACGGGCTCCTCCGGAGCTGCCGTCACCTCGTCGGTGTCGGGCTCGGGGGCGCTCTCCGCGGGGGCCTCGGCCTCGCCATCGGCTGCCTTGTCGACGGGGGGACGGTTGTCGTCGGAGGCGTCGTTGCGGGGTTTCACGGAAGCGTCCTCCCGGCGCTCGGGCCGTGCCGCGTCCTAACCCGCTCGCTTCTCTGCCCGTGAACCGCACGATGACCTCGTGGGCACGCCAGGGTTACGCACTCAGGACTGCTCGAGGGCGCGTCGCAGGTCGCGCTCGATCTCCGACGCGTGGCCGGGGAGCAGCGCGAACACGGTGACCGCGAAGCGGTCCGCACCGATGGACTGCACGACCGGTGGCTTCGAGGGAGTGGACCAGTGGTGCATCAGCGCCACCTGGCGCAAGCGGTCCGCGGTCCAGCTCGCCGTCGACACGTCGACCTCGAAGGTGTAGCGGTGCGCCCCATCGACCCGTGGGTTGCGGAGGATGGGCTGGTCGGCGAGTCGGCTGTAGGGGATGATCGCATCGGCCCCGTCCGCGGTCTCGAGTCGGGCCACGCGGGGGCCCAGCGCCTGGATGCGCCCCCGGTAGGGCTCGACCACGACGTAGTCACCGACCTTCAGGTGACCCGACGCGCGCAGGAAGGCCCCGTGCCAGGCATCGAGCCAGGTGTGACGTGCGATCCAGAGCCCGAACAGCAGGATGGTGAGCCCGGCGAGCGCACGGTACGCGGGCTCGACGAACAGCCACTGCACGCCCACGACGAGAAACCCGAGGCCAGCGACGAGCTGGAGGATCGGGAACCACTGTTCGAGCGAGCGGCGGCGGGCCTTCGTCATCGGGGCGAGGCGAACCACGGCCCAGGCCGCGAACAGCAGGACCGCGAGCAGGCTCGCGAGCCCGACGAGCTGCACGGATGACCAGAGCGGGTTCATGGCAGGAGCCCCCGACGTTGGACACTGCGCAGCACCAGGTGCTGGGTGCGCGGCTGAAGGCGGATCACGCTCCGCTTCTCGGGCTGGACGAGGCCGGCCCGGCGGAGCGCCGCGAGCTGACGCTGCAGCTCGGCCCGGGAGCGCCCCGAGACCCGCTCCAGCCGCTCCATCGTGAGCCCCTTGTGGAGCAAGAGCTGAAGGAGGAGAGCCACGAGCTCCATGTCCAGCGCATCCATCGCGTCGTCGTCGAGCCGGGTGGGGGAGACGAGCGAGAGCTGCTCGGCATCGACGTGCTCGATGTGGGCGAGCCAGCTCTGGAGGGCGGCTCCGATGTTGCCGTCGGTGTGGTCGAAGTGACGCGTGAACAGCTGCGCGACGGCCAACTCGGACAGCTCGTCGTCGCGCCGCCCGTCGAGCGAGAACCGCAGGCCCGTCGAGTCGTGGCGCGACATCACGATCTCCTTCAGGATCCTCGCGTCGACCGGACCGCACTCGATGGTGTCGAGAGCCCCGAGGCCGAACGTGGAGTACTGCTGGACGAAGCGGAGCGTGGGGCTCGCCATCTCGATGACGAAGAGCACCTTGTCGCCGAAGCGCTCCACCAGGTCGGCCACCCGATCGAGCACCTCCATGCCGGTGGCGCTCCGCTCCCACCACAGCTGGGCGTCGACCATCACCAGAACGCCGCCGGCCTCGATTCCCCCCACGAGGTCCTCGATGCTGCCTCGTCGCCCGAGCTCGAGCTGCAGGGCACGTCGGAACACGGCCGGATCGCTGGAACCACCCGCGGGTGGGGTGATGCGGACGATGGGTCGCGAGGCCAACAGCCGATCGATCGCGACCTCGCACAGCGCGGTCTTGCCCGCGCCAGGGTCGCCGCTGATCACGATGGCGCCATGAAAACCACGTCCGTAGCGAACGATTGCCTGCTCGAGGCGATCGATCTCGTGCTCGCGATCGACCCAGAATGCCGAGTGGAGCGTGGACGTGGTCGAGAACAGCTGCGCGTAGAAGCTGGGCAGTGCCTCGATGACCGCGGGGTCGGGTGAGAACGCTTCGGCCAGGGCGAGCACGCCCGCAGCCGCATTGGGCTCGGCGGCGCCCTGGACCCGTTTCGCGAGCAGCATGGTGGACGAGCGACGGTAGGCGAGGTTGACGAGCGCCTCGCGCACCCACGACCCGAGCTGCTGCGGCCACACTCCGAGCGCGCCGAAACGGCTGGCGCGACGTTGGCCCTGGGCGAGCGCCTCGACGGTGCCGAGCAGGGCAAAGCCGTTGGTGAGATCGAGCACCTGCTCGAGCCGTTCTTCGACCTGCTCCCCCATCGAGCGGTCGAACTGACGGAGTCGCGCGAGATCGGCGTTGAGCCGCTCGATGCTCGCCTTGAGCACGGGCTCGAGGCCCTCCTCGGGCGTGTCCCCGCCCTCGGTGAGGGAGAAGCGGACGAGGCGAACCACGTCCTGGGCGTTGGTTCGAGTGCGGGACATCTCGCGCGGAACGTCGGCCAGCAGCTCCCGCAGAGGCGCGACGAGCTCCCCGTCGACCAGGAACTGAAAACGCCGGCGAAGCCCGATCTCCACGACCTCGATCTCGGAGAAGGGGTCGCTCTGGAGGGCCGAGAGCGCATCGTCGGTGATCACGTCCATCTGGGGAGGGACGGACGCCGACGCCGACTCGAGCTCGTCGCGCAGATCCTCCACCACGCCGGCGTCGAAGGCGACGACCTCGGGAAACTCGATGTCGGCTAGCGGTGCGTCGGTGGGCGTGGGGTCGTCCTGGAGGGTCTTCAGGGCGTCGACCAGGGCCTGACTCCTGTTGGACACGCCGTCCTCGATGGCGTCGCGGATGCCGTACCGAGTGCGGCGGACCGCGGCGAGCACCCGAGTCTGCACCTCGGCGACCACCGGGACCAGCCGGGCGCGCATCAGCGTCAGTCGCTGGTGGCGGGTCCACACCGCCGGAAGCTCGTCGAAGCCGTCGAAGTCGAGGCTCACACCGCGCGGCGGCCGACGCTCGAGCCGCATCTTGCGAGCGAACCCCAGGGTACCGAGGTCGCTCGCCAGCGTCTGCTGGATCGCCCGGGCGTCGGACCGCCACCGCTGCACCAGGCGCTCGGTGGCGAGGTGACTGGCTCGCACGAAGTTCTCGAGGTGCCGCGTCATCCGCTCGGTCTCGACCTCCACGCGCTCGGCGGTGACCGACCGATCGAGCGCTCGACCGGTGAGGCTCGCCAGGCTGTCTCGCAGCATGTTGAAGAGCGTGCCGAGCTCGGTCGAGAACTGAAGCGATCGGCTCGCCCCATCGCGCAGGGCGTGATCGAGCCACTGGCGGGTGCGGTGGTCGACGTGGAAGCGAAGGAGCGGCTTGGTGCGCAGTCGGGTGGTGACCCCGCGACGTTGGAGCACGAAGGCGACGAACCGACGGCGGGCCTTGAAGCGACGCAGGGACGGTGAATCGCCGTCGTGCGGCGCGAAGTCGGTCAGCGGGCGCCGGGCGACGATGCGGCGGGGCACCGAGCGACGGAGCGGGCCGATGCCCTCGACGAAGAGCTCTACCGAGCGCTCGAGCGTGGCCTTGTGCTGCGGGAGCTCGGTCGTCACGTAGGCGTCGAGGCGGTGCGCGAGCTCGGCGTAGAGGGCGCAGGGGGCGTCCTCGAACTGGGAGGTGCGCACCTCGGGCTGCTGAACCGCTTGGCCGAGCCCGTCGTACAGGCTCGCGATCGCCTGACGGATGTCTTCGAGCAGCTCCATCTGGGATTCGAAGATGGGTCGCATCGCCGCGTCCACGAATCGCGAGACCAGCTGCTCGTGTGCCACCGAGAACCGAGCCGCCGGCTGTGCGAGCGCGGGGATCGGCGGCAGGATCAAGGACGGCAGCCGACTCGGGCCGGGCAGCGGCGTCGGGGAGCGAGGGGTCCGCGGAGCGAGGCGCCCGGTCCTCCCTGCGGCGGTGAACGCCGACGAGCCCCGCACGAACAGCGCGACGCCGATCTGGCGAACCATCGTCTCGAGCTCGTCGACCCGATCTGGGGTGATCTCGAGATCGGCGAGCCCAATCACCGTGAGGTCGGCCTTCGCGGAGTGCTCCACCACGTACTCGGCGTGGGGACTCCGCTGAACCGAGTTGTCGATCACCTTCACCTGGGCGTCGATTCGCGAGTCGACCAGCGCCTGGGTGGTCGTGCGGTGGAGTGCGTCCGACACGCCCGGCTCGTCGTGGATGGCGAGGAACCGGAGCTTCGCTCTTCGCCACTCGTCGGACGACGAGACGAAGCGGATCAGCGCGAGGTGCAGGGGCAAGAAGCCCGTCTCGTAGCTGAACCAGAGATCGATCTGTTCGTGGTTGCCGAAACCCCGCTCGGCATCGTAGGCGAGGGCGAGCAGGTTCAGGTCGAGCTCGCGGACCGTCTCGAGGAACGACGCGAACCCCCCGGCGTTCCGGGCGTGGTCGTGCCAGTCGATCATCACGGTGTTGGGTTCGAGCCCCGAGAACCCGTGGAATCGACACACGGCCGACATCGTGGACCAGGGCTCGCCGTCGACGGTCACGCTGCGGTGGAAGAAACCCTCTTGGTCTCGGTGCTCGGGCCCTTGTGAGGTGAAGTGCGAGTCTTCGCCTCTGCGCGCGAGCAGGAACTCCGTGGCCACCCCCCGGTGGCGGATCAAGGACTCGCCGAACTCGAGCAGCGGCTCGCGGCTGTCGGCATCGTGCTTGGTGAACAGGAGCAGGTTCGGACGCCAGTTCCGCTGGTGATCGGATTCCCGGTGTAGCTGCTGCAGGCCCACCCTCACCACCGAGGACCACACGCCCAGCAACGCGTCGCCGGTCTCGAGCTGGAGCTCGCGCCGCTTCAGCACGAAGAACAGCCCGGCCATGAGCGAGCCCGCGAACAACATGCTCACGAGGTCGAGCCAGATCATGAGCACCGCACAGGCGACGGCGCCGATGATCGGGATGGCCACGGGAATCTTGAAGTCGGGCCGGAAGTCGGGGCTCGAGATCATCTCGAAGCTCGCCGACAGATTCAGGAATCCGTAAGTCGCGATGAAGAACACGCTGACGATCTGGGCCACCGCATTGAGCTCCCCGATGAGAATGCCCACGAGTGCGATGGCGAAGGCGAGAATCAGCGCATATCGAGGCTCGTTGGCGGTCCCTTGGCCGACGGCGAAGACCCGTGGGGTGATCTTGTCGAGGGACAGCGCCTGGAGGATTCGCGGCGCTCCGAGGATGCTCCCGAGCGCCGACGAGAGGGTCGCGCCCCAGATTCCCGCCCTGACGAGCTCGCTCGACCAGGCGAAGCGCTCGAAGGCAGACGCCTCGTCGGCCAAGAGCTCGGCCGGGATGCGGTAGGCCGAGAAGATGGCGAGCCCGATGTAGACCAGCATGCCGACCGCGATGGCGGCCAGGGTGCCGATGGGGATGGAGCGCTTCGGGTCCTTGAGGTCGCCCGAGAGGTTCACCCCTGCGGTGAACCCGGTCACCGCCGGGAAGAAGATGCCGAAGAGCGCCGACGCCTCGAGTCCATCGGGCGCCGCGAACAGCCGCGGTTCGACGGGGGCGGCCTCGGCCGTGCCGCCGGCCAGGATCGAGACGAGCGAAACCCCGATGGCGCCGAGAATGAGGTACTGCACCCGGATGGCGAGGGAGGTGCTGATGAAGGTGATGACGGTGAGCGCCACCAGCACCAGCGTTCCGCACAGTCGCAGCGCGTTCGGATCGATCGCCGCCGGCCCGTCACCCGCGACGGGCAGCATGCCGATCTCGAGCGTGCGCAGGAAGCTCTCGGAGAACCCGATGATGTAGAGGCTGATCGAGAAGGACAGGCCAGTGAACAGCGCGAGTCCCAGGGTGCCGCCCATCGCGAGCCCCATCGAGCGGCTGATGATGTAGTAGGCGCCCCCTGCCTCGACCCGCTTGTCCGTCGCGATGGACGAGACCGACAGCCCCGTGGTCACCGAGATGAGGTGCGCCGCGCAGATGATGCCGATGGCGACGAACAATCCCCCGTCGCGCACCACCATGGGCAGGCGCAGGTACATGATCACGCCGAGGATGGTGAGGATCGAGGGGGTGAAGACCCCGCCGAAGGTTCCGAACTTGTTCCCCGATGCCAGGGGAGCCTCCTCGCGAGCCGCGTACGCGGCTGTCCCGCATGGTAACCGGGCTTATCGTCGTATCGAGAACGTCAGCAGTCCGAGCGACCCACCGGCCCCGACCAGCACGGTGCCAAGCGCGTACCGCCGATTTGCCGCAGATTGCTTCGTGAGGACTTCGCTCGGGGGAATCCGCCCCCCGAGCAGGGAGCGCTCGAGGGTGGCCCCCCAGGCGAGCACCCCCGTTCCGGCTGCGACGAGGCCGCTCGCCACCCCGATGGCCACCCCGCGGGCTCGGGGCCTCACTGGACGTTGGAGCCTCGGGAGCCCCTCCGGGCGGTAGAAGTATCCCGTGAACGTCGTGTCTGGGCCGCTCGCACGGGGCCGCGCGCTCAGCACGAAGGCTCGGTCGCCGGGAACCCTGCGCGAGCGGACCCCGTCGACGAACCACCGGGCGCGGCGGCGGTGGGGGATAGGGCGCGACTCGCCGGTCAGGTCGTCGACGGCCTCGAAGGCGGCCCAGGCGCCGTGCCCGCGGGGGAACCGTCTCGGGTCGGGCCGGGCCGTCGGGTCGAGCGTGCGCAGCGCGGCCCATGCCCGGGTCGACGCATCGGCGTCCCGGTCGACGTAGGCGAGGAGCGCCATCGCACGGTGGAGCACCCGCAACGTGGCGGGAGAAGGGGTCTCGTGGAGGCAAGGCAGCGATCTCTGCAGGCCGGCGCGCCCAAGATCGAGCAGATCGGCATCGGCGGCGTCGAACGCCTGCAGGACCTGACGAGCCGAGTGAACGAGCTCGCGTTCGGGTGGGTCGGGACACGTCGCGAGTGCAGCGAATGCCCCGAGAACTCCGACCATGCCCCTCTCTCCTCCGTGTCGCGAGAGCGACGATAGGTAGCCCACCAAGACGAGGCCTGCCCGGCAATTTCCCGGGGGAGATGCGATGCGGCAATTCGGCACACCCATTCGCGGCGCGAGGGTCCGTCCGGGCGCCTATGGCGTCGTCTACGACTCCGTTCGCGGACTCGCAGTGGTCCGGGACCGTGGGGGACCGCTCCACCTCCCTGGCGGCGGCATCGAACCCGGCGAGGACGATCTGGTCGCGGTGGTCCGCGAGGTGGCGGAGGAGACGGGGCTCGCGGTCGAGGTCATCGACCGCATCGGAATCGTCAGGCAGGCCATCGACCATCTCAACAAGCTCTCGCACTACGTCTCCTGCCGCATCCTCGCCGAAGGGGACGCGCTCGAACCGGATCACGAGCTCGGGTGGATGGACTGGCGCGAAGCCTCGTCGACCCTGCGGCTCGACGCCGACCGCTGGGCCATTCGGCAGTGGGCGCGTTCTCGCGGCCATCTCGACGTCTGACGGAGGACCCAGGTGCGAAACCCCAACGGCCACCCGCTGGTGGCGGCCATCGTCGACTGGACCATGCGGCCGATGCTCCCGATCCGCGAGCGCGTGGTCCCCCACGCCCGGGGCCGGATCCTCGAGATCGGGTTCGGCACCGGTCTGAACCTCGGACACTACGACTTCGATGGGGTCACCTCGCTGACCGCGATCGAGCCTGATCCGCACATGCGGGCACGCGCAGAGCGACGCATCGAGAGCCTCGATCGAGACGTCGAGCTCGTCTCGGCCTTCGCGGACGCCATGCCCTTCGACGATGGTTCCTTCGACGAGGTCGTGCTGACCTTCACGCTCTGCACCGTGCCCGAGCCCGCCGCCGCGCTCGCCGAGATCCGTCGGGTCCTGGCGCCTGGAGGGACGCTGCACTTCGCGGAGCACACACGCTCCGATCATCGCCCAACCGAGTGGGTACAGCGTGCCCTCGACCCGCTCTGGGCTCGCCTCGCGGCTGGCTGCCACCTCACCCGTGATGCCGCCGAGCTCATCTCGGCCGCCGGTTTCGAGCTCGAGGCGCTGCACGGGCACGGTCGCCGCCCGCTGAACATCACGCCGGTGCACCGAGGGCGGGCGAGGCGAACCGCGTAGTCTCCGGTCAGTTCTCCGGGAACGCGGTCCAGCCGTCGAGCCAGGTGGTCTCGGCCCCGGGACGAACCGCGCCGAACCAGGTCGCGGCCGCGTCCCAGAACTCGTCGTCGGGGAGTGGCGTGGCCCCGGTCATCGCCAGCGCCTTCGCGCTCGGCGCGAAGCCCGGCACGAGGAGATCGAGGGAGCCCGGCATCATCGCCATCTCCTCGGGGAAGGAGCTCTCGTCGAAGCCGCCGTCGTCGTCCTCCTCTTCGGGGAAGGGCGTCCGGCCGTCGTCGCCGAGCTCGAACATGACGCCGGGTCCGAGGGCGAGGCGCCCGGCGCGGGCCTGGCGGGCCGTGGCCTCGTCGCCGATCTCCACCGCACCGCGACGGAAGCCGCCCAACACCACGTTCTCGATCCGTCCGGCAGTGCCCCGGCGCAGGACGATGGCCCGCTGTGCGACCTGCGGACTGCGAGACCCCAGCAGGGTGACGTGCGACAGGTGGGGCGCCGAGCGGGGCTTGGCGTCGTGGTCCTCGTCGAGGTTGTCGGCCTCGATCGCGTTCTGGCCTCGGTCATCTCCGAGCTGCACCAGCACGAACTGCGCCCGGCCGCTCCAGCCCTGGTCCCAGTCGAGCCCGTCGTCGCCGGGCTGGCTGATCACGACGTGCGACAGATCGGCGGTGCCGCCGAAGAGCTCGACGCCGTCGTCGAGACCCTGATGGACCTGGACGTGGCGGACGATGGTGCGGCTGCCGCAGCCACCCAGCGTGAGGCCGTTGAGCTCGCTGTTCGCCCAGGCCTCGAAGCCGGAGAACTCGATGCGCACGTACTCGAGGACACCGCAGTTGGACTCGGGGTCGTCGCCGCCGTAGGCACTGCGTTCGTCCTCGGGGTCGACGCCCTCGATGCGGCCGTTGCCCACGTTGACGGGAGCCGACCCGAGCAGCACGATGCCTCCCCAGTCCCCTGGCGCACGCTCGCCTTCCGGCTGGTCCGACGTGAACACGATGGGCGCGTCGGCGCGACCTGCCGCTCGCAGCGTCGCCGACTGGGTCACGATGAGAGCGGAGCCCTCCCGGCCGTGGACCTCCGTGCCAGCGAGGATGGTGAGCGTACCGTCCTCCACGAACACGGGCTCGGTGAGGACATAGAGCTCGTCGGGGGTCCACTCGATGTCCCCGGTCAACGTGCCCGAGATCTCGTTGACCTGCTGGCTGCGGGTGGCCCACGCGGCGAACACCCCTGCACCGAGCGCGACGAGGAACAGCGCCACGCCGGCCCCCAGCGCCACGCCGAGAGCCGACCAGCGGCCCTGGCTCTGGGCGCCGTCGCTCTGCCAGTCCACCGCCGTGACTGACGAGACGGACCGTAGACTTCGCGGAGGGACCGAGGCGAGCGAGGTGCCCGTGGACGGCTCGCCGGTGAGCATGCGGTGGAGGACCTGCAGGTCGCGCGCCACCTCGAAGGCGGAGCCGTACCGGTCCTGCCTACGCTTGGCAAGACAGCGCTGGAGCACCTCGTCGAGCCCCTCGGGGAAGTCGCCGGTGGGATGGGCGTCGAGGAGCGCCGAGGGCGGCTCCTGAAGGTGGGTGAGCAGGATGCCTGCGGTGGTCGTGCGCGCATCGAAGGGCTTCTTGCCCGTGAGCATCAGGAACAAGGTCACGCCGAGGGCGTAGATGTCCACGCGGCCGTCGAGCGGCTCCCCGCGGATCTGCTCGGGCGCCATGTAGGCGGGGGTACCGAGCAGGATGCCCTTCTCGGTCTGGTCGCTCTCGATCCGGAGGTCCTTCACGAGCCCCCAGTCGACGACCTTGATCCACTCGCGGCCGTCCGCGGAGTGCGTGAGGAGCAGGTTCTCGGGCTTGAGGTCGCGGTGGACGAGTCCGCGGGAGTGGGCCTCCTGGAGGCTGTCGCAGACCTGCAGGGCGAAGTCCAGCGCCCGCGTGGTCGCGATCGGTCCCTGCTTGAGGATGGCCGACAGCGGCTCGCCCTCGATGAACTCCATCACCAGGTAGGACTGACCATCCCACCAGCCGTAGTCGATGATGCGGACCGTGTGGGGCGACGTGAGTGCGGCCAGGGAGGCGGCTTCTCTCCTGAAGCGATCGGCCCACTCCTGGGAGGGCTCGATGGTGCCGACGTCGAGAAACTTGACGGCCACCTTTCGCCCGAGCGGGACCTGCTCCGCGGCGTAGACGCGGCCCATCGCGCCGCGGGCGAGGAGCTCCCGGACCACGAACCGGTCGCCCACGAGGCGCCCGATCAGCTCGTCAGAGTTTGGAGGCTGGTCCATCCGAAGCTCGCTCCTCGTGGGGTTGTGGGGCTGCAAACTGGCTCGCGACGAGGTCGGAGCGAATATCGCTCACAAACCTCGTAGCCGGTGGCGAAGCGACCCAATAGAGTTCTGAACGTCTGTTCAACAAACGAGCCATCGAGTGTCCGGAATCGATGTTGCCTCGGACCATCCTGTCCTGCCTGACTGCTGACGGAGGAGTTCCCGATGATGCTGCCGAACGTGGATCCGCGCACGCGCACCTATTTACTCGACGAGTTTCAGCGCGATGTCAATGCAGGTCGCCTCCACGTTCCATCGGTGTTGACGACGGTCGGCGCTGCCGATTGGCCGACGCTGTTGCAATTGACGCTGATGGAGAGCGGCCCGGATGCACTTGCGAAACATCTGAGACGCCACGGCCACGTGCGTGATTCGGCGCAGGCGAGCGAGGTCGCCCGTGGGGTGTGGAGGCGGATGCTCGCGCGAGCGATCTGCCGGGCCGCGATCGACGACGGGAGCACCGAGGTGCACCTGCCTCCTGGCTCGAGCACGTCGCGCAACGGAGAGCCGCGGCAGCTCCTCGAGCACCTGCGAGCGCTCGTTCCCGAGCCCGCGGTGGCGGCCTGATCACCGTCGGAACTGCAGCTGTCGCGGCTCGGAGACCGAGAATCCAGCGAACGGCGCGCCCCGCTGCTCGGCGACCACCTCGTCGCACAGCGAGCGCGGGTGGGCATGCGGAGCAGGGCCGCCCGCCGTGCACCACCACTCGCGTCCGGTGTCGGGGTCGGTCACGCTGTAGATGGGTTGGTCGCCGAGTCGATCGAGGGCTCGTCCGCACGGGAGCAGCGACGGGTCGACGCCCGCGTCCCGCAGCAGGGTGCTCGCCACCAGGCCCGGGCGGTCGGTCAGGATCTGAAGCCAGCCGGTGAACACGTCCAGGTCGGGGCTCTCGACCACCGCTGCGCACCCCGAGCTGTCGCAGCGCATCTCCAGGGGCAGGTCGCAAGCTTCGCGAATGTCGGTGGTTCGGGAGGCGAACTCCCGACGGAACTGAGGGTCTCTCCCATCCTCGGGTGGCGGGTCGGCGGCACGGCGCGGCGCGGGCGGGAGGTCACGCGTCGGTTTCACCAAGATCGTGGGCGCACGCGGCGGCACGTCCTCGCGGCGCGACGGGCGTTCGATGAAGAGAACGCCGAGCAACAGGACCACTCCGGCGGTCGCCAGCCCACCTGCGAGCAGCTTTGGACGGGGCACGGGCTCCTCCTGGCGCCACGTTATCGTGGCAGCGAGGTGCCCTCTGGAAGACCCCTTCGCGATCCTCGAGGTGCCGCGGGACGCGGGCGACGCCGACATCAAGCGCGCCTATCGCCGGCTCGCGAAGGCCCACCACCCCGACCGGCACCCGAACGACCCCGAGGCCGCCGAGCGGTTCAAGCGCATCGCGTCCGCCTTCGAGCTGCTCTCCGATCCGCAGCGCCGGGCGACGTGGCTCCGGGAGAACGGGAGCCCAGCCGTGGGCTGGCCCGTCTCCTTCGCGGCAACCGTCGAGAACGCGGTGGACCGCGCGCAGACCTACCTCGAAGAGCACGTTCTTCCCTACTACGCGCGCTACTGGCGTGGGGGCGGCGCCGAAGCGGCGGTGCGGCTCTGGCAGGACGCCGAGGCGCTCGTCGACGGCGGCTTCCTTGCCCGCAAGCCGGAGTCGCCCGGCGTGCTCGCCCGTCGTCGGGCGGCCTGGTGGACGCGTCGCATCGAGGTCGCGATCGAGGACTGGCCGATGGCGCGGGCCAGTCACCACGTCCACCTTCGCAGCGGACGCCACCGCATCGTGATTCTGCCCTTCGCGTTGTGGCACGCCGGCATCCGCAGCCCCTCCGACGTCGACGACCTCGTTCTGCAGCTCCTGGTTGCGCGGTACGCCGAGATCTGGTCCGGGCGCACGAGAGTCCTGGCGCGGGCGTCCGGTCCAGAGGCGATCGCCCTGGCTCGGTCGCTCGACGATCTGGAGGCACGCCAGCAACGCGTGAGCACCGCGATGACCGCAGGTCTCGTGGTGATGGTGTCCGTCTTGGTCTACTCGGGTTTCGCAGGCTGGTAGAGTGCACGCAGCGCAGGGGATGGGGGCAAGAACGACGATGTACGGCTGGTTCATGGCGGGCGCCCTCGCGAGCGGCGCCGCCCACGCGCAGGACGCTGAGCCCGACGAGAGCCCTCTTCCGCGTCTACGACTCACGGCCCGCGGGGGCTACACCAACTATTCGCGACTCCACTTCGTCACCGGGGAGGCCGAGGTCGCGGTGCGCGCGATTGCGGGACTGCACGCCGTCGCCGGTGTCGCGATCTACGGAGTGCAGCTCGAGCCACCGGTCCAGCGCCAGCTCGAGACGGGCAAGCTCAAGGAGTGGGCCGCGCTCGCGCCCATCCACCTCGGGGCCCGCTACCAGATCGCGCTGCTCGACGACCTCCTGCAGCCGTTCGTCGGGATCGATGCGCTCACCGGTCAGTACTACCAGGGTGACGACGGGGTGGCGTGGGCGATCGGCGGGCGACTCCGCGCTGGCATCGACGTGATGGTGCTCGACGCCCTGGGGGTTCACGCGAACCTCGGCCTGGGCGTGTGGTCGGGGGACCGGTGGTCCGACCTGGAGACCGGCGTCCCCGACACCGGCCCCCTGCCGCAGGTCTCCCTCGGCATCACCGGCGTGCTCTGACGATCCGCGAGGCGCCGTCCCCACACCTGGCGGGGCGAGGAGTCGATCGGGCCCGAACAAGCCGTTAGAGCCCGGAGGCTGCTTGAGGAGCCCATTTGTTCAACGTCATGATGCTCGCGGGACTCGCGTTCGGTGCCGAAGTGCAGTTCGAAGGCTTCTACCGGTCCCGGGCCCGTGTCTTCGACTCGCTCTCCCTGGTGCCCTCGACGGAGGATGGCGCCCAGGGCACGTCGATTTTCGCTCAGCACCGCTTGTGGCTCCGTCCCCGCTTCGTCCTCACGGACGAGGTGGCGCTCTACACTGAGTTCCGGGGCCTCGACAACGTGCTGTGGGGCAACGAGAACGCCCCACTGCCGGTGTTCGTCGACGATCTCGCGGCGCTCGATGCCGAGGGCTACACGCAGGTCTACGAGCTCTCCCACGGTCGAGAGGCACTCGTCGACCCGACCCGCTCGGCGTTCACGATCTGGCGGGCGTGGGGCGAGGTCGACACCAACGTGGGGCGCTTCACCTTCGGCCGGGTGCCGCTGCACTGGGGCATGGGCATCTGGCTGAACGACGGCCTGTCGACGATGCCGATGCTCAACGACTTCGGTGACACCACCGACCGGTTGATGTGGGAGAACCTCTTCGAGCAGGTCTTCGTGCGGATCGCCGTCGATGTGCCGCTCGAGGGTCTCCTCGGCGAGAGCGACGATCGCACGGCCATCACGGGCGCGGTCGCCTATCGCACCGAAGACATCGAAGCGGGAATCCTCGCCCAGTACGAGCTGACGGAGGGGGTCGGAGTCGAGAACAACGAACCCTTCGGGCTCGGCGTCTTCACGGCGGACGCGACGGTCGACGTGACGCTCGGCCCCATCAAGGCGCAGGCCGAGGGCCTGCTTCACGCCGGCCGCACTCCCGACGTCGCCGTGCAGTCGAACGACGCGAACCGGTCCGTCTTCGCCGTGGGGGCCGCCGCCCAGGTCGAGCTCGACGTCGACCCGTTCGCCATCTCGCTTGCCGGAGGGTTCGCATCCGGCGATCAGCCGGGCCGAGACGAGGAGACCCGACGGTTCCGGGGCTTCGCTTTCGATCCTGACTTCTCGCCCGGGATCTTCATGTTCGAGCAGCCCCTCCCCACCGCGGCGTTCGCGCCGACGGCAGCAGACCCGCGCACCCCGTCCCAGGTTGCGAACGCGGTCTACGTCAAGCCGCGCATCTCGCGCCGCCTGGTCGAAGGACTCACGGCCGATGCGTCGTGGCTGTTCGGGACCGTGGCGCGCCCCCTCGACGAAGAGGGCGCTCGCCGTGGCTACGGCAACGAGTTCCAGCTCGGCGCGCACTACGATGGCATCCAGCACCTGACGGTGGACGCGCGCCTTGCCGTGTTCGTTCCGGGCTCGGTCTACACCACTCAGTCGCTCGACGACGCGGGCAACGTTCCCTTCAGCCGTACGGCCGTCGGATTCCAGCTCGGCGCGCGCATCGATTTCTGACGACGGAGCGGCGCGCGGCGGGTCAAGGGATGTCGACGCGCAGCGTCACCGTCTCGCCGGCGACGAACTCTCTCGTCGCGGTCCAGTCCACGTTGGCGTCCTGGTTGACGACGCGGATGGTGTGCGCGCCAGCCTCGATCTGCACGTCGACGAACGGAGCGCGGGTAGAGAGCGGCGCGCCATCGACGTAGACGATGGCCTCGTCGACGGCGGCGAGCGTCACGGAGAGCCGGGAACGCTCGGCCGATGGAACGGGGTCGGCCGCCGGTACGGGGTCGAAGGGCTCGATGAGGTCGGGTACGCCGCGGTAGGTCGGGTCGGGGCCCACGCGCGGAGCAGGGACAGGCGAGCCGTCGACCACGGCTGCCGGCTCGTCGTCGCCCCCGATGGCCGTGCCCGAGGGATCGAGGAGGGGATTGTCGCCCCGGTTGTCGGGCTCCAGTTCGATGGCGAGCTCCTGCGCCCCGGCCGACAGGGACGGCAGGGTCCGGGTCTCCGTGAGGAACCCGGGCTGCCGGAGCTCGACGACGTAGTCCCGGCCTTCGACCCCGGCGGTCCAGTCGAATGGGGTGGCCCCGACCACCTCGCCGTCGATCACGATGTCGGCCCCCGGTGGCGTCGACAGGAAGCGCACGACCGGAGCGGTGGGGTCGGCGGGGAGCGGCGCGGCGGCGTGGGCGCGGGTCAGTCGGATCACCCTCGGGGTGAGGATGCCGTCCGTCACGACGAACTTGTCCTCGTGCGGGGCGTAGCCCTCGGCGACCACCCGGAGCCGGTGCTCGCCAGGCGGCAGGCCCTCGACGACGACGTGCCTGCCTTCGCCACGGACCACGTCGTCGATCTCGACGCGACCCGGTGGGTCGAGCACGAGCTCGACGCCGGTGGGGAGCCGCGGCGGCTGTGCCGTGAGACCGTCGGTGGCTGGGCCGTCGAGCGTGAACCCGCCGGGCCGCAGCCACGCCACTCCGAAGCCGATGCCCCCGAGGACGACCAACAGCACGAGCATGACCGCTGCCCCGGTCATCGCCGAGCGCAGGGTCGTGGGCTCGGGCACGAGACGCCCCGACATCGTCGACGGTGTGCCGCCGTCCCAGGCAGACTCCTCGACCCGAGGTGCGACCGGCATCTGGGTCAGGGCCGCGGCGAGCCGCTGCTGCTCAGCGGTCCGCTCTTCGGGGAACTCGTTGTCCAGCAGCTCCGCCAGTCGCTCTCGCGCCGACTCCAGGGTGCCCGGCGTCACGAACTCGAGCAGGGCGTCGGCCATGGCCTCGGCGCTGGGGTAGCGCTCGTCACGCTCTCTCGAGAGCGCTCGACGGCAGATCGCTTCCAGCTCGGGAGCCACTCCGGGCCGGTACTGGTCCATGGCGGGGACCTTCGCGTCGCGGATCTTCTGCAGGGTCGCGATCTCGCTGTCGGCCTTGAACAGCCGGCGGCACGTCACCATCTCGAACAAGACGATGCCCGCCGCGAAGACGTCGGCTCGAGCGTCGACGTCCCGTCCCTCGGCCTGCTCGGGGCTCATGTAGTCGAACTTGCCCTTGAAGATGCCGCTCTTGGTGCGGTTCACGTTCGACGACGCCTTGGCCACGCCGAAGTCGGTCAGCTTCACGCCACCGTCGTACCCGAGCAGCACGTTGGCGGGCGAGACGTCGCGATGGACGACGTCGTAGGGCTGGCCCGCCGAGTCGGCCAGGTTGTGCGCGTAGTGGAGGCCGCGGCACACCTCGTGCGCGATCGCCGCACACAGCGACAGGTCGAGGAAGCGCTCACGGTGCGCGAGGCGGCGCAGGACGTTGCGCAGGTCCTTGCCGTCGACGTACTCCATCGCGATGTACGAGTCCTGGTGGACCCTGCCGAAGTCGAAGACCCGGACCACGTTCGGGTGCCGCAGCGCGGCGGTGATCTTTGCTTCGTCGGCGAACATGTCGACGAAGTCCTCGTTCTCGGCGATGTGGGGGAGAATCCGCTTGATGACGAGCAGATCGTCGGTGGTCGGCGGGTTGTCGGGGCTGCGAATCGGGAGCGCCCGGAACACCTCGGCCATGCCGCCGGTACCGATGCGGTCGATCAGGTAGTACTTCCCGAACGTGAGGGGGTGGAACACGCGGGCGACCGGCCGGGAGCCCGACGGCGCCATCGGTCGCACCGGGGTACTCAAGAACCGCCCCCCACGACGTCGTTGCCCCAGAACAAGGGCATGTCGTCGCAGCTCAGCTGCTCCTCGATCGCGCTGGCGCCACCGAAGTCACGGCAGAAGGGGATGTCGTCGCGCGAGGCGTCGGCCTGGTCGGCGAGGCAGCCGTCGATCTGGGCCTCGGACACTTGGACTCCGCACTCGCGCGAGAACTCGGCCAGGTCGATGCAGGTAGCTTGACACGCATTGCGGCACCCAGCCGAGGACACTGCGAGAAGGAGGAAGGCTGCCGCACTTTGGGCGATCACCGGCCGGATTGCTGCCCGGCGCCCCGTTCCTCGACCCACGAAACCTCCCAGGACCTGCCACTTGGCACGCAAAGCTGTCAATGGCAAGCTCCCGTTCGCGAGTTCACACTTACAGCAACCACATCCCGACCACCGCTACGACCCCGACGGCGAGAACGCCCCCTCCGAGCAGGGACAGCGCGAGGAGCACCGGGCGCACCGGCGGTCCGGATCGCGACTCTCCGAGCACCTGGTCGAGCTGGGCTCGCGTGAACATCACCTCGGTCTCGCGCTCGTCCGGCCGCCGGACGACCGCGCGTCGTCGGGGTCGCGTCTCCTCGAGGTCGAGATCCTCGACGAGGTTCCGCAGCGCGGTGCGCTCCTCGTCCTGGTCCGCCTCGTCCTCGTCGTCCTTCAGGCCGAGCGATCCGATCGGGAACGCCGCCGTCGGCGTCTCGAGGTAGCTGAGGGGGTCGCGCTCGGAGTCTTTCTTGCTCATTACCGTTGAGCCTACCAAGGATGCGACGCCGATGGGCGAGGAACCCAACCGCGGTTCACGATGCGGACTCCGCCGTGTCGACCAGGGCCCGGACCCTTCCGACTGGCAACTCACCGGTCAGCCCGACGAGGGGCGGGCGGGTGGTCGGGCCTCCGTGGCCGAGCACCGCGAGGGCGGCCTTGGCGTGGATGGGGTTGCTCACCTCCATCAGCCAGGTCATCAGCGGGAACAGTGCTTGAAACCTCCGCATGGCGGAGATCGTGTCGCGCTGGCGCCACGCCTCGTAGATCGCCACGGTCGCCCCGGGAACGACGTTGGAGACCACCGAGACGCAGCCGGTACCGCCCTGCGCGAGAAGGCCGAGGAACGAGAAGTCGTCGCCCGAGAGCACCGGGGTCGACGTGCTCGAGAGGAGCTGCGTTCCGTAGCGGAGGTCACCCGTGGCCTCCTTGACGGCCACGATCCCGTCGATCGAGGCCAGCTCGGCGAGCAGAGGCGCAGGAACGAGCTGCCCGGTGCGGTGAGGCACGTGGTAGAGCATCAGCGGTAGTCCGACCCCGGCCGCCCGAGCGACGTGGAACCTCAGGCCGTCGGGATTCGGCTTGTTGTAGTAGGGAAGCACGAGCAGGCCGTGGCTCGCCCCGCAAGCCTGGGCACGCTCGCAGTTCGCCACCGTGCTGCGGGTGTCGTTGGTTCCCACTCCGGCGACGACGGGCACGGAGCCGCCGGCCACCCGGACCGCGGTCCGCACCACCGTCTCCCACTCCTCGGTCGACAGCGTGGGGGTCTCGCCGGTGGTGCCGCAGGGGACGAGGCCGTGGATCCCCGACTCGATCTGCCTTCGGCACTGCGCCTCGAGGGTTCCCACGTCCAGCCGGTGGTCCTCGTCAAAGGGGGTGACGAGGGCGGTGAGGATGCCTTCCATGCTTGCTCTCCCGGGACTCGGCCCGTCGGAGCCGTCCCGTATCCGTTCGATCGGATAACGGTTGTCCCCTCGGGGGGGACGGCGAGATGCTCTTGCTGTGGTGGTGGGGCTGCGGAACCGCGAGCCACGATCCGGCCCGGCTCGGTCCGGTCTCGGAGGTGCGGCGGGTGGTGGCCCGCGCGAACAGCGCATCCACGACCGACGAGCAAGGCGCTGTCGTCGTGGCGGCTGCAGGTGACATCATGCCACATCGGGCGGTCGAGGAAGCGGCGGCCGACTTCGCGGCTCGTCGTGGCGTGAGCGCTCGCGAGGGGTACGACGCGGTGTTCGAGGGGATCCGCCCCCTCGTCGAAGACGCCGACATCGCGTTCGCCAACCTGGAGACTCCGGTGTCGCCCTCGCGGTTCCGGCCCCGAAGGCCGAGGGTGTTCAACGCCGACCCGCTGTTGGTCGAGAGCCTGGTCGCCACGGGGTTCGATCTGGTCAGCCTCGCGAACAACCACGCCTTCGACCAAGGTCCCGAAGGCCTCGAGGAGACGATGGCCGTGCTCGCGGAGCGCTCGCTCGGCTATGTCGGCGTCGGCTCCACCTGCGGGGCTGCGCGCGGGCCGGTGTTCGTGCAGCGCAACGGGCTCTTGGTTGCCTTTCTCGCGGCCACCGAGCTCCTGAACGAGGACTGGAACCTCCGCGACGACACGACGTGCACCGCGACACTGGAGGTGGCCCAGGTGCTGCCGCGGGTGCGGGAGGCCCGCGAGGCGGGCGCCGACTTCGTGGTGCTGAGCCTTCACTGGGGCGAGGAGTACGAACGTGACCCCGGGCCGCGCCGTCGCCGGGTGGCCGGGCAGCTCGTCGATGGCGGAGTGGACGTCATCCTCGGTCACCACGCCCACGTCCTCCAGCCGGTCGAGCTGCGACCGACCGCCGACGGACGGACCGCGCTGGTCGTCTACGGACTCGGCAATCTCGTGAGCAATCAGGCGGCGTGGTACCGGCCCGGCGTGCACCGCCCGCGCAGCGCCGCGCCGCGGGACGGAGTGTGGCTTTCCTTCCGGCTGTCGAAGCGTCGGGTGGGCACGGGACTCGAGGCGACGATCCGAAGAGAGATCGTCGATATCCGAGCCGTACCCCTCTGGACGGTCAACAATCAGCCGATCCGCACCCGTGCGACCGGTACCGAGATCCGCGTGATGCCGACGTGGGACGTCGTCGGGGAGCTGGTCGCCAGCTCGACGACGGAGGAGGAGCCGCCCGTCGCGTCCAGCCGATCGTGGGTGCGGGAGCTTCGCGAGCGCGCGACCCGGGTCGAGCGGGACGTCACCCCCGAGCTGATCCCTGCTCCGAGCGACGCGCGGTAGGCGTCGCGACTGGAGAGCCGGAGCGGTACGATGGCTGGGCGAGAGCCGAGGGCTCCGGGGGGGACTTTCGTGGACGACGGGATGATCGGGGGCGTGCTGGTCGGCCGCTACGAGCTGACGGCCGAGCTGCACTCGGGCAAGTTCGGGGATTTCTGGAAGGGGCGTCGGATCTCCGACGGAGAGGACGTGGCGATCAAGCTCCTCAAGCCCCACCTCTTCGAGGACCCGAAGGCGATGGCCAGGTTCGAGCGCGAGATCAGCGTGCTGGTGTCCTTCCGGCACGACAATCTGCTCGCGGTCCTCGACCACGGCAAGACCCACAAGGGCGTGCCCTGGATCGTGACCGAGCTGCACGAGGGAGGCACGCTGACCGAGGTGATCGCGGACCTCTCGCTCACCATCGAGCGGGTGCGGACGATCGGCGCACAGGTGGCCTCGGTGCTCGCAGCGGCCCACGAGCGCGGCATCGTGCACCGAGGCGTGGACCCCGAAGCCATCATCGTCGGTAGCGACGACCGCGTCTTTCTGCAGGACTTCGGGGTGGCCCACCTGACGAGCCCCGAGAACACCATCACCCTCGCGGGGGAACGCCTCGGCCGGTACGAGTACATGGCGCCCGAGTACATCAAGGAGGAGGTCCTCAATGCCCGGACCGACCTCTACTCGCTCGGGATCCTGCTCTACGAGATGCTGGCCTTCCAGCCACCGTTCGTCGGACGACCCGGCGACGTGCTGCGACGGCACGTTCAGGAGGCTCCGCCACCGCCGTCGTCACTTGCGAGCGAGACCGTTCCGGACTGGCTCGATCGGTTGATCCTCGGCCTGCTCGCCAAGGCGCCGCACGACCGGCCCGCGTCCGGTGAGGAGGTCGCTCTCGCCCTCCGGACCGCGCGGTGGCCGATCGCGCTCTGACGACGAGCCACCTACGGGGTCGCCATGGCCCGGAGCCGCTCGACAGCAGCCTCGAGCTCGGCGCTGCCGCTGCGCTCGGCGATTGGGGCGAGCACGGTGGCCGCCTCGCCGGGGCGACCGACCAGGGGCGCCACCCTGACGAACGCAGCCACCAACCGAGGGTCGCCGGTGGTCTGCATCGCGATTCGGGTCACCGCGTAGGCCTCCTCGTGCCGCCCGGCATCGATCAGGGTCTGGGCATAGAGCAGCTGGCTCTCGGGATGGCGGGGATGCGCGCTGGCGACCCGCTCGAGGAGCAGCACCGCGTCGCCAACGTGGCCAGCTCCCCGCAGCGCCTGGGCCAGACCCAGCGAGAGGTCGCGGTCCCACGGCCGCACCGACAAGGCTCGCGTCAGCGGTCCCACGGCCTCGCTCGGCCGTCCGGCCCCCAGCAACCCGATGCCCGCCGCGGTTGCCACGAGGTCGTTGTCGGGGTCGAGCGCCGTCGCCGCGACGAGATCGTCGAGGAAGCCGGCATCTCGCCCGGCCTGGCGGCTGAGCGCCCTCGCGTGGCGCACCATGGCAGACTTGGGGGCTGCCGCCACGGCCTGGTCCAGCGCCTGGCGTGCGCGGGGGCTCCCGGGCGAGGTCGAGAGCGCGGTGGAGAGGGGGGCCTTGCGAATTCGCCCTGCCGTGAGCTCTCTGGCGAAGTGGAAGACGACCCGGGCGTCGAAGGCGCTGGGATCGAGGAGCAGCGCCTTCTGCGATTGCTCGCGGGCGAAGGCGGCGTCGCCCTCCAGCAGCCCGGTTCGCGCGAGGGCGACGTGCAGCGCGAGGCTCGGACCGCTTGCGTCGAGCGCCTCGGAGAGCACGGACCGGGCGTGCTTGGGGTCGAGCGTCGCGAGCACGAGCGCGAGGTCGCTCGACCGCGTGCGCTCGAAGCCCTCGATCGCCGCCTTCCTGGCCTCTCCGCGGTTCCCCTGGGAGAGGTGAGCCCGGGAGAGTCCGGTCCACGCTTCGACGAGCGTCGGATCGCCTTGCACGGCCCGAAGGTAGGCCTCCTGGGCGGCGTCGAGCTGGCCCGCCGCCTCCTCGAGGCTCCCGATGCCCATGTGAGACCGGGCGTGTTCGGGATCGAGCTCCAGTGCGCGTTCGTACGCGCTGCGGCTCCGCGCCGGATCGAGCTCGGCGCGGCCGAGCAGGTAGTGGCTGTCGGCGGACAACGGAGCAGCCGCCACGCGGGACTTCGCGTGAGCGACCGCCCGGTCGACCTCCCCGAGGGTCAGGAAGACGTCGACGGCCAGCTCCTGGGTCGCGACGTCGTCCGGTCGGGCCGCCACCGCCTGGGCGGCCCGGTCGAGGGCTTCCACGACCCGACCTTGACGAAGCAGGGACTCCGCGTCGGTCGCGCTCGCGAGGGGGGCGAACAGCAATCCAGCGACGAGCAGGAGGAGAATTCGGGCCATCCTGCCGAGTAACCACCCGAGCCCCGCCGGGCAGGAGGTCGCGAGTTCCTACGCGAGGGACACGTGGAGCCCGAAGATGGCCCCGAACCCGCAGGGCTCTACGTCGAGCTCGCGGACCTTGCGCCCCGCCGCGAGGTCGTAGGCCACGAGGCGCGTGGGGTGGGTCGTGGCGACCGTGCGTCCGCGCAGGGCTCCCCGAACCCAGGCGAGTCGCGACCGGGTCGCGGTCGCACGGAGTCGCGTGAATCCCACCCAGGCGAGCTCCCGCGAGAACGCGAGTCCGCGGCACCAGCCGAGGGGGGGCGGTCGGTCGTCCATCTCGACGAGGTCGACGGTCCGGGTCACGCCGCGCTCGGGGTCGAGCCGAACCAGCCTCCCGTCGACCGTGGTGAACCAGATCCCGTCGTCGGTCACCACCCCATCGTGCACGACGACGTCCGCGATGGACCAGCAGCGCTCCGAGTCCAGCGCGAGGACGTCCCCGGCTGCTCCTCGGGTCACCCAGACCTGGTCCTCGACGGCAAAGAGATGGTTGGGGTGCGCGCGGCGTCCGGCCGACACGGCGTGGATCCTTCCGTCGACCCACACCTCGTCGCGGGCGGTCACGGCGAGGACGTTCTCTCCGAGGAGATGGTGGAGATCGAGCGCATCGCCCCCCGCCAGCGGCCTCGGGGGTCCCAGGCGCCCCTGGTGGGGGTCGAAGGAGAGGACGGCGCCTTCACTACACAGCCAGCGCCCGTCGGGGCTGATCCCCTTGAAGCACCGCACGGTCGGCACCAGCTGGACGTCTTCCAGGCCGTGATCGGTGATGCGGGCCACCACACCGTGATCGTAGAGGCCCCGGTGGTCGCGGTCGAGGACGCCGGCGGATCGTCCCTGGCGGCCCCCGATCACCCACCCGATCACGCGATCGCCCGGTAGGTGGCGACCCAGCGGGCGGCGACCGCGCTCGGCCGGTGGCTCGACAGATCGGGCGGTGGCCCGATGTCGCCCTCCCACACGCGCTCGATGGCGGTGGCGATCGATGCCGGATCAGGACGGTCGAGGAGCACACCGTGTCCGCGCACCATGGCCGGGATGGCGCCCATTCGCGTCGCGACCACCGGCACGCCGGCCGCCAGGGCCTCGAGGACGACCAACGGGGCTGCGTCGTCGCGGGTGGGAAGCGCCAGCACGGCGGCGCGACCGAGCTCGGCGCTCCGCCCCTCCGCATCGAGCCACCCGAGGGGTCGAACCCCGGGGCCCGAGAGCTGGCACGGACCCTGGCCGGCGAGCGCGAGGGTCGCCGAGGGTGCACGGCGGCGCACCAACTGGTGGGCCGCTCCCAGAGCGCGGACGCCCTTCGACGCGACCAGTCGTCCGAGGAACAGAATCCGGTGGGGATCGGGACGGCGCCGCACCAGCCCGGTCGGGGCGGGGTTCGCCACCACGTCGGCGGGGCCCAGTCCCCAGCGGGTCCAGGCCTCCGCGAGCTCCGGAGCGGCGACGAAGGTGCGGTCCGCGTCGCCAAACGTCCGGCGCAGCCAGACCCGGCGAGACGGCGAAGCGTCGATGCGCCGGAGCAGCTCGCGGTCCACCCCGTGCCAGTGAACCAGGGTGCGGGCCCCGGCAGCGCGCACGAGTCGGTGGAGGGCACCGTCGCGGAGGACCGACCGCTCTCGCAGCGACGGGTGGAGGTGAACGAGCGCCCCCGGGCCGGCGGCGAGCAGGGCGCCTACGAGGTCGGCGGGTCGCCTCGAGACGGGGAGCACGCGAACCCCATCGGGGAGGTGGGGGGTCACGGCGTCGATGGCGGCGGCAACCCCGCCGACACCTCGCGGCCGGAGCACCACCACCCAACGCGAGCGCTCGGAGTCTTCACTGCGGGGTAGCGCGGCCGAAAGCCGGTACATGAACCGCGACCTTCCGCTGACTTCGGACATCTACCGACTCCCCCGCGTCCTCGTCGAGCATCGGCGGGCCATGGTGTGGCTTGCCCACACGGCCATCTGGACGGTAGCGTACCTCGCCGCTTTTCTCCTGCGCTTCGACTTCGACGTGCCGGAGGCCTGGTGGCGGTGGCCGTCCGGCGCGTGGCTCGGGGTGCTCGTCGTACTCCGCACGATCGCGTACGCTCGCCTCGGCCAGTTCCAGGGCATCTGGAAGTACACGGGGCAGCGGGACCTCGAGCGGCTCATCGCCGCGACCGGCGTATCGACGCTCGTCTTCGCGATGCTCGTGCTCCTCTCTCCGTCGCCGCTTCCGCGGTCGGTGCTCCTGGTCGAGCCCATGATCTCGCTGGGGCTCGCCGGGGGGCTTCGCTTCTCGGTGCGCATCTTCGCCCAGGCCGCCCGACGCCTCGAGGAGCAGTCCGACCGGCGGATCCTGCTCGTCGGGGCTGGCTACGCCGCCGAGGCCACGCTCCGCGAGATCACCCGGATGCCGTCGGTGACGTGCGTGGGGATCCTCGACGATGACGACACGCGCTGGGGCATGGCCATCCACGGCGTCACCGTGGTCGGACCGATCTGCAACGCCGAGCGATACATCGGGGAGCTCGATGTCTCGGAGGTCGTGATTGCGGTGCCTCGGGCGACCGGTCGCGAGATGCGGGAGATCCTCGACTGGGTGAGCGTGGAAGGCGTCTCGGTGCGGACCGTTCCCGCCATGGACGACCTCGTCGAGGGAAGGCTCACCGTGAGCCAGCTTCGGGAGGTCGACATCGAGGACCTGCTGGGTCGCGACCCCGTCGAGCTCGACGACCGCCGCATCTCGCAGATGGTGCGGGGCAACGTCGTGCTCGTGACCGGAGCCGGGGGCAGCATCGGCAGCGAGCTGTGCCGTCAGCTCTGCCGCTTCCGTCCGCAGACCCTGGTGCTCGTCGAGCAGGCCGAGAACGCGCTCTACCACGTCCACCGCGAGTTGCTGGAGCGCACGGTCGACGTCGAGATCCTGCCGCGCATTGCCGACATCACGGACTTCGGGCGGCTCGATCAGATCTTCGGCGAGACGTCCCCCGGCCTCGTGCTGCACGCCGCCGCGCACAAGCACGTGCCGATGATGGAGCTCAACCCCGGCGAGGCGATCAAGAACAACGTGGGCGGGACGGTGACCGTCGCGGAGGTCGCCCACTTGCACCGCGTCGCGCGCTTCGTGATGATCTCGACCGACAAGGCCGTCAACCCTACCTCGGTGATGGGCTGCACCAAGCGCGTGGCCGAGCTCTACGTCCAGAGCCAGGCCGAGCGGAGCGACACCGTCTTCGTCACGGTGCGGTTCGGCAACGTGCTCGGGAGCAACGGCTCGGTCATCCCGCTGTTCAAGCAGCAGATCGCTCGGGGCGGACCCGTCACGGTGACCCACCCCGACATGGTGCGGTACTTCATGACGATCCCCGAGGCCTCCCAGCTCGTCCTGGAGGCGGGCGCGATGGGCAACAGCGGCGAGATCTACGTTCTCGACATGGGGGAGCCCGTTCGGATCACCCAGCTCGCCGAGGACCTCGTGCGGCTCTCGGGCCTGCAGCTGGGGCGCGACATCGACATCGTGTACACGGGCATGCGTCCTGGCGAGAAGCTCTTCGAGGAGCTCGCCATCGACGGTGAGGGCGCCGCCAAGACCCGACACCCGAAGATCTACATCGGGAACGGCACCCCCCGACCCCACGCGTGGATGCAGGACGCGGTGCAGCAGCTGCTCGGTGCCGTCGGCGACGAGCGATCCGCGCGGCGGATGCTCAAGCGCGTGGTCCCCCGGTACACCTGGGAGGATTCGGACGAGGCGGCGCCCACGACCGCCAAGGTCGTGACGCTCGGAGACCGTCGCAGCTGAGATCACCCCCAAGGATCGTGGTCCCGGACTCGAATGGTCACAGGAACGCTCCAGTGGGGGCAAGTCAGGACGCGGGAGGACGACTGGTGGTGTGGTTCGTGATGGCATGGTCGAGCGCACGGGCCCAACCGGACTACCTGGTCGGCAAGGGCGACGTCATCGAGGTCCAGGTCCACGGTGAGGCCCTGGGCGAGGACGGGCGCTTCGTGGTCGCGAGCACGGGTCAGGTGAGCCTCCCCTGCGCGGACCGGGTCGAGGTGGCGGGACGGTCGGTCGTCGCGGTGGAGCGCACCCTGCGGGACGCGCTCATGCCCGACTGCTACGTCGACCCGATCGTGACGGTGCGCGTGGCCGAGTACCGGTCGCAGCGCGTCGAGGTCCTCGGGGCCGTCGAGACGCCGGGGTTGTACTTCCTCGAGGGCCCGACCACCGTGCGCCGGATCGTCTCCCGAGCCGGAGGCATCCACGTGGGCCGCTCCACCGGCCAGATCTCGGTCACCTCGCCGGATGGCGGGGTCACGAGGATCCCGATCGACGCCATCGACGGGCCGATGGGGGCGGTTCAACTGGCCAACGGAACCGTGGTCTCGGTCGACGAAGCGCGGATCGTGTTCGTGGGCGGAGAGGTCGCCAAGCCTGGACAGATCGCATTTGCCGAGGGCGTCACGGTCAGCGAGGCCGTCATGAAGGCGGGTGGCCACTCTCAGACCGCTCGCCTGGCCGGTGCCTACGTGCTGCGTGACGGCGATCGCATCCCCGTCAACCTCCGTCGCATCTTGAAGGGTAAGGACGCCGACCCGCAGCTTCTGCCCGGCGACCAGGTGGTGGTGCCGGAGTCACCGCTCTAAGTCTGGGGAGCGGGATGGTACGGCCGGTAGCGGGAGGAGCGATGATCGGGGCGTGGTGGCTCTCGTCGTGCGGGTGGTTTGCGAGCGAGCCCGAAGATCCGGGCTTCGACGTCGCCACCATCGCCGAGTACGTCCCCGGGGACGTGGACGATCGGCTCGGCTGGGCGGCCGACGTGCGCTCCGCTCTCGTTGCGGCGAACGTCCCGGTCGACGAGGACCACCTCTGCCAGGTCCTGGCCATCGTCGAGCAGGAGTCGACGTACCGCGCGGACCCGGCGGTACCCGGGCTCGGTCGCATCGCGCGGGGAGCGATCGAGGAGAACCTCTCCGTGCTCGGCCCGTTGTCGAGCCACGGCATCGACTGGCTGCTCTCGCCGGTGCCGGAGGGCGAGACCCGGTCGTTCGCGGAGCGGCTCGAGCGGGTTCGCACCGAACGCGAGCTCGATCTCCTCTACCAGGACATCGCGCGCTACCACACCCGCCACGCGGCCGGGTTGCCGCTGGCGGGCGCACTGCTCGAGCGGGAGCTCGAGAGGCTCAATCCGATCGAGACCTCGGGGTCGATGCAGGTCTCCGTCGCGTGGGCGCAGACCGCGGGCCGCGAGGAGGGGATTCCGCGCGACACCGTCCGGCAGCTGCTCTACACGCGCGCGGGCGGCCTGCGCTGGGGCACCGCGCGGCTCTTCGCCGTCGACGCCGACTACGACGCTCCGATCTATCGCTTCGCCGACTACAACGCCGGCGCCTTCGCCAGCCGAAACGCGGCCTTCCAGGCACAGCTCGCCGAGCTGGTCGGGCTCGACCTCGCCCTCGACGGCGATCTCCTCGCCTGGACCGACTCGGGCCCCGTAGAGGGGGAGACGATGGGGGCGCTCCTCGGATGGCGCGCGCTCCACGCCCCGGATCTCACGGAGAGCCGGGTCCGCCGCGATGTCCGGAGGGAGAAGGAGAAGGCCTTCGAGTCGACGGAGACCTGGTCTCGGCTCAAGGACCACTACCGGGAGCAGACCGGCGAAGACCCCGCCTACGCTCGCGTCCCCGAAGTAGCTTTGCGCTCGCCCAAGCTGAGTCGGCCGCGCACGACAGCGTGGTTCGCCAAGAACGTGAACCTCCGCTTCGAAGACTGCCAGGGCCGCTTCGAGCCGCCCAACGAGCCGAGCCCCGCGGGAGACTGACCGCAGCGGAAATCCGGTTACGCGGGATCCATGAAGCAAATCGGGACTCCTCGCGTCACCTACGTGTTGACCCAGCTCACCTCGACCGGGGCGTCGACCCAGGTGCTGGAGTTGTGCAAGCAGGTCGAGGAGCTCGGCTGGACGCCCTCCGTCGTGTCGTTGCTCGCGCCCGCGGGCTCCACCGAGCGTCTCGACCAGCTGGGGGTCGACTGGTCACACCTCGGCATCCCCCGGGCTGCCCCCTGGAGCCCGCGTCTGGTGACCGGACTCCGTCGGGCGCTGGTGCGGCTCGCTCCCACCGTGGTGCACAGCCACACGCTGCCCGCGAACGTCGCGGCGCGGGCCGTCCGCTCGCTGGTCGGGTTTCCGGTGCTCGTGAACTCGGCCCACTCGGACCGCGAGGGCGGGTTTCTGCGCATGCTGATGTACCGCATGACCGATCGGTTCGCGGATCTGACGACGAGCTCGTCGGAAGCCGGGGTGCTGCGCTACGTCGATCGGAAGGCCGCGCCGGAGGGGCGCATCCGGTACGTCCCCAACGGCATCGATACCGATCGGTTCGCCCCCGATGCCGAGCGCCGGGCGGCCACTCGGGAGGCGCTCGGGCTGGGCGACGCCTTCACCTTCGTCGCCATCGGGCGGTTCGCCGAGCACAAGGACTGGCCGAACCTGCTCGATGCAGCCACGTTCGCCCTCCGGCCGAACGACCGGCTGCTCGTGGCGGGCGAAGGGGAGCTCCGCGAGACGATGGAGGCGGCGATCGCCCGCCGAGGTCTGCGGGACCGGGTGCGGATCGTCGACGCTCGAGCCAACGTGGCCGATCTTCTGGCCGCCGCCGACGCCTATGTCTCGTCCTCGGCGTGGGACGGGTTGCCCGTCGAGCTCGTCGAGGCAGCGTCCGCCGGACTGCCGCTCGTGGCCACCCGGGTGGGGGCCCACGCCCGGGTCGTCTTGCCCGAGGTCACGGGCTGGCTGGTGCCCCCTCGCGCTCCCGACGAGCTCGCGGACGCCATGATCGCAGTGCGGGAGCTCCCCGCCCCCGCGCGCGAGCGAATGGGCGGTCGCGCCCGTCGCCACGTCGTGGAGCGGTACTCGATGTCGGCCATCGCGAGGCAGTGGGTCGGCATCTACGACGATCTGCTCGCAGGGCTTGCGACCCGCCCCGACGCCGTGCGACGGTGGCAAGCGAAGGTGGTCCAGGGGGAGAGATGGCCGACCTCAGGGAGCTCCTGCTCGCAGATCCCAGGGTGAACGACGCGATCGTCGAGTCCTTCGAGACGGCAGCCCGTGAGGCGGCCCGAACCGGTGAGCCGCAGCGGCTGGGAGACATCGCGCAGATCAAGCACGTCAAGGGGGTGCTCAAGCTCGAGGGGCTTCGCGACTCGTCGCTGCGCCTCGGCTGGCTGCTCGATCCGGTCGAGGCCGACGCCCGAGGGGAGTGGGCCCAGTTCTTCGCCGCCATCGCGCGGCAGACGGTGGGGCGTCGGCGGGCCTGGAACGGTCTCGGCGAGGCCTGGACAGACCAGCGGCCCGGCCCCACCGTCGACGATCGCTCGCTACCCGATCAGGTCTGGCTCGGGATGGACTTCACCATCACGGAGCGATGAACGAGGTGGAGTAGCCGAACTCGAAGTGCGGCACGAAGGTGGCCGGCGGAACCAGCTGGGGCGGCGAGTACCCCAGGTTGAACCCACTGTAGATCGGGTCGCGGATCCAGCCCTGGAAGGTGCCGAGCACGAAGTTGCCGTCGACGTTGGTCTCCTCGGCCCAGCCGTAGAGCACGTTCGTCGGGCAGTTGTTCCATCCCGCACCGTAGGCGTACTCGATGCCCTGCTCGATCACCACGTCGAGCTCGCCGGACGGAGCGAACGCGTTGGTCAGCGGTCCGTGCTCGACCTGGTCGGTGGCGAGGAGCTGCCACGGCGAGTCAGCGTCCGGGCGGCTCCACACGTAGTAGTCGATCACGCAGGGATCGAGCATGGTCAGGCGCGGTCCGAAGTCGATGAGCAGCTCGGTCTCGGTGGCCCGGAGCACGATGCCCCGCATCTGGTCGTTCGAGCCGAAGGTGTCCCGCGTGTCGCTGACCTGGAAGACGTCGCGGCAGCGCTCGTCGCGACCCGAGCAGTCCTGATCGATGCCGTCCTCGCAGACGTCGAAGGCGCCGGGGTTGATGTCGATGTCGCCTTCGTCGCAGTCGTCGCCCAGGAGGACCCGTCCGGGAATGACGTCGCACGAGAGGATCTCGGTCGCGGGGTCACCGTAGCCGTCGCCGTCGATGTCGACGTAGTACCCGTCGCCCGAGATGATGTTCTCGTCGGTATCGGGGTTGCAGTCGTCGTCGGTGCCGCCGTTGCAGACGTCGACCTGGGCGGGGTTGATCAGCGCGGTGAAGTCGTTGCAGTCGTCGGCGTTGTCGGCGCTGAACCCGGGCTCGGGGAAGCAGGCGAGAAAGGCAGCGTCGGGATTGCCAAAGCCATCGGCATCGCCGTCGCTCCACACGGTCTGCTGGGTCTCGGAGAGGATCGACGGGTCCTCGTCGTCGGTGAGGTCGTCGCAGTCATCGTCGATCTCGTTGCAGACCTCGTCGACCGCGGGGTTGATCTCCTGGACGTTGTCGTTGCAGTCGTCGGAGTTGGTGACCCAGTTGGCGAGCGGCTTGCAGGCCTCGAACACGACGAAGGGGGAACCGAAGCCGTCGGCGTCGCCATCGAGGTAGAACGTGCTGCGGGTCTCGAGGAGCAGCGTGACGTCGGCATCGTCGGAGACGCCGTCGCAGTCGTCGTCGATTCCGTCGTTGCAGACCTCGGAGGCGTCCGGGTTGATGTCGGGGTTGTTGTCGTCGCAGTCGTCGGCGTTGCGCACGTAGCCACTGGGGCGCGCGCAGGTCCGCAGGGCGGGGAACGGCGTGCCGAACCCGTCGCCGTCACCATCGATGTAGTAGACCGCGTTGTCGAAGCCCTGGTCGATGTCGCCGTCGCAGTCGTCGTCGACCCCGTTGCAGGTCTCCTGGATGGCGGGGTTGACCTCGGGGTTCTCGTCGTCGCAGTCGAGCGGGCTCGCCGAGAGCTCGGGCGGCAGCCCGATCGGCTCGCCGTTGTCCGCGGTGACCGGGCAGACCTGCTGGGGATCTCCGGTCCCCCAGCCATCGCCGTCGGCGTCCGTGTACCCCACGAGCAGGTCGCGCTCGTCGCAGACCGGCCGGTTTCCGTCCGCGCACGCAGCGGTCATCAGTAGTGCGGTGGAAAGCCAGAGTGGCTTCACGGGTGCCTCCCTCGATCGTGTCCTTGCCCAAGGACCGGGCCACAGTAACCGGGAATGCCCCGACCCGCAGAGCATCGTCACCCGGATCGGAGGTCGGGTTCAGACCTGATCGAAGCCGCGCTTGAGCCGCTGGGCGACTTGCCGCTGCTGGCGTGCCTTGTAGAGGCGATGGGCGTTCTCCCCCTCCTCGTTGCGCTTCGACGTCTCCTCGTCGAGGATCTGGAACTCCACGTTGACGTGGATCACGCGTCCGAGCTCCATCGCGTGCGGATTGTCGACCGTCTCGGGGATCTGCACCGGATAGTCGCAGATCCAGTTGATGGCTCGGTAGCTCGCTCCCGAGAACTCGTTCTTCGTGTACACGCGGAAGAAGTGGAGCGGCCGCTCGTCGATCTGCTCTCGGTCGGACGGGCGCTCGAGCTGGTCGAGGAGCTTCGTGGGATCGAGCAGGTTGTTGTGGGACTCGCTCGGGACGACGTAGTTGAACGGAAAGACGTTCCGGGCGAGCCAGGCGAGCGTGGGGGCGATGTCGGCGTGGTCCGAGACCACGACGCGGTAGCGCAGCTTGTCGAAGATGGTGGCCGCAACCGCCTTCTTCTTGGCGAGCAGCTTCGTGATCATCGCCGACCGCGACTTGCGCGAACCGTAGAACGCGAGGAGCGGAAGCCCGATCTCCCGCATCTTCTCGGCCTGGCGGAGGATCCTCCGATGCGCGAGGTGGAGGTACTGGGCCTCGGAGACGGGAAGTCGGAACTTGAGGTCCGCCGCCTCCATGTGGTTGATCACGTGCATCAGCTTGAGCACGACACAGGAGAGGACCTGGGTGCGCCGGAAGCCGTCGAAGCGACCTGCCCACACGAAGACGTCCCGGACGTCGTCGGGGTTCCGCAGCTCGGCGGGAAACCGCAGCCGCAGGTGCTCCTCGAGGTAGCTGATCGCTTCGTTGAAGACGTAGCGGAGGCGTTCGCGATCCTGGGGATCGTGGGGATCGATCAGATGGGTCGCCAGGAAGCGGTCCACCGCGCCGCGGTCGGGGAGGAACATGCGTCGCCAGTCGATCACCGACTCGCCGGTGAGGAGCACGCGCAGGGCCTCGACGTCCTGGCTGTCGATGGGCTGACGGAAGGGAGCGCCCTGGAAGCTCGTGTCGATCTCGAGGAAATCACGTCGCATCTTTCGAGGTCGTACCGCAGTCCTACGGATCCCGCACCCAGATCCAACCCTCCCGCCTGAGCGAGTCGTCGACGAAAGCGGGCGCCGTCGCCTGCCCCGTCGCCACGTCGATCCCGGCCACCGCGCACACCACCGCGTCGAGCGCATGGTCCGACTCGACGCAGGCCTCCTCGAGCCGTCGATCCACGCGGTACCCGCCGGGACGGCCGAGCTCGCGGAGCGTCGCGAAGAGCACGGCCCGGGCATCGCGCCCGCGCGGACCCTTGTACCCCCTGGCCCGGCGGCCGGTGAGAGCGGCGAGGGTCGCCGCGGGGTAGGTCTCGACCACCGCCACGGGCTCCACGGGCTGGTCCGGCCACAGCACGGGGGCCCCGGGGCAGGCGGCATCGAGCAGCGCGAGCGCCGCCTGGGCGGTTCGCGCGATGCGATCGGCGCCGACCTCGAGCGGGCGGAGCGCCAGCCCGGCGCGACCGAAGCGCCGGGTGATCTCCCGGTCGGTGGCGCGAACGAAGAGTCGATCCCGATCCTCGCTGGGCAGGGTGAGGGGGCGTCCCGCCTCGTGCCCCGTCAGCTCGACGGCCAGCGCGGCAGGCCAGCCGAGCGGGGCATCCATCGCCACGAGGGTGGGGGCGACGATGCGCGAGGCCACCACCGGAGCGACGGCGCCCAAGGTCTGCAGCAAGCGATCGTCGGTGTCCGGTGGGACCTCGAGGGCGCTTCCGAGGTGGAGCTCGTCGACCACGAAGGTGGCATCGGTCTCGTGCCAGGTGGCGCAGCCGACCGCGACGGAGCGGCGATCGACGGCCATGTCGATGCCGACGACGCGGCGGTAGTAGGGCATCATCCAGCCTGGTTACGCCGCCGGTGGAGGACGCGCCATGCTCGACTGCCTCGAACACACTCCGGGAGGCCAGGTCCGTGCCTCGGTGATCTGGCTGCACGGCCTCGGCGCGTCGGGCTACGACTTCGCGCCCCTGGTGCCCCATCTCGGCTTCTCCGACGTGCGCTTCGTCTTTCCTCACGCGCCGGTGGCCCCGGTGACCATCAACGCCGGGCACCGCATGCCGTCCTGGTACGACATCCGCTCGCTCGACCATCGCGCGCCCGAGCGGGAGAACGCCGACGACGTGCGTGCCTCGGCCGCAGCGGTGCGTGCGCTCGTCGAGCGGGAGGGGAAGCGCGGGGTCCCGCCCCAGAAGATCGTGCTCGTGGGCTTCAGCCAGGGGGGCGCGATGACGCTCTACGCTGCCCTGCGGACGCCCGAGCCGCTCGCGGGAGCCATCGTGCTGTCGGGCTATCTCGTGGTGGAGCAGACGCTCGAGGCGGAGCTGACCGACGCCGGCCGCCAAGTGCCCCTGTGGTTCGGACACGGGCGCAACGACGACGTGGTGCCGGTCGCCGGTGGTCGTGCGGCCTTCGAGACGGTGCGACGGCTCGGGATCGAGGCCGAGTGGCACGACTACCCCATGGCCCACGAGGTCAACGCGGCCGAGGTCGCCGAGCTCCGCCGGTTCCTCCAGCGACGCCTCGCGTAGATCCTTACGGCCCCGGGGTGCCCGACGCCCAGATCACACTGCCGCGACCCGGCGATCACGACCTCTTCGCCACCGTTCGGTTCCTGCGCATCGGCCGGAACGACCCGACCATGCGGCTCACCGACACCGAGTGGGTCCGGGCCACGCGGACCCCGGAGGGCGTGGCGACGTTGTTCGTACGGGTGGTCGGCGACCGGTTCGTCGTCCGGGGGTTCGGCGAGGCGGCGCAGCGTGCGGTCGATGCCGCTCCGGCCTTGCTCGGACTCGAGGACCGACCCCGCGACTTCGCGCCCGAGCACCCTCGACTGGCCGGTCTGCTCGCCGACCAGGGCCCGGTCTACGTGCCCCGGGTCGACGCCTGGGTCGAGGCGCTCGTGCCGATCGTGCTCCAGCAGCTCGTGACGTTCGGGGAGGCCGCGCTGGGCTGGCAGCGGCTGGTTCGCCGGTTTGGCGAGCCTGCGCCGGGTCCGCTACCGCTCACCGTGTTTCCGGAACCGAAGCGGCTCGTCCGTCAGCCGGTCCACGTCTGGCGGCAGCTCGGCATCGGCCAGAAGCGGGCGGCTACCATCGTGCGCATCTGCGAGCGCGCGGGACGGATCGAGGGTCTCCGCGAGCAGCCGCTCGAGATCGTGCGCACCAAGCTCGCCAGTCTGCGCGGCATCGGCCCCTGGACGGTGGAGAGCTTCTGCGGGATGTGTCTCGGCGACGCCGATGCCCTCCCGCCGGGTGACATCCACCTCCCCAACGACGTCGCGTGGGCGCTCGCGGGGGAGCCACGCGCCGACGACGCCCGGATGTTCGAGCTTCTCGAGGCGTACCGGCCGCACCGGTGGCGCGTGATCCGGCTGCTCTACCACGCGGGGCTCACTGCGCCGAGGCGGGGTCCGAAGCGGGAGATTCGTCGATGAACGACTGAGCACCCTGCGAAGCGGCACCCACCGGTGGGTACGGGATCGTCACCGTGATCGAGGTGCCTCGGCCGGGCGTGGACACGGCGGTGACCTCGCCGCCGACCCACTCCACCGCGCTGCGCACCGCCCCCATGCCGACGCCTCGGCCCGAGCTCATCGACGCCTCGCGACGGGTGGTGAGCCGATCCACGAACACGAGCGCGAGCTTGCCGGCATCGTCGAGTCGCGAGACCTGCTCGCGGGTGCGGAACCCCTTCTCGATGGCCGCCTCCACGACGGCGTCGACGTCGATGCCACGCCCGTCGTCCTCGACCTTCACCACCCAGCGATCCCCCACGTCCTCGCAGGACACCCGGATGGTGCCCTGTGCAGGCTTGTCGCCGCGATCCGCGATCGGCTCGATGCCGTGGTCGATGCTGTTGCGCACGAGGTGGATCAACGTGGAGAGCGTCTCGCCCGCCCAGCGAGGGTCGATGAGGGTCTCCGGATTGACGAACTCGACGCGAACGTCCTTGCCTCCGCGCGCCGCGACCCGCTCGACGAGGCTCCGGAGCCCCGGCAGCACCCGGCCCACGGGGAGCCAGCGAGCCTTCGTGATCAGCGCTCGAGCCAGCTCCTGCCGACCGAAGCGCGACTGCTCCTCGACGATCTCCTCCAGCGCTCCGCTGACCCGCTCGACGTCGACGGTGAGCGGCACGTTGGCCGAGTCGTACTCGACCTGCAGCACGTCGTGGTTGGCGGCGAGGAACGTCCGGAGCGCCTGCTCCACGGTCAGCATCTGACCGTACTCGAACGACTGGAGCTCCTCGAGCGAGTGCACCAGCTCCGCGAGCTCGTGCAACCCGAAGCAGCCGAGGTTTCCCTTCGTGGTGTGCAGATCGGCCCGGATCTGGCGCGCGTCGTTGGTCTTGGCTGCGCTCTGGACCATCCGGCGGAAGTCCTCGAGGAACTGGAGGAACGAGTCCCGCTGCTTGATGATCTCGATGAGCGAGCGACGCAGCGCATTCTCGGTCTCGGCTCGCCGCAGGTCGGTCGCGTCGGAGATGGTGAAGAACACCCGACGGACCTCGTCGTCGATGACGAGCGGCTCGCCCTCGATGGTGTAGTGACGCTCCCCGAGCGAGAACGACCGGGGAAGCTGCGCCGTGGCGACGTCGAGCGGAAGGAACCCGGCGAAGAGCTGCTCGAACATCGCGGAGAAGTTGTTGGCATCGCGCTCGTCGAGCGCCATGAGGGTCACGAGGCGCTCGCCGTGGATGTCGCTCCGGTCGAAGATCGCGTTGCAGGAGCGGGAGTAGTTGTCCTGGACCACCTGGTCCTCGTCCACCACGAGGAACCCGGCCTTCACGTTGTCGAGGATCTCGTGGACCTCGTTGGTCCGGATCTCGACCACCTTCTCGAGCATCTCCTGCCTGGCGGCGAGCTGGAACTCCCGCAGCCACATCTTGTCCAGGAACCCGTTCACCCCCTTGACGAGTTCGGCGAGCGGGTCGTCGGGATCCGAGCGCGCGGGCAGACGCCGGGAGAGGTCGTCGTTCGCACAGAGATCCTGAAAGAACCGCGCGAGATCCTCGACCGGTGGGGTGACGGGCGAGGTCACTTGACCCCCCGATCCCGCAGGAACCGCGAGTACTGCTTGTCCGAGCCCAGGATGTGCTTGATGAGCCAGTTCTTGAGGAAGTTCATCAGCTCCATGTTGATGGAGGCCTCGCCCGCGGTGAACTTCTCCTCGAACTCGACCACCGCCTGCACGAGCGCCTGGTGCTCGCGCACGTGCTCCTCGCTCTGCGGGTAGCCGTGCTGACGGAAGAGCTTCTCCTCGTAGGCGAAGTGCGTGACCGTGTACTCGGTGAGGCCCTTCAGGGTCGCCGACGCTGCCTCGCGCGAGCTGTTGTTCATCATCCCGGCGTAGAGGTCGTTGAGCATCTGCACCAGCTGCTTGTGCTGCTCGTCGATGGAGGCAATCCGGACAGAGTAGTCCTCGCTCCACTCGAACATCGTCGTCTTGACCATGAGCTCCTCCGCATCGCAGGGTCGGTCCACCCGACTCCACCCGACGCCCGATCGGCGTGCCCCGCGCCCCGCTTGAGCGCGACGGCCGGATCGGTCGGGGACGGGCGTGGTACGCAGGACGGGTGGACCTCGGCTCCGAAGACGAACCGCTGCTCGTGCTGCTCGAGCGAGGCAGCCCGCTACCGCCCGCCACGGCGGTTCGCGTGATCCTGCGCGAGCTCGAGGACGCCCCGGAAGGGGACGTCTACGCGATGTGTTCCGCCCTGTTTCGTCTCGTGACGGGGCACCCGTCGGTCGAGCTCCACCGCGCGTCGGTGGACAGCCCGCGCTGGCTCGCCGTGCCCGCGCCGCTCCGGCCGCTCCTGCAGCGGGGGTCGAGCGCGGACGCCGCGACGCGACCGTCGCCGACCGAGCTCGTGGACGCACTGCAGGCGCTCGAGCCCGCTCTCTCCGACCTCCCCGCGCCACCGCGGGTCGGCGGCCCCCCCGCGGTGGCGGCCCTGGTCGCGACGCTGCCGCAGCCTCCACGCCCGGCCATCGAGCGTCGGCGCGTCGACCGGAGCCTCCTCTACGTCGGGGTCGCCCTGATCGCGGCGGTTGCCGTCCTGGGCGGGGTGCTCGGACCGCTGGCGTCGGAGTGGCTCCTCGCGACCGCACCGTGAGCTCGGCGGAGTCAGGGCGCGCGCAGCTCGTCGAGCGTGACGATCTCACCGAGGAGCCGCCGGTAGGACGCGAGCAGCTCGGGGTCGACCTCGCCAGGCGCGGCGCAGCCCTGCTCGCCCTCCCGGTGAAGGCAGTCGCGGAACTTGCAGTGCAGGTCGCCCATCATCGGGAAGTAGCGCCGCACGTCGGCTGCGGTGAGCCGGCCCGGGGCGAAGGTTCGGATGCCGGGCGAGTCGACGAGCTCACCGCCGCCAGGCAGCGAGAAGATCCGGCTCGACGTCGTCGTGTGCTGTCCGGTTCCCCAGTGCTCGGACAGATCGCCGACCTCCCCGACGTCGACTCCGGGTAGGAGGGCGCGAGCGAGCGACGTCTTGCCCACGCCGCTGTGCCCGACGAACGCGTGAACGCCGTCGCGAAGTTGCTCGGCCAGCTCCTGGATGCCGAGCTGCCCCGGGACCGAGGTCCGGAGGACGGGGGTTCCCGCGTCGTTTCGGAGCGCGAGAGCAGTCTCGACCTCGACGGGCACGCCCTGATCGGTCTTGTTGAGCACGATGAGCGACGACAGCCCGCCGATCGCTGCGGCCACGATGTAGCGATCGAGCAGGCCGGCTCGAAAAGGGGGCTGCCTCGGAGCGGTCACCACCACGATGCCGGTGAGGTTCGCGGCGAGGATCTGCTCGCGTCCCCGGGCGTCGGCGCGAGTCAGCGCGGTCTCGCGGGGGTCCACCGAGACGATCTTGCCGCCCTCGCCGCGTGCCTCCACCCAGCGGACCCGGTCGCCGACCACCGCCCGCTTGCCCGCGAGGAAGCACGTTCGCTCGCCCTCCTCGTCGGAGACGACCACCCGGCGGCCGCGCGTCGCGACGACGCGACCGGGTCGGGCGCTCATTGCACGGTGACCTCGGCGCAGCGCACCCGGATGCCTCCGCGCCGCTTCTCGACGAACCAGGGATCGAAGCCCTGGTCCTCGAGCTGGCCGCGCAGCCGGTGCACCAGCACGTTGAGGTGGTTGGCCTCCTTGCGGCCCCGCCCCCACACGCCGGTGAGCACCTCCTGGGTCGTGCACCACCCCTCTTCGGCCGCGGCCTTGCCGGCCTCGCGGTCCTTCGCGAGGCGTCGAGCGAGGACGAAGAGCAGCACCCCGCGGTTGCCGGTGACGAGACAGGTCTGGCCACTCACCGGATCCCCGACCACCACCTGCGGACCCCCCGCGCCGTTCGCGGTGGCGGTCAGGGCGTAGGGATAGGCGAGCGCTGCCTGGTCGACGGTGGGGGCGTGGTCGACGTCGCCGTGGACGAGCCGCAGGGAGTGCCCGCGAATCTCGATCACCTCGCCAGGCTCGACCTGCTGCTCCCAGCGCTCACCGTCCTCGCTCTGGCCGCCGATCCACAGCTCGCCGTCGGGATGCACCACGATCGTCGCTGCGCGATCGGGCCAGCCCTCGATGCGGAGATCGCAGTTCTCGTGCCCCCCGATGTGGAAGCGCTCGTTGCGGACGAGCAGTCGAACCCCCGAGGTGACGTCCTCGACGTGCAGCGCGCGAACCGGCAGTCGCTCGGGCTCGTCGGGTCCTTCGAGCACGATCTCGACGCTGGTGCCGATGCGCACCCGGTCTCCGATGGTGAGCTGGGTGGAGCCCGTGACCCGCTGGTCGTTCCTCCAGGTGCCGTTCCTCGAGCCGAGGTCGCGCAGCCAGGGCTCGCCGTCTTCGAGCCAGACCTGAGCGTGGTGCCACGACACGGTGTCGTCGGTGAGGACCACGTCGTTGGCAGGACCCCGGCCGATCGTGCGGGGCACGTCCGAGAGGGGGACCGCGTGTTCCCCGTGTGGCAACCGGATCTCGTACTGGGGCGGCATGCGGCCAATGTATCTCAGCTCGTGGTCCCCTCGGGGGCGTCGGGCTGCCAGCCGGTGGTCCACGGGACGCTGGCCGTGTCGTGGGCCCACACGTCCAGCGTCTCTCCGGCGAGGTGGGTCGAGGCGCCGGGGCGTCGGTCCGGCAAGGTGGAGGGGTCGAGATCGTCCAGCTGTTCGAGCAGCGACTGGCAGTCCGGGGTCCGTCGTGCCCGGTCGACGGCGAGCAGCCCCGCCACGATGGACGAGAACCGGAGGGGCAGCTCGCCAATCACTTCGTGGGGAGGCACGAAGGCGCCGCTCCGGGTCGCCTGGACCACCTCGGCCGCCTCCCGACCGCGAAACGGGGGGACCCCGCACGCGAGCGTGTAGAGCACGCATCCCAGCGAGAACAGGTCCGAGCGAGGGTCCACCAGACCGGGGGCCTCGTACTGCTCGGGGGCCGCGAAGCCGATGGTGCCGACCCCGGCCGCGACGGCACCGTCATCGCGAGGGCTCTCGGGAGCGGGCAGGGTTCGAGCGATGCCGAAGTCGGCGATCTTGGGCACGAACCCGTCGGCGGTCTCGAGCAGGAGCACGTTGGCGGGCTTCAGGTCCCGGTGCACGAGCCCGTGGGCGTGAGCGTGCCGGAGGCCCCGCACGATGCCCAGGAACATCGCGAGCCACTGGGTGGCGGGCGCGGTGCCGTGATCCATCCACTCGAGCAGGGTGGGTCCCTCGACGAACTCCATCACCAGTCCCACCCCGGGGTCGAGCTCGAGAACGTCGGTCGCGCTCACCAGGTTCGGGTGGCGGAGCCGCGCCTGTGCCTGGCCTTCGACCATCAGTCGCTCGGTCTCGTCGCCGGCCCTCGGCAGCACGACCTTGAGCGCGTGAACCGACCCGAGCCGCCGGTGGCGCACCCGGTAGACCACGGCCATCCCGCCGCGGCCGACGATTCGCTCCACCTCGTAGCGGTCGACGACGGTTCCGGGCTCGAGCTTCCACAGCGGGTGAAGGCGGCCGGGCGCTCCGGGGGCCGGCTTCAGCGGCACGGTCGGGGGCGTGCGGGTGCGGAAGCGCACGGCGGCGAGGCGCAGCGCGAGTGCCAGACGACCCGAGTCGATGGGGAGAGGCACGAAGTCCTCGGCCCCTCGTTCGATGACCGCGAGGTCCAGATCGGGCTCGGTCAGCGGACCCATGGCGACGATGGGTACGGGATGGCGGGGATCGAGCAGGGCATCGAGTGCGTCGAGGCCGGTGGCCCCGCCGAACCGCAGGTCGAGCAGCACGACGTCCGCGGGTCGGTCGATCAGCGAGGGGCCCACCGCGTCGATGGTGTCGAGGACCCGGACCTCCACGTCGGGCCGACCGAAGTCCCCGACCCTCTCGTCGGCATCCAGCAGCAGCACCCGGAGGGGCTCGTCCGCAGTCGTGGCCATCGCGACCCTCCCGAGTGGTTCGAACGGCCTTCGGCAAGGCGCGTGAGTCCGTGGACGTCGCACCGGTTACAAGCGGCGCTCACGGGTAGAGCAGCGTCTTCGACCAAGCGCCGGTGGGCGCGTCGCGCGAGAAGGCGAGCCTCGTGTGGCGGCGGAACTCCCCGTCCTGCCAGAACTCCACGCCGATCGGACGAAGCCGGAAGCCCGACCAGAACGGCGGTCGAGGGATCTCCTTTCCTTCGAAGCGTCGAGTGACGTCGGCCAGCCCGCGGTCCCAGGTCGGGATGTCGGCCAGCGGACGAGACTGCTGGGACGCCCACGCGGCGAGCTGGCTCTCGCGGGGTCGGGTCGCCCAGTAGGCGTCCGCTTCGGCGGGCAACACCGGCTCGACCCGACCTCGGGCGATCACCTGTCGCTTGACGATCTTCCAGTGGAAGAGGAGCGCGGCGTGGGGATTGGCTTCGAGGTCGCGCCCCTTGCGGCTGCCGAGGTTCGTGAAGAACGTGAGGCCCTCGGGCGAGTGTCCCTTGAGCAGCACGGTGCGCAGGGTGGGGAGTCCCGAGGCGTCGACGGTGGCGAGCTGCATCGCGTTGGGCACGTCGGGCTCGGTGGCCTTGGCGTCGGCAAACCAGACGTCGAAGAGGGCGAACGGGTCAGTGGCATCGATGAAGCTCTCGTCGGGCACGACTCTCCCCGGGGCAGCGGTTCGGGGAATACGTACCCATCATGCCGACCTACCGCCTCCAGACCCCGATTCCGCAGGCCTCCGCGGCCGAGCTGTTCGCCTGGCACGAGCGCCCGGGCGCGTTCCTGCGTCTCAATCCCCCGTGGGACCCCATCCGCGTCATCTCACGGAGCGGGCACGGCCTCGCGGCGGGGGTGGAGCTCGAGCTACAGGCGCACGTGGGGCCGATCCCGCTCACCTGGCAGGCCGTCCACACCGAGTGCACGCCGGGCGAGGGGTTCGTCGACGAACAACGCTCGGGGCCGTTCGCCTACTGGCGCCACACCCACCGCTTCACGGACGGCGAGAACGGCGAGGCGCTGCTCGACGACCAGATCGAGTGGCGGGCCCCTTTCGGTGCGCTGGGGGCGGCGATCGGCGGGGTCGAGCGTCGCTTGTCGCGAGTGTTTCCCTTTCGCCATCGACGCACCGCCGACGACCTGTCGCGACACGCTCGCTTCCGCGACCGGCCGCGCCTGCGCGTGTTGGTCTCGGGAGCGTCGGGGCTCGTCGGCTCGCAGCTCACCGCGTTCCTCGACGCAGGCGGACACGACGTCGTCCCCCTCGTGCGCAGCCCCGACGCGCGGGGCCGCTACGTCCCCCTGCACGACCCCGAGGTCATCGACAAGCACGCGCTGGAGGGCTTCGACGCCGTCGTACACCTCCAGGGCGCGTCCATCGCCGACGAGCCGTGGACCGCGGCCCGCAAGCAGGTGATTCGCGAGAGCCGCGTACACACCACGGCTGCGCTCTCGCGCGTGCTCGCCGAGCTGGACCAGCCACCGTCCGTGTTCCTCGCTGCCTCGGCGGTCGGCTACTACGGTGACACGGGCGACACGGTGGCCACCGAGGACTCGCCGGCCGGCGAGGGGTTCCTCGCCGACGTCGCCGCGGAGTGGGAGGCGGCTACCCAACCGGCCAAGGACGCGGGCATACGCACCGTCAACCTCCGGACCGGCATCGTGCTCTCCGGACTCGGCGGGTTCCTGGGGTCGCTGCGTCCTCTCTTCTCGCTCGGGCTCGGGGGTCCCGTCGGATCGGGCCGGCAGTGGGTCCCCTGGATCGCGCTCGACGACCACCTGGGACTGATGCACGAGGCACTGTTCGACGACCGCTATCGGGGCCCCCTCAATCTCGTCGCGCCGAACCCCGTCCGCCAGGCCGAGCTCGCGCGGACCCTCGGGCGGGTGCTCGGACGACCGGCGTTCGCCCCGGCTCCCGGCATGGCGGTGAAGCTCGCGCTCGGCCGCCAGCGGGCGCAGGAGCTCGTGCTCGAGGGTCAACGTGTGGAGCCCGCGAAGGCGACGTCGCTCGGCTTCGAGTTCGCCCATCCCGAGCTCGAGGGAGCGCTCCGCTTCGAACTCGGGCGCTGATCGTCTCAGGCGTGACGGAGTAGCTCGTGGAGCGCGCTGACCACCGAGTCGGCGTGGTGGGCGTACCGTCCGGTCCCCTGGGGGTCGACCCAGACCGCGTGCACGCCGGCCGCTCTCGCGGCGAGCAGGTCGTCGCCGTGGTCCCCCACCATCACGGCGTCGGCGGCGGGGACCGAGAACGCGTTCAGCAAGGCGAAGAGCGCGTCGGGGGCCGGCTTGGGCGAGGCCGTGTCGCGTCCGTGGACCACGCCTTCGGGGAAGTGGTGCGCGAGTCCGATGCGGTCCAGGGTCGCCCGGGCGGTACTCTGGGTGTTGCGCGTCACGATGCCCAACGGCACGCGTCGCTCGGACAGCCGGTCGAGGAGCTCGGTGGCGCCGGGGGCGGGCTGCGCGCGATCGAGGTGAGCCTCCTCCCACTCGCGTACCGCCTGCAGCAACGCCGGGCGGTCCGCCTCGGGTCGGGTGGCGATGCCACTCAGCACGTCACGGTCCGGCGGCAGCCCCAGCGTGGCCTTGAACGCGGCGAAGTCGTGCGTCGCCACGGTGAGGGTGCCGTCGAGATCGAAGAGCCAGGCGCGAAAGGTCAAACCCGAAGCTCCGCCGCCGTCACGAGTCGGTCACGGTACGGGGCGAGCGCCTTGGCGACCTCCCCGTCGAGGAACCCGCGCGTCTGCTCGGGGGCGCGCCCCACGTAGTGGCCAGGATCGACGATGGCGTCGAGGCGAGCGTGGACCGGAGCAAACCGCTCGTCGCTCGCGAGGCGAGCCAGCAGGTCGTTGTCGCGACCGTGAAGCTTCACCTCGGCGGCCGCGGCCTGACTGTGGAGCCGGATCCACTCGTGGACCTCCTGCCGGTCGGCCCCGGACTGCACCATCGCCATCATCACGTTCTCGGACGCGATGAAGGGGAGCTCTTCGCGGATTCGGCGGCCGATGACCTCGGGGTAGACGACGAGCCCGGCTGTCACGTTCAGCAGCGCCTCCAGCACCCCATCGGCGGTGAGGAAGGCCTCGGCCAGCGTGATGCGCCGGTTCGCCGAGTCGTCGAGCGTGCGCTCGAGCCACTGCTGAGAAGCCGTCTGGGTCGCGTTCTGGGCGAGGGTCATGCCGTGGCGGGCCAGCGCGCAGATGCGCTCGGAGCGCATGGGGTTGCGCTTGTACGCCATCGCCGACGAGCCGATCTGGTGCTCGCCGAATGGCTCCTCGATCTCCTTGAGGTGCGCGAGCAACCGCAGGTCCGACGCGATGCGGTGCGCGGTCGCGCAGAACGAGGCCAGCCCGAGCACGACCTGCAGATCGACCTTTCGGCTGTAGGTCTGGCCCGTCACCGCGTAGGTTCGCGGGAACCCGAAGGCTTCGGCGAGGCGGGCGTCGAGCGCCTCGACCTTCCCATGATCGCCTCCGAAGAGGGCGAGGAAGCTCGCCTGGGTCCCCGTCGTGCCCTTCGCCCCGCGGAAACACAGGTCGTCCCCGAGCCGCTCGAGGGCCTGCAGGTCGAGCACCAGCTCCTGGATCCACAGGGTCGCGCGCTTGCCGACCGTGGTGAGCTGGGCAGGCTGGAAGTGCGTGAACCCGAGGGTCGGCTGGTCGGCCCAGTCCCTGGCGAACCTGGCGAGCTGGTCGATCGTGCCCGCGAGCTTGGGACGCAGCAGGTCGAGGGCGTCTCGCAGGACGATCAGATCGGTGTTGTCGCCCACGAAGCAGCTCGTTGCCCCGAGGTGGAGGATCGGCCTGGCCTCGGGAACCTGGTCACCCCAGGTGTGCACCTGGGCCATCACGTCGTGCCGCAGCCGTCGCTCGTGCTCCCGGGCCGCGTCGGGATCGAGGTCGTCGACCGTGCTCCGGAGCGCGTCGAGCTGAGCGTCGGTGATGTCGAGCCCGAGGGAGGCCTCGATCTCGGCCAGCGCCAGCCAGAGTCGGCGCCAGGTCCGAAACTTGCGGTCGTCGGAGAACAGCTCGGCCATGGCGTCGCTCGCGTAGCGATCGACCAGCGGTGAGCTCCAGCGTGCGGTGCTCATCGGCCCGGACTCCGCTTGGCGCAGGCCTGCTCGTTGCCGTACTCGCAGGCCAGGTTGTAGAGCGACTCGACCTCGCCTTCGCGTGCCAGGACCTTGCCCTGCTCGAGCAGGGAGGCGGCCTCGAAGCAGCCGCGGGTGGGGTCGATGTTGCACGTCTTGCGGTAGAAGTCGACGGCGAGCTCGATGTCGGCGCCCGCGAATCGGTTCTCCTCGTGCATCTGCGCGAGCTCGAAGCAGCCGTGGCGGGCGTCGAGCTTGCAAGCCTGCTGGTAGAATCCGGTGGCGTCGGTCAGGGTGGCGAGGCGGGCGCCGAGGAGGTCGCCTACGGCCTCACAGGCAGGGGCGTGGTGCGCGTCGCAGGCCTTGCGGTACATCTGCTCCGCACGCGCGAGGTCCTTGCGGTTGCCCTCGACGCCCTGACCATCGACGTAGGCCCGCCCGAGCGCGGCGCAAGCACGCGCGTTGGGGTCGGCCGAGCCGTCCTCGGGGAGCGCGTGCAGGTCCACCGCGTTGCAGGCGTTGAAGAAGAACTCGACCGCGCGGGCCGGGTCGGCGGCGATGCCCGCATCGGACTCCGGGGCGTAGACGAGCAGCCCGAGGTCGGTGCAGGCGGCCTGCATGCCCGAGCGACACGCGCTCTGGAACATCTCGACCGCTCGAGGGAGGTCCTTCGGTCCGCCCTTGGCATCGCGGACGAGCTTGCCGAGCTCGTAGCAGGCGGGGGGATGGTTGTCCTTGGGCCGGGACCCCTTGGTGTAGGTCGGCATACAGGCCTGAACGAGGTCCTTGCGTGCGGCCGAGAACTGCGGACGAGGTGCGTTCACCTTGGCCATGCCGTCACGGTAGCAGGACTTGACGTCGCCGCCCTCACAGGTCGCGAGGATGTCGGAGGAGGTCAGACAGCCCGTCAGGGTCAGGGCGTGGGCGACGAGCGCAAGCATCGGAGGGCACTCCAGGTGTGTCGACGTGTCGGACGGGGGATAACCCACCGGCATGTACGGCCCCGGTGGACCCAGCTTCGCCGAGCTCCTCCAGCAGGCGCTCTCGTCGACCCGCGGAGGGTACGACCTGCTGGCCCCCCGGTTCGATCGCACGCCGTTCCGGACGCCCGACGACGTGATCACGAGGGTCTTCGAACAGATCGCGCCGCTTCCCGTCTCGCGGGGACTCGACTTGTGCTGTGGCACCGGCGCGGGACTCGCACAGCTCGCGTCGGTGGCGGACGTCGCGGTGGGAATCGACTTCTCCCCGGGAATGCTGGCGGTGGCCCGGGAGCAGCTCGCCGGGCGGGACGTGCACCTGGTCCGCGGCGACGCGCTGGACCTACCGTTCGGCACCTGCTTCGATCTCGTCGTGTCGTTCGGGGCCATCGGCCACTTCGAGCCCCACGTCCAGCCCCGCTTGTTTGCCGAGATCGCGAGGGTGCTGCGGCCGGGCGGACGATTCGTGACGCTCACGAGCGAGCGGCCGCCGCCGTGGAGCCGCACCGGGTGGTTGTTGCGTGGGTTCAACCTCGCCATGCGGGTGCGCAATCGCCTGTTGAAGCCCGAGTTCGTCATGTACTACCTGAACTTCGACCTGCCGGTCGCGATCGGACGGCTCGTCGAGGCGGGGCTGGATCCTCGGGTTCGCCCCCTCGGGGACCCCGAGCACCCGCGGCTCCGGCTGCTCGTCGGGCACAAGCCAGACGCCGCTTGAGCGTCCGGCCTTCGCAATCGGTTCGCCGACGACACCAGAGGACCGCGGACGGATCGGTCCCTTCACCGGTTACCTGTCCTCGATTCTCGGAGGAACGATGATGTCCATTCTGGCCCTCGCCCTGCTGGGGGGTGCTCCCTCGGCCGAGGCGGGGAGCGCCGACACCGTCGCGGCGCTGAACAACCTTCGGCCCGAGCTTCCGCCGGGCTTCGGCCTCGACATGCGGAGCTTCGTGTTCCCGACCGGGCTCCGGGTCATCATGCAGCCCGACCACTCCGCGCCCATCGTCGCGGTCACGACCTACATCGACCACGGGTCCAGCAGCGATCCCAAGGGGCTCGAGGGCATCGCGCACTTCCTCGAGCACATGTGGTTCAAGTCGCGGCACATCGAAGGCTCGCAGGTCAAGACGTGGGACGTCCTCGAAGAGGCGGGCTGCGACCTCAACGCGTCGACGTCGATGGACTGGACCAACTACATGTCGGTCTGCCCGAAGAGCGCGCTGCCCACGCTCATGAAGTTCGCGTCGCTGCGGCTCACCGACACGGTCAAGAACGTGAGGCCCGAGGAGGCGGACTCCGAGCGCGAGGTCATCCGCAACGAGCTCCGGATGCGCAGCGAGGGTCAGTTCGAGGGCCGCAACGCGTACCAGTACGCGCTCAAGTCGCTGTTCCCGCCCGACCATCCCTACAACCGGCTCGGTATCGGCACCCACGACTCCCTCGACAACGTCACTCTGGAGGACATCAAGAAGTTCGCCGAGGACTTCTACCGGCCCGAGGAGACCACGATCGTGGTGGTCGGGGACTTCGAGCCGCAGGAGGCCGGCTCCCTCATCGTCGAGAACTTCGATCCGAAGCTCCTTCACGAGGACATGACCGAGGAGCACATCCGCATCACGCCCCGCCCCGGCGTTTCGGTGCGCGAGATCGACTCCAACAACGTCGATCGCGAGAAGGTCTACTTCGTCGCGATGGACCCCGCGAACCCGCGACAGCCGCTCGACATCGAGAGCAATCAGCCCATCGACCGCCGCGAGATGTTCGGCATGCCGGTGGGTGACCCCTACAGCCGTGAGCTGCAGACCTTCGAGGCTCCGGTCACCAACCAGACCGCCGTCGTCGCGTGGTCCGTGCCCCCTGGCTACCAGGGCAACGACATCGTGGGCTTCCTGGCCTCGGCCCAGGTCTCGAACGCGCTCTTGTACGCCTTCATCGACGAGTACGACGTCGTGAAGGATGCGGACTCGGAGCTCCCGAACACCGGCTGTAGCTACCTGGCGTTCCAGGAGAACAGCATGATGATGTGCCTCACCGAGGTCAAGAAGGGCCGCAACGCCGAGCGCATCGCCGAGAAGATGCTCGACCAGCTCACCAGCATCTGGAACCCCGAGCAGCTCGCGAACCCGATCGCCCGCCAGCAGATCGACCGGTTCTTCGGACTCTCGAAGCTCTCGTTCATGCAGACCACCTTCACCTCGATGGACCGCGTCTCCGGCCTCAACAACGCTCGAGCGACCCTCATCGGGAGCTTCGCCCACCACACGGGCGACCACCAGTACTACTCGAACCAGCTGAACGCGTTTGGTCAGGTCGAGATGGCCCAGGTGCTCTCGTACGTCGAGCAGTACATCTCTCGGGAGCGAGCCGCCAAGTTCGTGCTCCAGCCGCTGCCCGACGACAAGCTCGTCCTCGACAGCTCCGAGTCGGACTACGTGGGCGCGAGCTCCGAGGACGACCAGATCGTCTCCACGCTCTCCGACGACGAGATCACGACCGAGCTCATCGTCGAGGCGGCCAAGACCCCTGATTTCGACAAGGTCGTCGACAAGAAGCTCGCCAATGGCCTGCGGGTCGTCATCTACCCGCACGGAGAGGCGCCTCTCGCGTCGATTCGGCTCGTGAGCCAGGGAGGGTCGAGCAACACCAAGTTCCCGCTCGACGAGGTCGTCGACGTCTACGCGAGCGAGGGCTTCCGCGTCGACCTCGAGCCGCTGGCCATCGCGGGCGACTGGGAGGACGGGTCCGGCAGCACCTCCACCTTCCTCGGCATCGACGCGCCGGCCCTCAACGCCGACGACGCCATCTGGTACCTCCGCAAGCGTCTCGAGGGCATCAAGCCCGACTTCGGCAACAAGGGTGACTTCATCCGCGAGTGGCGCGACGACATGCGTCGCGACTGGCAGAGCGGCGGGTACTGGAGCCGGCGACTCGTCAACGAGGCGATGGGCGGCGACCACCCCGCGTTCTACGACGAGAGCTGGGACGACATCACCCGTGCGAAGAAGATGAAGAAGGGCGACGTCCAGGCCTACATCGACCGCAAGTACCACCCCGAGAACATGACGCTCATCGCGGTGGGTGCGTTCGATGTCGCCGACGTCGAGGCGGCGGCGCAGAAGTACTTCGGCGGCTGGGCCACCGAAGCCGAGAGCTTCGAGCCGATGCCCGTCCCCGGCCCGGCGCCCATCCTCGAGCACGAGCCGCTGTTCTACGTCCTCGACAGCCCGCGACGCACGCAGACCTCCATCACGGCGCACTGTCGCATGGCCGACGGAGGCCCCGAGCGGCGCGCCGACCTGCGCGTGGTGGGCGCGATCTTCGATGGCTACCTGTTCGCCGAGCTCCGGGCCAAGGAAGGCATCACCTACGGCTCCGGTGCCGGCGTCCAGCAGCGGGTCGGGGGCACGAACGTGATGCGCATGAGCGGCTTGTTCCAGAACGACGGGGTGGGCATCGCGACCGACGCGTTCGTCAAGGTCGCGACCGATGGCTCGAGCGGCGTCTTCCCCATGAACCGGTTCAAGCCGGCCCAGCTCGCGCTCGCTCGTAAGCCCGTGCTCGGCCTTCAGGCCATCGAGGACGTTGCCGACAGCTTCGTCAACACCATCGGCCGTGGCTGGACCTACGACGTCTGGGGCGACTACGGCCAGATGCTGGCCGACGTGACCCCCGAGTCGATGCAGGAGGCCATGGCGCCCTGCGCGGACACGCTGGTCATCACCTACTCGGGCCCCGAAAAGATCATCGGTCCGGTCCTCGAGGAGGCTGGCTACGACTACGAGAAGGTCGACGCCCGCGCGCTCGGTCTCGAGCTGTTCGACCAGCACGACAAGGGCACCGCGAAGAAGATTCGCAAGCGGATGGAGAAGGAAGCCGAGCAGGAGGAGGCCGAGGGCACCGACGGCGACGAGGAGTCCGACGCCGGCTGAACCGGTCAGAGCGGGAGCAGCGACAACCAGGGCTGCACCGCCGCCAGCCACACGATCGCGGCGACCCCCCCGAGGGCGACGAGCTTGGCGGCGATGACCAGACCGCCCCGCGCGTCGACCCGTTCGGGAAGGGCCCGGAGCTCGTCGACCACCGGTCCGTCGGGTGCGGACCGAACCCGGCCGAGCACCGCGGCCGGGGCCGCGTCGGCGGCGGCGCGTCGCAGCCGTGCGTCGAGGCGCAGCCCCGAAGCGCCGTCGGCAACGGGCCGGACGTCGCCGTCGCCGTCGAGCTCGAGCTCCAGCGCGATCCAGCGGCCTGGCTCGGCGCGCGGAGCAGGGATCGGGACGCGACGAGGCCGCGGCAGCTGGGGGAGGAGGGACGCGACCCACGGGCCCCGACCGCGTCCGCCTGCGCCCGCCAGACCCGCTGCGCCGTACAGACCGACGGAGCCGAGGCCCACCGTGACGCCGCCCACGGCGAGCATGCCCACCGCCACGCCGCCAAACGCGAACTGACCGATCGCGACCACGCCCCAGGCCCACTGGCCGATGGCGATCACGCCGCGGGCCGTCTGACCCACCGCGACCACTCCCCACGCATCGGGCTCGACGGAGATCCAGCGCATCACGACCAGGGTACCCTGATGGCGATGGTCGTGCGGAGGACCCCTTGCGAAGACCTCCCCTCCGGATCTGTCGGTGCGGCGTTCACGCCCCCGACCGCCCAGGATCCTGTGAGCACTGCGGCACCGCCCGGCCGGGCCACGTCCAGGTGGTACCGGCCGTCGAGCTGGCTTTCGCGGGTCTTCAGCTCGCGGTCGCCTGCCCTCGCTGTGCCCACCACCGGGTCCCGATCGAGGAGCTCACCGACGAGGTCCGCTGCACGCGCTGTCGAGGGTCCGTCCCTCTCGACCCCTCGATCTGGCGGGCCGTGCTCGCGACGGCCCACGCCACGGCCGATCTGCTGGGTCCTCACCCGGAAGGTCGTGAGCCCTCCCGCGTGGCGATCGACGTCGTCAACCCCTTTGCCGAGGCGGCTCGCGAGGGCTGTGGGGTCACCTTCGACCCCGACGAGCGGACCTGGTCTGGCTGGCTGCCCGATACCGTGTACGCCTGGGTGACCTCGGGACGGCCCCGGGGCCCCGAGACCCTCGAGCCCCTCGACGTCGAGGCTGGCCCTCCCGGCACGGTGCGCGCCACGACCCCCGGCGGCGACGACGCCCGCTACTCGATCGACCCGATCTGGCTCGCTCGCCATCCGGGCCTCGTCGGGGTCGTCGCGGAGGAACACCGTGCAGACCTTCCCTTCCCTCGACTCGATCCCGACAGCGACGACCCGCGCTGTCCGTCGTGCGGTGAGGTCCTCGGCGTCGACGGCGCGCTGCCTCGAGTCCGGTGCGGTCACTGCGGGACGGTGTCCCACGTCCCGGCCCGGCTTCGCCACCTCCGGCAGCCGGGCGGGCGTGCAGGGCTGTGGTGGCTCGTCTTTCGCGGGGCGTCGCCCCATCGCCGCGTCCTCGAGCGCGCCACGGGAGCCGGCCCCGACGACCGCGCCATCGAGCCACTTCCGGAGGCACCGATCGACAGCTGGACCGTGCTCGCCAACGTGTCCCTGGTCATCGCGGTTCCGACCAGCCTCCTTCTCGTCGCGGGGCTCGCGGTCCGGGCCTCGGGGCTCGCCAGTTGGCTGCCTCTGTGGGTACAGGGGCCATGATGCCCATCGACGTCGCACTCACCGATGCTCTGCTCGCCGTCGTGGCGGGTCGGGAGGGGTTTCGGCTCCTCTACCGCTCCAACGGAGCCGCCACGGCCGGCGTGGGCCTGCTGCTCGTGGCGCTGGCTGCCGCCTTCGGCACGTTCCGCTACGGGGGGGTGCCGGGGCTCGAGGGCTCGCACGACGGGGTCACTCGGCTCGCGGGACAAGTCGGGATGCCGCTCGTGGGGGTCGGCTACCTCGTGGCGGCCTTCCGTCCCCAGGACGACCGGCGCGCGCGGTCCTACGCCTTCGTGGTGTTCATCCTGCTCGCGGTGGCCTTCGTGTCCGTGCCCTGGTGGACCACTGTGGCGGGTGCGTTGGGGATGACCGCGGTGCTCGTCGGGGCGGCGGCGCTCGGTCGTCGGTGGAGACCTGCGATCCTCTTCGGCGCGGTGGGGGCGCTCGGGGTCGTCATCAACGGGCTCGTCGTCAACGGAGAGGGCGCCGTCGGGCCGCTCTCGCGAATCGCCTGGTTCCACCTCGGGCTCGCCGGGTCCTGCTGGGCGCTCGGCCAGGGTCTGTGGCGGCTGCCGCTCGACCAGACCGAGACGCCAGACGGTCAGCCGCAGTCCTGATTGGGATCGGTGCGGGCGATCACCTCGAGCGAGGCAACGCCCGAGCGGCCGGCGAAGTCCGAGACCTCGACCGAGACCTCGAGCGGGCTGCCGTCGAGCGAGCAGATGAAGTCCGGGTAGGGCAGGCTGGGTGCTGCGTCGTCGAGGAAGGCGCGCACGCCGAGGGCGTCGCCCGTGCACGTCTCCTCGTCGTGACCCGCGAGAAGCAGGAGGCTGGCTGCCTGCTCGCCGGCGAGCTGGAGTCCGTCGGTGACGCGCCGCACCGTGGGCCGGACCTCCACGTCGGCGGTGGCGCCAGTGACGCGGGCGGCGACGTCGACGTGCCAGCCGCCCTGCGGGCCGAAGACCATCGTGACCTCGTCGCCTGCTGCGAGCGGCACGAAGTCGGTGAGCCCGTCGCCGATCTCGATCTCGATGGGTCCTCGCTCACACGGGCCCGAACCTGCACACGAAAGGAGACACCACACGACGAGCACGCTGCGACCTCCGGTCCTCGCTACCCTCTCCGATAGCCTCCCTTCATCGCCCGCGGCGGGGGCCGATGCGGGGAGCGGAGGGATCGTGTCCGACGACCGGAAGCCCGTCTACGTACCGCCGCTCGATGCCACGCCGAGCGTCTACAGCTCGCTCGATGCGCCGCCGCCGCCGTTCCAGCTCAAGCCGCCCCCGACTGGTCGGCCGCCGGGGCCCACGCGCACGCCAGCCGCCCGACGCCTCACCACCCACCCGGCGTACCGGAGTCGGCCAAAGCCGCGCGTCCAGCCTGCCGCGGTGAAGGTCGCGGGCCCGGTGCCCCCTCCGCGCGCCGAGGCGGCGGACCTCACGGAGGTCGCGGACGTTCGCCCCGAGCGGCTCCCGCTCGACGCCAACAACCCGGGGGCTGTCGTCGCTGTCGCGGTGAGCCTCGTCGTGTCCGTGATGGTCTTCCTGCTCGCGGTGTAGGGGTCACCCGGCCCGTCGGACGGCCCGCGCCCGTGCCCGCTCGATGCGCGCGGCGAGCTCGTGCAGGCTCTGGTCGTCATCGCCGTCGGCGGGGACCCGGACCGGCTCGCCTCGGTGGAGGACGACGGTCAGCGTGGCGGTCCGCCAGGGGCCCACGCCCGACGAGGTGACCTCGACCGCGGCGACGTCCTCGAGGGGGACGACCGACCGGCCCAGGGCGAGCTCCTCGGTTCGGAGCTGCACCACGCGCACGGGCGTGGCCCGACCCTCCCAGGTGACCACGAGGGCCACGACCACGGCCTGGACGAGCAGCCAGCCGGGTAGGAGCGCGTCCACCCACGGCCCTCCGGCGCCCTCGCCGAGAGCCGCGACGAGCCAGAGCAGCCCGACCGCCTCGGTCGAGAGCTCGACCATCAGGGAGACCACGCGCTGAAAGGCCGGTGAACGACGGCGAACGAGCCAGGTGAACCCGCGCGGCGTGGCCTGGACGTCGGCCGCGTGGGCGGCCAGACGGTCTGGAGCCATCAGCGCAAGGTGGAGAATCCTGACGAGGACGAGCATGCCGCTCCTGCGAAGCCACGGCCCGTGAACCGCCAACGGAGATTCTCCGAGCTGGCGAGTTACACGTCAAGGTACTGACGGAAACACGCTGGTTATTCCACCCGGTTCGGTTGGTTTGCGAGTACCATTCGACAATTCGACGGCACGTGCTACACTGCCTCGGTGCGCTCGGGGAGGCCACACCATGGGACTGTTCGACTTCTTGTTCTCGTCGTCCACGATCGTGACATGTGACCAGTGTGGAGCCGAGATTCCTGGTGAACCCATCGTTCACAACGACCGCGACTACTGCGTGGCATGCAACCGGGCTCGACTGGAGGCCATCGAGGTCCAGCGACGTGCCGAGGAGGCAGCCATGGAGAGGCTCGTCGCGCGGCAGCGGTTCCCGAACCGCGATTGAACCGACCAGGGGTGGGGCCACGTTACCTCGGGCGCGGAGACCTCTCGACGGTCTCGCAAGGCGGTGCAAGGTATTGTCTGTAGCAGGTCAGACCGCCCTGCCCGAGGCCAAGTCGATGTCGCGATAGCCCTGGTCGGGGGTTCGGATTCCGCGTTCGCGGAACGCTACCTTGACCCGCTCGGTCATGTCGGTCACCAATGCCTTTTCGTAGCGTACGTCGAACACGTAGGCCTTGGCGGTGATGACGGTGACGAAGCGCTCACCGATGAACCGGTCCTCGACCAGGGTGACCACGGGCTTCTCGAGGTACACGTAGCGACTCGTCGAGGTCGCCTCCGCGATGATCTGGCGGGCGGTCTCGAAGTCCTCGGCTGGGCCCAGGTAGAAGGGCACCACCACCATGGCGTCGAGCGCACCGGCGTTCGCGGACGCGACCTCCTCGGTCAGGAACTTGTTGTTCGGGATGGTGACCAGGTTGTCGTCGAGGGTGATCAGCCGGACCGAGCGGAGGCCCATCTCCTGGACCTCACCGTAGAACCCGCCGAACGAGATGCGGTCGCCGACCTGGAAGGGGCGGTCCATCAGCAAGATCACGCCCGCGATGAGTGAGCCTGCGAGGTCCTTGAACGCGAAGCCGAGGGCTACGGCGACGGTGCCCGCGAGCGCGATGAACCCCTCGCTCTCCGCGCGCAGGACCGCGGACAGCACCATCACCGGCACGAGCACGTAGACGCCCATGCGGACCAGGCCCTTGGTCTGCTTGAACACGAGTCGGCGGTCGTTGAAGCGCTCCGCGAGCTGGTCCAGGACGCGGCTGGTCGCGACGACCAGTCCCCACGCGATGGCGATGACGACGATGGCGAGCGGCAGGCGCTCCCAGGCGATGACGTCGATGAGCTGGTCGAGCTGGAGGTCCATCGGGCTCACCCATCCGGGCCGAGGTGGAGGAAGTGCCGGCGCCGCAGCGACCGCTGCACGACGATGCGCTTCTCGTCGCAGAGACGCAGGTGCTCCGCGCTTCGAATCACCCAGCCCCGCGAAACGAGGTCCCGGACGCTGGCCCGCACGAGGTGGCGGGGCAGGTGGGTGACCGTGACGAGGTCCTCGAGGGTGAGCGCGTCGTGCAGGTCGAGCGCGACGAGTACGAACAGGGAGGTCTCGCCGAGCTCGTCGGGCAGGGTCTCGAGCTCGAGGACCTCGCGGAGCGTCACCTGGACCACGGAGCGGTCGTCGGTGCGCACGAGGCTGTCGGCGAATCGCCGCAGGGCCGCGCCAGGGTTGCCTCGCGACGCTTCGGCGAGCAGTCGGTAGTACATCGCGGTGGCTCGGTCGGCCTCGAGGTCGCGGTCCGAGCCGAGGCTTCCCACCCGCAGACTCGAGAAGTCCACGCGGAGACCGACATCGCCGGCGCGGCCCAGGGTGATGCGTCGCAGCGCCTGGCTGTCCAACGGCTTCAGCCGCACCACGGTCTGGAAGACGCCGCAGTCGACGAGAGACCCGGGGGCCTCGAAGTAGTCCCAGGCCGGCCCGTGGACCGAGCACACGTAGAAGTGGTGCGCGGACGACGCGTTGAGGACGTACAGCAGCGTCTGCAGGGTGGTGAGGCCGCCCACCCGTCGGAGGAAGGTGTGGTGGATGCCTTCGATGAGGATGGCCGACGGCTCGACCGACTGGACGGCCTCGACCATCTCTTCGATGGTCTGTGCCTCACCGCGGATCGCAAACGCGACGCCGAGCCAGGCAGCGAGCGCCTTCTCGCTTCGAACGGGCTCCGTGAGTGCGGCCCTCCGCACGGTCATGCCGGACGAGGTCAGGGACTCCGCGAGCTCGTTCATCGCGGTGCGCTTGCCTGCGCCGCGGTCGCCGACCACGGCCACGAGGCCGCGCTGGTGAGTCTGGCGCCACCTCACGAGCACGCGACCGACCTCCGCGAGCTCCTCGCGCTGGACGAGGTGCCGGGCGGGGGTGGGCCCTTCGCAGATTGCCGCTCGCTGCTCGGGGTCGAGTGGGCGGTCCGGCGAGGCGTCGTCGCGCAGGACCGCCCGGTTGAAGAGGTTGTAGACGGTCGAGGCGGTGGTGCCCTCGGCGGCGAAGCGATGGAGTCCCTCGGCCAGGAGAACGCCGCTGAGCAGCACCAGCTGCCCGAGCGCACGCGGGAGCACGAACAGCACACTGCCGTGCTCGGGAAGCAGCCAGCGGGCCGGCCCTCGAGGGTCCGTGAAGCGTCGCCGAAGGCGGCTACGGAGCAGCGGCTCCCAAGCGATCAGCGTCCACGTGCCGAGGACGAGGATCCAGGCCCAGAACACCGTGTCGGTGAGCCACAGCAGGGTGCCGAGCCCGAGCAGATCGCCGACCACCCACTCGACGAAGAGGAGGAGGACCACGGTGAGGGCGAACGCGCGCACCGTGCGTCGGAGGAGGCCGAATCCCTCCCGGCGCAGGACGAGGAGGGCGGGACGCGCCTGGTCGGCGGGTACGAACAGCAGGTCGTACAGCGCGATGACCACGCGGTACAGCGCGACGTAGAGGTACAGCCGGATGAACAGCTCGAGCTCGGGTACCGCGTCGAGGTTGATGAGGAGGAGCGGCCCGAAGGAGAGGTCGACCACGTTGCGGATGGTGCGGGACAGGGGGTCGCGCAGCGTCCGGACGTCCGACACCCGGAGATCGGGGCGCCCCTGGCGGATCCGCATCGCGATCGACAGGGCGAGCGAGCTCGCGCGGCTGCGCCCGTAGGCCCACAGGAGCGCGAGGAGCACGGCGAGGAGAGATCCGTTGACGAGCTGGAACAGCGCGTTGCCGTCGCGGAGCAGCCCGCCCACCTGGTCGAGGAACATCGCCCGCCGGTTGCGCTCGTAGTACCTCATCGAAGGCTCGACGAAGGCCAGCTCGTCGCCGAGGTCGGTGAGGAGGGTCTTGCGGAACGTCGACGACGGGAGGTCGGGGATGAGCCGGTGCTTGATGCGCCCGAGTCGCTGGACCCGCTCCACCCAGCCTCGGGGACGCGCGGCGTCGAGACGCTCCCGGAGGTGGTCCACCCAGGCGTCGTTGGCGGCCCTCCAGGCTCGGACGCCCTCCCGGACCTCGGCGCGGGCCTCCGCGGGAAGGGACTCGAGGTTCTCCTCGGCCGCAGCAGAGCGTCGAGACTCCTGCTCGCGGATGCTCTCGGCGGTGCGGACGGCGGTGCGGAGCTGCTCCGCGGCGGACTGACGGTCCACCTCGCGCTCCCGCAGCCGGTTCATCTCGGTGAGCAGGCTCTCGTACCGAGTCGCCGGCGTCACCGCATCGACCTCCGGGTTGCGGAGGTTGCGCAGCCAACCCCACAACGACCGCATCTCCGTGATCTCGCGATCCACCTCGTCGACCTGGGCCGCGGTGAGCGGCGCCGGTTCGGCGTCGGGGTCGAAGAGCGGCTCGGCGAGCTCCTCCGCTCGTCGCGCCTGGGCTCGCGCGACCTGCTCGAGGAGGGCACGAACCGCCGCGTCCATGGCCTGCTCTGCGGCCTGCTGGGACGCCGCAGCCTCGATCTGGGCGCGTTCGGCTTGCTCGGTGCGGTCCTCGCGGTGCACCGGCCAGCCCTGGAGGTGTGCGACCACGGCGTCGGCGGCGGCACGCGCACCCGCGAAGCCCCCGGGAATCGCCTCGGCGCGGACGACCGCGAGCGCGACGAGCACCTCGGCGACCCGGGGCTCGAGGGGCTCGGTCAGATCGGGTAGCCGAGGCTCTCGGGACCACTGGCCCAGGGCATCGTCGACGGTGACGGCGTCCGAGGGGCCGAGGGAGGGGAGCAGCAACCCGAGGCGCTCGATGGCTCCGGGAGCCGCCGCGGGGTCGTCGAGGGCCTCGAGGTGCGGCGCGGCATCGGCGGCTCCGAGGGGGCCCTCCCTCGACCGCAGCTGCTTCAAGAGCACTTCGTAGGCCGCGTCGTCGGCCTCGAGCCGAGCGAGCGCGGAGGCGAGCACGACGCTCTCGCCGAGCGCAGGCGACTGCAGGGCCTCGCGGACCTCTCGGGCGGACTCCCGGCGGACGGCCTGGTTGGCGTCGAGCAGCTCGGGGCGTGCCTCGAGGTTGGCCAGGATGGTGACGATGCGGTCCAGGGCCCGGGTCTCGACCAGCTCGGCCGCTGCCCAGGCCGCACGCTGCTCGTCGGTGGCGTCGTCGCCTGCCCGTTGCTCGGCGACCCGTCGGTCTACCGCGCGGTCCTGGAGGACGAGGGCCCTCGCCCGCAGGCTCGCGGGACGTCCGAGGGCGTCGTTGGTCAGGCTCTCGGTGGGCGCCTCGGTGCGCACCGCGGGCTCGTCGGGAGCCACCTCGGGTTGGGCGAGCGCGGGGCGGGCGAGGAGCACGGCCACGCTCGCGCACAGTGCCTTGACGAGCCAGCCCACCGCCCCTCCGGGCGTCCCCCATAGCGCAAAATCAGACTGCCGACCCCACCAGGTCCCGGGCGCGGTGGGCGAGCGCGTAGATCGTCTGGCTCGGATTGACGCCGAGCGAGGTGGGAAGGACGGAACCGTCGACCACGAACAGGTTCGGCACGTGGTGGTGGCGATGGTTCGCGTCGACGACGCTCGACGCCGGGTCGGGCCCCATGGTGCACCCCCCCATCTGGTGGGCGGTGAAGATCGCGTGTTGGTGAGCTCCGTAGGCCTGGGCCGCGAGGACGGGCAGATCGGCCTCGCTCTCGACCTGCACGAGCTCGCCGTGCAGCGAGAACACCCGCTTCGCGCCCGCGGCGAGGTGAATGCGGGCGAGCACGTCGTGGCTCTCGCGCATCGCCTCGGCGAGCCGGGGGGTCACAGGGTAGTCGAGCACGGGTCGGCCCTCGCCATCGAGCGTGACGGTGCCGCCCTCGTCGCCTTCGAGCAGGCCGTCGACGTGAAGCGAGAGCAGGCCCGAGAGCCAGGGGAGCCGGCCCATCAGGTCGTGCAGGCGTTCGCCGAGCCCCGGATTGCCGCTCGCGAGCATCGGCTGCATGGGCGCCGTCTCCAGGAAGAACCCGTACCGGTCGGGTCCCCGGTCCACGAACTGGTGCGACCCGATGCTCTGGGGAGCCCCGAAGAACCCGTCGATGCGGTGGTCGTACTCGCCGGTCACCGCGATGACCGGGTGGAGGAAGGTGCGTCGTCCCACCCGGCCGTTCCGGTCGATGCCGGAGCGGAGGAGGAGGGCGGGGCTGTTGATGGCGCCGCCGGAGAGCACGACCACGCGGGCGCGCACCCGCACCTCGACGTCACGTCGGTGCAGGGAGCCGCGCTCCATCACCGTGCCGCGCACGCCGCGCACCCGGTCGCCCTCGATCTCGAGGGTATCGACGTGGACGTCGCTGTAGAGGCGCAGGCCGTTGGCCACCGCGTCCGGCAGATAGGTGACGTGCATGGCCTGCTTGCCATCGACCGGGCAGCCCACGCCGCAGAAGCCCGAGTTCGCGCAGCCCTTCACGTTGCGGCGCATGGGCTTGGCTTCCCAGCCCAGGGCCCGGCAGCCGTCGAGCAGGGCGCGGTTGTTCGCGTTGGCGAGTGATTCCGCCCACTCTCCGATGTGGAGGCGCTGCTCGACAGCCTCGAAGTGCGGCGCGAGCGTGGCCTCGTCGAGCCCCTCGATCCCGCGGACGCGCGCCCAGTGGTCGAGGATGCGGGTGGGCGTTCGGTAGCACGTCGTCCAGTTGACGGTGGTGCTTCCGCCCACGCTCCGCCCCTGCAGCACCGCGATGGCGCGGTCCTTGGTGCTCCGGCCCCCGCGGTCCTGGTAGAGCATCGGGTAGGCCTTGCCCTCGTCGAGATCGAAGTCCCGACGGGTGTGGTAGCCGCCCGCCTCGAGCATGACGACGTCGAGTCCGCGCTCGACGAGTCCCGCGGCGAGTACCGAGCCGCCGGCTCCGCTCCCCACGATGGCCACGTCACAGGTCTCGTCGATGGCGGCGCCGATCTCGGGTCCCTGAACGATGCGTCCGGTCATCCCTCGGTCTCCTGGGGTTGGCGGGGCTGGATGGCCGGGGCGTCGGCCTGTCGGAAGTCCGGGGGGCCGGGGTAGCCGATGGCGGCGTGGACCCGCGGGTGGACGTGGTAGGTGGTCACGACGAGGTTTCGCAGGGCCACGTAGGCCGAGCGCAGCACGCCGAAGCGACTGTCGCGCCAGGAGCGGAGCACCGCCTCGCGACGCTCGGGCTCCAGCCGGGTGAACGGCTGGACGCGACCGCCGAGGAAGAGCCCCGCGAGAGGGCTCTCGAGCAGTCTCAGCGCCTGCTCGAGCTGGGTGACGTCGACCGGCGCGAGCTTCGCGGCATAGGCGTCGATGTCCAGCGGCACGTCGATCTCGGAGGCGGGGGGTAGCGCCCGCCCGTCACCAGGACAGACGGTGTCGGCCACCGCGACGAGAATGCTGAACGCGCGCGGAGAGAAGGCCCGGAGCGTCCCGGGAGGCGTCTCGGGGGCGGTCGTCTGCAGCTCGAGTCCGATTCCCCCCACGGCGAGCAGCGCCCCGCCGATCAAGCCGGCTCGGATGAGGGTCCGTCGGGTGGGTCCTGCGTTGGTCTCGTCGGCCATGGCTCCTCTCGCAAGCGGAGTGCGCATCGTAGCATCCACATCCGGTAGGATGAGCCATGGACGAACGGGTTTCCTGGGTGACGGGCGCGAGTCGAGGGGTGGGGCGTGGCGTGGCGCTCGCGCTGGGCAGCGCTGGCTACACGGTCTACGTCACGGGTCGCACCGAGGGCGCTCTGAGCGACACCGCAGCCACCGTGACGGCGCGCGGCGGTCGGGGCGTGGCCTGCGTCTGCGATCATCGTGACGACGATCAGGTTGCTGCCGTGGTCGATCGCATCCGCAGCGAGGCGGGGCGTCTCGACGTCCTGGTCAACAACGTGTTCGCGATTCCCCCCGAGCCGATCTGGGGGCGGCCGTTCTGGGAGCAGCCCCTGTCCCAGTGGGACGAGATGCACACCGTCGGGCTGCGATCGCACTTCGTCGCGACCGTGCTCGCGATGCCGCTGTTGCTCCGCGCCCCTCGGGGCCTGATCGTCCACGTCTCTTCGTTTGCGGGTGCGGGGTACCAGCTCAACGTGGCCTATGGGGTCGGCAAGGCGGGCGTGGACCGCATGGCGGCGGACATGGCGCACGAGCTGCGGGACCGGGGGGTGGCCGTGGTGAGCCTGTGGCCCGGGATCGTGCGCACCGAGTGGGTGCTCGCGCAGACCGAGCTGCCCTTTCCCATCGACCACACCGAGTCGCCCGAGCTCACGGGCCGTGCGGTGGTCGCGCTCGCCGACGATCCCGAGGTGATGGCGCGAAGTGGCCGGGTCGGCGTGGTGGCCGAGCTCGCCGAGGTCTACGGGTTCGACGACGTCGACGGCACGAGGCCCCGCTCGCTACGGAAGCCGGGGAGGGAGCCATGACCATTCTGCAGCGTGCGCGGGCGCTCTTGCCTCTGCTCGTCGAGCACGGGAACACCAACGAGCGCGCGCGACGGGTGCTGCCCGAGGTCAGCGAGGCGATGGGGGAAGCGGGCCTGTACCGGATGCTCGCACCGCTGGCCGTCGGCGGCGAGGAGGTGCCGCCCGCCACGTTCCTCGACGTGCTCGAGACCCTCGCGCAGGGTGACAGCGCGTCGGCGTGGACGGTGATGACCGGGGCCACGACGGGCCTGCTCCTGCACTACCTCGAGCCCGACGTGTCCCGACGCATCCTCGAGGACGCGCCGCACGCATCGCTTGCCGGGGTTTTCGCGCCCATGGGCCGAGCGGTCGCGGTGCCGGGCGGGTACCGCCTGTCGGGTCGGTGGCAGTGGGCGAGCGGGTGCGAGAACGCCCAGTGGCGGATGGGAGGGGCGATGCTGATGGTCGACGGCGACCTCGACCGGCTGCCCAGCGGCGCTCCGGCCGTCCTGTCGTGCTTCTTTCGCTCCGAGGACTCGGTGGTCCACGACACCTGGGACACCCACGGGATGCGGGGCACGGGCTCGCACGACCTGGAGGTCGCCGATCTGTTGGTCCCGACCGAGCACACCACCTGCGTGTTCCGCGACCCCCCGCGCCAGGACACCGCGCTGGCGAGGTTCCCCGTCTTCGGTCTCCTCGCGTTGGGGGTGAGCGCAGTGGGGCTCGGGATCGCAAGGGCCGCGCTCGACGTGTTTGCTGGGGTGGCGAACGACAAGCGCTCGCCGGGCACCAGCCGGCGACTCGCCGAGAGCGAGCTGGTGCAGGTGCGGGTGGCGGGCGCCGAGGGCGAGCTCGCCGCTGCACGGGCCCTGACCCGGGAGACGGTGGCCGCGGCCATGGAGCGTGCGAAGTCGGGGGCGTCGCTTGGCGACGAGCACCGCGCGAGGCTGCGGCTCGCGGCTACGGTGGCCGCACGAGCCGCGGTCAACGCGACCCAGACGGCCTACGACCTCGCGGGCGGCAGCGCGGTATGGTCGCACAGTCCCCTCCAGCGGCACCTGCGCGACGTGCGGGTGATGTCCCAGCACGTCATGGTCGGCGAGCGGACGCTGCGTCCCGTGGGACGAATCCTGCTCGGGCTCGACACGGACACGACGATGTTGTGATTGCGGGAGGCTTCAGGCCCCACCGGCCGTCTACGCGGAGCGCTCGCGCGATTCTGGGCGTCGCCCCTTCGCGGGAGTGCTCGCTCGAGGCCAAGATGGCGGTCGTGTCCTCTCTTCTCGAACAACGGAAAGTGGAGGCGGAGGGAGTCGAACCCTCGTCCAGAGCCACTCAGTCCAAGCGTCTACGTGCGTAGCTCCGGCTTGGCTCCCCCGGCCGCCCCCGGAGCAAGGCGGCAGTCGGGTTCGGCGACGACTATCTGGGTTGTTTCGTCGTCCCCTGGGGGCGCGTCGCGCTCCCCCTCAGGACCATCCAGGTCAAGACGCGCCCAGACGAGGCCCCTGGCAGCAGTTCATCCGGACGGCTGGGGCCGAAGCCCGAGACAGTCACTTATTAGGCGACCGCCTGCGCAGCGAAGAAGTTGTTGTTGTTGGCAACTAACTTGGTTTGCACGATGTTTTACGAGGTGACGCACATCCTCGGCACGCAGCTCTTCCCTACCGCGACCCTGTCGAAACCAATGCGCCCCCGAGAGTGGGTGACCGTGGCCCCTGACAGGTCAGGGGGTCACTCCTCAATCTTGCTCACCAGACGCGGAGCGTCAAGCCGTCTGCAGCAGCGAGGCGACGACGACCGGGTCACGGTGCGGCGCCGCGCGTGCGAAGGTCGATGGACTTCACAATCCAGACCACGACGAGCTTCTCGAGCCACTCGTAGGTGACCTCCTCGAGCGTGCCCCTGGCGAGCGTGAGGTTGCCGCTCTCGGCGACCACCCAGCCCGTCTCGTCCTCGATGCGGAGGTAGAGGCGCTCGAACTTCTGCGACGTCTCCTCGACCCAGGGGCGGGTGCCCTTGCCGCCGCCGTCGGCGCCGACATCGAGCGAGACCTGGTGGCCGGCGTGCACCACCTTGGTGATCTCGCGGAACTGCTCGAGCACCTCTTTGCTCTTGGCCCCCCACCGCTTGGCGAGCTGCGCTTGCCGCTCTTCGTCGCGCGCGTGGCGGAACCCGGCGTCGGCGTCGTCCATCTTGGCCAGCGCCTCGTCGAGCTTGGTCGCGAGTCGGGCGGGGAGCGTGCGGGTGGGCTCGGTGTCGGTCTCGAGCTCGCGGGCAGGTCCGTGTCCCATCGGTCAACCTCCGATCGGGCCATCCCTAACGGGTTTCGGGCCCTCCAGGGTCGTCACTTTCAACGGCGTCGACGCCCTTCGCCTGCTGCTTGAGTCGGGCCAGCTCCTCGCGAGCGCGCGCCTCCCGGTCGAGCACCGCCTGGCGTCGAGCCTCGGCTTCCTCCCGCCGGGCCTGGGCCTGCCGCTCCGCCTGCTCGCGGGCAGTAGACTGGGCCTGCTCGCGCTCATCGAGGTGAGACTCGGCGGCGCTGAGCGCATCGTCGGTCGCCTTGGCGAAGCGCTCGGCAGCGCCCCTCACGAGGCCCGTCAGGCTCGCCCACGCGGCACTGACCGCCTTCTTCCCGGCCTGGGTCGCCGCGTCCTTAGCGCCCTCGGTCATCGCCTCGGTCGCCCTCTTCCGCTGGTCTTCGAACCATCCCACGGCTTCGCCCTCGCCGGTCCATCGACAGGCGTAACCCGGACCGTAGTGCTCGCCGTCGCGAAGCGCGCTCCGCGCGGTCGTCTCCCCCTCGCGTCGCTCGCGCGAGAACGCGCGCGCCAACGGTCAGACGGTGATTCCCCACACACGCTCGGCCAGCTCCGCCACCGCCCCTCCGGCCGCCCGCTCGGTGGTCAGCGTCTCGTCCGCGGCGTCGACGACGCGATCGTCGCTGTACCGCATGGCGAACGACAGGCCGGCGCGGCGGAGCATGGGGAGATCGTTGAGCCAGTCCCCGACCGCGACGGTGCGGGACGGGTCGACCCCCCGCGCGGCAGCGAGCTGCTCGAGTGCCGTGCCCTTGTCGTCGCCGTGGTGGCGGAACTTGAGGAACGTCTCGCCGAGCGACGTCCGGAACACCACGCTCTGCAAGGTGCCCTCGGTCTCGTGGTGGACGTGCTCGCGCACGAGCTTCACCGCCGACGGGTCGCCCACCGCCCCGACCGCCACGATGTCGGACGCGGACGTCCACTCGGTCGTGGCGAAGAGGTCGTCGTGGACGTGCAGGTCGGTGGTCCACGTCGAGAGGTAGGACGTGTGGTGTGCATCGTGCTGGCCGAGGTGGATGCGTCGCGAGCCGAAGAGGAAGGCCGACCGGATGTCGTGCTCGGTGAGCACCGCATGCGCGATCTCCCGCTCGCGCGGTCCGACGTAGCGCCCGTGAACGACCTCGGCGGTCTGGGCATCGAGGATCTCGTTGCCGTTCATCACGGCAACCCCTCCCTGCACGCCGAGCGCCTTCGCGACCCACTGCGTGCCCGTGAACAGCCGGCCGGTCGCGATGGTGACGTGCACGCCGTGATCGGCGAGCGCGTGCGCCGCCGCGATGTCGACGGGCTGGAGCCCACCGTCGAGGTCCAACGTCGTCCCGTCGAGATCGAGCACGAGCATGTCGAAGTCCACGTCAACCTCCACGGGCCGGGTATCGAGAATGCCGAGTTTTGCGACTCCGATCGCAACGCCGTCGACCGATGGCAGGGCCAGACTCGTGGAGAGGGGATGGACACCGCGCTCAATCAGATCGCGCCGGAGATGGCAGCGTCCTACGTGGCGTCGACCACGCGGAACATCGACCGGCAACGCTCCCGCCCCGATCCCCGCGCCCAGGTCCTCTTCTCCCAGCACTACAAGCGGGCGGTCTGCGGCCGCGTCTGTGGACGCTCGGCGGAGCAGACCCGCCACGACCTGGAGGTCGCAGCCCATCACGGACTCGCTTGGTTCGAGATGCGCGGGGAGCCTCGGCAGCGCCCCCGCGACGTGTGGGAGATGCGCCAGATCGCAGGGTTGCTCGCCGCCTATGGAGACCACGACGAGCACGTCCGGCTCGACGGGCTGCCCACCTCCCGCTGGTACCACCCTCCGGACCCCGAGTTCGAGGCCAGCGCGCTCGCCTATCGGCTGTTCAACCGGTTCCTCGTCACGAGAAGGGTCGCGCCTGCCGACATCGCCGCCTTCGAGGCCGTGGTCGCCGACGCGGCGCTGCACCCCGTGCAGGCCAAGGTGATCACGCCGATCGTGCCGTGCCTGTGGGCGCTGCAGCACGACGACCCCCAGGACTTCGAACAGGCGTGGACGCTCGTGGTCACGGCGTTTGCCACAGTGGCTCAGTACGGCGAGTTCGCCCGACGGTTCGAAGGGCTCCTCGATCCGATGGCCCTCGGTCTGCTCGCGCTGGCGAGGAGGCAGGGGCTCACCGTCTCGGTGGCCTCGCCCTACGCCCCCGTCGAGCTCCTCACCGCGGCTCCGAGTCCTCGCGAGCCCACGCCAGTCGGCGCTGCGTGAGGTGTCGGGGCGGTTTCGGCCTCTCAAGCCCTCCCTCCGACGTTCGATGGCCACCCCGGGCCTGCGGACCGGCCGCGGGCGGGAGTCGACGATGTCGATGGTGAGCAGGACCGCCTTCGCCGCCTGCAGCAGCGGGGTCGCGCTGGCGACGGTGTGCGGATTGCTGTGGCTGGTCCCCCGCTGGGCGGACAGGCTCCTCGAGAGTCTACCAATGAGGCAAGAGGAGGCGGCGGAGGTTCGCTCTGCCTGGATCGCGAGCCAGGTCGAGGGCGAGCTCATGCGGATGGAGGCAGAGGTCGGCGCCTCGGCGGTTCGGCTCGAGGCGGGTCGCCGGTTCGACGAGGCCATGCGCGGCGCGTACCGCGCCTGGCCGGATCCCGATCGTGCCCGCACCGTGGGACAGCTGACCGCATCCATGCGCCAGCTCGCGCGCGCCGACGAGGGAGCGACCACGATCGCCACCCTCGCGTCGGAACGTGACCGGCAGCTCGAGACGTGGTCCCGGCTCGCGGAGTCGGACATCGTCGTGCAGCTGACCCGTGGGCTGCGACCGATCGCCCACCTCGCCGACTTCGGGGCGGTCGGAGGGCTGCTCGGCCTGGTCGTCTCGCTGTGGGCTTCGGCCGTGGTGATGTGGCGGCTCGAGCGTCAGTCCACGGACGAGGCGCGGGCTCGTCCGCCTCTGGCGACCGTTCGCGAGGAGCCGACCCTCGTGCGGCCGCGCGCTTCGCTCGACAGCGACGTCGACCTGGACGTCGGGTCTCCCGAGTCGTCCGAGCTCGCCGTCGTCGATCTCGGGCGCGTCGTCGACGGGGTCGTCGAGGGATTCGAGGCGCTCGCCACGAACCTCGGCCATCGCCTGGAGGCCGACGTGGGACCCGATCTCGACACGTTCGTCGTGGACCCCGAGCAGCTCCGGGAGGTGCTCGACGAGCTCGTCGAAGGGCCCCTGCGGAACTCGCACCCCGGGCTGGTGACCCTGCGGGCTCGGCGGGAGGGCCGTGGGGTGGTGATCTCCCTGGTCCATCGGCAGGATCCCTACGCAATCCCCACTCAGCCGCGTCGGCGCGGGACCGTGCTCGAGCACGACGGCGTCGAGGCGCTCGGCGGACGGCTCTGGTGGTCCGCGGATCCGGGCGACGGCGTGCGCGCGGCGCTCTGGGTTCCCGACCGCCGGTTCGTCGACGGACGGATCGTCGGCTCGGCAATACCTTGAGTCGTCCGCGAGGTCTGCCGTGAAGCTCCAGGAACTCATGACTCCCGACCCCGAGCGAATCCGGGTCGACGCTCCGCTCGCGGAGGCTGGCCGGCGCATGGTCCAGCTCGGCATCCGCCACCTCCCCGTGGTGGACGACGAGGGGCAGCTCGCCGGGCTCCTCACCGACTTCGACGTCTTCCGTCGCGGGGCGTTCCTGGATAGCGGCTACCCGGACGGCAAGAACGGCTGGATGGCCTACGACAAGGGTGACGACGACGTCACCTGCGGCGACGTCATGGCGCGGGCCGAGGTGACGCTCAACCCCGAGCTCGACGCCAGACCCGCGCTCGTCGAGCTGTTCCGGTCCGATCAGGACGCGCTCGTGGTGGTGGACAGCCGCTTTCACCCGATCGGCGTGCTCTCCGAGCACGATGCCCTCGCGCTGGCCCTCGAGGCGATCGACCCCGACGAGGTCGCGAGGAACATCGCCAGCTCCCCGGTCGAGTGCCTCGACGTCACGCAGCCCGCCGCGGCCGCCTGGGACCTCCTGAAGGAGCACGGCTTCCGCCACGTCGCCGTCACGAAGGGCGGCTCGCTGTGCGGGGTGGTCTCGATTCGTGACCTCATCGCCGACGACGTGCTGGCACGGCCAGAGCTCACCCTGCGGGAGGTGCTCCGCTCCAGCTCACCGCACCGTGCGGAGCACGACACGCCGGTCGTCGACGTCGTGAGCACGATGAAGCGTCACAAGGTGGGGTGCATCCCGATCGTGGACGGGCACGACCAGCCCGTCGGGATTATCACTCGCCGCGACATCATCCGGGTGCTGCTCGAACGCCCGCGGGAGTGACCGCTCAGCGGGGCCAGCGCGCGATCTCCCGGCCCGTCGGATCGTGGATGGCGAAGTGGTCCGCGCCGTAGTGGTCGGTCATCGCCAGCGCTCGCGGACCGGTCTCCACGAACTGGGTGCGCAGTCGTCGCACCGCCCACCCCTGGGTGATCGAGTTCGGGAGCAGTCCGCCGAGCACCGTCCGCACGGTGAAGAGCATCAGCGTGCCTTGCCCGACCTCCACGAGGGTCCACGCCCCGCGGTTCTCCTTCAACCAGACCCCGTTCTCGGGCTCGGTGGCGAGCGAGGAGTCCCGGAGCTCCCACGTCCGCTGCCACACCTTGCCTCCTGTCGCGTCGTAAAGCGCGCGGTTCGGCACGATGTCGGAGACCCACTGACGGTCTGCGATGGGCCAGGGCAGCTCGAGCGTGATGTGCACTCGCCGAACTCCCGAAGGACCCTCCAGCACCCGCGTGCGACTGCGGCTCGCCGGCTCGTGCTCGCCGTCGTTGACGACGAGCCACACCTGCTCGACCGGCGCGTCGAGCCAGATGGCCGCGGTGGCGTAAGCGCCCTGCTCCGTGTCGAAGCGCGAGGCCACGGGCTCGCCCTTGGCGATGCTGACGAGGTCGTCGGGGGACAGGGGCACCGGTACGGGCGTGCGGGCCCGGATCTCGGGCTCGACCTTCTCCCACTGGGCGGCGAGATCCGGAGGGACGGCGGCGGCAATCGAAGCAAGCAAGAACATCGTTCTCTTTCGGTCACCCGACCGGCCGTCGCGCGCCACGTCTCCGATCCGGGACCGCGACCGGAGGACCCAGCGCCGCCGAGACTTCGCGCGCGATGGACCCCCGCAGGGCGCACGTCAGCGCGTGATCTGTCGAAAGGGCAGGTCCCGCGTGCCGCAGTCACACGCTCGCTGGCGCGTCCTTCGCTCCGAGGACGCGGCGGGTGGACGCCCGGGCGCGGTCGAAGCGCGTTCTCACGTCGCCGAGTGACCACAGTTGGGCCCCCGACCGTGGGGAGCGGACCACGCGGCGCGCGTCGATCGGACCATCGGGCCCGTAGCTCGGGGCGAGCACGTGGCAGATGGGGTCGACGGGCCCGCGTAGCGCCCGCCAAGCGTCGAGGCCCGTGCGGTCGGCTACCCCGCCGTCCAGGTAGGGCACGCCAGCGATGCGGACCGGACGGAACAGCCAGGGGACCGCGCACGAGGCGGCCACCGACTCGGGGAGCGGGCCGTCGGTGAGCAGCGAGAACTGGCCGCGGTTCACCACCCCGAGTCCGAGCGGGTGGGCCAGGTCCCCAAAGGTGGGGGGCAGGTGCCGGCTCAGCTCGACGATCATGGGCTCGGGGTCCAGCAGGCCCTCCCAGGGGCGCCGGCTGGCCCGGACCCACGCGAGCGGGCGATGCCGCGTGAGGAGGGCGAACACCTCGGTCGCGGGCATCCCCGACGCGAAGAGGGCTCCGGCGAGCGCGCCCGAGGACGTGCCGCAGATCCCGCCCACGACGATGCGCGACTCCTCGATCGCCGCGAGGAAGCCTGCATGACTCGCAAAGGCGAGCCAGCCGCTGGAGAGAACGAGGTCGGTGGGGGCGTCGTCAGGCATCGCGGGATGCAACCACGACCGCTCTCCCCGCGCAAGGTAAGGGTGGCTCGGAGGAGCCGAATGGCAGAACGCACGCTGTCTCTTCGCGCGTGGACCGACCGCCTTCCCGCCGACCTGGCCGAAGACGATCTGGCTCGTCGACCCGTGGCCTTGTGCCTCTCCGGGGGAGGCTTCCGCTCGTTTGCCTGCGTCGCGGGGCAGCTCCGCGCGCTGATGGACGGCGGGGTGATGGACCAGGTGGGGCTCGTCTCGGCGGTGTCGGGCGGCGCGTGGGCGGCGGCTGCCTATGCCTACGCGCCGGGCGACGTGCGAGGACGGCTCGGCGAGCTCCCGCCGGTCGGCGAGCTCACCCTCGATCGACTCGCCGCGTCGATCGACGAGGGGCACCTCGCGTTCCCCATCACCCAGTTCGACGCCCTCGGACTGGCTCGCCGCCTCCACGAGGAGGGGGTCGAGCAGTCGCGCCTGTTCAGCCGGGTGCTCGGTGAGCAGCTGCTCGCTCCTCTCGGGGTCGAGGCCACCCCGGGGCTCCTCGCGGCCGACGACACCCATCGCGAGGACCTGTGTGCCCGCAACCCCGGGCTCGACCCCGAAGAGGTGCGCACCCCCCAGCCCGGACGCGCCCCCGTCGTGACGGGCGCGAGCATGATGTTCCGGGCCGAGCGAGGCTACCGCTACGTTCCGGTCGAGCTCGCGCCGAGCTCGGTGAGCACCGCGTGGCCAGTGGACGACTGGCCGGTGCGGGGGGTGGAGCTCCCGGCGCTGACCGGAGCACCGCGGACCCCAGTGGCGGCGGGACTGTTCGACGTCGATGTGGACGAGCTGTTCGGGCTACCCGACCTCCTCGCGGCCACGGGAGGGGCGCCGGGCGGCGTGCTGGTGGAGATCGCAACGATCCTCGGCCTCCAGGCGGAGCACCTGGTGCTCCGGGCAGCCCACTGGCTCGGGCTCCAGGACGTGCCCCTGCTCGTCGACGGCGGCTACGTCGAGAACACCGGCCTGCTCGCGGCCCTGCGCCGCGGCGCCGATCGGCTGATCGTGCTGGTCAACAGCAACGTGGGGCTCGTCAGCCGATACTCCCCGTTCGCGGTCGATGGCTTCGAGGGTCAAATCTCGCGACTCTTCGGGCGAACGCCCACGCTCGGCGCCTATGCCCGCCGTCCGCTCGCGCTCTTCGAGGACAACCTCGCCGAGCTCGGGGAGGCGATGGCCGAGCGACAGGCCCGCGGCGAGCTGCCGTGGGCAGTCTGCGACCATCGGCTCCGCTCGGACAACGTGCTCGGCCTGCCCGAGAGGACCGTCCGCATCTACTGGCAGCTCAACGAGGTCCCCCAGACCTGGGCGAGCGATCTCCCGGACGAGACCCAGCGATCGCTGGCCACCCCGTTCGCCGAGCTTCACGGCATTCCCCACTTCGCGGTCGCGTTCGCCCAGGGGGGCTGGCTGTTCCGGCTCCGACCCGCCCAGATCGCGATCATGGCCGCGCTGCACGACCACGCGCTGCGGTCTCGTCCCGACGAGGTCTGGGACGCGCTGCTCGCGGGTCCCGGAGCGCCGCTCCCGGCGCCGCCGGGCGACGGCTGACCCGGCTCGGGTCCCCACTGGTCGAGCGCCGTCATAGGCAGACCCGATGGCATCACCCACGGAGGCCCGATGACCCCGAACTTCGACAACAAGCACGTGCTCGTGGCCGGTGGCACGAGCGGGATCAACCTCGGCATCGCCAGGGGCTTTGCCCGGGCCGGGGCCAAGGTCTCGGTGTTCTCGCGCAAGGAGGACAAGGTGCAGGCCGCGGTCGAGGAGCTCTCGTCCCTCGGCGCCACGGCCCACGGGGGCACCGCCGACGTGCGTGACCCCGACTCGGTCCAGGAGGTGCTGAAGGGCGCGGTGGCGGCCCACGGTCTCATCGACGTGCTGGTGAGCGGAGCGGCCGGAAACTTCCCCGCCCCCGCCGTCGGAATGTCCGCCAACGCCTTCGGGTCGGTCGTGGGCATCGACCTCAACGGAACGTTCCACGTCCTGCGCTTCGCCTTCGAGCACCTGACCAAGCCAGGGGCCAGCGTGATCAACATCTCGGCCCCGCAAGCCTGGATCCCCATGGCCTTCCAGTCGCACGTCTGCGCGGCCAAGGCGGGGGTCGACATGCTGACGCGAACCCTCGCCATGGAGTGGGGCCCCGCCGGTGTGCGCGTGAACTCGCTCTCGCCGGGTCCCATCGCCGGCACCGAGGGAATGAAGCGCCTGCTGGTCGACCCGAAGTTCGAGGGCCCGCTGGTGAGGTCGGTGCCGCTACAGCGGCTCGGCACGGTCGAGGACTGCGCCGATGTCGCGCTCTTCCTCGCGTCCGACGCCGCTCGCTACGTGAGCGGCGCGGTCATTCCGGTCGACGGGGGCTGGTCGCTCGCCGGAGCCTCTGCGGCCATGGCGCAGATGATTCCAAGCTGATCGGAGGAGACATGGAGCCAGGTGAGATCCTGAAGATTCTCGAGAACGTGCACACGACGGACGAGGAGCACGAGCTCGAGGCGTGGACCAAGCTCGTTCCGTTGATCGAGCACGCGGACACCGATCCGCTCGCGGCCTGGGGCATCGCGCTGGCCATCGGCGTTCCCGGGCTCGACCTCGAGCGGCGAACCGAGCTGGCTCGCCGGCTCGTCGGCGCCTGGCCTCAGGACGCCACGGTGATGGGAGCGCTCGGTGAGTCCACCCAGCACCTGACCGACGTGAGCAGTCTCAACGACCCTCCGCCCGACGACCCCGTGTTCGAGCTCGTGGCCACTGCCCTGAAGGACCTGCTCGACGCGGCGACCAACGACGAGGCGCGGATGGCGGCCGCGTCGGGGCTCACCACCGCGGCGCGGGTCTGCGGGCGGTCGTGGGACGCCGTCGCGGAGTCCGCTCACCAGACGCTGATCGCGCTCGCCCCCGACGACTGGAGTCACCAGTACAACCTCGGCCTGTTCCGCAAGAACCGGGGTCGCTTCGCCGAGGGCGTGGCTGCCAACACCAGGGCGACCGAGCTCGGGGGCGGCGACGAGGAGAGCGTGATCTGGAACCTCGGGATCTGCGCGACGGGCGCTGGCGAGGGAGCGGTCGCGCTCGAGCAGTGGAAGCGCGTCGGACTCGAGCTCCAGCTCGGAGAGGACGGGCTGCCCTCGGGCGGCTTTGCCCAGGTGCAGGTTCAGCTGGCGCAGCGACCGCTCGCCGAGCGGTCGGCCGACGACGACACGCCCGGACTCGAGGAGACGGTCTGGGTCGATCGGATCAGCCCCTGCCACGGTCGCATCGTCAGCGCGCTGATGGGGGATGTCGGCGTCGACTATGGCGACGTCGTGCTCTTCGACGGGGCGCCCATCTCGACCAGCGACGATGGGGAGCGCCCGGTCCCCGTCTTTCCCCACCTGGCGACGCTCTCGCGCGGTGGCTTCAGCGTCTATTCCTTCGCCGCCACGCCGTCGGCCGACGGTGCCGTCGCGGCGGTGAGCGAGAGGCTCGGCGAGGGCGCGCTTCTGTACGTGCACACGGACCACGAGACCGGGTCGGGCCGCGTGGTGACCGGCAAGCTCGTGGTTTCCGAGACCCGCGACTCGGAGGAGGTCGGCCGCGCCCTCGACGCGGCGACCGCCGATCCTGCCCTCCACATCTACGTGCCGGACCTCTGGGCGCAGCTCGGCGATGCGGCGCGGGCCGACGAGGAACGGCCCCACCACGACACACTCCGGGCGGTGTCGTAGCTACGCCTCCGCTTCGTCGTCCGGGCGGCCGACGACGAAGAACGCGTAGCTGACCGCCTCGGGGTGGGCCCAGAAGGTGTCGATCTCCTTCTGCTCAGCGTCGAGGACCGCGCTCATGACGTCGTCGGCGGTGGGGCGCAGCGCCTCGATCCTCGCCTGCAGCGGATCGTAGTACGGCCGCCAGGCGTCTTCTGCGTCGAGCACGAAGCATTCGTGCACCACGAGGCCGGCCTTGGCCACCTGGGCGAGGCGGGTCTCGACAGTCTGCAGGTCCGGGTAGACCTCGTTCCAGAGCTCGGCTCCAGCGGGCAGCGGGTCCGTCAGCTTCACGAGGTCGGTCAGCGCGATGGCTCCTCCTCGCGACAGCAGCGCGGGCCAGCTCGTCAGCGCCTTCTCGAAGCCAAGGTTGTAGGCCGACCCTTCGGCCCAGATCAGATCCACGGGCCCGTCGATCGGTGGGTCGCTCATGTCGGCGTGGATCGCGGTGATCCGATCGGCGCACCCGGCCTCGCGCGCCCGGCGCGCGAGCTCGTCGAGGTAGGGCTGGTGCAGGTCGACCGCCACGATCCGGGCGCTCGGGAGGAGCCTCGCCAGATCGAGCGTCTGCGCCCCGGGCCCGCACCCGAGGTCGAGGACGCGAGGGCGATGGGGGAGCTCCGGCACCGAGAGCAGGGCGTGCGCCGTGGCTTCGCCGTGGCCGGGGCCTTCGCGAGGGAGGCCGCTGTGAATCTCGAGGAACGCTCTGAAGGACTCGTCGGACATACCCACTCGTTACCCTGCGGTGAATCGTCGCGGCACGCGCCGAACCGGCGGCGGCGGGTCCGTGCGACAAACTGCCGCGTTCACGATTCGGGGACGTCGGTACACGATCGGGGTCCAAGCTTGGAGCACTCCCCCGATGATCCGTTCCGTTCTTCCCCTGGCGCTCGTGTCCACCCTGGCGTGCGGCGAGGACGATGGCGACCCACAGGTCGCCGACGTCGACGTGACGCTCGCCTTCGAGGCGTTCGTCGACGGCGCGCCAGCCGCTTGCGGCGTGGAGGCACCGATGGGGACCTCACAGGCCACCGCGAGCCTGGCCGACGCCCGACTCTTCGTCTCTTCGGTCCAGCTGCGGGACGAGAGCGGCTCGTGGGTCGACCTGGCCCTGACCGAGAGTCGATGGCAGCAGTCCACGCTCGCGCTCCTCGACTTCGAGGACGGCACGGGCGCGTGCGCCGACAGCGGGACGACCGAGACGAACCGCGAGGTGAGCGGGACGATTCCCGACGGCGTCTACGACGCTGTCCGCTTCGACGTCGGCGTCCCGTTCGAGCAGAACCACCTCGACTCCGCCACCGCCCCGGCGCCGCTCAACGCGCCGGGCATGTTCTGGGCCTGGCAGTCCGGCTACAAGTTCGTGCGGGTCGACTGGGCGGTCGAGGGGGGCGCGATCCCGCGCTGGAACGTGCACGTCGGGGCGGGGGGCTGCACCTCCGCCGCGGCGACCGTCGCCCCCGCGGAGCCCTGCGCCCGCCCCAACCTCGCCACGGTGACCCTCGACGGCCTCGATCCGCTGACCGACACCATCGCGGTCGACCTCGACGCGCTCGTGGCCAGTGCCGACGTCGCGGCGAACACGACCGACAGTCCCCCAGGCTGCATGAGCAGCCCCGTGGAGCCCGACGAGTGCACGCCAGTCTACGCGTCGCTCGGCCTCGACTTCGCGACCGGTGACTGCGTCGACGACTGTGCGAACCAGAGCGTCTTCGGGGTTCTGCCGTGAGACTCGTCGTCCCCACCTTGCTCGTGGCGTGCGCGGTCGAGCAGACCGAGAGCGACGCCGCCGAGGAGCTGCCGGTGCCCGAGGGCTTCCCTGCCCCCGCTGTGCCGGCGGACAACCCGTACACCCGGGCCAAGGCCGAGCTCGGCCGGTATCTGTTCCACGACCCCCAGCTCTCCGGCAACGGGCAGCAGGCGTGTGCCTCGTGCCACGACCCCGCCCTCGCGTTCACCGACGGCCTCGTGGTTTCCGAGGGCTCCACCGGGGAGTCGCACGTGCGGAACAGCCCGACACTGACCAACGTGGCCTACAACGCGACGCTCAACTGGGCGAACCCCGTGCTGACCGAGCTCGAGGCCCAGATCCTGGTCCCCATGTTCGGCGAGCACCCGGTCGAGCTGGGAATCACCGGCCACGAAGACGTCGTGCTGGACCGCTTCGCCTCCGACCCGGACTACGTGGACCGGTTCACGGCCGCGTTCCCCGGAGAGCCCGACGTCATCGACTTCGACCACGTCGTCGATGCGCTCGCGACCTTCTGCCGGACGCTGATCTCCGGGACCTCGCCCTTCGATCGGTTCACCTACGGTGGAGAGACCGACGCGCTCACCGAGGCCCAGCGCCGGGGACTCGGGCTGTTCTACTCCGAGGAGCTCGAGTGCCACCACTGCCACGGGGGCTTCAACTTCTCCGAGGCGACGACGCACGCGGGATCCGAGTTCGATGCCGCCTTGTTCCACAACACGGGCCTCTACGACATCGACGGCGAAGGGAGCTACCCCGCGGACAACCCGGGACTCTTCGAGTTCACGGGCGACCCGGCCGACATGGGCCGGTTCCGTGCCCCGACCCTGCGCAACGTCGCGCTGACCGCTCCGTACATGCACGACGGATCGATGGCGAGCCTCGAGGAGGTCGTGCGCCACTACGAGGCCGGTGGACGCGTGATCGAAGCGGGCCCCTATGCTGGTGACGGCCGCGCGAATCCCTACAAGTCCGGTCTCGTGGCAGGATTCTCGCTCACCGATGCCGAGCGCGCCGACCTGATCGCATTCCTCGAGTCCCTCACGGACGAGACGTTCATCGGCGACCCGAGGTTCACCGATCCATTCGAAACGGACTGATCGAGGCCCCCCGGATCTCCGACGCGGCGTTAAGCCGACGGAGATGGTGACCCACCAGGCGACGATCCAGACACAACCTCCCGGACGGGGATTCTACGACCTCACGGCCCAGGTGGCTCGGGTGGTGGGGGAGTCCCAGGTCCGCACCGGCCTCTGCCACGTGTTCGTGCAGCACACCTCCGCCTCGCTCGTCGTTCAGGAGAACGCCGACCCCGACGTGCTTCACGACCTCGAGCAGTGGTTCGCGCGCCACGCGCCCGACGGCGACCCGGCGTATCGTCACGACGCCGAGGGCCCCGACGACATGAGCGCCCACATCCGGTCTGCGCTCACCCAGACCTCACTGCTCGTGCCGGTGCGCGACGGGCGGCTCGCCCTCGGCACCTGGCAGGCGCTCTACCTCTTCGAGCACCGGACCGGGTCCCACGCACGACGTGTGGTGGTGACCGTGCAGGGTGAGGATGTCCACTGAATCTGAACGCAAGCTCCGTGTGCTCGTCATCGACGACGAGGAGCAGGTCGGGCGCGTCCTGGTGAGGCTCCTGCGCTACACCCACGAGGCGCACGCGGTGACCGACGCCGACACGGCCCTCGAGCTCGCCCGACAGGGCGACTGGGACGCGATCGTCTGCGACGTCATGATGCCGGGCACGAACGGTCCCGCCTTCCTCGCGCGTCTGGAGGCCGAGTGCCCCGAGGTCGTACCTCGAGTCGGGTTCATGACCGGCGGGCTGTTCAACCCCGAGGTTCGAGCCTTCCTGGAGTCTCGAGGTGACGAGGGCTGGCTGTCCAAGCCCTTCCAGCGGCAGACCGTACTCGACTTCATCGAGCGTCTCGTCAGGAACGCCGAGCGAGACCGTCCCGGCTCGTAGGCGACGCCCGCGACGCCTGCTGCGCAGTTGCCAGCCGGGAGTCCGTCGCTATAGCGACCGGCATGACACAGGCTCGCCGACCCATCACCGACGAAGACGGACTCCGACGGCTGCTCGAGCGCGCGGGCATCCGGTCTACCGCACAGCGGCTGGGCCTCGCGAGGCTGCTCTTTGGCGGGCCCGACCGTCACGTCGCCGCCCGCGACCTCTACGTGGAGGCGGTGCAGGCAGGGCTCGGCGTGTCGCTCGCCACCGTGTACAACACGCTCGGACAGTTCGTCCAGGCGGGTCTGCTGGCCGAGGTCACCATCGATGCCGATCGGACCTACTTCGACACCCACGTCCAGCCGCACGGTCACGTCTACGACGAGACCACGGGCCAGCTCCGCGACGTGACGATGCCCGAGCTGGTGCTGCCCGCCGACGTCGATCCCGACCAGATGGTCCGCACCGACCTGTTGTTCCGCATTCGCTCCTGACGACATCCCGCGTCGGTCGAGGTCCTGCGCCTCGATTACGGACCGCGGCCTCTTCGGAGCTTCCAGTGTCGTCGGGGCGGGCGTGGAGTGTAGGATGATGGACCGACGAGGAGGACCGATGCACGGAACGATGATGGCGCACCCCCTGACGGTCGATCAGCTGCTCGACCGGGCTGCGCGCTTGTTCGGCCACGTCGAGATCGTGTCGCGCGCGCCCGATCTCTCGGTCCGACGCCACACCTACGCCGACCTGCGGCAGCGCTCTCGTGCCCTGGCCAAGGCCCTGCTCGACTGGGGGCTGTCGCCCGGTGACCGCGTGGCCACCCTGATGTGGAACCACCACGCGCACTGCGAGGTGTACTTTGGGGTCCCGCTCGCGGGCGGTGTCTACCACACCCTCAATCCGCGCCTCTCCGCCGACGATCTCGCGTACATCGTCGCCGACGCCGCTGACCGCGTGCTCGTGATCGACGACACGCTCGTGCCGCTCCTGAAGAAGGTGGAGGGCCGGGTCTCCTTCGAGAAGATCCTCGTCGTGCGGTGGTCCGACGGACCACTCCCCGAGGGCGCCGAGGACTACGAGGCCTTCGTCGCCCAGGGAGCGCCCGCCGACTGGAGCGCGCCACCCGCAGACGAGAACGACGCCATCGGTCTCTGCTACACCTCGGGGACCACCGGCCGGCCCAAGGGCGTGCTCTACAGCCACCGCGCGATCGTGTTGCACAGCCTGGCGTCGGCCCTTCCGGACTCGCTGAACCTGAGCCAGGACGATGCGCTGTGCCCCGTGGTGCCGATGTTCCACGTCAACGCGTGGGGCCTGCCGTTCACCTGCACGATGGTCGGTGCCAAGCAGGTGCATCCGGGGCCCCACCTCACACCCGACAAGCTGCTCGATCTCTACGTTCAGGAGGGGGTCACCGTCTCGGCTGGCGTGCCGACGATCTGGCTCGGGATCACCAAGGCGATGCAGGCCGAGCCGGATCGCTGGCGGATGCCCGAGGCGGGGATGCGAATGGTGGTGGGCGGCTCTGCGGCGCCCGTCTCCATGATCCGGACCATGGACACACTGGGCATGCGGGTGATCCACGCCTGGGGCATGACGGAGACGACGCCGCTCGGATCGGTCTCGCTGCTGCAGCCTCGCCACGCGACCCTGTCGGAGGACGAGCAGCTCGCGATCCGGGCCAAGCAGGGCGTGGCCACGCCGTTCGTCGACATGCGGCTACGCGACGACGACGGGACGGACGTGCCGTGGGACGGGCGCTCCATGGGCGAGCTCCAGGTGAGGGGACCCTGGATTGCCGATGCCTACTTCAACGTCGAAGACCGCAGCAAGTGGACCGACGATGGCTGGTTCCGCACCGGCGACGTCGTGACCATCGACGAGGCTGGGTACGTCCAGATCACCGACCGGACCAAGGATCTCGTCAAGTCTGGCGGGGAGTGGATCAGCTCGGTCGCCCTCGAGAACGCCCTCATGGGGCACGAAGCCATCGCAGAGGCCGCGGTGATCGCCATCGCCGACGAGAAGTGGACCGAGCGTCCGCTCGCGGTGGTGGTGCCGAATCCGGGGGCCTCCGTCCCCGACAAGCCCACGCTCGACGCCTTCCTGACCGAGCAGGGGTTCGCCTCGTGGTGGCTGCCCGACGGCTACGTCGTGCGGGAGACGATCCCGCGTGGGGCGACGGGCAAGTTCCTGAAGCGCCAGCTCCGGGAGGAGCTCGCGGGCTGGTCGGCCGAGGACTGAGCGCGTGGGCGGCGGCGAGACCCGGCCGGTGCTCGACCGGATCACCGTGGAGGTGGCGGCTCGGCGGCGGGCGGTGGTCGGGGCGGTCGCGTTCCCCTCCGTCGACGGCACGCTCACGACCTGGGAGGAGGACGACGAGCCCCTCCTCGCCTTGGCGCTCGCCGAGGACGTGACGCCGCGGTTCGCCGCGGTGCGCGACTTCGCCCACCCGGGGCTCGTGCCCTGGCGCGCCCTCGAGGCGACCGAGGACGGGTGGCTCGCCCTGGCGCCAGGCCTCTTCGGAACCGCGCTGCCGGACGCGGTGCGCGAGACCCCGGACCGGCTGCACGCCTGGGTGGCGCAGCTCGTCGATCTGCTGGTGGCTCTCGACGACGAGGGGATCGCCCACGGCGGGCTCGCCGAGGCACCCTGGGTCGTCGACGCGCTCGGGACGCTGCGAATCGGCCCGGTCGCCCTCACCCGCCACGGCACGGGCGACGACGACCGGAGAGCCACGGGGATGCGCCTCGCCAGCATCGCCGACGGACCGCTCGCCCGGTGGGCCATCCGGCTCGGTCAGACGGGGGACCGGGACTGGCTCGAGGCGGCGAGGGCCTTCCGCGGGCCGCCACCGGAGGAGCGGTACGAGCTCGAGCCCGAGCCCATCGGCGTCGGCGGGATGGGGGTGGTATACCGGGCCCGCGACGTGAAGCTCGGGAGGACCGTGGCCGTGAAGGTGCTCGAGCCAGGCTCCGACCGGCTGGAGGGCTTCCGCCGCGAGGCCCGGCTCACCGCTCGGCTCCAGCACCCCGGGATCGTTCCCGTCCACGACCTCGGCGACCGCTACTACGCGATGGAGGAGGTCCGCGGGCGCCGCCTGGACGAGGTCGCGGCGGAGCTCCGCGCGGCTCCCGGGGGCTGGACCCGGCTCGCCGCCATTCTCGCCAGGGTCTGCGAGACCCTGGCGTTTGCCCACGCCGAGGGCGTCGTGCACCGCGACGTGAAGCCCGAGAACGTGATGGTCGGGGAGTTCGGGGAGGTGCGGGTCGTCGACTGGGGCATCGCGGCCCGGACGGGCGAGGCGGCGCCGCGCGCCGGCACGCCAGCCTACATGGCGCCCGAGCAGTGGTCGGGGGCTCCCGCGGACCCTCGTGTCGACGTCTTCGCCCTCGGACGGACCATCGCCGAGCTGATCGGTGAGGACGGGCCCTCCGCCCTGCGCGAGCTCGCGGCTCGCTGCACGGTCGCGGACGCCGGTGGGCGACCGGCGCACGCGGGTGAGGTGGCGGACGCGGTGCAGGCCTGGATCGAGCAGCGGGATCGCGAGTCGCGAGCCGAGGCGGTGGTCGCGGAAGCGTCTCGGTGGCGACGCCGGGCGGACGAGGCGCTCGAAGAGGCCCGGCAGCTACGATCGCGGGCCGAGGCGGCGCTCGCGGAGGTCGAGTCCTGGGATCCCGTCGACGACAAGCGAGAGGCCTGGGCGTTCGAGGACCGGGCGGACCAGCTCGAGCGCGACGTGGCCGAGGCGCGAACCCGCTACGAGCAGGGGCTGCGGGCCGCGCTCGACCACGACCCCAGCCATCGCGAGGCGCTGGACGCCCTCGCGGTGCTGTACCGGGACCAGCTCGTGGAGGCCGAGTCCACGGGGCGCCGGGCGGATGCGATTCGCTTGGAGACGCTGCTCCAGAGCCACGACGGCGGGCGTTACCGCGACTGGCTGCGCAGCGATGGCGCCGTGACGGTACTCACGGATCCCCCCAGCGCAACCGTCACCCTGGAGCGGTACGTCGAGCAGGACCGGCGGCTCGTCGCGGTCACCGAGCGGACGCTCGGCGCGACGCCGCTCGTCGAGGTCGAGCTTCCGCGGGGCAGCTGGTGCCTGCGGCTGGCGCATCCCGAGTGCGACGAGGTCCGCTATCCCGTCTTCGTGGGGCGCGAAGAGCACTGGGCCGGCGTGCCACCGGGCGGGACGGAGCCGCTCCCGATCTGGCTGCCGGCCCGGGGGGAGCTCGGCGAGGACGAGGTCTACGTGCCGGCGGGCTGGTTCGCGTCAGGCGGCGATCCGGACGCCCTCGACGGGCTCCCGCGGACGCAGCGGTGGGTGGACGGCTTCGTGATGGAGCGATTTCCCGTCACGGTGAGCCGCTACCTGCAGTTCCTGGAGGCGATGGCGACCGCTGGGTCGCTCGACGAAGACTGGGTCCCTCGGGTTCCCCAGGCGGGGCCCATCTTCCGCCGCAGCTCCGAGGGTTGGGTGCTCACCGGCGAGGGGCAGGGTCCCTACGCTCTCGAGCCGGAGTGGCCGGTCACCGCGATCCCGTGGACCGCGGCGGTCGCCTTCGCGAACTGGCGTCGCTCGGAGACCGGAGCGCCGTGGCGGCTTCCCCACGACCAGGAGTGGGAGAAGGCGGCTCGTGGCTGCGACGGACGCGTGTTCCCGTGGGGGCCGAGGTGGGACGGTACGTTCGCCCGCGCCGCACAGAGTCAGCCTGGCGCCTACGCCCCCACCGCGGTGACCGACCACCCCGTGGACGCCTCGCCGTTCGGGATTCGAGGGTTGGCCGGCAACGCGCGCGACTGGTGTGCCAACGGCTACCGGCGCCACGGCGACCCCGGGCCCCGCCTCGAGGACGGTCCGGGGGTGGAGAACCAGCCGCTGCGGATCGCCCGGGGCGGCTGCTACTCCGCGCATCCGCAGCACCTGCGCACCGCCTCGCGGACGGTCTACCCACACGACTGGCGCAACTCGCTGTTCAGCTTCCGTCTGGTCCGGAGCGCTCCCGCTCCAGGCTGAGCGCGAGCCGGGCGTAGCCACCACTGGCGTAGAGGTCAGGGTCGTCGAGCTCCGAGAACCGCCAGGCGCCCTCGGGACTCGGGGTGATGAGCCCGTCGACGAGGTAGGCGAGGGCACCAAACCACTCCTGGAGGCGGTCGGGACCGAGCAGGAGCGCGCCGGCAGGATTCGCATGGTCGGGGTGGGTGTCGATGCGGTACGCGGGTCGGTCGTAGGCAGGCAGCGGCTCCGTGTGCTCGACATCCGGGAACACGCCCTGGCGATAGACGTCGCGGACGACCCCTTGTCGCCGCAGCACCACGGGCCAGTCCGTGGACTCGAGGACGAAGCTCGACGGCCAGGCATTCTCGAACCAGGTCCACACCTCGTCGTTGGGCTGGAGGCCGAGGAAGATGCTGTCGACGAGGGCGTCGATGAGGTCGTCGTCGGCATCCAGCCCTCCGGCCAGGGCGCTCCGAAGGTCATCCCGGCCGTGCGCGGCGTCGGGGGAGCAGAGCACGAGCTGACCGACGGGCTCGGAATCGTCGATGCCGAGCCGGATGTCGTGGGCGAACAGGTAGGGGTTGCGCATGGCGCCCCCCAACCACTCGAACACGCCGAGCGGGATGCCGAAGAGCGCGTCGGCGTCGATCTCGTCGGGGAGGTCGACGGGTGCGTATCCCTCGGCGGTGTCGCTGCCCCACACCTCGACGCCAGTACGAATGCCAGGAACGCGAATCAAGCCTTACCTCCCATCCAGCGGATGCCCATCTCCACGGTCTTGTCGATCTGCTCCAGCAGGGCATCCCAGCTCGCGAGGTCCAGGTCGACCTCGCCGAGTCCCACCACCCACGCCTGCGTGGCCCGGGTCACCTCGACGGCCACGCCCTCCGACACCACGAACCCGCCTCCTTCGACCACGACCTCGCCGTCCCACGTCCGCCCGACGGTCGGCACGTCGGCGCCCTCGATGCGGTAGACCCGGAACGGCGTCTCCCCGACGAGCTCCCCGCGGTTCGTGACGCGGACGTAGAGCCAAGCTCGCTTTCCGGGGTCGACCGTCTGGGACAGCCCGTCGAAGTGGCGAGCGGGTAGGGTCCACCGGACCTCGGCATCGACCCGGAGTTCAGGTTCTCCGCGACGAAGGAAGATGTCGGGCGAGCTCTCCCGTCTCGCGCGCTTCTCGGCGGGACCGAGCCGCCGCTTGCCGGGGTCGCCCGGGTCGTCCAGCCGTGCACGAACGTACGGCGCAGACTTGCCCCGAACGATCCAGTTCAGGGCAGCCCTGCCATCCACGAGGCCGAATCCCGTGCGGGCATCCCAGCCCGAGCGGGGGTCCTCCGCCTTGGAGGATCGCCTTGCCGTGGCCATCAGCACGTTGCGCACCGCCTGGGGCGACAGCGACGGGTAGGCCTCCTTCAGCCGGGCAACCACCCCCGCGACCTGCGCAGCGGCCATCGACGTGCCCGAGGTGAGCGCCACGCCGTCGCGAAAGGTGCCGCCGTCGGGCTTGTCGTCGAGCACCGAGCCCACGGCGGTGCGGGTGCGGTGCACCCCGGGGAGCCTCCTCGCGCCGGTCGGGATCGGGGCGACGAGCCCGCACACCTCGGGCACGGTGCGCGCGGGCTCGTTCTGATCGCGGTTCTCCGCGTAGACGCGGCTGGCATAGTGGGCGGCGACGCCTGGGTCGTCGAGGCGGCCCGACGGCGTGGTGCCGCCCACGACCAGCGCGTCGGGATGGGCGACCGCGTGGACCTGGCGGGGACGCTGGACGCGGGCTCGCGGTTCGAGCACCCCGAAGTCCGCCAGATCCAGGTCGTCGTCGATGGTGCTGCCGCCGAGCGCCTCGGAGTGCTCGTACAGCGGGATCGGCGCGCGTTCGACGTCCTCGGGAGCCACGTCGCGCATCGATCCGTTCCCCGCCGCAAAGATGACGGTGATTCCCTGGCTCACCGCATGAGCGATCTCCCGCTTCAGCGCCACCGAGAAGTCGGCCATCACCCAGCTGCACAGGACGACGTGGGGCCAGGGCGGGGCGTTGCGCCCCTGCGGGTAGACCGCCCGCTGGAACGCCGCCACCGGGTAGTTCCGGACCCCGGAGTGATCCGTGTACTTCGAGCTCCGGACGTGCACCCCGGGGGCGGTCGAGAGGAGGTGGTGAAGCACTGCGGTGCCGTGTCCGCGCTCGTCGGTTCGGGGGTTCAGATCGCCCACCGGGGGACCGGCCTCGAGGGTCTGGGTCTCCCCTCCGATCTCGTCGAACGCGAATCCAGAGTCCACGACGGCCACGCGTACCCCCGACCCGGTCTCGGCGACGGCCGAGAGGCCCAAGGGATCGAGGAGCTCGGCGATCGGATCGTCGAGCAGCGATGGCGACTCCGCCCGTGGCTTGCTCACCGGACCGTCGCCGACGCACGCCGTGAGCGCCGTGGCAGCGAGGCCACCGAGGACCGTCCGCCGGGCGACCCCCGAGGCCGGGACCGCGTAGGGGTTGATCTCGATCGCGGCTGACGAGAGGGCGGCGAGCTCGGAGCCGACCAGCGAGATGACGCCAGCGTCCCGTACCGATACGGCGTGTCCCGCCAGCTCGAAGGGGTCGAGGCCGAAGACGTGTCGGAACAGCGGCAAGCTCCCGCTGAACGACACCCCGACCGGGGTGTCGGCCTCGATCGTGAACCGCTGGCCCTGGTAGGTCGCACCCTCGAGCTGCGCGATGGCCCGCCCGATGACGTCCGAGTCTGCCTGGCGCTCGGCAGTCGTGCGGTCGAGCTGGCCGGCAAACGTGGTGAGTCGTCGATGGTGGGTTCGCCAGTATCTCACGCGCTCGAGCGCGTACCGTGGCGCTTGCCCTTCATCGTCGTAGAGCGGGTTGTTCTCGAGCTGCCCGAAGATCAGGCTCGCCATCGCCCTGGGTATGCCGTCGTTCGCCACTGGGACCCCCTGCGCCTCGTGGACCGTACTGCACGGGACCTTCCAACCCGGCGCGGCCGGGCTCGTCGTCGCGGCCTCTTCGCGCGAGCTTCGCGATCGCGCCCGTAACGGCGGGTCCTCGGCGAGGTCAGCGGGTCAGGAGGACCAACCATGTTCACCCGACGTGCCGTGACCCTGCTCTTGCTCGGCGCCCTGGCCGCTCCCAGCCTCGCCCACGCGATCGACCCCGTGTTCCGTGACGGGAAGGGGCTCGCGATTCGAGGCGCCGACCCCGTGGCGTACTTCACCGAAGGCGCCTACCGTGCGGGCTCGCCCAGCTTCACCACCAAGTGGAAGGGGGCGACCTGGCGGTTCGCCACCGCAGAGCATCGTGACCGGTTCTTGGCGAATCCCGAGCGATACGCTCCGCAGTACGGCGGCTACTGCGCTTACGCGGTGTCGCAGGGCCGCGTCGCGACCATCGACCCGAAGGCGTTCACGGTGGTCGGTGACAAGCTGTACCTGAACTACAGCCTCGGCATCCAGGAGAAGTGGCGGGCGGATCGCGACGCCTACATCACCAAGGCGGACGCCAACTGGCCCCGGCTCCGCGACGAGTAGCGAGGTAAGATGCCTGGGCCATGAACGACTCCAACGATCCGCTCCGCATCGCGACCGTCATCGCCCTCTTCGTGGTGGCGCTCTCGCTCGTCCTCAACACCTGCGCCATGGACCGGCTCGAGAAGCAGGTCATACGCACGCGCGAGGTCATCGAACGAGGTGGGGGAGGGCAGATCCCTGCGCCGTCTCCGCGTTCGGGAACCGGCGAGCCCGGTACGGGCACGGGGGTCTACGCGACGGGCTGGCTCGGGGCTCGAGCCGAGATTCGTCACGTCTCCGACGCCGCGCCCGACGGCGTGATCAGTCTGGCCGACAAGCCCAGGCCCCAGGGAGACCACTACGTCTCCCGCATGTCGGGTGCGCCGAGCTCCTTGAACTACTACGCCACCAACGAGGGCATGACGAGCATCATCACCCGGAACACCCTGGGCCGGATGCTCACCATCGACGCCGAGGACCCCTCGAAGGTCATCCCCGAGCTCGCGACCTCGTGGGAGGTGAGCGACGACAAGCTCACCTACACCTACCACCTGCGGGAGGGGGTGCTCTTCGCCGACGGGCGGCCGTTCACCTCGGCCGACGTCAAGTTCAGCTGGGACGTGATGCGCGACCCGGAGGTCAACGCCCAGCACCTCCGAGCGAGCTTCGACGCCGCCGAGTCGCTCGAGGCCCCGGATCCCTACACGGTGGTCGTGAAGTACCGCGAGAAGGACTGGAAGGGACTCTACTCTGTCGGCTACACGCTGCGGGTCCTCAACAAGGGCTGGTACGACGAGCAGATCCCGAAGTACGCCGAGCGCCTCGACATCGAGGAGTACTCCGTCACACCCGGCACGCCCGGCTTCGGGGCGGTGTTCAACAAGATTCGCGTCCCCTGCCCGGGCACTGGCCCCTACTACTACGAGGACGCGACCTACGAGGCTTCGGCTGGCGTCGAGCTCGTGCAGAACCCGTTCTGGTTCGGCATGCAGGTGCACCCGTTCTGGTACAACTTCGAGAAGCTCCGCTGGGTCACCATGACCGACGACGTGGCCGCGTTCGAGGAGTTCCGCAAGGGCAAGTTCGACGTGCTGGTGGTCGACCACGCTGCCTGGGACGACGAGTACAGCAAGGACGCCGGGCTCACCGAGATGTCGAACTACTTCAACTACGATCACATCGGGCTCGGGTTCAGCTACATCCTCTGGAACAACCGCGAAGAGCCACTCGACGACCCGCGCGTGCGTCGCGCGCTCACCCACCTCACCGACCGCCAGTGGATCGCCGACGAGGTGGAGCGGGGCCGAGCCGACGTCGCCTGGTGCGCCGACAAGAAGATCTATCCCACCTACAACCTCGAACTGAAGCCGCTCGAGTACGACCTCGAGAAAGCGAAGGCCCTGTTGGCCGAGGCCGGCTGGACCGACACCGATGGTGACGGCGTACTCGACCGCGACGGCAAGCGCTTCGAGATCGAGCTCAAGGTCGGGAGCCCGCGTCGCTTCTACAGCCAGGTCGTCGGACTCGTGAAGGACGCCGCAGCACGCGTCGGGGTGCGGGTCACCATGCGCACGCTCGAGTGGTCCACCTTCATCGAGGACTTCTACGAGAGCCGATTCGACGGCGCCGTGCTGTACAGCTCGATGCCCGACCCGTGGATCGACCCGTACCCCGAGTACCACAGCTCCCAGGACGTCCCTCGTGGGCAGAACCGGAGCGGCTGGCGAAGTGAGCGGGCTGACGCGCTGCTCGAGGCCATGCGCGAGGAGTTCGACGAGACCAAGCGCCACGAGCTCTACCACGACTTCTGCGCCCTGATGCAGCAGGCGCAGCCCCAGACCCTGCTCGTGCACGGAAAGGTCAGCGTGCTCCAGAACAACCGGTTCTCGGGGGTCGAGGTGCTGCCCGGCGGGCTGCGCAACCACAACTACTGGGTCGAGCCCGACAAGGTGCTGCACAAGTGATCCAGTACCTGGGACAGCGGCTGCTCGCGATGGTGCCGACGCTGTTCGGCATCACGCTGCTCACCTTCGTCGTGATCAGCATCGCGCCTGGCGACCCCGTGCAGACGACCATGGAGACCGGAGGGACCGGGACCGCGACCATCGAAGGCGGGGGAGGCTCCCAGGCCCAGGATCGGCTCGCCGACACCATCAAGGCCAAGAAGCAGCTCCTCGGCATGATGGCCAAGGACGAGGCGGTGTTGTCGTTCGAGGTGGGCGACCCCGGTGGCGCGGCCGAGGCCGACACCGTGTGGCCCCGTCGTCCGGCCCGGCTCGACAGCTGGGCCCGCAGGCTGGCTCGCGCAGGCGACGCGGTCTACGTCGGCACCCACGACGGCACGGTCGTGAAGTTCGACGCGGCCTCCGGCGCCGAACAGCTGCGGTTTGCCGCCCACGACGGCGCCATCTGGGGCCTCGGGGCGTCGACCGACGGAACAGTCGCGAGCGCCGACAAGACGGGCACCATCGTGGTCCACGCCGCCGATGGCACCGAGGTTGCTCGTCGCGAGGGCGACGGCCGACCGGTGCGGCAGCTCCTCTTCGTTGGCGGCGACCTCGTCGCGGCGAGCGACTCGGGCGTGATCTGGCTGCTCGACCCGGCGACGGCTCGCGTGCGACGGACCCTCGAGGGTCACACCGGTGGGGTCTACGCCATCGCCGCGCTCCCCGGCGGCCGGCTCGTGAGCGGCGGGGTGGATCGTCGCCTCCTCACCTGGGACCTTCCCACGGGCTCGATCGTCACCGAAGACGACGCGAGCCACACCAACGCCATCGTCGACCTCGCGCCAAGCGCCGACGGTCGGTGGCTCGCTTCGGGCAGCGGCGACCGCCACGCGCGGGTGTTCCCGGTGACCGACGACGGCCTCGGCGAGCCGGCGATCATCGAGGATGCCCACAACGAGGAGGTCTCCGCCGTGGCGTTGACCGCCGACGGCTCGGTGCTCTACACCGGGAGCCGGGACGAGACGGTGGCATCGTGGAGCGTGCGCGACGGGCGTGCGCTCGGGCGGGCCGCCGAGTCGACGGGCCGGGTGCTCGACCTCGCCATCGTGGGCGACGTCGCCTGGTCGGCTGGCGAGTTCTGGTACAAGGTGCCCGTCGTCACCCAGTACCTGAACTGGCTGTGGCGACTCGTGACGCTGGACTTCGGGCGTTCCTTCGTCGACGACGAACCCGTGCTCGGCAAGATGGCCAAGGCGCTGCCCATCACGCTCGGTCTCAACCTCCTCGCGATCCTGATCGTCTACGCGATCAGCATTCCCATCGGGATCTACGCCGCCCTCGATCGTGGCCGGACCTTCGACACCTTGTCGAGCGTGGTGCTGTTCGTGCTCTACAGCATCCCGAACTTCTGGCTCGCCACGCTGCTGATCATGTTCTTCAGCTCCTCGCGGACCCTCGACGTCATGCCGTCGGGCGGGCTGCACACGGGTGACCCGTGGGAGATGTCGTTCTGGCCGTGGCTGCTCGATCTTGGCTGGCACATCGTGCTGCCCGTGATCGTCCTGGTCTACGCCGGGTTCGCGAGCCTCTCGCGCTACGTGCGGACCAGCATGCTCGAGGCGCTGTCGCAGGACTTCGTGCGGACCGCCCGCGCCAAGGGGCTCCGCGAGCGGGTGGTGGTGTTCAAGCACGCCTTCGGCAACGCGCTCATCACGATAGTCACCCTGATCGGGAACCTGCTCCCCCGCTTGTTCGGGGGCTCGGTCATCGTCGAGTACATCTTCAGCATCGAGGGCATGGGCAAGCTGTCGTTCGATGCCATCCTCTCCCGCGACTACCCCATGATCATGGCGATCACGACCATCGCAGCGGTGCTGACGCTGTTCGGCATCCTGATCTCCGACCTGCTGTACGGGGTCGTCGATCCCCGCGTCCGAGTAGAGAAATGAGCGACCAGTTCAACCCCCAGCTCACGGAGCTCGACGAAGAGAGCCACAGCTACTGGTCCGACGTCTGGCGACAGCTCCGCAAGAACTCGGCGGGGATGGTCGGTCTGGGCTTGGTTCTCGCCCTGCTGTTCACCGCCGTGTTCGCGCCGGTCATCGCCAACGACCGCCCCATCGTGTGCCAGTACAAGGGCGACATCGAGTTTCCGGCTCTGACCACCTACGTCGACACCTGGGTGCCGTGGCAGAGCCTTCGCTACACGCTCAAGTCGTTCCAGATCGCGGGCACGTTCCCGTTCAACGACTACTACCCGGAGCTCGAGGGTCAGTCCTGGAAGGAGGCCGCGGAGACCGACGACATGGGCTTCGCGATCTGGCCGCCGGTTCCCTGGCACCCGAACCAGTACGACAAAGGCGCGCTCAAGGAGCATCCGAGCGGCAGACACTGGCTCGGCACCGACGACAACGGACGCGACGTGCTCGCTCGAATGGTCCACGGCACCGTCGTCGCGATGCTGGTCGGACTCGTGTCGATGGGCATCGCCGCTGGCATCGGGATCACCCTCGGGCTGACCGCGGGCTTCCTGGGCGGCACCACCGACATCCTGCTGTCGCGGCTCGTCGAGGTGGTCATCTGCTTCCCGAGCTTCTTCCTCATCATCGCGGTGATCGCATTCCTCGAGCCCTCGATCGTCAACATCATGGTCGTGCTCGGGCTCGTAGGCTGGACCGGGATCTTCCGGTTGGTCCGGGGCGAGGTGCTCGCGGTGCGCAACCTCGACTACGTGCAGGCAGCCCGGGCGCTCGGGGTCGACAATCGCAGCATCATGGTCCGCCACGTGCTGCCCAACGCGGTGACTCCCGTGTTCGTCGCGATCGCGTTCGGCATCGCCGGGGCGGTGCTCACCGAGGCGAGCCTGTCGTTCCTCGGATTTGGCGATCCGAACGCGCCGAGCTGGGGGGAGATCGTGCGCCAGGGCCGGATCTACGTGCAGCAAGGCCACTGGCATCTCACGGTGTTTCCGGGGATCGCGATCTTCGTGACCCTGACCGCGTTCAACCTGTTCGGTCAGGGTCTCCGCGACGCGATGGACCCGAAGCTGCGGGGCAAGTAGCGCCCCGCCGGGCCGGTCACCGGCTGAAGCAGACCTGGGAGACGATCGCGTCGAGCTCGTCCTCGAGGCTCTCGGCGATCGCCTCGGTGGGCACCACGATGCGGATGTCTTCCGCGAGGTTGTCGAGCAGCAGCTCGGCGCGAGCGCAGTCGTCGGGCTCGACGTCACCGTTGGCGCAGGCCTCGGTCAGCGGGGCGCGCAGATCCTCGTTGGTCACCCGGATCTCGATGTCGGTCGCCGTGGCGTCGACGGTCTGAGCGCCGCATCCAGGCTCGAAGTCGACGGAGACGCGGCTCGTGACCGGTGCAGGGGTGATCGGGACCACGAAGGGCGGGAAGTCGTCTTCACCATCGAAGGGCTGGACCAGGTCGTCGTAGTCGACGGTGATGGCGTCGATGCTGCCGGTCGTGTCGCCCTCGATCGCCCCGGACACCGGGCACGTGCAGTCGAGCGACCAGGTGAGCGGCGCGGCCTCGGTGCCGGTCGTCACGATGGCGGAGCGCGTTCCGTCGTCGACCGAGGCCTCGCCCCAGAGCGCGACGCCACCGAGCGCGGAGATGTCGACGTCGATGGTCACGTCGGTGGTCCCGTCGAGCGTCACCATGCCGCTCGCCTCGAAGCTCCGCTCGGCGAGCATCAGGTCGAGGGTGAGCGAGCCGTCGAGATCGCGGCCGTCGACGGTGAAGTCGTCCTCGAAGTTGAAGGTCGTGGGGCCGAAGCGGGGCACGTCGATGCGGAGCGTGCCGGCGACGCGGTCGCAGGTCTCGAAGAACACGGTGAGCTCGTTGCTGTCGAACTCGAAGCGGGCGCACCGCTCCGGTGGCTCGGTCATCTGGACCACGACGAACTCGCCGTCCTCGCTGAACTCGGGGACCTCGTCGAACTGGAAGGCCAGGGCGATGGCGGACGCTGCTGCGAGGGCGTCCTCGGTGGCGGGGTCGGGGGACGTCTCGGCGCGGGCGACCTGGAGCTCGCCGGCGGTGGGCGTCTCGGGCGAGTCGGGCTCGCCGTTCCCGTCGGGGGAGGTCTCGGCGCACGCGACGAGGAGGGCAATCGGCAGGGGCAAGAGCGTTCTGGTCATGGCGTCTCCTGGGGTGACACTCTCTCCGTGACCCGGGCCTCTCCCGACCCTTGCCGAACCCTGCCGGCCCCGAAGGCGTGAGAGTGGTCAGTCGATCGAGAGCTGTTCCGCGGGGAGGCGCACCCGGGTGACCCATCCTTCGGGACCTCTCCGGGTCTCGAAGAGACTCGAGGCGGCCCCCACGCCGGATGCGCCAAGCGCCCGGCAGAGCCGGCTGCGGTCCTGGGCGATGCGGTCCCGACCGCTCTCCGCGCTGCCTCCGATCTGCTGCCATCGGAAGTGCGCGGCGTCGAGCTCGAGCCAGCCGCCAGGCGGGATGTCGGCCCGGCGCACCTCCACGTAGGGCACGAGCACGCGGACGTACTCTGCGGAGACGGTGACCAGCTCGTCGCGCTCCATCACCTCGAGCACCCACGCGCCGTCGTCGCTGTGAACGGCCAGCGTACAGCCAGGGCTCCGCAGGGTCACCGGCGGGCGGACGGTCTGGTTCGGCGCCTGTCCGTCGTGAAAGCGCAGGATCCGATTTCCGGACCGGAAGAGCTCGCCGTCTCGCAGCGGGGCCGTTCGGCGCGGGTCGTCCTCGGCGCCTACGGGCCAGTTGCCGTCGCCTCGAGGCTCGATCACGGCGTCGAGCGACTCGTCGTCCAGCACCTCGCCCGACTCGACGTCCCGAGCGAAGGGCGCGGGGGCGCCGCCCTCCTCCAGGCGGATCTCGGCGTCAGCCGGGCCCACGATGCGCTCGCCCTCGGCGATCCTTCGCCACCCACCCGGCTGCACCCGGCCCGGTCCGCGGGTGTCGTCTTCTCCGACCAGCACGCGCCACGCCCAGTGTCCGCCGCTCCAGCGCAGCTCGAGCCAGTACAGGGGTACCCTCGCCTCCGCGACCGGCCACGTGCAGGCCTGGTGTCGGCCCAACAGGGTACTTGTCGCCAGGGGGCGGACTTCGATGCCCCCGGCGGTTCGGATCTGGATCCGTGCCACTCGCACCTCCTCCACATTCCCAAGGTAGGCGTGCCTCGTGTGGATTGCCGGCCAACGCGTACTCGATCGCTACCGACTGGTGGAGCACCTCGCCGAGGGTGGGGGCGGTGAGGCGTGGTTCGCCGAGGGGCCCCAGGGACCCGTGGTGATCAAGCGGATCCCGTCCGAGGATCGTCGCCGCTTCCGCGATCTGATGCGCGAGGCCCAGGTGCTCCGTGATCTCGAGCACCCGCACGTCGTGCGCTACCGCGAGTTCAGCGATCGGCCCGACGAGGACTGCGCCATCCTCGTGACCGACTATGTCGCGGGCGGTGACCTCGAGGCCTGGGTCACCCTGGTCGGGCCCCGGGGGCCGCGCGAGGTGGCTGCGCTGGGGCTGCAGATCGTGTCGGCCCTCGAGGCGCTCGCCGAGGAGGACGTGCTCCACCGCGACCTGAAGCCGGCCAACGTCTTGGTGGACGAAGGAGACGAAGGAGTTGCGCTCCGGGTCGCCGACTTCGGGATCTCCCGGCCGCTCCGCGACGGCGTGGCCGCGACCCAGGATCGCAGCCTCACGCCGATGTACGCCGCGCCCGAGCAGCACACCGGCGGGACGTTGACCTCGGCCACGGATCTCTATGCGCTGGGCGGGGTGAGCGCCAATATAGCGCCCGGCCAGCCCCCGCCCAAGGGCGGCAAACCCACCGGGGGAACGGAGCGAGGCCCCCAGCAAGAGCGGGACCACGCCCTGTCGCCGAGCGACCGTCCGACGCTCGCGCAGACTCGCACCGCGCTCGAAGCGATCCGGGATGCCCGGCCGGTCGAGCTGCCTCCGACCCACGCGCCCCATCAGACCCTGGCTCCCGACGCATCCACCTACACCCCCGAGCCGGTCGTGGTCCGGACCCGGCCCTCCCGTCGCTGGCCCGCGGGCGTAGCGCTGGCGCTCGGTCTCCTCTTGGCCGGGCTGGGCGCGGGGCAGCTGTGGCGCCCGGCCGAGCCACCCGTCCCGTCGGCACAGCCGCCGAAGCCCGTCGTGGTCACGACGCCCGCTCCCCCTCCGGAGAGCGAGCCAGCCCCCGAGGCCGCCACTCGCGCGGAGGCCGAGCCGCCGCCAGAGCCGCAGCCGGACCCTCGTCCCGCGCCGATCCCGGCGCCGACCGAGGCAGCCGAGCCCGCGGTGCTGTTCGTCAACAGCCGGCCGTTCAGCACCGTCTTTCTCGACGGCGTGCGTCTCGGAGACACGGGCGACCTCGGGGCGAAGTTCGAGGTGGCGCCCGGTGAGCACGTCTTGAGGCTGGAGTCCCAAACCGGACTCGGCTGGGAGGCCACGGTGGACATCCGCGGAGAACGACGCCTCTGTGTCCTGCTCGCTACCGGCTCGGTGGTCGAATGCTCCTCTTGACGAGCACGCTCGCGATGTCCGCGCCGATCGTCGTGCCGGGAGAGGACGTCTCGCGGGGCGAGCGGCGGGTGCGGTTCGACACGGGCGTCCGCGATGCCCTGGTCCGTCGCGCGCGGGAGCTACCGAGGGATCACGAGCCCTACCTCGCCAAGACCGAGGCGCGGTACCTCTGTCGAGGACGTCCGACCGACAACCAGACGATCCTCCGCCTGCTCGGGGAGGCCGAGGAACAGCGTCTCGTGATGCGGGCCGAGGCGTGGTTCGAGCGGCTGGTACAGGCCGAGGCCGCCTGGTGGTGCCTCGGCGAGCCTGCCGACGCGACGCTGGGGTCGCGGATGCACTACGTCCTCGGCATCGCGCACCACGCGCGCGGCGACGTCGCGTCGGCGTCGGCCGCGTTCGAGGCCGCGCTGCGCTCGGAGCCGGGGCTCGCGTGGGACGACTCGTATGCTCCCGGGGCGCGCGCCACGTTCGAGGCCATCCGGGCGCGACCGCGCCCCGAGGCGGTACGCGTGACGATGGTGCCCGCCGACGCCGCGGTCGCGCTGCGCCTCGACGGGCGCTCCGCCGTGATCGTCAACGGCGGCTTCGACGTGGTTCCGGGGCTGCACCTCCTGCAGGTCGACGGCGTCACGCGGGCGGTCGACATTCAGCAGGACGACTGGCTCGTGGTGCCGCGGTTCGTCGATGCCGCCGTCGTCGAGCGGATCGACTCGCCCGACGGCCGCCACGAGGTCGCGGGGCTCGTGCAGAGCGTGCCGGGTCCCGTCCTGGTTCCCGCGTCGAGATCGACGTGGCGGTACGAGGACCACCGCTGGACCGAGCTCCGCGCCCCCGCGCACCGTCGCGCGGCCCGGCCGTTGGTCGTGGGCGGGTTGAGTGTCGTGGCCGGAGGAATCGCCTGGGGCGTCGCGGAGCTCGCCGCAGCCAACCGCCGGGTGGGGGAGGTCGACGAGAACCTGGGCACGCCGGGGTACGAGGACCTCCAGAATCGTCAGGCCGCCGGCCAGACGCGCTTTCGAGTGGCGGTGGCGACCGCTGGCCTGGGGGCGGCGGCGACCGGCCTCGGGGTGACGTGGATGGTGTCCCGATGACCTGGCTCCTGCTCGTAGGTTGCTTCCCCGAGCTGCCGCCGTGCCCGGACTGTCCGGGAAACACCGATGCCGATGGCGACCAGTTCACCCCCAACGACGGGGACTGCGACGACGCGCGGCCCGAGGTGAACCCCGGGGCGACCGAGTTGTGCAACGACGGCGTCGACAACGACTGCGACGGCTCTCCGGGACCCTGCGAGGCGAGGGGAGCCCCGCAGCTCGGGTCGGCGGACGTGGCCATCGCCTCCACCACGTCGAACGCGGACTTCGGAGAGCGTGTCGTGGCCGGCCCGGAGGGGTTGTTCGTCGGGGCACCCCGGTTTGGCCTCGCCAACGGCGGTGCGGCCTTCCGCTACGCCTTCCGTGGAGACTGGGAGGACCTCGACGCCGAGGCGGGGGCGATTGCGACGGTGCGCGACACCGGGATCGTGTTCGGGCTGGGCAGCGTCATCGCCCGGACGGGCTCGCAGTGGGTGATCCAGGGCGATGGCGTGGGGGCTGGGCTCGTCCACGTCGTGCCGGGGGCGGTGGTCGGCGACGTGGTCCTCTCTCCGGAGGCCTCGGATGCGTCGTTCGAGGGTGGTCCCGCCGACGCGATCGGGCGGCTCGTCGCCGCGGGGGACGACGGGGTGCTCGTCACCTCCGAGGACGCGGACACTGCGGCGTGGTGGCTTTCGCGGCCCTTCACTGGCCTGATCCCCGTCTCGACCGGCGTGCGCATCCGCGGGGCTCCTCCGAGCGGGCTCGCGGTGGGCGACGTGAACGGAGATGGCGTGGACGACCTGGTGGTCGGAGAAGCGCAGCTCGGGGTTCCTGGGCGCGTCCACGTCTTCAATGGACCGGTGACCCAGGACACCTCGCTCGACGACGCGGACGTGGTGCTGGAGGGCCCCGCACAGCCCCTGAACCCCGCCCGGGTGAGGCTGGACGTGGCGGTGCTTCCCGACCTCGACGAGGACGGCACCCCGGAGCTGGCGGTGGCGGGGCCCAGCGACGACGGCGACCGGGTCTGGATCCTCGACACTCCGGCCAGCACCGTGGCCGCCGAGCCGCTCGACGCGGTCGCCCGGGTCGTGCTCCGGGGTCGGGCGAACGTGCAGCTCGGCCAGGCGATCACCGCGCTGGACCTCAACCACGACGGCCACGTGGACCTGGCGATCGGGGCACCTGGCGAAGACGACGCGGGCACGGCTTCGGGCGTCGTGTTCGTCGAGTACGGGCCGATGCCTCCCGGATCCCGGGAGCTCGACGACGCTCCGCTGTTGCTGGTCGGCGAGGGCGAGAACTACCGGGCTGGCTCCGCGCTGGCGACGGCGGACGTCAACCTCGACGGCATCGACGACCTGGTCGTCGGCTCGCCGGGGGACGCGATGGTCCCGCCCGGTGGCGGCGCCGTCTACCTGTGGTTCGGAAGCGGGCTCTGACGGTGTGAGCGACGAGTCACGCCACGGGGAGGCCGTAGGGTTATGCGGCGCCCCGGGGTGTGTGTGTCGTCGATGTTGCCCGTGGTGTTGGGGGTCGGGGCCTGCTGGATGGTCACGCCCTTCGTTCTGCTCGCGGTGTTTCGCGCGGTCGCCCGCGCGGTCGAGCGCAGGGTCCTCGCCCGACCGTCGCCTCCCGCCCCTCGCCGGGGGAGCGCCTCGCTGACGACCGTGGGCCTCGCTGCCATCGCCCTCTTCGCCTATGTCGGGTCGGTCGCGAGCCTGGTCGTGTCCGACGAGCTGCGATTCGTGGTCGCGCTGGCGGGTGCGTTCGGCATCCTGGCCGGCTTCGTCGTCCACGAGGTGCCCGGTCATCGGAGGGGCATCAAGTATGCGCTCGTGCTGATCGGGCAGATGCTGCTCGCCACCTTTCCGACCTCGGGCCCCGGGCCGGCGCGACCCGACGATCCCCTGGTGCTCGGTCTGATGGGCGTGGGCATCGCGACGACGCTGATCGGTGCGGCGTACGTGCTCCTGGTGATTCGGCCCGACGCGCCGCCCGAGGGGGCCTCGGGTCGGGCCGCGCACGTGTGGTACCGACGCCTCACCGTGCTCCAGGGACCGGACCCGCTCTCGATCGTGGGATTCGCGGTGCTCAGCGTCCTCGGGCTGGGTCCCTCCTACCTGCTGTTGCGGTACGCGACCAAGGAGAAGCTCGCCCAGCGGCCGTTCTTGTACCTCCGGTCGTTCCGGAACGACGCCTCGCCCAGGGTCTTCGCGGATCTCGTGGGTCCAGGGCTCGCTCCTCGCGGCGTGTTCGTGGGGCTCGTGCACGCGAAGCAGTCCAAGAGTGCCCTGCAGGCCGGGGTGCCGCTGCTGTGGGCGGCGAGCTTCCGGGCGCTCGGCAACGACGTCTGGCAGGGCTGGGTGCTCGACGTCATGGACCGCGCCAAGGGGGTCGTGCTCGACGTGAGCGGCGATACGCCGGGGCTGAGGTGGGAGATCGAGCAGACCCAGCAGCGGGTGGACCCCGCTCGAGTGCTCGTACTGCGAGATGCGCCCGGGGCCCCGCTGGCCGCCGGGTCGACCGAGCTGCTCTACGACCTCGACGCCGACGCCGACGCGATCCGCGCCGAGGTGGCCGCGTTCGGGGCCCGCGTCAACGCGCTCGACGGGGTCGACGATCCCGCCCCCCGCGCGTTCCGGCGCCCTCGCTGGTCGATCGGTGGACTCGGCGTGGCGGTCTCGATGAGCGCGCTCCTGGGCTTCTTCACCGTGGTCGCTCTCCTTGCGGTGGGGCGTCTCTCCCTGGGCGATGCCCGGATCGACCAGGCACGGTACGCCGCCGAGCGGCTCCGGATGTCCCTCGAGCTCGCGTACCTGAACTCGCCGGACCGCGACTGCGACGGCTTGCTCGAGAGCGTCGAGCGGACCGAGGGGCCATACCGGACCGAGGATGGCTGGGGCACCCCGATGCGCGTCGACTGCCCCGAGGGGTTCGAGTCGGCGGTCATTCGCTCGGCCGGCCCCGACCGGTCGTGGGGCACCTCCGACGATCTCGCCTTTCCCCCTCGCTGACGCGCCGAGGCCGTGCGCTGGCGGCATCCGTGGGTTCTCTACTTGGTCGTACGAGCGAAGGGGGCGGCAATGTGGCTGTTCGTGATGGCGTGCACGCCGGGAGACGACCCGGAGTGGACCGGGCCCACCGGCGAGCTCGCCCGCGTCGACTGGACGCAGACCGTGGCCGGTGAGACCCACGTCGAGTTCACGGCCGATGGCGAGGTCTGGCACCGCAGTCCCACGGTGACCGCCGAGCCGGGTCCGCAAGCCCAGTGGCTGCTCGGGGTGCCGTATGGTGCCGACGTCGACTACCGCGTCGTCGTCGAGCCCTCACCGGGGAGGTCCGAGGTCGTCGCCGAGGGCACCGTCTCGGCGCCGGAGCTGCCTCCCGGGGTGCCCCTCCCCGAGATCCTCGTCGACGATCCCACCGGCTACGACCCTGCTCAGCAGTGGTTCGTCACCTCGATGAACGAGCCCGGCGAGTCACGTCGCGGCCACTGGTGGGTCCACGTCTTCGATCGCCAGGGCAACGTGGTGTGGGCCCTGCGAACGCCCGACGAGTGGGTGTCGCGACACGTCAGCGTCGCGGCGGACGGCCGCGCCCTGCTCGTGGACCGCAACCAGTACTGGACCGACGCCCCCGTCCAGGATGGTGCCGTCGCGAGGATGCGGCTCGACGGAGAGGTCGAGCACCTCTACCCCACGCCGGGGCTCCACCACGCGTTCGTCGAGCTTCCGGACGGGAGCATCGCGTGGGGCGAGCGCCGAGGGCGTCGGGAGGTCATCGCGACGGTCGACGAGGACGGGATCCAGACCGACGTGTGGGCCTGTGACGAGCTCGTCGAGAAGATCGACGACGCCAACATTCGCACCCGGCCCTGCGGAACCAACGCCCTGTCGTACGACGCGCGCCGCGACCGCTTCGTCTACTCGTTCTGGTCGTACCACACCGTGGCCGAGGTGGCGCGCGAGTCGGGCGAGATGGTGGGCTACTACGGCAAGATCCCGGGCGGTTACGAGTTCGCCCCCACCGACAGCCGGTTCATCTGGCAGCACGACGTCCACTACCTGCCGTCCGGGAACCTGCTCGTGTCGACCCGTGACGCGCCGTCGGGCGACGAGACCTGGGTCCGCGAGTACGAGATCGACCACGACGACCGGCGGCTGCGTGAGGTGTGGCGGTTCGGCGAGGGAAGGGGCATCCACGCCCAGTACATGGGCGAGGCCCACCGGCTCGACAACGGCAACACCCTGCACGTCGTGGGCTCCGCCGGCCACGCGGTGGAGGTCACGGCCGAGGGGGACGTGGTCTGGGAGGCCGACTGGCCCGAGTATCCGGGCCTCGCCGAGCTCCACAACGGTCGCACCACGCTCGTGTCCGACCTGTATGCCCTCGTCGGGCCCCCCCGAGCGATCGAGCAGCGGTAGGCGAGCCGCGTGGTCAGACGATTCGGTCACCAATCGGGAACAGAGGGCGTGAAGCGGCAGGGGCCCGGATACGTCCAGCGCAGGAAGGCTGGAGAACGCGTGATCCCCCTCGAAGACGACGTCCCCTCCCACATCGACGCTACGCTGCGCGACGGCCGGCCGGTGCGCCTGCGCCCGGTGCGTCCCGACGACAAGTGGCGCCTCGTCGAGGTCTACGACCACCTCTCGGAGGAGTCTCGGTTCCACAGGTTCCACACCACCATCTCGAAGCTCAGCGACGGGATGCTCCGCTACCTCACCGAGGTGGACCAGCACGACCACGTCGCGTGGGGCGCCTTCGATCCGCGCGACGACGCCGAGCACGGCTACGGCGTCGTTCGAGCCGTGCGCTTGCCGGAAGAGCCCACGGTCGCCGAGCTCGCCATCACGGTGGCCGACGAGGTCCAGCAGCAAGGGCTCGGCACCTTGCTCGTCGGCCTCGTCGGTGGACTCGCGATGCGGGAGGGGGTGCGCACGCTCCGCTTCGAGACCACCGAGGACAACCTCGGCATGATCACGCTCCTGCGGAGGCTCGGCGCGCAGCGCACCGAGATCGACTACCCCAACGCCATCTACGACCTCCCGCTGCCCGTGCCCGTGGCGCTTCGTCCCGAGGTCCAGCGCGTCATCGACCAGGCGATGAGGCTCGCGGCGTGACGTGCAGCTGACCGTCACGTCCCTCCGCAAGGTGATGGGGGACCGCACGCTCTTCGAGGGGCTGAGCTTCGCGGTTCGGCCTCGGCAGCGGGTGGTGGTGCGCGGACCCTCGGGAGCGGGCAAGACGCGGCTGCTGCGACTGCTCGCGGCTCTCGATCGCCCTGACGGCGGTTCGCTGGCCCTCGATGGTCGGAGCCCGGACCAGTGGGGGTGCACGGCCTGGCGCACCGCCGTGACCTACGTGGCCCAGCGCACGCCGACGCTCTCGGGAACCCCTGCCGAGCATCGCGACCTCGTGGCGAGGTTCGCCGCCCAGCGCGGACGCCCGGCCGAGGATCCGGTGGCGCTCGCCGAGGCGTGGGGGCTGCCCGGAGAGGCCTGGGGCCGGCCCTGGTCGTCGCTGTCGGGTGGCGAGGCGCAGCGGGCTGCGCTCGCCGTGGCGGTGGCCCGACGTCCTGCCGTCTTGCTCCTCGACGAGCCGACCAGCGCGCTCGACCCCGAGTCCCAGGCCCTCGTCGAGGCGACCCTCGCCGACCGGACCGCCGTCTGGGTGACCCACGACCCGCACCAGGCCGAGCGGGTGGCGACCGACGTCCTGGAGCTCGGATGACCGGTCCGCTGGACCTGGGACCCGGTCAGCTCGCCCTCGCCGCCGGACTGCTCCTGCTCAACGGCGCCCTGTCGCTCTGGCTCGGGCTCGGGCTCGAGCGCCGCCTGTGGGTGGCCGTCGTTCGGTCGACGGTCCAGCTCACGCTGCTCGGCTACGTGCTGCTCTGGGTGTTCGCGGTGGACTCGCCGTGGCTCGTGCTGGGGCTCTGCGCCCTGATGGTCGGCCTCGCGGGGCGCGAGGCGGTAGCGCGGACCTCCCGCCGCATCCGGGGGCTCACCGGGCTCGGGGTCGCCGCCATGGCGATCGCCGGTGGGGGCACCGCACTCCTCGCGACCACGCTGGTCATCCGGGTCGAGCCCTGGTGGACCCCGCGCTACCTCGTCCCGCTGGTCGGAATGATCCTCGGCAATGCGCTCACCGGGGTCAGCCTGGGGGTCGACCGTGCGCTCGCCATCGTCGACGAGCAGCGCGATGCGGTCGAGGCGCTCCTCGCGCTGGGCGCCAGTCGCCTCGAGGCCGCGCGACCCGTCGCCGCCGAAGCCCTGCGCACCGGGATGATCCCCATCCTCAACGCGATGTCGGCCGTGGGGCTCGTGACCATCCCCGGCATGATGACGGGTCAGATCCTCGGAGGCACGGAGCCGGCGCTGGCCGCGCGCTACCAGCTGCTGATCCTGTTCCTCGTCGCGGGGGCGGTCGCACTCGGCACCGCGATCGCCGTTTTCGGCGTACTCGCGTGGGTGATCGACGACGAACCCCGGCTTCGGACCGATCGGGTCCACCTGGCCGACGGCTGACGGAGGTCGAGACGCGAAGGGCGTCGTGGGGGTGACCTACGCGCCCCGGGCCCGCCGCGCGGCGAGGACCACGAGGAGCCCGAGCCAGGCGGAGCCGAGCGGGACGCTGGCGCAGCCGAAGAGCCGCCCTCCGCCTCGCAGCCCGAGCTCGTCACACGCGTCACCCAGGCCGTCTTCGTCTTCGTCGAGCTGGGCGGGATTGGGCCGGTCGACGCAGTTGTCGCAGGCATCCCCCACCCCGTCGCCGTCGGTGTCGACGTCGTCGTCGTCGCGGGCGAGGGGGCAGCTGTCGCAGGCGTTGCCGAGCCCGTCTCCGTCGAAGTCGTCCTGGTCGAAGTTGGGGAGGTCCACGCAGTTGTCGCAGGCGTCGCCGACCGTGTCCCCGTCGCGGTCGAGCTGATCCGGGTTGGCCGCGTCGCGGCAGTTGTCGCAGCCGTCGCCGAGCCCGTCCTCGTCGCGGTCGAACTGTCCCTCGTTGGGGAGCGCGGGGCAGATGTCGCACACGTCGCCGACGCCGTCCTCGTCGCCGTCAGTCTGGTCGGGGTTCGCGACCTGCCGGCAGTTGTCGCAGGCGTCGCCGAGACCGTCACGGTCGGTGTCCGATCGGTCGGGGCTCGGGAAGTCGGGGCAGTTGTCGCAGACGTTGCCCACCCCGTCGTTGTCGTCGTCAGCCTGGGAATCCGACGCGGTGTCGGGGCAGTTGTCGCAGGCATCGCCGAACCCGTCGAGGTCGGCGTCGAGCTGCTCGGGATTCGGCAGTCCGAGACAGTTGTCGCAGGCGTCGCCAGCGAGATCGTCGTCCTCGTCGGCCTGCACCCAGCGGCCGTCCACGAGACTCGGCGGATCGAAGACGCCGGGGCAGAGGTCACACGCCTCGCCGACCCAGTCCTCGTCGTCGTCGTACTGATCAGAATTGGGCACGAAGGGACAGTTGTCGCACGGGTCGCCGAAGCAGTCGCCGTCGGCATCCTCGTTGTCGTACCCGAGCGGGGGAAGGTCGAAGGGGCAGGCGTCGCAGAGGTCGCCGTAGCCGTCGCACTCCTCGTCGAGCTGGTGCGGGTTGGGGTCGTCGGGGCAGGTGTCGCAGACGAGGCCCACGAGGTCCCAGGGCGCCGGATTGCCAGGGACGAACAGCGCGATGGCGCCGCGGCCGATCCCGTCCCCGTCGGGATCGAAGCTCGCGGTGGGGAACTCGCAGGCGTAGCCGAAGTACGACCAGTAGAAGTCGGCGTTGCCGAAGGCGTCGTTCTCGCAGGTCTCGCGGTCCGGGTCGATGGCCAGCTCGTCGGCGGCGTCGATGCCGTTGCAGTTCAGGTCCTGCGCGATGGACTCGTTCTCGCACCCCGGCGCGATGGTCCAGCCGAGCGCCCACCGCAGCGCTCCGTGGACGAGGCGGTCGCCGTCGGTGGTGACCAGCCAGGACGACGGATCCACCCGGCTCGACGGCGGGTGCAGGTTGAGCACCGCGATGCGGTCGGGTCCCGTGATCAGCGCGGGCTCGCCGTTGCTCCACGCGGCCAGGGCCTGTGCCCCTGCGGCGGGCACCAAGCCCTGGACGTGCGCGCTCGCGGTGCCTCCGTCGAACGTCCGAAAGGCGTACAAGGGGTCGAGCCCGCGCTGCGGCCCAGCTGTCCACGCGAACGCGGGGTCGGTGACGTCGATGGTGAGATGCCCGCCGGGCTGGACGAGCGGTCCTCGGCCGGAGACGGGAAGCTGGGGCACGATGGCGCCCCCGAGGCCCGCCCCGTCGCCCACCGCCTGGCCGGCCACGACCAGTGAGCCCCCGTCGTTGACGTAGGCGGCGAGAAGGTCGCCGAGTCGCTCCGGGTCTCCGAACGGGACGTCGTTGAACACCAGGATCGCTTCGTAGGGCTCGAGGTCGTCGAGGTCGGGGGTCGACGTGCTCACGTCCACGATGTCGATGCGCTCGATCTCGTGGCCGATCCGCGGCTCACCGACCACCACGTTGCCGAGCCCCCGACCGGCACACATCACGTAGTCCCGGACGTCGGCGGACAGCTCGGGCTGACTCGTCGCGGTCACCAGGGCGACCTGGTAGGGCTGGGCGATGGCCGGCGAGGCAACGCCGAGCAGGGCGACGGCTACGACGGCGAGCCCCGGGCGCCGACGCACGACCAGGAGCAGCCCGACCAGCGCGAGGAGGCCCGTGGGCAGGCGGGGCAGCGTGGCGCATCGCCCGCCTCCGCGAAAGGCGCGGACGTCACAGTCGTCTCCGACGTTGTCGAGGTCCTCGTTGCCCTGGAAGGGGTTCGGGACGGCGGGGCAGTTGTCGCAGACGTCGCCGACACCGTCACCATCGGTGTCGAGGTTGCTGGGGTCCGGCGTGAGGGGGCAGGTGTCGCAGCGGTCGCCGAGCCCGTCACCGTCGAGGTCGATGGGAAAGGGGTCGTAGGAGCCCGGGCAGCCGTCGCAGGCGTCGCCGACCAGATCGCCGTCAGCGTCGGCCTGGCTCGGGTCGGGCACGTCGGGACAGCCGTCACACCGATCGCCCACGCCGTCGCCGTCCAGATCGCCCTGCTCGACCTCGGCCCCAATGGCCACGTTGTACCAGTCCGGGCAGTTGTCGCAGGCGTCGCCGAGCGTGTCCTCGTCGGCGTCGAGCTGGTCGGGGTTGGCGGTGGTGGGGCAGTTGTCACAGATGTCGCCGAGCCCGTCACCATCGGAGTCGAGCTGGTCGGGTGGGGTCGCGAGCTCGGGGCAAAGGTCGCACGCGTCGCCCTGGCCGTCCCCGTCGGTGTCGATCTGGTCGGGGTTGGCGACGTCGGGGCAGTTGTCGCAGGGGCCCGAGAACCCATCCTCGTCGGGGTCGTCCTGGTCGGGGTTCGGCAGCTCCACGCAGGTGTCGCAGGCGTCCCCGAATCCGTCCTCGTCGAAGTCGGCCTGATCGGGGTTGAAGTCGGTGGGGCAGTTGTCGCAGGCGTCGCCGACCCCATCGAGATCCTCGTCGGCCTGGTCGAGGTTCGGGACGAGCGGGCAGTTGTCGCAGGCGGTCCCGACGCAGTCGTCGTCGTCGTCGCGGCCGTTGTCGGGGACGTAGGGGCACGGGTCGCAGAGGTCACCGATGCGGTCGCAGTCGATGTCGGCCTGGTCGGGGTTGCTGTCGAAGGGGCAGTTGTCGCAGTCGAGCTCGACGATGAGCGTCGCCCCGTCATCGTTGGGGATCCCCACCGGATTGCCGAGCCCCCCCAGGAGATCGCCGTCCGGGTCCAGGCCGACCACCAGGTAGTCGCAGCCGAAACTCCCCGGATCCACGTAGTAGTCGGCGTTCGGGTAGGGCGCGCCGGTCGCGGGGTCGACGTTGTTCGCGCAGACCGGGTCGAGCAGGTCGACGGGCCGCTCCTCGGCAGCATCGATGGCGTCGCAGTCCAGGTCCTGAACGATGAAGTCGTTCTCGCAGGTCCCGGCCGGCTTCTCGTAGCGCATCGCCCACAGCAGGGCGTTCGAGAGCACGCGGTCACCGTCGGTGGCGGCGGCCCAGGAGGTGTCGTCGACGAGGCTGGAGGGCGGCCAGAGGTTGGCCAGCGCGACCCGTCCCCCCGAGGGGAGCGGGGGTCGCACCACGATCGCGGGCACGTCGTTCGACCACGATGCCGTGAGCAGCGCGCCGGCTCGCAGCGTGGTCTGGGTCTGGAAGCTCGCCGAGCCCCCGTCGAACACGTTGACCCCGCGGGTGGTGGGGTGGCCCCGAAGGCCAGGTAGCCAGGCTTGATCGGCCTCGGCGGCAATCGACAGGCTCCCGCCTGGAGCCACGACGGGCCCGGGCTCCACCGGCGCGAGCGCCTCGGCCGCGAATCGTCCGCCGATCCCGGTGACCGGCGACAGCGACCCCACGGCCAGCACCACGCCACCGCCGGCGTCCACGTAGTCTGCGAGCACGTTGCCGAGCCCGTCGGGATCGGGAGGCGCGGTATCGGCGAACACCAGCACGGCATGGTTCTGCTGGAGGTCCGCGAGCGTGGGGGTGGAGGTCGTCAGGTCGTAGGTGCGGACGTCGGTGAACTCTCGCGTGCACAGCAGGGTGTCGCGGACCGCGTCGAGGGCGCCGGGATCGGTGGCGGCCCCGAACACGCCAGCCTCCTGGGCCTGCGTCGTCCCCGCGAGGAGCGCGAGGAGCGACCCGATCACGGGTGCTCCTCGATGCTCGGCTCGTAGAGGTAGTAGCCGATGCCCTTCTGCTCGAGGTCAGGGTACTCGTCGGTCACCCAGAGGTGGATGCGGTCGCCGATCGCCTGGGCCCCGAGGCCTCCGACCTCGCCTGGCTCGGTGAGCGCGATGGGCAGGGGACTCTCGGCCCCCGACTTTCGCCAGTCCACGCCGTCGGTCGAGGTGGCGAGGCCCACCGCGGTGTCGAAGGTGCGGACAAAGCCCTCCTCGTCGGCGGGCTCCCAGGTGCGGAAGCCCGTGTAGAACAGGTAGAACACCCCGTCGAGCTCGACGGTGGCCACGCTGGTCATGCCGCTCGCGTCGAAGGGCCGGGGGCCGGCCCGCAGGGCAGGGCCGAAGTCGAGCTCCACCGCGTCGGGGGACAGAGCCGAGGCGGTGAAGCGGCGAGCCTCGCACGTCTGCCCTGCGCCGCTCGCGGCCAGGAACCCGAAGTAGCCGCGGCGCTGGCTCCACGACAGCCCGAGAGGCCAGCAGATGGGCTGGCTGTCGTCGGTCAGGTCGTAGAGCAGGGAGCCCGCGTCGGGCTCGCGCCAGCGCACGCCGTTGGGGGAGACGAGGACGCCCATGCCCAAGGAGTCGTTCGGGAGGTCGGAGCCCTGGTAGGCGAGCGCGAACTCGTCGTTGTCGATGTCGTAGGCGACGTTCACCGCGGTGGCACGATCGCGGTCCCAGCCCTTGGTGGGGCCGTACAGCGGGTTGTCGGGGTGGGGCGTCCACTCGATACCGTCCGAGGACACGGCGTGGCCGAGTCCCCAGCCCGTCTCGAAGCCCTCGAGCTCGGTGGTGTACCAGACCTGGAACACGGGCGCTCCGAGGACGGCCTGGGTGCGGAAGGCGACCGAGATCACGTCGGTCGACCAGTCCTCGTCGACCGAGGTGAACACGGGGTTGCAGTCGTAGACCGACAGCTTCGTGCCGGAGATGGGCGTGAACTCGCAGGGCAGGACGTCGACGGGGTCGACCGCGAGCGCGGAGGCGCCGAGGCGGACCTCCTGGCCACAGCCGGCGGCTGCGAGAACGAGGAGAAGCCTACCGGGGACCAAATGCATGCTCGCACTCCACCAGGGCAAACAGATCACACTCGGACAGCTCGACGCACTGCCGCTGGGACGGGATGTCGGCGCCGAGCTCGGCGTTCGCGGTGCACGCGTCGAGGCAGCTCTGCCGAGAGGGCCACGAAGGCAGGGCGCACGTATCCACCACCGTGGTGCAGATCGCGCTGCAGTCGCCGAGCGCCTCGGACTCGGGCTCCCCGCAACCCAGGGCCAGCGCGATCCCGACCCATCGCCACGTTGAAACCATCCCGACCCCTCGACTTCAGATCCCGCGACCCTGCCACTATGCCATCTCGGCGTCGGAATCCGCAGGTGGGTTCAACGCGGCAGCCCGGCCCGGCCAACCCACACCTCGACCCGCGGAGGCCCGCCAGCGACACGGTTCCCCCGCCGAATCTCCGGTGCCAGCTCGAGGTCGAGCTCGCGGCTGGCATCGTCGATCCAGCGCGCGACCTGCTCGGCCCGGAGCAGGCCGAGCCCGGGCACCTCGGCACCGGTGGAGGACTGGTATCCGATCACGTAGAGCGACTGATCGGAGGCCTCGAGCCAGCGTCCGCACGAGGGATGGTCGGCGAAGGCGCTGACCAGGGCATCGAGGGCCTGCTCGCCGGCGGGGTCGAGGTCCGTCGCAGACCCGGTCTCGAACGAGACCACGGGGCTCGCCCTGCGCGCCTGCGGATCGTGGACGAGCACCTCCCCGGTCCGGGGCGTGCGCGCGGTGGGGAAGCACACCTCGGGGGCGTCGAGGTCGAATAGCGCTCGCAGCCGCTCCTCCTGGCCGAGCAGGAAGTCGGTGAGGAAGTCTTCGTGTCCACTCTTCGCGTAGGCGTAGAGGGTTCGCTCGTGGGCGAACACGTCGCGCGGCAGCTCCTCGACGGAGGGGACCCGGTCGGAGGTCGACAGCAGGTGCGAGGGGACGAACCCGATGCTGCCCCCCCGGGCCACCCGGTCGAGGATGCCGCGGTGGGAGGTCTCGGTCTCCAGGTGTGGGCTCGGCGGGGTGTCCCCGCAGAGCGCCCGCAGCACCTCGTCGCGGGTTCCGGAGCCTGGCGGCCGCACGACCACGGTGAGCGGGGGCGAGATCGCGGCGTCGCAGACCCAGTCGATGAGATCATCGCGGGTCGGGAGGGGCTCGCCCTTGGAGCCGACCGCCACCAGGGTCTGCACCCCGAACGGGTACTCGAGGAGCTCGGCGGGCGCGACGTCGGGCCGATCGATGTCGGTCGACCGGAGGCCGAGGTTGCACACGCCGGCGTCGAGCAGCCGCTCCATGGCCAGAGAGCCGGAGAGCACGACCTGGACCGTTCGCAGCCGTCCCGCGGGGTCGACGTAGGGGTAGCGGATGGTGTCCACGTCGAGGCCCGGAGCAACGCCCGGGGGGGCGGGCACGCGCACGGGCTCGCCGGTCGCTCGCCAGCCGTGGAACGCGGCGTGCTGCGCGAGCACCGACGGCAACACGTCTTCACCGAAGCTGCGCGACCCACAGAACGACAACCCGGTGGGTGGGAGGTGCAGGTCCCGTACGCCATCCAGGAAGACGTCCGCCGCACGGGAACGGGGGGAGTCGACGGCCTCGGTGCGGCGGTAGTAGGCGAGGTCACGCTCCACCCTCCGCCCGAGTCGCAAGGTGCGGAGACCCGCGCTCCGGTGACCCTCGACCACGGACTCGGGCACGATGCCCACGAGCGGCCCCGCCTCGCTCGCGACCGTGGTCAGGATGGCGTGGTTGCTCGGGCGCACGTCGGAGATGCGGAGCGGCTTACCGCCGCACAGACCGTCTTCGATGACGTGGCGGGTCCCCGAAGCGGGTCCGCGAAACACGACCTGCATCGGGGGGAGTGCGTCCCTCGTGTCGGACGGCTCGTCCGACTCGCACAGCGTCTGCACCAGGTCGTCGGGGAGGGGCGGGCGCTCCAGCTCCTCGTAGAACTGGCGGAAGGTCTGGTCGCTCGTCACCGCGACGAGGGACTCCTTGGCGAAGGCTTCGCGCTGCCACCCCTCGGGCGGGAGCGGCGGCTCCTCGGAGCTCATGCCGACGTCACAGTCGCCCGACTCGAGCGCTGCCGTCATGCCGCCCGACCCGGGGAGCGACACGCGCACCAGGCGGTCGGGCACCAGGGCTTCGGGTCGGAAGAGACCGTAGTAGGCACGTCGTGGGGTGCGCCGGAGGCTCCACGGACCGAGCACGGGCCGTGCGTCGCGGCCCAGCTCCCGGGCGTAGTTCTGGACGTGGTTCTCGAGGTGACCGTCGAGCCCGATGGTGCGCGAGCCGCAGGTGGAGAACTCGGTGGGGACCCAGGCCACGAAGGCTTCGAGGGCCAGCGCCGCAAACGTGAGCGCCAGCGCGATCCACACCGCCCAGGTCACGAGCCCCCGACCGATCCGACGGGTGAAGCTCACCGGTCGCACGCGAATGACCGCCCGCAGGGTCCGGTAGAGGTCGGTGCTGAAGGCGCGGACCGCCTCCGCGCGGGCCTCGTCGGTGGCCTCGGCCCCCCCGGACCCCTCGTCGAACGCGGACCGCAGGTAGCCCGAGTGGTCGAACAGCCGGTCCACCATCCACGACGACACGGCGACGGCGGTGGCGTCGCTCACCCCGCGGCGCAGCTGGACGAGGCGCCGGTCCGACACCGTGTGCATGCGGCGCTCGGACTCCACCAGGACGTGGGGGCTCGGCAACGGGAGCCAGACGATCCGGTAGGCAAACAGCCAGGTGAACGGCCACAGGAGGAACAGCCAGCCGCGTCCGATGCCCACCGTCACGAGCACCGTGAGGTGGTGCCGGCGTCGGAAGCGCGGGGCCGCGGCCTCTTCGATCAGCACGCGCCACAGGGGCTCGGCATCGCCGATCTCGACGTCGGGGACCGCGTCTCCGCGGAGCATCGGCCACCACGGGGCGCCCACCGCGGGATGGGATCGTTCGTCACGGTGGATGGCGTCGGCGACCGGCTCGGAGCCCCGGCGCTGGCGGCGTGGCGTGCTGCACGGCGTGACGAGGATCTTGTAGGCGAGCCGGGCCCGAGAGAGGTAGGCGAGGGCTCGTCCGAGCGTGTCGAGCATCACGCGCTCCACCAGCCCGTGGTGGTCGTCGGTGGTCCGGACGTCGCCGGCGAGGAGCAGCCGAACCGGCTCGGTCTGGTTGCGCGCCTGCGGTCGCCCCGAGCGGATGCCGTACTCCCCGAGAGCGGCGTGGACCTTCGACCAGGCCTCCCACGGGTCGTTCGATAGTCGTCCGTCGGGGGCGTCGGTCGTGTCGGGGGGCATGTGCAGCGGTGCGATCCGCTCGAGAGAAGCGCGGAGCGGGGTCTCGGCGAGGGCGGCGAACGCCACCCACCTTCGTCGGGCCTCGACTCGCTGCTTCTCGTCGCCGAGCACCATCACCAGCAGCCGCCGGGGCGACTGGGCCTCCGCGAACGCGGCGACCTCGCGGTGGTTCCACCCGTGCTCGGGGACGAAGTTGGGTCCGACCAGCAGGATCATGGCCGCGCAGCGCTGCGCCCGGTTCACGATCTCGTCGCGATAGTCGGCGTGACCGGGATCGAGCTCCCAGATGTCGAGGAACGGGACGCGGCGGCCGTAGCACGTCTCGAGCTCGTGCCTCACGAACTCGTGGAACATCAGCGGGACTGTCGACGGTCCCCCCGAACGCCCACGGAGCTTGCCCGCGTCCTCGCTCTGGTACGCGATGAACACGCGGTTCTCTCGCGCCATCTGCACCCTCCGGGGACCCCGCCGTCGTCTCGGGAGCCGACGGATTCTATCGCGGGAACGCCTATTGGTGGGATGTGGCTCATCTTGGTCGCCGGTTTCACGTGGCGTTCACCTGGCGAGGTCACGTTACCCACGCCAGCCGAACCTCGAGGAGCGCATTCATGTTCCTGGCCCTCTCCGGCGCGGCGTCCGCGTTCGTCGGCGCCCACACCCTCTCGATCCTGGCCCTCGCGGCTCGGCGGACCTGGGTCCACCACGTCCGTCCCGACACCATTCAGGGCAGCGACCTCTTCATGCTCCGGTGGGCACGCCGCAACGGCGTACGCGCCTACGCATCGTTCGCCGTCTCGTTCGGGTCCCGCGACGACGCCGCGTTCGAGGACGCGGTCCGCCAGATCCGCGCCAACCTCGCCGCCCAGCTCTCCGACCCTCGCACGTCCTGGCGTCGGGGCGTCGATCTCGACCGCAAGCGCTGGGTGTGGCGTGAGGATCTCGACCTCGATCGCCTCGTCGACGAAGTCGACACCGACGAAGCCTTCTTCGAGGTCGGCGATGCCGAGCAGCGCGACATCGTGGTGCGGCTGCACCGCGGGCGCCGACTGCTGGGCGTGCTCTTCGATCACACCGTCTGGGACGGCATTCGCGTCGTCAACGAGTGTCTCGCCCCCACGATCACGGCCAGGCCGTTCTCGAGCAAGTGGCTGCTCCGCGACCGCTACCGGCCGCTGCTCGACGAGCTTGCCGTGCTCTACACCGCCTGGCGCACCGCCGGCCGTGCGGTGACCTACAAGCCGCTGCCCCGCTTCGAGAACGGTGAAGGACAGCAGGTCGTCAAGCACATCTGGAACACGAGCGACATCAAGGCGCTCAAGGACCGGCTGCGCGTACCGTTCAGCGCTGCGATCGTGGCCCTGTACGGCAAGAAGCTGCTCGAATGGCTGCCCGAGAGCCGCCAGATGGTCCGCATCGGCGTCATCGTCGGCTTCCAGTCGCCGCGCTTCCGCAACAACTACTCGATGGTCGCCGTGGACGTGCGGCGCGCCGACGACCTCGACGCCACCGTCCGCGCCGTCCAGAGCCAGATGCGCCGGCGCCGGCTCGAGGTGGTGGGGCTCTACAACCTCGCCAACACCTTCGAGGTCGAGTCCTTCTTCAAGGGGCGCGTGGTCGACGCGCTGTTCAGTCCGGCGTTCTTCGACCCCGACGAGGGCCTGTCGCGTGAGGTCGTGGACATGAGCTTCTTCAACGTGCCGTCGAGCACCCCGCTGTACTCGTTCGCCTGCAGCATCGGCGACCGCATCACGCTGTGCACGACGAACAACTGTCCCGACATCGACCTCGATCGCATGGCGGAGGACTCCGACGGGGTCTTCCACTTCGACGACAACGGCGCGCTCACCGGAGTCGGCGAGCCGCTCCGCGAGGCGTCCTGACCCCGCCCCAAGTGCGGGGGGTCCGCGGCCGATGGGAGGAGAGGCCCCGGGAGGAAGCTGGTGAGCCGCATCGTTCATCCCTCCGTGTCGAGAATCGCCATCGTCGCCCTGACCACGGCCCCTCCGGCAACCCTCTCGGAGGCGGAGGGCTGTGCACAGGCATGGTCCAGCATCGTCCATCCGCTCGTCGAGGCGCCTCCGAGCGCGGTGGACGGCCAGCGAGGCTCGGCGTCAGCGCCCTCGGGTTGCCGCGGCCCCGAGGGTCTCGCGCATGCGCACGAGCACGAGGCCTCCGGACGCGAACGTCAGACCCGCGATCGCCAGGGTGGCGGCACGTAGTCCGAAAGCGTCGGCGACGATCCCGGCGAGCAGCGCACCGACGGCATAGCCCAGGTCCCGCCACAGCCGGTAGACGCCGACGGCCGAAGCTCGCCAGCTCGGGTGCGTCACGTCAGCGATCGCGGCGAGCAGAGTCGGGTAGACCATCGCGGTGCCGGCACCGAGCAGCACCGCCCCTACGGCGAGCATCGCGAACGAGGCGCTCTGGGCGGTGATCACGATGCCCGCGGCCTGGGTCCACATCCCGGACACGATCAACCCCCGCCGTCCGATCCGGTCCGACCACGCTCCGGTGAACAGCTGTCCCAGTCCCCAGACCGCCGGGTAGATCGCTGCCAGCGTCGCGATCTCCGCGAGCGATCGACCGGCCGCGGCGAAGACCAGCGGGAACAGTCCCCAGGCCATGCCGTCGTTGAGGTTGTTCACGAGTCCGGCCTGACTGACCGAGGAGAGATCGGGGTCGGTGAGGCTGGTTCGGAGCACCACCTCGCGTGGGGTGAGGGCGTCGCCCGGCACGTTGGTGAGCGCGGACTCGCGGTCTGCGTGCTGGCTGGTCTCCCGAACCGCGAGGGCCGACAGGAGCGTGCCCGCGATCACGTACGCCACCCCGAGTCCGAACGGCTCCGGCCGGAGACCCCACTCCGCCGCCACCAGCCCGGTCGCGAGGGCCGACAGCGCGACCGCGAAGTAGCCTGCGAACTCGTTGAGGCCCATGGCGAGCCCGCGATTGCGCGGTCCTGCGAGGTCGATCTTCATGATCACCGTGGTCGACCAGGTGAGCCCCTGGCTCACCCCGAGGAGCGCATTCGTTGCGAGGATCCAGGACCAGGAAGGCGCCCACATCAGCAGCAACGGCACGGGAACCGCGACGAGCCACCCGGCAACGAGCACTGGCTTTCGACCGAGCCGGTCGGAGAGACGACCGGCGACGTAGTTGGTGAGCGCCTTCGTAACCCCGAACACCACGATGAACGAGAGGATGGCGGTGTGAGCGACAAGCTCGAACTCGTCCTCCGCGATCGCGGGCAGGATGCTCCGCTCGAGTCCCACCATCGCGCCCACGAAGGCGTTGACCAGCACCAGCAACGAGAACTGGCCGAGGTTCTCGCGGAGTCCGAGCCGGGGGCCGCTCACGATGTCGCGTCCAGGTCGTGGACCGACACACGGACCTGCCTCGTGTCGAACCCGGGCTCCCGCGGGCGCCGCGCGGCATCGGGGGATTGCTCGGCGGTCACGAGCTGCGCGCGTCGCAGCACCTGGAGGTGGTGCGACGGGTTGGTCGTCGACTGATCGAGCTCGCGAGCCAGCACCCCGGGATCTCCAGCTCGGGCATCCGAACGATTACCGGAAGGTAATGCGCGGAGTGGACCCCGGAGGCTCACTTGCCGATACAGGACCTTCGACCCATTTCCGCGGAGAAGCGATGGCTGGGCGGTACGACAGCGAGGCGTTCGGCATCAACCTGTTTCGGGAGGCGGCGCGGAAGGAGGCCTTCGACGCAGAGAAGGTCGCGGAGTCGTTTCGGCGCCGCCCTGCCACGGGGTGGGCGATTCCCGAGGCGTACATGGCGCTCCTCCTCGCGGCGGCGGGCGCCGATGGGCATCTCGGCGAGGAAGAACGCTACTGGCTCCTGTGGATCTGCCGTCGCTCCCGGGTGTTGAGCCACCTGTCGACGGAGGCGCTCGCCGCGGCGAACGAGTCGGTGATCCAGCGCCACCGCAACGGTGAGAACGTGCTTCAGGACGCGGCCGACTCGCTTCCGGGTGACCTCGTGCCGCCGGTGTTCGCGCACTGCTGCCAGCTCGCGTTGGCCGACAGCGAGCTGCAGCCGGCAGAATCCAGATTCCTCCAGGAACTGGCGAGGGCCCTGAAGATCCCCGAAGCGGACGCGACCAAGATCCTCGAGGTGATGCTCATCGCGGCCAGCTGATGGCGTGACAGTGCTCGCCTGGTGGACGGCAAGCGCGAGCGGTGCACGGGCTCACTCGAGGTAGCCGAGGGCTCTCAGCTGGGCGCGCTCTCGTTCACTGAGCTGCGGCGCGACCGTCGCAGTGGGCGCTGCGTCCCCCAGCACGGCCAGGAGCTCGTCGCGGAGCCGCGTCACGACGGCGGATTCGGTCTCTGCGAGGTCTCGGGTCTCCGAGGGGTCCCGGGACAGGTCGTAGAGCTCGGCAGGGCCGCCGTCGGTGGCGATCAGCTTGTACGGCCAGTCGATCCACGCCCGACGCACCCGGTCGAATCGGGCTCGGAGGACGGGTTGAGCGAGGAGGTGAGCGTGGTCGTGGTGAAGCTCGGCCAGCGGAGGGGGATCGGCGGGGAATCGAGCCGCGAGCTCCCCGTGGCCTGCGGCCTCGAGCACGAGCCTCGGCAGGTCGTGCGACAGCACGACGTCGTCGGGACTCTCGTGGGGGGCGCCTCCCCTCACGAACAGGGGAATCCGCAGGGCAGGCTCGTAGAGGTCGCGCGGATGCTCGCCCAGCCGGTGCTCGCCGAGGTACTCGCCGTGGTCGGAGGTGATCACCACCACCGCGTCGTCGCGGGCGGCGAGCTGGTCGAGCAGAGGCTCGAGCCCGGTGTCGAGGTTGGCGAGTGCGGTGTCGTACTGGTCGACCACCGTGCGGACCAGCTCGGCGGGAGCGTCCCGGGTGCCGGGCAGGACGATCTCCTTGAGCTGGTCGAGCGGGGCCATCGACGGCTCGACGGCGCGGCCCACCACGTCGGGTCGCGCTGGCTCGGTGTGCCAGGGACGGTGGGCGTCCATGACGTTGAGAAGCAGGAACGCCGGCTCGCTGTCGGAACCCAGCCACGCGAGCGCCCGGGTCGCGATGCCGGCCGCGTCCTCGTGGACGACGTCGTAGCTCGCGAATCCCCGAGACAGGCCCCATCGCTCCGACAGGAAGCCGGTGTTCGCCACGATGGCGCCCGTGCGGTAGCCCGCCTCGGACAGCACCTCGGGCAGCGTGGGAAACCGCCCGTCGTAGGGCCGTCCCCTGCCGTCGGGGCCGAGGCGAGCGCCGTGGCGATGGGGCGGCTGGCCAGTGAGCATCGACGTGTGCGACGGCAGCGTCCACGGCGCACTGCTCCAGGCACGGGGGTAGCGGGTCGCGGAGGCGGTGAACCGGGTGAGGTTCGGGGTCGGGTCCCGGGTGTGACCGTAGGCCAGGAGATGGTCGGCGCGCACGGTGTCCAGGACCACCAAGACGATGTCTGGAGGCTGCGCGGGGACCGAGCTGCAACCGAAGGTCAGCCCCGCGACGATGGCCGTGAACGTCACCCGAGCCTCCCTGGGGGCGGAACGTAGCCGGTTCCCTCGGCCCCGGGGTGGCCAGCTCGCATTTGTCGCCAATGCGAATTCCTGGGCGCCCGGGATACCGTCAGCCCATGCGACCTCTTCTCGGCACGGCTCTGGTGTGGGCAGTCTCGCTCACCAGCTCCGACCCCTGGCGCGGCTGCAGCGCCGCTCCCGAGCCTCCTCCGGACCCGGAGGTCTCGGACGGCCAAGGGTCCGTCACCATCGCGAACCAAGGTCCCACGGGGGGGATTGGCTTCACCTTCGAGCCCGAGCCCGACGGCATGCGGATCGAGGAGGTTCACCGCGACTCCCCGGCCGATGGCGTGCTGGAGCCGGGCGACCTGCTGGTCTGGATCGACGGGACGGAGGTCGCGGGAATGACCGCCGGGGAGTTCCTCGACCGGAGCCTCGGGGCCCTGGGGACCCGGGTCGGTCTCGGCTGGACGCGTGACGGGGAGTTCCTGCAGGGCTCCTTCGTCCGCAGGGCCTACCCGCTCTCCCCCCGAGGACGCGACCCTCTCACAAGTGAGCGGCGTAGGTAGCGAGCAGGCGCGACCACGCTCGGTCGGCCTGGACCTCGTCGTACACCGGCGAGTCGAGGGCACACCAGCCGTGGTTGGCCGGGTAGACCTCGATCTCGGCCGGTCGACCCGCGGTCGCGGCGGCCTGCTCGAGGGCGCCCTTGGCTTCGGGCTGCCGGGCGTGGTCGTTCTCTGCGATGCAGATCAGCGCTGCCGCCTTCATCTTGGCGAGCAGGGTGTGGGGGCTGTCGGCAGCGGTGGTGACCAGCCCGCCGCCGTGGAACGATGCGATCGCCCCCACGCGGTCGGGGACCGCCGCGCCGACCCGAAACGTGAACGGCCCGCTCATGCAGTAGCCCTGGGTGCCGATCTTGCGGGTCTTGTCGACCTCTGGCTGGGCGTCGAGCCAGGCCACGAACGCCGCGCCGTCCCGCCCGATGCCGTCGGGGGAAAGCGCCTGGACCATGGGAGCGACCCGAGCTCGTCCCTCCTCGGTGCGCCACTCGTCGAAGTGGGTGAGGATGGGGCTCTTCGCGGATCGGTAGTAGGGATTCACCACGAGGACCGCGTAGCCGTCGCCGGCGAGCCGAGCCGCCATCGTCTCGAAGGCCGGTCGCAGCCCTGCGATGTCCGGCCACATCAGCACTCCCGGGTGAGGACCGGACCCCGAGGTGACGAAGACGGCGTCGGCCTCTCCATCCGGGGTCTCGATGGTGACCCGACGGCTCGAGACGGCAGGGGATCCGGGCTCGGTCGTCGCCTCGTTGCCCGAGGCGTCGGGCTCTGACGACGCCTGGGGACCCGACGACGCGGGTGTGCGCGGTCCGCAGGCCGTGAGCACGGTGGCCGCGGCGCCCGCTACGCCCAGCTGACGTCGGCTCAGCCAGGCTTCGTTGTCGCGCTCGGTGTTCTCGTCACACATCGGATCCTCCCGGAGTACCGCGCTGGGTATCCAGGAGGACGGGTCAGGGGGCGAAGCCAGGTCCCGGGTGGGCGAGGCGCACCGTGTACAGCCCGGTGTGGGCCGTCATGTACAGCGTGCGCCCGTCGTCGCCGAACGCGAAGTTCGCGGGCCGCTCCGGGGGCTTGATCTTGCCGAGGTAGCGACCTTCGGCGTCGAGCACCCAGATCCCCCCCGGTCCCGAGACGAACACGCGCCCGAGGGCGTCGACCTTGATGCCGTCGATGCCCTCGGCGATGTCGTCGTGGTTCGCCGAGAAGAAGAGCTTCGGACGGCCCAGCGTACCGCTGCGGCGGACCGGGTAGCGCCACACCTGCTTGGTGTTCGCGATGTCGGTGATGTCCCAGTTGCCCACGTAGAGGAAGCGCTCGTCGGGGGACAGCGCAAGCCCGTTGGGACCCCGCATGGCATCGCTCTCGAGGGTCAGCTCGCCGTCTCGCAGCGCGTAGACGCCAGAGTGCGGAAGCTCCTTGGCCGGATCGTCGAACACCTCGGGCAGGCCGTAGGGCGGGTCCGTGAAGTAGAGCGTGCCGTCGGAGCGGTAGACGAGGTCGTTCGGGCTGTTGAGCCGCTTGCCCTCGTAGCGGTCCGCGAGCACCGTGACGGGCCCCTTTCGCTCGTGGCGGATCACCTGTCGGTTGCCGTGCTGACAGACGGTGAGCCGGCCCTCGGGGTCCAGCGCGAGCCCGTTCGAGCCGGGCTGGGGGTAGCGGCCGATGTCCTCGCCGGTGTAGCCGCTCTTGGTGACGTAGACCGCGACCTCGTGGGTGGTGGGGTCGAAGCTGTAGATGACGTTGGCGTTGGGGTCGCTGAACAGCAGGTACCCGTCGGGGTGCCAGACCGGACCCTCGCCAAACTGGAAGCCGCTCGCCACCTTGAGGATCGGCGTGTCGGGTGCGACCACGTCGTCCATCTCGGGCACGTGCCGGACGATGGTGCCCACCGGTCCGGCGGCAGCGAGGTGCGCGGCGCGAGGGGGCTCGCGGTAGAAGTCGACGGTCGCCGAGCGGATCCACACGTAGTTCGTGGGGGGCTTCGCGATCGGGCCGTTGATGCCGAGCACTGCGATGTCGTAGCTCTCACCGGGCTTGGCGTCGGTGGTCAGGACGACCCGGTTGCGCGCGTTGAAGCCGGCAACCAGGGGGCCACCCGAGCGGCCGAACCGGGGCTGGAGTGCGCCGTCGACCAACACCTCGGCGTAGTCGTCGACCACGATCTCGAACACGGCGGTGGAGCCCTCGACGGGCAGCGCGCCGACCTGCTCGGGCAGGGTCACGGTGAGTCGGTACCACACCGCCGACAGGCGTCCGGGTCCGAGGCGTTGCTCGAGCGAGCCCGGGTCCACGACCTGCCACGAGGTGTCGTCGAAGTCGGGTTCCCAGGCCCGCGGCTGCAGGTCGAACGTCGGCTGGGGGTCGCCCGTGGGGTAGAGCGCGAGCGGGTCGTCCTCGGAGGGTCCCGGTCCCGCGAACTCGACGGAGGCGAACTCGGCGTTGGCGACCCTCCACGTCACGCCGAGCCGCTCGGCGCCGGCCACCGTCCGCAGGTCCACGACCGCTTCCGGGTTCCCGACCGCCCACTCCCCGCGCTCCTGGGCGCTGGCCAACGACAAGACGACGAGGGCGATCATGGGGTGAACTCGGCGTCGAGGCCGGCAAGCGCGATCTCTACGTCCTGGTCTGCGCTGGCCGCGCCGCTCACCCCGATTCCGCCGACCACTTCACCGCGGAAATGGATGGGGATACCGCCGCGCAGCATGTTGTGACCGACGGTCACGAGCGAGGTCCGGCCGCCGAGGATGCCGTCCTCGAGCCGCTTGGACGGCATGCGGAACTGGGCGGCGGTCCTCGCCTTGCCCTCGGCGACCTCGGAGGCGGCAGGGAACGTCCCGTCCGGGCGAACGAGGTAGACCAGGTGACCGGCCGCGTCGACCACTGCGATGGCCCCACCGGGCGCTTGCACGTCCTTCGCGTGGGCCCAGGCCGTCTCGGCGATGGTTCGCGCCGCATCCAGGGTCAGGTCGTGGGTCCGGGTGACCTGGGCCGCGGTCAGGGGGCTCGCGAAGCGCTCGACGGCCACCGTCCAGTTCTCGTCGGCCTTGGGGACGAAGGCCGCCGCGCCCTGGCTGCGCCACATCTTGGCTGCCTTCGCGTTGCGCTGCAGGTAGAGCTTTCCGTCGTGGACGGACCAGGTGGAGATGTCGACGGGCTCGAGAAGGCCCATCGACATGGACACCGCACAGAATCCGCCGTACTGCGGCGCGTAACGGGCAGGGTCCTTCTCGAAGGCGCGCTTGTTGGCACGGTCGGCGAAGCGATAGGTGGCGCCGTCGTAGAACACGGTGTGATCTGGCGACCCGAGGACCGCCTTCTCGTCGGTGAAGAACGCGACCGGGTCGAAGCCCTGGATGGCGGTGCCGTCAGCTTCGGAGTTGGCGAGGTAGGACTCGGCGTGCGCGACGGTCGACGCCGTCAGGCCGAGCCAGACGAGGGTAGCGAGGCGGAGCATGGGCTCTCCCGTGAAGGGGGGTTCGGTTCGGGGCACACGGAGGTCCCGCCGCCGGCCGCGGCGTTACGGGACGGCACGCAGGAGGGCATACCGGCGCCCGCTGGCGCGGTGAACTCACGCGGTCCTCACACCTGGAGGGGGGCCGGTCGGCAGTGCATCCGACGATCCGTGAGCCGCCCGGACCGGGCTGCCGGGATCCCCG
>CAZZLC010000008.1:155155-180860 GCA_964655065.1 uncultured Enterobacteriaceae bacterium | reverse complement strand
CCTTGCCGCCGGTCTCGGGCTCTTCGCGTCGGGGCGTCCGGGTCTTCGCCCCCTTACCACCGGGATCGTGCGCGACCATTCCTGGATCGACCTGCCCGGGGCGGAGCAGCGGCCGGGCCAGGATCGACTCGCCGCGCACCGGGGGTCGGCCCGAGGCGACGACCGAACCCGAGTGACGCTCGCTCGCGGCAAGTCTCGGTCAACCATCGCCCCTGACCTCGGTTATGCTCCGCGCGCCTTCCCGTGGAGCAGATTCCGTGACTTCCACTCGCCTCGTGTTCACGGTCGCGTTTGCCATTCTGGCTGGGTGCCCCACGGGGACCGACCCGATCGACCCCGCCGACTCCGGCCTCCCCGAGGCCCGCGCCGACGCCGACGGCGACGGTCTCTCCGCCGCCGCCGAGGAGGCGCTGGGAACGGATCCCGACGAGCCGGACACCGACCTCGACGGACTCGACGACGGCGTCGAGGCAGAGGGGCCCACCGACCCGCTGGATCCGGATACCGACGACGACACGCTCTTGGACGGCCGCGAGATCGAGCTGGGCACCGATCCGATCGATCCGGACACCGACGGCGACGAGCTCGACGACGGGCGCGAGGTCGAGCTCGGCACGGACCCGCTCGACCGCGACACCGACGGCGACGATCTGGCCGACGGCGCCGAGGTGGACCGACACGGCACGGATCCCCTCCAGGCCGACTCCGACGCCGACGGACTGGCCGACCCCGTCGAGGTCGCCGGGCCCACCGATCCCCGGAACCCCGACTCCGACGACGACGGTCTCGCCGACGGCGACGAGCTGGACCTCCACGGCACCGATCCCGTGGATGCCGACTCCGACGACGATGGGGCCGACGATGGGGTCGAGATCGACCGGGGGACCGATCCGAGAGACCCCGACTCCGACGACGACGGCGCCACTGACGGGGCGGAGCTCTCGGCCGGCTCCGACCCCCTCGATCCCGACACGGACGACGGGGGCGTGAGGGACGGCACGGAGCTCGCGGCCGGCCTGGACCCCAACGATCCCGCCGACGACGGCACGCTGATCGACTCCGACGGCGACGGGCTCAGCGACGCGGACGAGGGGCTGCTCGGCACCAACCCCAATGATGCCGACACCGACAACGACGGCCTCGAGGACGGACCCGAGGTCAACGTCCACCAATCGGACCCCAACGAGGTCGACACCGACGGTGACACCCTCTCCGACGGCGCCGAGGTCACCAACTTCGGGACCTCGCCGGTGCGAGCCGACACCGACGGCGACGGCATCGCCGACAACGTGGAGCTCTCGGTCACCAACACGCTGCCGCTGGTGGCCGACACCGACGGCGACGGGCTCGACGACGGCGACGAGCGGGCCCTCGGCACCTCGCCGCTGCTGATCGACACCGACGGCGACGGCCTCTCCGACGGCGTCGAGTCCGTGGGGCCCACCAATCCCGTGCTGGCCGACACCGACGGCGACGGCCTCTCCGACGGCGACGAGCTGAACGTGCACAGTACCGACCCGATCATCGCCGACTCCGATGGTGACGGGCTCTCCGACGGAGTGGAGATCCTCCAGACCCTGACCGACCCCGGTGATGCCGACACCGATGGAGACGGACTGACGGACGGGGCCGAGGTCGCGCCGCCCGCCGGCGGGTACGCCAGCGACCCGCGGCTCGTGGACACCGACGGGGACACCCTCGACGACCGCGAGGAGTCGCTGCTCGGGACGGACCCCACCGAGGTCGACACCGACGGGGACGGCCTCGACGACGCGAGCGAGGCTCGCTCCCTCCCCACCGACCCTACGACGGCCGACACCGACGGCGACGGCCTCGACGATGGAGCCGAGCTCGGCCGTACCCCGCCGACGAACCCCCTTGTGGAGGACTCGGACGGCGACGGGCTCTCCGATGGTGACGAGGTCGCCGTTCACGGCACCGAGCCCACCGAACCCGACACCGACGGCGACGGATTGTCCGACGGCGACGAGATCTCGCGGTCCACCGAGCCCCTGCAGGCCGACACCGACGGCGACGGACTGTCCGACGGCGACGAGGTGCTGGCCCACGGCTCGTCTCCGCTGCTCACGGACTCCGATGGCGACGGGCTCTCCGACGGTGACGAGGTCAACGGAAGCCCCGCGACGAGCCCCGTGCTCACCGACACGGACGGCGACGGACTCGACGACGGCGACGAGCTCGGCGTCCACCTCACCAATCCCGCGGTGGCGGACACCGACGGTGACGGGCTCTCCGACGGCAGCGAGGTCAATGCGACGCCGCCGACCAATCCGTTGGCGGCGGACACCGACGCGGACGGACTCTCCGACAGCGACGAGCTCGCCGAGGGCACGGATCCGCTGGACCCCGACTCGGACGACGACGCCGTGCTCGACGGCCAGGAGATCGCCCTCGGCCTGAATCCGAACGACCCCGACACCGACGGCGGGCGAGCCGACGATGGCCTCGAGGTCGCCTCCGGCACCAATCCGCTCGACCCCACCGACGACGACACCCTGCTCGACGACGACGGCGACGGCCTCACCAACGCGACCGAGGCCACGCTCGGCACGAGCCCCACCGACGCCGACACCGACGACGATCAGCTCGACGATGGCGCCGAGGTCACGGCGGGCACCAATCCGCTGAACCCCGACACCGACGGCGACACCCTCCTCGACGGCCAGGAGGTCGCCCTCGGCACCAGCCCGACCAACCCCGACACCGACGGCGGGCGGGCCGACGATGGCCTCGAGGTCGCCTCCGGCACCAACCCGCTCGACCCCACCGACGACGACACCCTGCTCGACGACGACGGCGACGGCCTCACCAACGCGGCCGAGGCGACGCTCGGCACCAATCCCCTGAGCACCGACACCGACAGCGACGGCCTCGACGACGGAACCGAGGTGACCCTCGGCACCGACCCCACGCTGCTCGACACCGACGGAGACTCGCTCGGCGACGTCCTCTATGTGAACACCCTCCACACCAAACCGCTGCTCTCCGACACCGACGTCGACGGCCTCGACGACGACGAAGAGCTCGCCCTGGTCCCCCCCACCGACCCGCTGCTCCCCGACACCGACGGCGATGGTCTCTCCGACGGCGACGAGGTCGACCTTCACCTCACCGACCCGCTCCTCGTCGACACCGACGGCGACACCCTGTCCGATGGTGACGAGGTCGACATCCACCTCACCGACCCCACGCTCTCCGACACCGATGGCGACGGCCTCGACGATGCGGTCGAGGTGTTCTCCACCCTGACCGACCCCACCCTCGCCGACACCGACGGTGACACGCTGGACGACAACGTCGAGCTCGGGCTCGGCACCGACCCACTCCTCGTCGACACCGACGGTGACCTCGCGAGCGACGGCGTGGAGGTCACCAACGGCTCCGACCCGCTCGATTCGACCGACGCCGGCTGCATCTCCGAGGTCATCCAGCTCGAGAGCCGCCAGCTCGTGCAGCTCGCCGACGTGGGCAGCACCGACACCTTCCAGCGTGACGTGCTCGCCCCCGAGCCTGCAGGGACCAGCGGCGTCGGACCGGACGGGCTCTACGCGGGCTACACCGGCGTCGGCTACGTCGACGTGGGCGCCGACGTCGGCGACGCGGTGGCCTTCACCGTGAACCCGCCGTCGACCGGCACCTACCGGGTGACCGTCCGCTACGCGAATCCGAGCGCTTCGCTCGACATGGCGATCAGCGAGAGTGGGCAGTCGCTCGGAACGCTCACCTTCGCGCCGACCGGCGCGCCCGACGTCTGGAGCGAGGCCTTCATCGACGTCGTGATCGACCCGGGGACGACGCTGCAGCTCGCCAACGCGGGCAGCGGCGGGCCCAGCCTCGACGAAGTGGAGCTCACGCGCACCGTCCCTTCGGTGGACCCGAACCAGGGCCCGTGCGACGGCTTCGCCACGCCCAACCCCGCCCCCGTCGTCCCGCCGGGGCAGAGCCTGTCCATCGACCTCGCCAACGTGGTGAACGGCGTCGCCATGGGCACGGTGGCCGCCACCGACGACCGCGGCGACATCGCCTACTTCACGATCACGGGTGGCAACGCGAACGGGGACTTCGGCATCGATCGCGACGGCACGCTGCGGATCCTCAACCACCACGCGCCAGTGGGCACCGTCTCGCTCCAGGTGTCCGCCACCGATTCCGACGGCGCGCAAGGGTCCGCCCCCGTCGATGCGACCATCACCAACGTCAACCCGAACCTGCCGCCCGTCGTCACCCCCCAGACCTGGAACGTGCCGTCGACCGCGCTCGCCAACGGAGCGCTCATCGGCGCGGTGATGGCGTCGGACCCCGACGGACAGCCCGGGGACCCGCTGTCGTACACGGTCCACCACATCGAGATCAACGGCAACCCGCTGCACGTCCCGGGCAACCAGCAGACCATCTTCCAGATCGACCCGACGACCGGCGTACTGTCGTTCGACGACGCGAGCGGCGTCGTTCAGGGCGACACCTACCAGGTGCACGTTCACGTGACCGACCTCGGCGGCGCCACGGGGATGGCGTTCCAGACCGTGAACATCGTGGCGCCGAGCGCGCCGGTGATTGCCCCCCAGAGCTTCACGGTCGTCGAGACCACGGCGAGCGGTGCGGTGGTGGGCACGGTGGTGGCGACGACCGCGTCGGGCTTCGTCACCAACTACCAGGTGACGTCAGCGTCCTTCCTGCAGTCGACCAACCCGCCGCCGAGTGATTCGTCGAGCGACCCGGACTACGACCCCTCGTCGGTTCTCGCGCTCGACCCGGCCACCGGCGAGCTCACCGTCGACGACCCCAAGTACCTCCTCGAGGTCGAAGGTCCGGTCCAGCTCGTGGTGGAGGTCCAGAACAGCGCGGGGCTCACCGCGTCCGCCACGGTGACGATCAACGTCCAGGACCTCGCGGTCACGGTGTCGCAGACCGTTCCGCTCTCGTGGTCGCAGGCCGCCCAGCATCCGGTCGGACACAACGAGGGCACCGGCGGCGAGGTCGGCGGCAAGCTCTACGTCTTCGGCGGGTTCAAGCCGAACTTCGCGCCCAAGGAGGACGTCCACGTGTACGACCCCTCCGCCAACGCGTGGACCAAGCTCCTCGACATGCCGCCCATGGCCGGCAACTCTGGCGCGGGGGGCGCCACGCACCTGGGGTGGAGCACCGACGGCACCGACATCTACATCGCGGCGGGGTACGCGGCGAACGCCTCGGGCAACGGACAGCAGTTCGGCTCGAAGCGGGTGTACCGCTACAACGTGGCCGCCGATACCTACACCGAGCTCGCGCAGCTGCCCGTCGACCGGTCGGCCGGTGAGCTCGAGTACCTGAACGGAAAGCTGTACTACATCGCAGGCACCAACCGGCAGCGGACCACCGACCAGGGCGACGTCTACGTCCTCGACCTCGCCAACCAGGCCGCCGGCTGGAGTACGGGCTCGCGCATGCCCAACCCGCGGAACCACCTGGGCTCCGCGGTTCACGGGGGACGCATCTGGATCGTCGCGGGCCAGAAGGAGCACGACGGCCAGCTCGTCCCCCAGGACGACATCCACGCCTATGACCCCGTCACCGACAGCTGGGAGCACGTGACCGACCTGCCGAAGCGGTTCAACCACATCCAGGGGTCGGTGTTCAGCCACGGCGACTGGATCTACACCATCGGCGGCCAGGTGAACCACGGCAGCGGCGGCAACGACGACGTCTACGCCTACAACCCGACCACCGACACCTGGATCGAGTTCACGACGCTGCCCGTCAATCGGATGTCCCCGGTCGCCGGTGTGCTGGGCAACGTGCTGCACGTGTCGGGGGGCAACGGGTCGAGGAACACCTACAAGGCGACGCTGCCGGCGGCCTATCAGGTGCCGTGAAGACACCCTGCTCCGTCCTTCGTTGCCGCTCCCCAGTCGCTCGACGCGCAACAGCGTCTGGGGAGGCCCCCCGACGACCCCGACGTGCAGGCCCTGCAGCCGTCGATGGGATCGGCGAGAGCCAGACCCGCAGGCGCTCGCCGGGGCAGGTCGAACCGGCCCGGTAGCCCGATCAGGCCTCGAGCGCGTCTGCGGGCGAGAGGTAGTCGTAGCCGAGGTCGCGAGCCACCGCTTGGTGGACGACGTGGCCGGCGTGCACGTTGAGGCCGTTGGCCAGGTGCGGGTCAGCGGCAAGCGCGTGTCGCCAGCCCAGGTTGGCGAGTGCCTTGACGAACGGCAGCGTCGCGTTGGTGAGCGCATAGGTGCTCGTGCGAGGTACCGACCCCGGCATGTTGGTCACGCAGTAGTGGACGACGTCGTGGACCAGGTAGGTCGGGTCCGCGTGGGTGGTCGGCCGGCTCGTCTCGAAGCAGCCTCCCTGGTCGATGGAGATGTCGACCATGACCGAGCCCGCCGCCATCTCCGCCACCGTCTCCCGACTCACGAGCTTCGGGGCTGCGGCACCGGCGATCAGCACCGCCCCGACGACGAGGTCCGACTGGGGGACGATCTCGAGAATCGCGTGCTTGGTGGAGTAGACCGTGTGCACCCGTCCGCCCCAGGTGTCGTTGAGCGCGCGCAGCCGCGGGAGCGAGCGATCGAGAATCGTCACGTTGGCGCCGAGGCCCACCGCCATGTCGGCTGCGTTGGCTCCCGCGACGCCACCCCCGATGACGCAGACCCTGGCGGGCTGAACGCCGGGAACACCGCCCAGCAGCTTGCCGCTCCCGCCGTTGGCCTTCATGAGGGAGTACGCTCCCGCCTGGATCGACAGCCTCCCCGCCACCTCCGACATCGGCGTCAGCAACGGCAGCGTGCCGTCGGCCGCGGTGACGGTCTCGTAGGCAATCGCCGTCGTACCCGATCTCACCAGCGCCTCGGTCTGTTCCGGATCTGCGGCGAGGTGCAGGTAGGTGAAGATCACCTGGCCCCTGCGCAGCATGGCGCACTCGTTGAGCTGCGGCTCCTTGACCTTGACGATCAGATCTGCCGTCGCGAACACCCGCTCTGGACTCGGCGCGATCGTAGCCCCCGCGCTCTGGTAGTCGGCATCGCTGACGCCGATCCCCGCACCGGCGCTGGTCTCGACCACCACCTCGTGGCCGTCGGTCACCAGCTCGTGTACGCCAGCGGGGGTCATCCCGACGCGGAACTCGAGCGTCTTGATCTCCTTCGGCACACCGATCCGCATGCTTCCCTCCTGCGCCGAACCTGGCCCGCCGATCTTCGAGGGGATTGGCGCGCCGCGCAAGTGCGGGGTCGGTCCGCGAGGGTGTCGCCGCGGTCGTGACGGGCTGACGACGTCGTCAGACACGGACCCCGAAGACGCGGCTTCCCCGGCCGATGGACAATCTGTTGGCAGATGCTCCGAAGGGGGTCGGCCGTGAACGACAACGCCTCCCAAGCTCTGGTGCGCATCGGGACCGTCATCGCGGTCTCGGTCGCCCTGCTCAGCGTCCCCGCCTTCGTCTTCGGCTTCGAGACGACGGGGTTGGTCGCGTTGGGGTTCCCGGTCGTCTACATGGCTCTGGTGGCGTACGGCCGCCGGCCCGACCGGAGCCTGCTCGCAGCGAACCTGTTCGGTGCTGTCGGTACCCTGCAGATCGTGCTCGCGGTTTCCATGACCGGTGGCCCCGCGAGCATCGCGACGCAGTCGATCGTGCTGATCCCGGTGCTCATGACCCTGATCAGCGGCCCACAGTACGGCTGGCTGTGGTTGTCGATTCTGCTCGGCTCGGTCGCGGCGATGAACCTGTCGGAGGACCTGTGGCTCGGGGAGCTGGCGAAGATGTCGGCCACCACGCGAGGCTGGCTGGTGATCGGCGTGATGGCGGTAACCACCGCGGCCATCCAGGCCGCACTCTCGTCCTTCGCGACTCAACGGAATCGGGCGCTCGAGGACCGTGACGCGGCCCTCGACGACCTCGAGCGCCGCGTCGAGGCGAGGACGGCGGAGCTCCAGCTCGAGGTGGAGCAGCGTCGCGTCGCCGAGGCCCGTGCAGCGCAGGCGAACCATGCGAAGACGTCCTTCCTCATGAACATGAGCCACGAGCTCAGGACCCCGCTCAACGCCATCCGAGGCTACGCCGAGCTCCTCGCGGAGGAGCTCGGCGAGCAGGGCGCCCAGACCAGTCGATACACGAGGGACCTCGCCCAGATCACGGGGGCTTCGAACCACCTGCTCGGTCTGATCGACAACGTGCTCGAGTATGCTCGCCTCGAAGAGGGGCAGCTCGAGGCAACCTCCGAGACGGTCGACGTCGGCACTTTGCTCGACGACATCGTCCAGATGATCCGGCCCGTCGTGCAGGCCCGATCGAACCAACTCCGGGTCGACGTCGCGAACGACGGTGGGCCGCTCGTCGCGTTCGGAGACGTCGGCTGGCTCCGGCAGATCCTGATCAACCTGCTGTCGAACGCCAACAAGTACTCGAATGGCTCGGCGATCACGCTCCGGGCCTCCGGGGACACTCACACGGTCTCGATCGCGGTGGAGGACCAGGGTCCGGGCATCGATCCCGCGTTCCTGCCCCGCATCTTCGAGCGATTCACTCGAGGAGGAGATCGAATCGGGAGCTCCGGCACGGGCCTCGGGCTCGCCATCAGCCACGACCTCGCGACCCGCATGAACGGCACCCTCTCGGTGAGCTCCACGCTGGGTCACGGAACCACGTTCGTGCTCCGGGTCCCCGTCCGTGACCAGTCCGCCGCCTGATCCGCTCGGGGACGCACGACGGGGACCGCGCCGTCCGCGCGCAGGCTGTCGGCGGTGTGGGTGAGGACGGCCCCGTCCTCGTCGGTGTAGCCTTCCTGAAGCGGCTTCTCAGCGAGCCGGCACGAGGTGGTGAATCGGAACCGACGACGAGGCCCGCACGTTCGACCTCGACGATGCGACCCGGACGCTCGGCGGTCCCGGCACGCCCGCGGCAGGCGACGAGCTCGCGCCGGGGTCGACGGTCGGCCGCTACGTGCTCGTCGAGCCCATCGGACAAGGCGGGGCGGGCACCGTGTGGGCGGCGGACGATCCGCTCGTCGGCGACCAGGTGGCCGTCAAGCTCGTGCCGTGGCTCGAGCCTCACGCGATGCTTCAGTACCGAAAGGAGCTCGCGACGCTGCTCGTCCTGAGGATCCCCGGGGTCGTCCGCATCCGCGACGAAGGCGAGCACGGTGCCTTCGTGTACGTCGTCACCGAGCGCATCCACGGGGTGCCGTTCTCGCGGCTCGCCGAAGACGACCGGGACCCCCGCGCCTGGCTGCCCTCGGTCCTCGCGCTGCTCGACACACTCGCCCGCGTGCACCTCGCCGGGGTGACCCACGCGGACCTCAAGCCGTCGAACATCCTGGTGGACGGATCCGGGCGGCTCACGATCCTGGACTTCGGCTTGGCCCGGCGACGGGGCCCGGGGCCCCGTCACGACGGCGTGATCGAGGGCACGCCCCGCTACATGGCGCCGGAGCAGCGACGAGGTGAGCCGGTGACGCCTCGGACCGACCTGTACGCCGTCGGCGGCATGCTGCTCGAGATGATCGTCGGGGCCCCCCTGACCTCGCCTCCCGACCTGACGGCCCTCGCCGACCGCGCGCTGCCCTCGGGCCTGGCGTCGCAGCTGCGGCAGATGCTGGAGCTCGACCCCGAGGCGCGCCCCGCGTCCGCAGTGGAGGTCCTGAACGCGCTCGACGTGGACCCGATGCCGGACCCGAGCCGCTGGCTCGGAGAGGGACCCTGGACCGCGCGCCAGCTCGCGGCCCTGTTCGACGATGTCGAGGAGAGCCTGCTCCACATCGCAGAGGACGGTGGCGCGCTCCTGTTCGAGGAGGGCGCGGGTGACCCGGTCCGAACCACCCACGCGCTCCGCCGCTGGGTACGTGCGGGGGACGCGCGCTGGACCGCCGACGGCCGCATCGAGATCACCCGGGAGGAGCTGGACCGACTGGGGGCATCTGGGCCCGACGCCCCGGAGACCCAGCTCGCGGCCCGACTCGCCGAAGGCGCCGACGAGGCAGCGGTGACAGCCGAGGCCCTCCGCCACGCGGACGCCCTCGAGGCCGACGGGCGCGCGAGCCGCGCTCTCGGGGTCCTCGACTCGGCGGCCCTCTGGGTCCGAGGGCGCCCGGAGGAGGCCGAGGTGCTCCAGCGACGAGTCGCCCTGCGGGTTGGCCGCTGGATGCCACGCGCGATCGACGAAGCCGCAGGAGCCGTCGCCGTCTCGGCCGTCGACCCCAACCTCCGGGCCTCGCTGACCCGTCTCCTCAGGGGTTGCCGCGCCGCCCTCGCCGGAGAAGCCGCCGAGGCCCGCGACCTGCTGCTGAACCCGCCCCGGGACCTCGCTCGCCCCGTCCGTCACGCCGGCCACGTCATGGTGGCGTTTGCGGCACAGCGGCTCCCGATTGCAGAGCATCGCGCGGTGATCGACTCGCTGCTCGCGGAGACCGAGGTCCCCGAAGACTTCGTGGCGACGCTGGAGTCCAAGTACGCCTACCGGACCGGCGACTACGAGGCGGCAGGGCGAATCGCGGAGCACGCTGCCGAAGGCTCTCGCCAGCCCGTGATCAGGGCGGAGCGCTTCACGAGCGCCGCCGCAGCCTGGCTCGAGGTGGGTCAGCTCGTGCGCGCGACCGATCTGGCTGCACGAGCCGAACGATCGGCCCGCTCCGTCCGCAGCCCCGCCGTCGAGTTTCAGGGCCGATGGCTGGTCCGCGTGGCGCGCTACCGGAGCGGCGAGATGCTCGAGCCCTCGACCGCGTTCGTCGACGCGTCGGCTCGGGTGAGCCCTCGCTTCGAGGGCATGGCCGGCTACGTCGAGACGGCCATCGCCTGGCGCGCGGGCGAGCTCGAGACGGGCCAGATGCTCGCCGTTCGAACGCTCGCGGTGCTTCGCGCCACTCAACGGCGCGTCCTCGCCTCACTCGTCGAGGCGCTGCTCCTCGCCCTGGGCGGTCCGGGGCGCCACGCGGACATCCTCGCCGAGGACGCGCGCGGCATCGGCGACGACCTCGAGATCCAGGTGATCGCCCTGGCCGCCATGCGAGGCGAGCTCTCTCCCCGGGCTCGTGAGCGCGGCCGGGCGCTGCTCGCTCGGCTCGCGGGACGCGACGAATCCCGCCGTCTCGACGTCCTCTCGATCGCCGAGTGCCGCGAGGCGATCCGCTGAGCCTCCGTCAGGGCGCGTCGCTGCAGTCCTCGGGAAACGCTTCGATGGCGTAGGTCGTCTCGGCGTAGGTGCCCGCCTCGCCGGAGTGGGTCGAGTACCAATCCTCGAGGGCGCTCGGCTCGGTCGCCTCCTCGGGGATCACGATCGCGTAGGTGCCGCCGTCGCCGAGTGGCTCGTAGTCGTCGGCGAGTAGCCAGTGATCCTGCCAGATCGTCGACCCTCTCGGGGGCGCCACCCGGAACAACCAGCCCCGCACCACGGCGTCACCGTCGTCGTTGGGCTGGTACACCAGGTAGGTGTAGGCATCGAACGCCATCTCGAGGGCGTCTACCGGAGAGGGCGGCGGCTCGACGTAGTCGATCGGCTGCTGCGCAAAGGCCAGACCGGAGTCGTTGGCCCAGGACTCGAACCCGATCACCGCATCGATGGTGTCGCAGGTGGCCGGTGACCCTCCGTCGTGGTGCATCAGGAACCCGGAACCCGTGAGCTGCGCGTTCGTGACGGCGCCCTCGAACACCCAGCGCTCGACGTAGCCATTCTCGATCCCTGGCGCGGCGATGCCCCCCAGATCGCCACCCGGGTCGATCGGCGGCCGAGCGAACAACCGCGCGACCTGCCCGATGTCGTTCGTCTCGAAGGCGGCGAGAACCGCGTCGGGTTCGATCTCCGCCGGAAGCAGTCCGATGCTCGCCGTGCCCTCGAACACCTGGGGCTGCGTATTGCCCGCCGAGATCTGGGTGGGCCCGCCGAACGGACCGCCCGGCTCGAACAGCTGGCAACCCACGAGTCCAGGCAGCAGCCCGACGATCAGTCCTCTCCACATCGCGACCTCCAGAGAGGCAGATTCTACTCGGCTTCGCTCGGTCGAGCGCGACCCCGCACCCGGAGCCCGTGACGCTTGACCAGCCGCGCGAGCACGTGGCGACTCGACAGCCCGAGCTCCCGCCAGGCAAGCTCCTGGCTACCTCCGTGCCGGTCGAGCGCCGCCTGGATCGCGTCCGGCGACAGCGACGCCGGATCGGTCGGGCCCATCGCCGCCTCCACGGGCTGCGCGACGAGCGTCCGGTACCGGGCGAACACGTCGAGCGGCGCGCCCGCGGCCTCGGACAGCGCCTCCCACAGCAGCATCTGCAGCTCGCGAATCTCCGTCCGGTAGGGGTGCGCAGCCAGTGTGGCCACGAACCGACTCGTGATGCGGGGCCCCGCATCCACGTCGCCGTCTTCGAACAGCGCGGGGCCGAGCGAATGATCGTCGGCGACCATGCGACGCATCAGGTGGCGCACCAGCAACCCGATGTCCTCGCGGCGGTCGGCGAGGCGCGGGGTGGCCACGCGCAGCGGCAGCCGAGCGAGCAGGTCGTGCTTCAGATCCTCGAGCGGGCGGTTGGTGGCCGCAATGAGCCGGATGTCGGCCTGGCGCGACTTGGCCTCGCCGAGGCGCGTGTACTCGCCCGAGTCGAGCACGCGCAGGAGCTTCGCCTGGACCTCGAGCGGCAGCTCCCCGAACTCGTCGAGGAACAGCACCCCGCGGTGGGCTTCACCGACGAGGCCGGGCCGGTCCAGCATGCCGGGGTTCGGGTAGTTCTTGAGGTTCCCGAACAACTCGGCGTCGGCGAGCGTGTCGGGGATGGTGGCCGCGTTGCGCGACACGAGCGGGCCCCTCGCTCGTCCCGACCGAGCGTGGATCGCCCGGGCGACGAGCTCCTTGCCGGTGCCGCTCGCGCCGTGGACCAGAGCGTGGGGAATCCGATCCGCCACGAACTCCACCCGCGCCCGCAACGCGAACGCAGCGGGACCTTCGCCGACGATGCCCTGGGCGTCCGGTCCACCGAAGGGGTGCATCTCGCGCACGGCCTCGAGCTCCCACGGCCGATGGTGGAGGAGGAGCACGAGGCGCTGACCAACCTCGATCACGTCCCCGGGGCGGGCGGTGGCCGTGTCGACGGGCCGGCCGTTCACGCGCAGCGGAAGCTTGCCCACGTTCTCGAGCTTCACCTGGTCCGATCGGATCGCCTCGACGGTGACCTGGCGTCGCGAGATCGCGTTGTCGTCGATGGGACTCGGCAGGCTGGAGGCGCCGGGACGGTGACGAACGAACCCGAGGTCGCCCTGGCGCCCGAGCACCTTGGGGCTGCGCTCGACGAAGGCCACCTCGCCCACCCGCCCGGGCGCGTGAGGGGCGTGGAGCACGGCCAGCGCGAGAGCCCGGTGGTCACTGCCACCCGGCAAGTCGGGTACGCCTTCTTCGTAGGTGGTGACGTCGGAGCCCACGGCCCCACGTTATCCGGCGCTCGCCCCTCGCGGCTCGCCCGAGTCCGTCAGGGCACCGGGGCGAACTCGATGGTGACGCCAACCTGTGCGCTGTCCACGTTGCCGTCGTCGTCCATCGCCTCCATCACGATCGTGTAGGTCGTGCCGCCACCTGCGAGATCCTCGAGCTCGGCCTCGAAGAACCCACAGCTACCCGAGCCGCCCGGCCACGCCGCACCGGTGCAGAGGTCGAGCGAGCCCCCGCTCCACAAGGCAGTCCACCGGAGGCGGTCGCTGCTGACCACCCCATCCTCGGGGTCGGACGCATACCCCTGGAACTCCACGACCTCTGGGTGCACCCAGGAACTGCCGCTGTTCGGCAGGGCGATGGTGGCGGTGGGGAAGCTCTGCGGCTTGTCGATCACGTTGACGAGGATGTCGCGGGTCACGGCCTCCACGCCATCGGTGCCCGTGAACTCGATGATGGTCGGGCCCTCGTCGACGAGGTGCCCGGGCACGGTCGCGGTGTGCCCGGTGTCGGTGAACACGACCTGGCCGTCACGCAGCACGCGCCAGCCCACCGAGCCTTCGGGCAGGAGGCAGCAGATCGCCGAGGTGTGCCCGACCAGCTCGAGCGCCTCGTTCGCGAACGCGATCCCTCCGTTGGCGGGGCTCAGCACGAAGATGTCGAAGCCGTCGTACTCGATGGTCACCTCGACGGAGTCCGAGACCGTCACCCCGTTCGCGTCGGCACTCGCGGTGACCGTGTGGGTGCCCGGAGGCAGCCCGTCGTAGAACAAGGTGTGCGTACCGAGCCCGCCCTCGTTCGTGACCTCGGTGTCGTCGGCGAGCGTCCACGTGAGCGGGAAGGCGTCGCCGTCGGCGTTGCTGGCCACGGCCTCGAAGACGATCTCGGTGCCGAGCGACACGCTGTAGTCGTCGTACGGCTCGAGGATCTCGACGGTGGGTAGATCGAGGGCGTAGGCCACTGCAGCCTGGGCGTCGACGCGCCGGTCCGAGCCATTGCCGGCCCAACCCGCGACGTGGGCGGTGTCGTTGAGGACGTCTCGCACCTCGAAGTTGTCGAGCGTGGGGTCGGCGGCCATCACCAGCGCCGCGATGCCCGCGACGTGGGGCGTCGCGAAGCTCGTGCCGTTGATGGATCGGACGGAGTTGTCGTCGGGATCGCTCGGGTCGTTGACCGACCACACGGTGTAGGGCCCATAGATCTCGACGCTATCGCCGTTGTCGACCGAGCCCCAGTTCGAGCTCGGGTGCCGATCGGTGCTGTCGTTGGACAACCCGCCCACGCACATCACCGTGCTGATCTGGCAGGGAATGGTGTAGGTCTCGTCGTCGTCGGCGTTCACGTCGTTGCCCGAGTTCCCGGCCGCTGCGAGGAACAGCGTGCCCGACAGCGAGTAGTCGATGAACGGCGCGGTGCGCGGATCGAGCGCGGGGAGGTAGCCGGGGCCGAACTCGACGAACTGCAGCGGGGTCGAGACGCCGAGGCTCAGGCTGACGATGCGTGGTCGGTGCAGGTCGATCGCCTCGGCCATCCGCGCGACGGTGCCCCAGAGGCCTCCGCCCCACGGCACGGCGACGAGCTCGGCCACGGGACCCGCCGGGCCCGCCGTGCCGTAGCCGTTGTCGGGTTCGGCCATGGCCGCGAGCATCGCCTGGGTGCCGTGCCACGGACAGGGATTGCCACCACAGGTGAAGGACACGGGCGTGTCCCAGGTGCCGTCCACGATCTGACGCGTGGTCGGCATGTCGTCGCTGCGCATGAACCCGCTGTCGACGATGGCGATCGGCACGCGCTCGTCGAGCCGCCCCGCCTCCGAGAGGATCTGCCACGCCGAGGTCACGCCCATGTCCTGGTTGCCGCCCTCCTGCATGTAGGTCCAGGTGAACACGTCGGGATCGTAGGTTCCCGGCCCGTCGGGGGATTCTTCGGTGCTGCCGGTGTCGATGCTGTTCGGCTGGGGGGCACCCAGTTCGGGCTGATGCGGGCCCCGAGCTCGCGGGCCTCGGCGGCGACGATGGCGAGCAGATCCAGGCTCTCGTGGGTGTCGACGTCGTAGTCCCCGGACGCCCTCGGGTTGGTGCGCGCGAGGTCGCGGGCGAGCCGGGTCGCGTCGACGGACGGCGGGTTGATGCGCACGAGGTAGCTCTCGTGTTCGTCGGTCTGCAGGGGCAGCTCGCCGATGATCGACCCACTCCAGCGCTCGAGCAGGGGTTCGAGCGCTTCACGCGACTCCGCGACGACCATGAGCTCGTCGAGGACGAAGTCGGCCCGGGTGCCGTCGTCGGCCACGATCGTCCCGGTGGGACGCGGGGGGTCGCCCGGCTCGAGTCCGTCGACCGCGCCGACGAGCGGCACCACGGAAGGGCTCACGGTGAAGGTGGTGGTGGGCTCGACCGACTGGCAGCCGGCGGCGAGGGTCAGCGCGGCAACGAAACCAGCCGCGACGCGAAGGGTGAGAGCCACGATGGCCTCCGGGAGAGCGAGGGGTGAAGGAATCAGTTGCCGAAGTCGATCTGGTTGCCGTCGTGGTCGATGGCCCAGAAGGGCGCGTCCTCGTCGGGTCCGGTCACGAGGCCAGCGGGGGCCGGAGTGGCGCCGAGATCCACGCCGACGGCCGAGATGGCGGGATCACTGTCGGCCGAGCGGTCGTCGTGGAGGTGGCTGCCGAGCGAGATTCCAGCACCGTCGACGCCCACCACGTTGTTGCCGGGGTCGGCCAGGGTGCCGAGGTCCACGAGCGGCGAGCCCGCGATGCGAATGGCTCCGGCGACGTTGTTGAGCACCTCGGAGTCGCGCAGCCAGAGCGAGGCCCCGGAGAACTCGATGCCGTGCTGCTGCTGGCCGCGAACGAGCCCCCCCTCGAGGCGCAGGGTGGTGTTGCCCGTGCCGAGCACGCCCTCGAGGTCGTTGTCCCGGACCGTGATGCCGGTCGCGTCGAGACGGGCGTTCTGGATCAGCGAGATGCCCTGGAAGTCGTTGCCCTCGATCGTGCTGTCGTCCAAGGTCATCTGGACGGACTGCACGAGGTAGATGCCGCGCTGGCCGTTGTCTGCACTCGTGACGTTGGCGAGTGAGTAGGAAACTGGCGAATCGGGGGGCGTCGAGGCCTCGAAGCCGTGCAGGCCGTTGTTCCGGAACACGCAGTCGGTCGCGCTCACGGAGGTCACGGCGGTCACGGTGTTCGTCGAGGCGCTGAAGCCGTCGCCGGTGTTGCCCCACACCTCGAGGCCCTGCAGGGTGACGTCGCCGCCCTGCGCGCGCACGCCGGTCGTGAAGCCGTGGATCTGGAGGTCGGCTACCGTCGCCGCGGCACCGCCGAGGTAGATGCCGGACTCGTCCCCGGGGCCCGAGACGATGGTGTCGTCGGCCCCCGAGCCGACGAGCCGGCGGTCGTCGATGGCGATCGGGAAGGTCTCGCCGTTCGCCTCGTCGTAGGTGCCGGGCAGGAGCACGATGTCGCCGCCGGCGGGCGCGAGGGCCAGCGCGGCCGCGATCGAGCGCAGGGGCTGGTCGGGGGTGCCGCGCCCCGTGGCGTCGTCACCGGTGCCCGCTGCCGTGGTCGCCGTGACCTCGACCGCATCGGTCAGCGTGGCGATGCCTGCGTCGACGACGATCTCGAGGGCCAGCGGACCAACTGGGGTGTCGGGACCGATGTCGAACGTCGCCACGACGCTGGAGGCGTTGTTCGCATCGACGTCACCACCGAGGCCGCCGAGCCGGGCCAGCGTCGCACCAGCGAGCTCCTCCCCCGTGATCTCGAGGGTGACGAGCCCAGCGCCCTGGCGGATCTGGAGGCTGCCCGCGTAGCCCTCGATCGCGAGGGCGGTGATGCGCGGGCCCACAGGCGTCTCCTCGGTGTAGACGACCGAGATCGTGCTGGTGAGGCCGGCCTCGACCAGTGCCGACGATGGCGTGACCGTGCTCGTGTAGAGGTCCTCACCGACGGTGAGCTCGGGGGCCTCGACAGCGTAGTCGCCGAGCTCGAGGTCGGTCAGGGTGGTCGTTCCGGCCACGGTCTGCGCGAAGCCGTCGGGGCCGGTGACCGTCAGCTCGGGTGCGGCGTCGGCGGGTAGTCCGGAGACCGCGACGCGCAGTGAGCCGAGGCTCGCGTCGGGGCCCTCGGGAGTGCCACAGGCGACGCCGAGGCCAAGGAGCAGGAGGCCCAGGGGTCGGAGGTAGGGGATGGTCATGTCGTCCTCGCTCGGGGTGACGCCCCGCCACGTCGGCGGGACCGCAGAAGGACAGAGCAAGGGCGAGACCAGCCCAGGATGCTGTTTCGATGGGGATCGGAGTCGCTCGCGATGCGCGGAGCGCGCGGGTGGCGCGCATCGCGCGCGAGCGTCACCCGGCCGACGGGTCGATGCGGCGGCCCGAAGCGACACGCGTGTGGCGTCCGTGACGGCAAGGACCAGTCGAACACCTTGGCGAGGGCGCGAAGTTGGCCGGAGTGGAATGGCTCGGACGTCCTCTCCGACGGAGGTCCGATGGGTCCCCTCGTCCTTGCCGCCGCCTTCGCTGCCGCGCCGCCGCGTCCCGCGGTCATCAGTCCCGTCTCGGATGTTCGCGTCGACCTGCACGCGCTCGAGAAGTGCCCCCGCACGGTGGAGCTGAGGGTCCTCGTCGAGAACAATGGCCACGACTGGATCGTCGTCGATCCCGAGGACCTCGTCATCGTAGGGAGAGACGTCGACGGCAACCCCGTCGAACCGATCTCCACCGACGCGGCGCACCACGGTAAGCGAATGCGTCGTCGAATCCGACGTCGCCGAGCGATGGCGACGCCTCTCGTCGTTCCGGCTGTCGTCGTGCTCGCCGTGCTGTCGAAGGGCGCGGTTCCCGTAATCCTGCCCATCGGACGGTTCAACCAGGTGAACGACGCAATGGACGCGGCCCTGTACTCCACCTCGGTGGCGCCCGGCGGGTCCGTCGAGGGCAAGGTGTACGTGCACATCCGTCGCAAGCGCCTCGCCAAGCTCGAGGTGCAGTGGGCGAGCGGCCTGTCCTCGCCCCAGGACGTCTGGCTCCGCTGAACCCCCGGCCTATTCGAGCTCGACCACGAGGCTGGGCTCCTCGAACCGCCAGGCCTCGGGCTCGGGTCGCGTCGGGAACCCGTAGACCTCGACACGGCCTCCGTCGGCGGGTCCGTCGAATGCCCACGCGCCGTCGACGAGCCCGTCGCCCTGGCCGGTCGCGAGCACCGCGGGAGGCTCCTCGGGATCGCGGTAGACGACGACGAACCAGGGCTCCGACAGTCCCGTCAGCTCGATCCGAAACCGATCCGGAGGGCCGAGCGGCGAAGCGCCGTCCCACACGAGGACGCGGCCGTCGCGCTCGACGTGGATCAGGGCCGCGGCACCGCCCTTGGCCCCCACGTACGGATCTGGTGGGGGCCGAACCACGAGGAGCCAGATCGCCAGCGCCGTCGCCAGCGACGCGATCACGAGGCCCCACCGGCGGAGACCCGAGCGTCGCGGCGCGTCGCCGAGCCGCAGCGCCCACTGGGGGACGTCGGGTACCGCCTCCACCGCAGCAAGGTGGGCGTCCCAGTCGGGATGGCCGCGCAGCGGGGCGAGTCGCGTGCGTTCGTGGCGCACCGTGGCCGCATCGACGGCGAGGTAGCTGGGTTCGGCGAGCGCGAGCGCCCACTCCGGGACGTCCGGCGTGGCCTCCACCGCGTCGAGGTGGGTCGCCAGCTCGGGATCGGCTCGGAGGGCGACGAGGGTCGCCGCGTCACCCCGGACCGCGGCACGGTCCGCGGCGAGGTAGCTGTCGCGTTCAGACATCGTCTTCTCCGAGAAGGCGGTGCAGGGTGTCCCGGAGCTCGGCCAGCCGTCGACGCACCGTGCGCTCGCTGACCTCGAGCACCTCGGCGATCTCGGGCTGGGTGAGGCCGTCGAGGTACCGCAGCACGAACAGCTCCATCTCCTCCGCACCGAGCGTGGCCGTCCGGGCAAGCTGGCGGCGCGCCGCGACGATCCGGTCCGGCCACGCGACGTCGTCCTCGAGATCGAAGACCTCGGTGAGGGTCGAGCGCCGCTTGCGGATGCGGTCGATGGCGAGGCGCGTGGCCGTGACGTACAGCCAGCCGACCACCGCACCTGGATCGTCCAGCTCGCCGCGGCGGTCCCACAAGCGCAGGAACGTCTCCTGGGCGACCTCGTTCGCGAGCGGTGAGCCCGTGCCGAGCATGCGCTGACACTTTCGCAGGATCTTCGGCATGTAGCGCTGATACAGCGCCGCCACCTGCTGTCGGCCGAAGCCCTCGGGCTCCGTCGGATGTTGCATCGTGCCTCCTCGAGCAGGAGACGCGTGGGGAGACCGACTCCGGCCAATCTTTGCAGACGAATCCGTCGCTCGGACCCGGCCAAGTTCGTCGATCTTGTCCCGGTTCGAGATGCGCCCGCGTCCTCCCTCGCGGAGGACCGAATGGTGACTGCCTTGCTGGCGCTGCCCCTGTCGTGCACCTACGACTATCACCGCCCCGTGCCCACGGAGCGCGACGTCCAGATGCTCGGCGACTCGCTCTTCGACCTGACGGGCGACATCCACGCCGTGCTCGAAGACCTGTCTGGAGAGCGCTACCTCGACCGGTCGGTGGCGGGGGCCACCCTGCAGGGGGTGTCCAACCAGCTCGAGACGGCGCTCGAGCGGCGAACCGTGCGAACGATCCTGGCCACCGGCGGGGCCAATGACCTCGTGGTCGACGGTCGGTCGGGATCCGAGCGGTGCCGGGAGCTGTCCGAGCCCTGCCTCGAGCTCATCGACGAGCTCTCCGCGACGCTCGACGAGATGATCTCGATGATGCGGAACGGCCCGTCCGACCACCACGTCTGGGTCGGGCCCTACCGCCTCACCGGGGACAACGCCGACTTCAACCCGGCGATCGACTACGTCCACGACGTTGCCTACCCGGTCCTCTTCGATCTCACCGACGAGGGTGGAACGTTCTACGAGGGCGAGGTCCCCGGCTTCGGCCGCTACTTCGGCACCCGAATCGACGCATTCCACCTGCACGTCCTCGACCCGCGCGAGGCGATTCGGCCCGAGGACCTGTGGTCCGACGACCTTCATCCCCGTCCTTCGGCCTCCGAGAAGCTCGCCGAGCTCATCTGGGGCTCCCTCGTCAACGAAGACCTGTACCGCTGAGGTGCCCGTGTGGTGGTTCCTGCTCGCTGCGTCCGCCCCTCCGTCGGCGGCGGCCGACACCCTTCGCCTGCGTGGTGATCTCGTCACCAACGGCGTCATCTCGACAACCCTGCTCGCGACGGTCGAGCACCGCCAGCCCGGCCGGCGGTTCGCCATCAGCGCCAGCCTCGGTGGAGCTGCGCTCTGCGGCGCCTGGTACTGCGTCAACGAGACGGGTCTGCTCGCTGCCCGCACCCAGGTGCACTGGATCACGGGTCCGGTCTGGGGCTTCGAGCTCGCGCCGGGCATCGGCACCAACGTGTCGATCCCGCACGGGCGCGTCGCGCTCATCCCGTCTGCGTTCGTGGGCGTCCGCCACGAACAGAAGGCCCTTCGTGCTTCTGGACGCGCTCGCCGCACCCGCCTGCTCGTCCGGGCGGGGGTGGGCGTCGGGGTCGAGAGCGGCTGGCTGAACGCGGGAACTGGCTGGCTCGGCACCGACCTGCCCGGCTTGGCGCTATCGCTCGGCTGGATCCGCGGCGGGCGCTGATGGGGTGGGGCTGGCGCAGACGGGCACGGGGTCTCGCCTCCGGGGCTCGGCCGTGGTGCACCACGGCAAGCGCACGGTCTGGGGCGGATCCGTCGCGGTGAGCCAGAGCTCGATGGCCGCCGGTGGCTCGGCGAAGTGCAGGTACACCGACGCTTCGAGCGCCTCGCCGGGGGCCAGCGTCGTCCGGGGCAGGGCCTTCACCACCCTCCTCCAGCCCCGGGCTTCTCGCCTCCCACCGCGCCCGATCGGCCCCGCGCCAGGCGAGAGCAGCCAGATCACGCCGGTAATGGCCTTGCCCGCGCCGGCCAACACCGCCCGGGTCGTGCGCTTGCGGCGACGCTTCCGGGACAGCCGCCGTGGAACGGGCCCCGCGTCGTACCGACGGGGCTCGACGACCTGGTTCGCGCGGTCGACCCCCACGATCTGGAGATGAAAGGGCTCGAACGTCTCGTCTCGAAGCCCTCGATTCTGGACCGACACCTCCAGCAGGGCAAAGGACCGCTTCGACTCGACGACGGTGGCGTAGGCCCGCAGCCCTCGGGGCTGCGTGGCGAGGCCCTTCGACGCCGTGTCTCCATCGAGGGCTTCGACGAAGTCCTCGGGGCCGATCCGGGTCGTCTGGCCCCGCCGGACCTCGAACTGCGCGACCCACGGTGGCTCCCGCTTGAGCTTCGCGACGTACCAGCCCCGTGGCAGATCCAGCGTCGCGGGCGACGCTTGTAGTCGCGCCATCCAGCGGCCAGGGTCCACCGCGAACAGGTCGAGCGCACCCTCCCCCCAGGAGAGGTGGGTGAGCGCCTTCTCGTCGCTCAGCTCGGCCAGCACGACGTCGGAACGGCCCTGGAGGCGGAGGTCGAAGCTCGGGTGCTGGGGCTCGGAGCCGTAGACCGCAGAGTCGCGAACCGTGTGGCTCCGGGCGAAGGCGTAGGACTCCGAGAGGCTGACCGCGCCGTCGTGGTTGGCGTCGGCCGCACCCCGGAGCCCGACGATCCAGTGGTGGGTGAAGATCGAGCCCTGGAGCGGACTGGCTTCGTAGGCCTTCTCGGCGCCGCTGCTGGCCGCGATGAACGCCGTGCCCGTGGTCGAAGGCTCGACGTCGAACGCGGGGACCTCCACGACCCCCTTGGCCCCCGTCCACGCCCCGCCACCGCACGCATCGAGCACACCGAGACGGAAGGCGGTGTCCACCTCGCCGAGGGCGTCCTTGAGCCGGTTCAGCGAGAGCTCCCGGCCGCCGGGGAAGATGGCGTCCTGCTTCGCGTGGCCCGTGTAGTAGACCAGGAGGAGCTCGAGGTCGGCGGGGGCAGCGCGTACCGCCCACAGCACCTGCTCAGGGGAGGGATCGTGCAGGATGAGCACGTCGCCAGCCTCGAAGCCTGCGACGTCGAGGAGCGCATCTCGGACCGAGAGCACGTCGTCGTCGGCATACCGCAGCGGAGCGAGGCCCTCGGGCGGGGTGGTGGCGGAGACGAGCACCGCATAGCGACGGGCGAGGGCGACGGACGCCGCGAGCAGCCAGATGCCGCTCACTCCTTCTTCTCCGCGCACGCTCTGCGAGCAGGGAACTCCTCGCTGAACCGGTCGGTGCGGAACGTGACCTGCATCGTGAGCTGGGCCAGCGCCGGGATGACGCCGAGGTCGTAGCCCCACGCCGAGGCCTTCGTCGCGCAGCGCTCGATCACGGTGAAGAACCCGGATCGCCGAGCGCCGCCCAGCCGTCGAACGTCACCTTTGCGAGCGACTTCAGCACGGACGGCATCTGCGTGCCCGCCCGCGCGACGAACTCCGAGCCCTCGTCGAAGCGCAACCTCGCGAAGAGTGTGAGCCGGCTCTCACCGTGGGAGACTGGCTCGACGAAGGCACCTCCGCTCACGTCGCTGATCTCGGTGAAGCTGTTGAACAACCACCTCCGATCGACGCGGCCCTTTGTCGCGTTGGCCTTCTGCAAGTACGTCAGCGCCGTTCCACTCTCGAGAGCGGACCACGGCAGTTTCTCGAACCAGACCACATAGCGCCCGAGGTCGGCGTCCCAAACCCGACGGACGCGCAGGCTCGCGTACCCGTAGAAGAGCCTGAAGTCGACGACCACGAAGAGATCCCGGTACTCGAGATCACGGTCCCCGTCGTACCCCTCGCCGAGCGTCGCCACCGCCTCGACAACCGACGCGAAGCGAGTCAAGTCACCAGCCCGCTCGAACAGCGCGTTCGCGACGACCTCTGGCGGCGTGTCGATCTCGCCCGTGATCATCACGAACGAGTCGGGCTCGATGAACCGAACGCCAGCGGCGTCGTAGAGCTGACCCTCGTACGTGCGGTAGCTGGTGCGGTCGCCAGCGGCCCAGAAGTCTTCCTGCTCCACCCAGTCGAGCGCGCTCGGGAGATCCTCGGCGTCCCCGAGCGGCCAGGGACCGGTGCGCTCGGGCACCACCCCGTCGACGGGCTCGGGTGCCAAGGGCTCGTCTTCCCGAACCGGAGGGTCGGCGGCGGCGACGGTCAGCAAGACGTGCTCGGTCGCGCTCCGGGGCGGACGCTCGCCGATGGGCTGGTCCGCGAGGACCAGGATCACCTTGCTCTCCGGGGGAGCAGTCCGCGACGGCGACGTCACGGTGTCGACGAACCGTCCTGCCGAGAGGCGCTGACGCTGCCCGTCCGGAAGGGCCAGATCCAGTGCCCACCATGCGCTTCGTTCCTCCCCCAGCTCGATCCGCATCGCCGGTAGCTCGGAGAGGAGTTCCCCAGGTCGTAGGCGGCGAACGGTTCCGCCCGAGGTCTCGATGGTGACGTTCACCAATGGGGCCGGTTCGGGCGTCTTCCCCTCCTGATTCCCGACGAGCAGCCAGATCGACCCCAAGGCCGCGAACGACAGACCCACCGCGTTGAGCCACCAGCGACGGTGTGACCGGGCGTCTCGGTCCTCGTGGACCATCCGGCGCGCCCACGACGGAAGGGGGCTCGGGTTCTCGAGTGCGGCGAGGTGCTCGTCCCACTCGGGCTCGCCGCGGATCTCCTCGAGCCGGGCGTGATCGCCAGTGACCGAGGCGAGATCGACCTCCAAGAAGGAGCGTCGCTCAGACATCGGACCCTCCAATCGCGGCCAGGGCTCCCCGCAGTGAAGACAGTCGACGGCGGATGGTGCGCTCGCTCACCTCGAGGACCGACGCGAGCTCCGCCTGCTTCAGACCGTCCACGCGCCAGAGTATCACCAGCTCCCACTCGTGGGGCTCGAGGCGACGGGCCAGCTCGTCGAGTCGAAGGCGTGCCGTCACCACCCGGTCCGGTCCTGCGGTCACGTCGACGACCTCTACGGGCTCGGCAACCCGATGCCCTTTCGATTTCAGTCGGTCGTAGGCCCCGTGGGTGGCAACGACGTAGAGCCACCGCACCGCGGCGGCCGGGTCCCGGAGCGTGGCGCGGCCCCGCCACAGGCGCGCAAACGTCTCTTGGGCGAGATCCTCAGCTTCCGGAGTGTCGCCGAGGATGCGCTTGCACTTGCGCTCGATGAGCGGATGATAGCGCGCGAACAGCGCTTCCATCTCCTGCTCGTCGAGGTCGCGAGGCTCTCGTCGTCTGACCATGCCGAAACTCCCGCCGCGTGGACCAGAGACGAGCGACCGCCGGTGGACCGGCCAGGTTCCTCGTCAGCTGCGACGGCGAGCAGCATCAGACGGGCTTCCGCGCGACCAGGAACGTAATCTGTGATTGCGCGCCCACGTCCGGAAGCTGCACGTCGACGAAACCGGCCCGCTCGACCTCCTGCTGCAGGGTCCTCCGCTTGACCATCTGCACCGACGGCGCCCGACCCGCCCAACGCATGATCGTGATCATGGCGCCGTAGGGGAACCAGCTGTCCCCCAGGGTCACCGTCGACGACACCAGGAAGCCCCCTGGCTTCAGCCAGCTGTACAGGCGGTCCAGCATCGCCGGGCGGTCCTCGACGAGGTGGAGGATGCTGTAGGCGCAGATCCCGTCGAGCCCCTCGGCTTCGAAGTCCATGGTCTCGTGCTCCGCGCCCACGTGGAAGGTCACGTTGTCGACTCCCTGGTCACGGGCCTTCCCGCGGGCGATCCGGATCATCTCGCTCGAGATGTCGAGCCCGTGGACACGAGCGGCGTGCGGCGCGAGGCGGAGCGCGAGCGACCCCGTCCCACAGCCTACGTCCAGCACGACGTGGTCAGGCTTCATCAGCCGCTGGGTGATCGCGATCTTGCGCTCGAAGGCCTCGGGATCGTCGACGGGCTTGGCGGCATAGGACTCGGCGATTCCGTCCCAGAATCCGGCATCGGCGTACATTCTGCTCTCCCTGGACGAGCTCAGGCTATCGGATGGCCCTCGCCCGGTCCGCCGCCAGATTCGGACCCGGTCGGTGCATCGGCGGGACAGTCGCCCCGGAACAGCGGCGCATGCCGGCGCAGCGCGTCGCCGACGTAGGACCGGACGGCTCGGTAGCGCGCGTTGGTCCGGAGGTCGGGGTGCGACAGGACCCACAGATCGGCGACGTAGGTGAGATCGGGCTCCTCGAGTCGCCGAAGGGCCGGCTCCTGATCGCCCACGTAGGTCGGCAGCATCCCCACCCCGAGACCCCGACGGATCGCGCAGACCATCAGCGCGACCGACGAGAACTCTCCCC
>CAZZLC010000008.1:47502-155055 GCA_964655065.1 uncultured Enterobacteriaceae bacterium | reverse complement strand
TCCTCCAGGCTCTCGACGCGCCGCAGCACCGTGGAGTGGCTCACGCCGAGCGCGGCTCCGGCCGCTCGCACGGAGCCGTTCCGGGCGAGAGCCAGAAAGTGCCGCACGTCGTCCCAGTCCACGAGCCGTCCAGGGGTCGAGGTCCCTCCTTCACTATCCGCCGGAAGCTCGACGCACCCGCCGTGCTGCCGGTGAGGGCTTCGCAACCGCGATCCCGCGAGAGGCCCCACCATTCCCACGACGAGCGGTGCGAACGTCGAAGACGGGTCGCTCCGGGGCCTCGCACGTGCCAAGCTCCCGGCAGGCCCGGAGGGCGACATGACAGAGTCTGGTGCGGCGCGGGCACGCTCCGCAGGTCGGTGGCTGTGGGTCTTCGCGTTGGTCGTGCCTTCGTGGGCCGGAGCCTGGCTTCCCCGGGACCTGTCCCCCGAGGTCACCGAGGCGATGTACGAGGCGGTCGAGACCCAGGAGGCGCTCGCCAAGAGCCGCAACCCGCGGGTGGTTCGCGCTCGCGACCGGGTGGCGCGTCGCCTGGAGAAGGACCGTCGCGACGAGCGCGTCCACGCTGCACGCACCAAAGCGCTCCAGCTCCTCGACGAGACCGACGCGAGCTTCCCGATCGTCATCAGCGACCTTCGCAGTGCGGTGCAGGGGCTCACCCGAACCCCCGAGGGCCTCGAGGTCGTCGCCGCGTTCAACGACGACCGCGAAGCCGAGGCCGTCGCGATGCTCTCGCGACTCGAGCGGACCCGCTTCCGCGAGCTGCAGTGGAGCCTTGCCCTGGCCGAGGAGGCTCTTCAGAGGGGCAAGCTCGACCGACCGGCGATGACGGCGCTTCGTCAGCAGCTCGTCGAGCGGCTCGAGGACCCGTCGTTCGACCAGCCGACCACCGTCGAGCGCGAGCGCTGGCGGGTGGAGCTGCGACGCGCGCTCGCGGAAGAGCTGGACTCGCCCGAGGCCCTCGTCGGTCTGGAGGAGTCGCTGGCGGACCTCGCCGGGGAGGAACTGGAGGTGGGCGCCTACGGCGCGTCGCTGCAGTCCTACGCAGAACGCCTCGAGCTCGCGCGGCGTCTGAACACGCTCGAGGAGCCTCTCGCGTCCACCGAGGACGTGGCTCGGGCTCTCCTGCAGCTGGGAACCGCGAAGGTGCTCTCCGGCGACTGGACTTCGGCGCCGCCGCACTTCGCGGAGGGGTGGGTCCTGCTGGGCCAGCAATCGGAGGTCGACGAGGCCCCGAACACCGAGGCGGGGCGCCTGGCGTTCCTTCGCGAGCACGCTGGCTTCCTGGAGGCCGACACCTACGGCGGTGACCTGCGGGAGCTCGCCCGACAGCTCGAACGGCAGGGTGACCGCGCCCTCGCGAAGGGACAGCTCGACGAGGCCGCGGCCGCGTATCGGGAGGCCGTGACGGTGGCCTCCGAGATCGTCTCGGGCGGACCGAGTCGCCACGCCGTGGTGGCACTGAAGGCGACGGTGTCCGAGCCGGACGAGCCCGGTGATCTGCGACGACGCCTCGCGGCGTTCCGGCGGGCCCACGACGCGGTGACCCAGGTGCCAGACGCACCAAGGGCGTCCGTCGGCAGGCTCGGGGGGTTGGAGCAGCCGACCGGCGTTCCCGAGAGCACGCGTGCCTATTCGGCAGGGAACAGACCTCTCCGAGCCCCGGCTTCGGTCCCTCGCGCGGACGAGTGCGGAGCCACCCTCGGTTCGCTTCCCCGGGTGACCTCTGCGGTCTCTCGGCCGTCGGCCCGGGCGAACCTGTCCGCGCCGCAGGTCGAGGCCCTGCTGCAGCTGACGGGGCGATCGACCGAGGCCCCCTCCCTGTTCGACGTCGTGGGCGCCCTGGTCGAGGTCACGGCGGCCAGCGGCTACATCGAGCGCGGCTACTACCGCTCGCGACGCGGCTGCGGCCTCACCCTCCTCACTCGCGTCGAGCAGATCGAGGAAGACGGCACGCCCGTTCCGCCGCCCGGCCGCTTCGTCGATCCGCGCTACCCGGACGCGAGCACCCAGAGCCTCGACCGTCTCGTCGACGACCTGTCCAGCCTCTTCTTCGTGAAGCGGGGCTACTCTCGGCTGCTCGTCTTCACGGTCGGCGCCGAGCCCGTCGAGGTGGCCGAGGAGCGCACGATGACCCCGGAGCGCTCCATGGCCATGCTCGAGGAAGGCGCCCGACTCCCTCCAGAGCAGATCCGCGACGTCCGTCTCGACAAGAACCACGTCGTCGATGTCCTGATCTACGAGTTCGAGACCGTCGGCAGCGACGACGACGTGAAGGTAGAGCAGATCACCCGGCTCGACGCCATGGCTCACCTCGTGGGAGCGGGGCTCGGGCCACTCACGGCCATCGTGTCCGGCGCGGAAGGCGGACCATGACCACGCCGGAGGCGCGTCCATGAAGCTGTTCCTTAGCTACCGGCGGGCGGATACCCAAGCCGTCGCGACCTACATGGCCGAGCGGCTCGAGGCCCATCCCGGAATCGACGAGGTGTTCCTCGACGTGCACGACGTGAAGGGCGGACGGGACTGGGCGGACCAGATCCAGGAGACCCTGCGGCAGTCCGACGGTACCCTGGTCCTCATCGGCGAGGAGTGGAAGGGGGAACGCGACGACGGCACCGTGCGCCTGAACGACGAGAACGATCCCGTGGCCAGCGAGGTCGAGTTTGCGCTGGCGAGCGGCAAGCCCGTCTACGTGGCCCTCGTCGACGGGACCCTCATGCCGAAGCCCGAGGAGCTGCCCGCGGCCTTGGCCCCGCTCTCGGCGTTGCACGCGTGGCCAATCCGGTCGGACCGGCTCCGCGTCGACGTGAACGCCATCGCCGAGGAGCTCGCTCCCATCCCCCGACGCACCGTGCGGGCTCCCGCCCGACTCCTCGGCGCGGTCCTCGGGGCCGCGGCGGCAGGAGTCGCGCTCCTGATCGCGGCGATCGTGCACGGGGTGACGGTCGGTCGGCCCCTGGAGACGACGCTGGGAGGCTTCGGTCAGGTGTGGCTGCTCATCGCCGCCGTGGTGCTCGCCGGGATGTTCCTCGGTCAGGCACGCGCCGGTCGGCACGGGCCGGGAGCCCGTTGACGGGGCCGAGGATTCCCCCACTGGCAAGAGAGACCGGCCACCGCCGGCGCCACCCACAGGGGGAACTCATGAGCTGGATTCGAGTGTCGACCTTGGCCGCGACTGGTCTCGTCTCGCTGGGCTGCTCGTCCGAGCCGAAGCCCGTCGGCGACACGGGATGCGTGGACTGTCCGCCCGGCGACAGCGCCCCCCGCCCGATCGAACGCAACCTGACCTTCTACGCGGGCTCGCTCCGGTTCCTGCCCCTCGACGAGTCGGGCAACGTGGCGTCGGCCACGGTGCAGACCGAGGCGGGGCAGGTCGAGTACCCCGCGTACGAGTTCCAGTTCGTCGACGAAGTGCCCAGCTTCACGGAGCTCTGCCGGATCCGGTACGACATCGTCGAGTCGACGCTGGTCGACGGGGGACCGTTCGACTTCGGTGCGTCGGCGAAGACCTGGAACGTCTGGCAGTGGACCATCGAGCTCGCCGAAGACGACTGCGACGGCATCGCGACTGCGGCCGATCGCGAGGCGATGGCCGGGGTGCTTCCTCCCGCGGTCTTCTACGCCGCACTCGGCGAGCCCGAGGCGCTGTCCGTCACGCCGCCGAGCCCGGTCGCGGCCACCTGGGGAATCTGGAGCCCCGACGGGAGCGGGGCGACCACGCCGAGCGAGGGCGGGCGCTTCACCGACGAAGGATTCGCCTCCGCGATCTACGACTGGGACGGTGAGCCGCTGTTCGACCGCACCAGCGCGACCCCGCGGGAGGACCTCGACACGCTGGAGCCCGGCGACCAGGTGCTACGAAGCGTCATCGCCGAGGTGAACGGGGCGCTCGGCGGCGAGCTGTAGCACCGAGCGATGCCGTCCCGGGAGCGTCGACTCGACTCGACACCCGGGACCGGGGGTGTCGGTTCGTGACGACATCGATTGGAGCTGGGTCCCCAGCCGACCGGCCCCGGTGGGTTGGCACACGAGCTGCACTCGAGCCGGGTACCGCGACGCGAAGCCTCGCGGCGTCGTACTGGAGAGCCCGATGCTGATGATCCCCACCCGCCTGACGCTCCCCCTGACGGAGTCGCGCCTGTGCTTCAGGCTCAGCCCGGACCAGGAGTACATCGAAGCCACGGTCGTCCTCGGCGCCCGGACCGTCGACCTGGCGCCCCGTGTCCACCTCGCGACGCTCCACGAGCTCGCGCGAGCTCGCGTCGCCGATGCGCGACACCCCGGCGTGGCCGCTGTGGCTCGGGGGTGGCGGTACGTCGACTCGCTCGCCAGGGCGCTCAAGATCTCGGAAGCGGTGCTGAACCTCCACGTCCACCGTGCGCGTCGGCAGCTCGAGTCGGCGGGCGTGGAGGACGCGTTCCAGCTGATCCAGCGACGACCCATGACGCGGCAGCTGCGGTTGGGCCTACGGCACGTGGAGTTCGCGACCATCTGACCCGGCTGGAGTCGGGTCACCGCTCCCGTGGTACCGTCGCCGCGGGAGGGCGAATGTTGCCAAGGGCGCTAGCGTTGACGATGCTGGTCGGGTGTGCGGCAAAGAGTGACGGCAGGTCCCCTGCGAGCGCGACACCGATGTCCGAGCTGTCGGGTCCCTCCACAACAGACGACAGCGACCTCTGGTGCGGCGAGAGCCTGCTGCTGGGGTTCTCGATCGATCCGGGGCAGTGGGAGCTCCGCGACCTCGAAGACGACGAGAAGCTCATCGGCATCGCGTACGTGGGGTGCTGGATGGGCAGCGAGCAGCTGCGAGACGCCCACCGCCACGTTCGCTACGAGAACTACGTGTTCTTCGGCGGGAGCCATCGCATCCTCCCGCACGTTCGAGACGTCGTGGAGGGGCGACAGGCCCGCATCAAGCTCCAGCGGGTGGAGCCCACGCGAGCCAGCCGGGAGGCGTTCCTCCGGCCCGATCACGTCGGAGAACGCGCGGCCGAGGCCGGGTGCCACGACTGCAAGCTCCACCATTACAGGATTCACGAGCGAGTCTACGAGATCTGCGAGCTCGACAATCGCGCGTTCTCCTTCCCCGAACCGGAGTTCGTCGAGGATGGCAGCGATCTGCTCTGTTGGACCGACCAGATCGAGGGTGGCAGCTACATCGCCACGGCTTACGCGGAGCACTGCTCGGGTGAAGAGCGCTCCGGAGACGCCGCCGAGTGCAACGAGTCCACGACGGCCAGCCCGTGCGCCCAAGGGGAGTATCGGCGGATCCACCAGCTCCAGGAGGGGACCGACCCGACCCCCGAGGAAGCCACGATGAGGCCCTTCCAGAACGATAGAGCGCAGAGCCGCGACGAGTGGTTCACGAGGGCGAGGGACGGCTGGTACTACACCATCGCGAACGCGGAGTACGAGAAGCGCGAGCTGGGCGAGCACCTGGACACCCGGCCGCCGCGCGACCCCGACACGCCCATTCCGTACACCAAGGCACGAGGTCGAGCGGGGGCGGAGTGCCTCACTCCCGACGCCCCCTGATCATCACGGCCGTCATCGGTCCCCCCAGATGACGGAGGCGATGCCGCAGCTGCCCCGTCGCTACGAGAACCGCGGCTGGCTCGGACGCGGGGGTTCGGGCACCGTGCTCGAGGCGTGGGACACGCAGGCCGGACGCCTGGTCGCCATCAAGTGGCTCGGCTCGGTCACCGAGGAGCAGCGCTCTCGGTTCGAGCGCGAAGCCAGGGCGCTGGCCATGCTGGACGATCCCGGGATCGTGAAGCTCTACGAACACAGCACGGAGCACGGGCAGGCCTACCTGGTGATGCAGCGCATCGATGGGCGGCCCTTTCCCGCCGGACGCTCGTGGCCAGCCCTCGAACCCGTGCTCATCGAGCTGCTTCGCGCCCTCGGCGTGCTCCACGGCAGCGGACTGGTCCATCGAGACCTGAAGCCTGCCAACGTCCTGGTCACCGATGCAGGGCAGCCCGTCATCCTGGACTTCGGGCTCGTCGGGGGAGCCTCGTTCCGAAAGATGACCACCACCGGGGCCATCGTGGGTACGCCTCGCTACCTCGCGCCCGAGCAGCTCCTCGGTCAGCCCGCGGACCATCGAGCGGACCTCTACGCCCTCGGCGTGATGCTGTACGAGGCGCTCGCCGGCGTCCCCCCTCACCCCGACCACGACTGGGCCGCGCTGTGGCAGGCCCGCGTGGCCCGTCCGGCGCCGCGGCTGGATTCCGTCCTCGCGGACGCCCCGCCCCAGCTCACCCAGATTGTGGCCAAGCTCCTCGCCAGGTCGCCCGACGATCGGCCAGCGACGGCCCAGGCGGTCCTCGACCGGCTCGAGAAGCCCTCTGGCGCCCCCTCGGCCTGGGTCGGTCCTCGAGACGCCCTCGACGCGCTTCTCGCGGCTTGTAGAGAGGGCCGGAGGGCTCGACTGTGGGGGCCCCGGGGCAGCGGGCGGACGCATCATCTCGAGGTGCTCCGTGAGCGACTCGCGGAAGAGGGGCACACCGTGCACTGGCTGGGGCCTTCCACCTCGCCGTTCGGGTCCCTCCCCGGGTTCGTGAGCGCCGCCGAGAGCGGGGGCCCTCGCGCCATCGAGCGCAGCCTCGCCGCGGCGCTTCGCCGAGGCGACGTCCTGTTGGCCGACGACGCAGGCGGGCTGGACCCCTGGACCCAGGGCCTCCTCGAGGACTCCTCGGGTGCCATCGTCGAGGTCCGCCCATCGCCTGGAGCCATCGAGGTCCCTCGGCTCTCCGAGGCCGCAGTTCGCGAGCTGCTCGTGGGTCCGGAGCGGCTCTTTGGTGCCCTGTCGCGAGGGACCGAGCTGCTGATCGCGCGCGCCGGACGTCACGCCGGCCATCTGCTCGCAGAGCTCGACCGCTGGGTCGACGAGCAGTGCGCTGTGCGACACGGCGACCAGTGGACCATCGATCCCGCCCGACTCGACGCGCTCGATGCACTCGCCAGACAGCACCCCCCACTCTGGCCGCCCGCGGCCGGGGCTCGAGCCGCGCTGTCCGCAGAAGACGAGGCCCTGCTGCACAGCGTGCTGTGGGCATGGCCCTCCGCTACGGTCGACGGTCTCGCGCTGACCTCCGACGAGCCCAGCTGGGTGGTTCGGCTCCGCCTCGAGCGCCTCCAATCGCTGGGATGGCTGGCCCCGCTGGCCGACGGCCTTCGCGTTCTCGTCGATCCGGGTCCCTCCGCCGCGTGGGCCAGGGAGGCGTGGCATCGCAGGTATGCCGCCACGCTGACCGAGGACCCCTCGGCCCGGCTGACCCACCTCCTCCGGTCGGACGACGTGGACGCCCTGCGACCCGCGGTCGTCGCCGAGGTCACGCGCCTCGGCCGCAGCGGAGACCGGGGCGCGGCCCTCGCCCTCGCCGAGCGCGCGGCGGGCAAGCTCGGCGCCCTGGACGAGTCGGCACTCGTCGAGCTGACCAGGCTGGCAGCCCTGACCCAGGACCGGGCCCACCGGGAGTCGACCGGCGCCCTCCTCGAGCGGCAGGGACGCTCCGACCTTGCCCAGCTGGTTCACTCGGCGGCTCGGGTGTTCGCAGGCGCGTCACACGACGAAGTGACGCGGGGGTGGCCCGATCCGCTCCCCGAGCAGCTCGAGATCGTGAGCTGGTTCACCCGCTGGCAGGAGGCGCGTCGCGAAGGGGGGGCCGAGGCAGAGGACGCCCTGCTGTCATGGGCCCTCGTGAGCGTGAGAGAGAGACACGAACGAGCGACCGTCCTCTCGTGGACCGGGCTCGCCGCGTACCGGCGTGGCGACTTCGAGGCTGCGAGCGCGCGGCACTTGCAGGCCGCTGACCTGCGGGAGGGAGAGGCTCGGCTCCAGTCGGAGCTCAACGCCGCGTCGGCCCTGGCGGAGGCAGGCCGGTTCGATCGATCCGAGGCGCTCGCGCGTTCGGTCCTCGATGCAGCCCGAGCCCACCGGCAGTCGTCCTACGAGGTGCACGCGACGTCGATTCTCCGCTCGATCGACAACGGACGGGGGGCCACGAACCCGGATCTGGCCCTGGTCGACGCAGCGGCGTGGCTGGGGCCGACACAGTTCGGGGCATGGCTGCTCTGTACCGAGGCCCTGATCGCGCACCGGGGAGCCCACCCCGAAGCTCCGGAACTCGCCAACAAGGCCCTCGGAGCCGCGACCGGCGTGGGCTTGCCCTGGGGGGAGCTCGTGGCGAAGGCGATGGTCGTCTCGAACGGAGGCGGCGACCCCACCGCCGTTCTCGAGCGTGCGAGGGACTGCCCGTTCCCCGTGATCACCCTCGACGTCGTCGCGATGGTCTACGACGCTCTCCCCGACCACTCCCGACCGCAGGCCCGTCGCCTGGCGAGCAAGATCCTGTCCGAGATCCCCGAGCCGCGAAGGTCCATCTGCCGAGGCCGCTTCTCTCCCCACGAGGCGGCGTCGCGGATCGGTGTGGAGGTCGACCCCTGATGGATGCCGAGCGCGCCCTCTTGCGAGCCCTGCTCGATCTGCACGACGAACCCTCGGTGGAGCCCTTTCTGCAGCGCGTGCTCGAGCTCGCCCAGAAGGTCACCGGAGCCGAGATGGCGTACCTCGCGATCGGTCCGGGGTTCGCGTCCAACCACCCGCGGTTCTGGCTCGCGCACGCCATGGCAGAGGAGCGCATCGCGACGGCGCGTGAGCAGGTCAGCACGACCCTCTTCGAGGCGGCGGTCGCCGAGGGACTGGTCCACTCCGTGGACGCCCAGCGCGATCCTCGCTTCTCGTCCACGAAGAGCGTCCGGGCCAACCGAATCCGCGCGGTGGTCTGCGCGGCCCTCCAGCCGCGGGGAGGCGCGCCCTGCGGCGTGCTGTATCTGGCCGGGGCGCCCACGGCGGGCCCCTTCGACGACGCGACCATCGAGCTTGCCCAGCTCATGGCCCGACACCTCGGTCCCCTTGCCCAGCGCGTGCTGCTCGCCAACCAAGGCCAGACCGCGGACCCCACCCGACCTCACCGGGCCCGACTGGTGGCCGGAGAGCTGGTCGGGCAGAGCTTCGCGCTCGCGAAGGTCCTCGAAGCGGTGGTCGTCGCCTCGGCCGCGCCAGTGCCGGTCTTGGTCACCGGACCGACAGGGACTGGCAAGACGCTGCTCGCGAGAGTCCTTCACGAGAGCACCGCACCTCGTGACGACCAGCGGCCCTTCGTGGCGGTCAACGCCTCGCACCTCCGCGGCGACCAGATGCTCGCGGAGCTGTTCGGAGCCCGACGAGGCGCGTACACCGGGCTCGACCGGGATCGCCAGGGCCTGGTCGAAGCAGCCGCCCGCGGAACCTTGTTCATCGACGAGGTGGGAACGCTGGACGCCGACGCGCAGGCGCGGCTGCTCACCTTCTTGCAAGATGGACGCTACCGTCGCCTCGGGGAGACCGAGGAGCGCACTGCCGATCGCATCCGCGTCATCTGCGCGACCAACACGGACCTCGACGCGGCCGCCACCGAGGGGAGGTTCAGGGCCGACCTGCTCTATCGCATTGGGACGTTCCGCATCGAGATGCCCGAACTCCGCACCCGCCCCGAGGACATCGTCCCCCTGGCGTTCGCTCTCACCGATCGCTGGGCCCGACGCTACGCGATCCGCGCCCGGCCCTGGTCGGCCGGGGCGTGCGCGTGGCTCGAGATGCAGCCGTGGCCCGGGAACATCCGGGAGCTCGAGAACACCGTGCAGCGGGGGCTGCTCTGGGCACACGCCGAGGACTCCGCCGCCATCAGCCTCGAACACCTCGAGCGGGTGGACGGCGCAGACGAGGTGCCGCCCCCCGGCGACGACCTGCGTGCAGCGACCGAACAGTTCAAGCGGCGGTTCGTCCAGCGCGTCCTCGAGGAGTCGGGCGGCAACAAGACCGAGGCCGCGCGACGACTCGGCGTCCACCGCAGTCACCTGCACGGACTGCTGCGCGGGAATCGGGAACCAGAGCGCTGAGTTCGGCGATCAGGGTCGCGTCTCGTCCGGTCCGAGGTCCTCGGGCTCGAAGTCGGCCGAGAGCGCCAGCACGACCTTGTCCATCTCGAACCCGTCCTCGCGCATCGCGAACTTGACCGTGTGCACGCCGACCGTGTCGATCTCGATCCACACGTTGGCGTCGCGCTCGCTGACCTCGTCGGTCCCGCTGACGCCGGTGTGCTGGCTGCCGCCCCGACGCGCTTGGCTCCACCGCCACCCGTTGCGGAACTGCAGCCGCATGGTGGACGGATCCACCAGGTCGTTTCGTGGCCAGGTGTCGTCGAGCCCGACGTGGAGCCCGTTGGCCGCCGGCCCCTGACCTCGGGCCCGCACCCACACGTAGTACCGACCCGTCTGCCCGAAAGAGACCCGGTAGCTCACCACCGCCGCCGCGCCGGGCTCGTTGACGACCCCGACCTGTCCGGACGTGCCGGGTTCGTCGTCGTCGCGTCGTCGGTCGGGCAGGGCTTCGAGGTACGTGCCCCCGCTCGCCTCGGCCGGGTCGGTGTCGTCACCGTCGCAGTTCGGGTACTGATTGCAGTCGGGCGCGTTGCCACCTCCGCAGCTCACGTTGGTGACGCACTCGACCTCGGGCGCCGGCTCCCCGTCGACGATCGGATACCAGCGGGTCCACTCGTCGTTGGTCTGCTCGTGGTAGTGCTCCGCCTCGAACACCACCAGGCCGTCGACCTCGACGAAATCGTGGTCGAGCGGCTCGGGAGGCTCGTCGGGTGGGGAATCGGGCGGGGAATCCGGAGGACGAGGCGTCGAAGTGTCCGACGGTGTCGGTGACTCGACCCCCGAATCCGCGTCGTCCGCTCCCGTGCAGCCGAGACCGAGAATCCAGAGAATGCCGTGCATCGTTCCCCCATCACGCTCTTTGGAGCACGGCGGGGGTAACCCGCCGTTTGCGTCCGGGGACTGGGTCGAGAGCCGAGCGCCCCTTGCCACGTGGCCCATTCATCGTGCCCGAAGCACGGGATGCGGCCTCCTTCGCCTTTCCCGCTCGTTCGAGGTGGGTCCACCATCACGTTCGGTCTACGGCGAGACCCAGGCTGGTGCACGTCCTTCGCGTCCACTGAGTCAGCGACCGTGCCCCTCGAGGTGAGCGCGGTCGACGACCCGCAACGCAGCGTCGTCGGTGGCCTCGAGCACGACGCGGGGCGCTACGCCCGCCTGACGTGCCTCCTCCCAGCGGGCGGCGCACAGGCACCACCGGTCGCCCGGAGACAGTCCGGGAAAGGACCCGCGTGCCGTCGACAGGTCGTTGCCTCTCGACTTCGTGTAGGCCAGGAACCCCTCGTCGAGCTCGGCGCAGACGGTGTGGAGGCCGCGGTCGGCCACATCGGTCCGACAGGTGCCGTCGCGGAACCACCCGGTCAGCGGATCGACGCTGCACTTGGCCAGGGGCGCCCCGAGGACGTTGAGCGGGCGCGCCGCGGGGGCACCCTTCGGGTTGCACGTCGACGGCGCGTCGGTCGGACACTCCCCGCGGACAGGGCTCTCGGGGTCGGGCTCCTCGGCCTCGACCGTCGTCGAGAGCGTGGAGCAGCTCAATACGAGCACGATCAAGTCAACCTCCAGCAGCTTGGCCGAGGCGTAACGATCGAAACCGTCCCCCGAGGTTTCACCCGCCGAATCCCGGCTTGGCGCAGGACCCGACCCGCCATAGACCGGGCCCGGAGGCAAGGTGGCCAAGTCGTCCGCGCCAGAGTCCGAGCTCGTCGATCTGGCTCTGTTGGCCGTGGTCCTCGGTGGTGGCGAGCTCGACGGCACGAGCGCGCTCGCGAAGCTGGTGAAGCGTCCGCTGGACCACGCGGTGACCCAGGGCCTCGTGGTGCAGACGGTCGAGAAGCGCCCGGCGTCGACGGCTTCGGACAAGCCTCGCCAGCAGACCGTCAAGCGCTACTCGCTGGCTCCTCCGGGGCACGCTCGGCTCGGCGCTCTGCCCGACCCCGGGCTGAGGGAGCTCGGGTCGACGCTCGCGCTCCAGCAGCTCCGCTCGACCATCGGCGACGCCATCGACCAGCTACGCAGCTCCGTCGTCCAGCAGATCGACGAGGGGGCCTCGGTCCTCGCCCAGAAGCTCGCCGGGGTCGGCGGTCCCTCCGAGTCGTCGCCGGCCCCCCTCGCCGACCAGCTCGCCCACGCCTACCGGGCGCTGTGTCGACGCGTCGAGTACGAAGACGGGCTCGTCGACATTCCGAGGCTGTACCGCCGCTTGCGTCAGGACCTGCCTGGCGTGTCGGCCGATGCCGTCAAGGACGAGCTCCACCGAAGGTGGAAGGCCGGCGAGCTCGAGCTCCGCGTGCTCAACGAGGTCGACACGACCCCCGCCGAGGAACGCGCGTTCGGCATTCCGCACTCGGGTGCCCTGTACTTCTACGTGAACTGGCCCACGGAGCGACCTTGACCATGGACGAAGCACGAGAGCAGCAGCGCGAGCATGCCCGTCTCCTGGGCCTGCAGCAGCTGAAGCGCCACTACGAGCGGCAGGGCAACCGGTCCCCCTTCCACGACCACCGGGTGATCACCTACGACGCCCGTGCAAAGGACATCGAAGGCTTGCACGTGGACGTGCTGCACCAGGACGTCCGGGAGTGCCTCGCGCGGGCCGTGGACGACGTGCGGCACAGCGGAGCCTCGCGGATCGTCATGCTCACCGGGGACCCCGGCGTGGGCAAGACGCACACCCTGCAGTGGCTCCGACACCCCGACCACGAGCAGGCTGGCGAGTACGTGGTCGTGTGGCGGTCCAACCACTGGGAGCTCCCCGAGCTCGAGCTCGTGATGCTCGAGGAGCTGGTGGAGACGCTCACCACCTCTGGCCCGGACGGAGAGGACCTGCTCTTCAAGAAGATGGCTCACCTCGCGTTCCGGCTGCTCGGCGACGTCGTGCCCGACCCGCACGCGCTGGCGAGGCTCCAGGGCACGGTGCCGCTGACCGATCGACTGCGCGCCTTGCTCTGGCCGCGCCAGCACAGCCTGGGCGCGCTCTACGCCGAGCGGGACTTCGAAGCCTTCCGTCGCCTGGACCGCGACCGGTTGGTCGAGCGGTTCTGCCTGCAGTTCCTCGCCGACAGCGAGAACGACTTCCACCGCGACATCGCCGAGCACCTCTTCCGGTACCTGCTCGACGTCGTCGACCGTCCCGCGGTCAAGGCCTGGTTCAAGAACCCACCCACCCTCGCTCGCCGGGTCGAGATGATCCGGGTGCTGGCTAGCCTGTTCGCGCCGTCCAAGCGCGAGCCCGAGAACGTGGCCGATCCGGTGCGGGTGTTCGTCTTCGCCTTCGATCAGATCGAGGCGCGAGCCGCGTTCATGCCCGATACGACCGAGAGCTGGCTCGGCTTCTTCGGTCGGGTGAGTGAGCTCTACAACACCCTGCCCAACGTGCTCGTCGTGTTCACGATGACGAACTCTCGGAGCAAGGAGCTGCTCGGCCGCATGCAGGGTCAGTTCCGCGACCGCATCGGCAGCGAGAGCCGAGCCGTGTTCGAGCTCCCCTCGCTGGCCCAGGTGGTGGAGATCTACCAGCGGCGGCTGGTCCACTGGCTCGGCCGAGACGGCAGGGCGACCCGCATGCGACTCGAGGAGGCCGGCGCGCTGCTCCTGCCGTTCAACGACGAGCGCGATCTGGCCAGCGTGAATCCCGAGGTCGGCAACGTCTCGGTGCGCCGCTGGCTCGAGCGGCTCGACGAGGCGTTCGGGGCGCGGATGCACGCCCTCGTGGTCGAGCCCGAGCTCGACTACCTCGTGCAGCTCCGCAACTATGTGGGCGAGGAGCCGAGCGACCTGCGAAGCCCCGAGCACCGGGACTACGTCGAGCGCCACCTGAGCGCCGTCACGGAGCTCGTCTGGGAGGGTACCGAGCTCCTCTCGATCGGCTGGCAGCTGTCCGTCACCGCGGCGCCGAAGGACCTCGGCGAGAGCTTCAACGGAGCCCAGGTCGTCGAGCTCACGTTCCAGTCCGCGATGCTCCCCGCCGCTCCCGAGGTGGTCGTGCGGGTGCTCTACCTTCCCCACCAGCACAATCGGTTCCGGGAGCCCGTGCTCGCCCTCCTCGAGGGTGGTGACGCGACCTGCGACTTCGTGTGGTGTCTGCGGGCCGGCCCCATCGAGTGGGAGGCCGATCCGCTGGGTCGACTCGTGTTCGTGCAGGATCTGCCCCCGCGACACCACACCGTGGTGCGGACGTTGCTGCACCTGATGCTCCAGCGACGCGCGGAGTACGCCCGCGATGCCGCACAGCTGTCGGTGCTCGACGACCTCGCCGCGCGCAGTCTCCGAGACACCTGGGTGGGCGACCTGTTGGAGCAGGTCCAGGAGCACTTCACCCGGAGCAGCCACACCGGGGCGCGGGTGATCTATGAATCCTGAGCCGCGTCAGCGGGTGCCGCTGGAGGTGAAGCCGGTCCTCGCCGTCGATCACCTCAGGCTCGGGCAGGACGCCGAGCTCACCTTCCGCATCACCAATCCCCTCCGGGGCTTCGGCACCTGGTTCGTGCGCGGCGTCTCCACCGAGCTCGCCGTTCACCTCTCCGACGACCTCGTGCTGCCCCACGAGGGCATTGCGCCCGGCGAGACCCTGGTGCTGACGACCCAGGTCCGCATCGACGACCCCGGGTGTGAGGCCATCGACCTCCAGCAGCTCTTCATCGAGGTGGAGGGCCCAGCGTCGGCCAGCGTGCCGATGTCGTCCCGGCCCCGCGAGCTCTCCGTCAAGCCCTGGCTTCGGGGCGCCCTGAAGCCGACCCTCACCCCGCTCGTGGAGTACCCGGGCGGCGCGGTGAAGGTGCGCCTGACGCTCCAGCCGCCCACGCTCGAGCGCCTCGAGCGCCTCGATCTCGCGGTGCTCAGCCACGACACGCTCCAGTCCGGCAAGTTCCACACCGTGCTCGCCCCGCCTCCGTCGGAGCCCTGGGACACCGAGCTCGTGGTCAGCGGAGACACGCTGGTCCTGTTGCTGCGGGGTCAGCTCGCATCCGGCGACGATGTGCAGGAGCGCATCGAGCTTCCCGTGCCCGCCGCCCGGGCTCGCCCGGCGCCCTTCGCCTTCCTCGAGGCGAGGGATCTCGAGCGGCACACCGTCGAGCTGTACCGCGTGGGGGCCGACGTCGAGCGCATCGAGCCAGGTCTCGACAACGTGTTCGACGTGCGCGCGGGACACACGGTGGAGCTCCGGATCAAGCCGCGCGCGACGAGCGCGGCCGTGGTCGTCGACCCTGTCGGGGGGCGCATCCGCGTCCGTCCCCAGGAACCTCGTCCCGATCTCGAGGGCTGGTTCCTCTTCCACCTCGACGTCGAGCCTACCCGAACCGTCTGGTACCGACGGGAGCGCGTGGCCTTCCAGGTCCAGTCGCCCGACGCGCGCTCCTTCGGCGAGATCCACCTCTCGCTCGAGCCGGAGGCGGGTCGTCGGTGGCGTGCCGCCGTGGCGGTGGGGTCCGCGTTCGTGGCCAACGCCATCGTCGAGTTCGGCCGTCTGCTGTCGGGACCCGACGCCATCGACTCGCTGGCCGAGCTCCGGGAGGTCGTGAGCGCCGAGCCCCTGCTCGGAGTCGAGCTGGCGGGTATCCTCGCCATCCCCGCCTTCGCGTTCGGCGCCTGGGGTCTGGGTCGGCTGAGGCGGGCGCTCGAGCGCCGGTAGCCTCGCTTCAGGCGAGCGTGGGTCATCGTGCCTCCCGGTGGGCTCGCCCGAAGGAAGTCCGGGGCTGGAGCAAGGAGTACCTCGCGGGCACGCTCGTGAAGGGTGAACGCAGATCCGCGCCTGCTACACGGGAATCTCGAAGTGCACACCCTCGGTGTCGGCGCGAGCGGTTCCCGCCAGGCTGATGGCGAGCTGCTCGCAGAGCGCGAGCTCCAACCCTCCGTGACGGAACGGCTCGAAGGGGTCTCTCGAGACGTCGCAGTCTGCGCCCGGGCACATCGCCGAGATGCGCATCTGCCGCTCGCCCGAGGGCCCCACGCGGATGACCGCGGTCTCGCAGGAGAGATCGACGAGGTGGTGCGTGAGCTGGGCGAGGAGCAGTCGCAGGGCCACCACGTCGGTCCGGGGGACGAACGGCAGGGGATCGATCGTGGTGGAGATGCAGGGATGGTCGAACTCCTCGAGCAGCGCCACCACGTCCACGTCCTCGGGAGTCCGGGGCGACGGCGCGTGCTCGAGCCGAGCCATCGCGAGGACCTGCTCGATCACGGTCAACAGGTGGTGAGAGGCCGTGTCGACCCGAGCAAGGTCGGTCAGCTCCTCGTGGCGCCCGGCGAGGTAGGCGTCCTCGGCGAGGAGGGCGGTGTAGCCTTGCACGGCGTGGATCGGCGTGCGGAGATCGTGCGAGCAGTGAGCGAGCAGACGTGACTTCGCCGCGTTGGCCGCCTGGGCCTGCGCCCTCGAGCCGTCGAGGTCGTGATTCAGGGCGTCCGCGCTCCGCACGAGGAGGATGGCCAGCGTACCGCACAGGGCCACCAGCACCCCACGGGACGCGGTCAAGTGTGCGATCTGGGACCACTCGGCGACCACCGGCGCGGTTCGGTCGTCCCACGCCATCAAGGCGAGCATGGACATCAGCACGACCCCGAGCGTCACGGCGCCGATTCGACTTCCGCCGGCGACCGTGGCCACGAGCGGCACGATCGTCAGGTACGTGGCCGCACTGCCGGACATCCCGTCGCCGCTCCACACCGTGGCGTACACCGCGATGCCGGTGACGATCGAGACGAGCGCAGCGGCCGCCCGCGGTCGGCCCCGGAACGTCAGCCGCGCGCTCGAGTGGGCGACGATCGCGAGCACGACGAGAAAGCCCGCGATGAGTAGGCGACCCCGCAACACACTGACCACGAGCAGGGGGATGCCGAACCCCAGCGCGATCCAGCGAAATGCCTGGAAGAAGCTACGTCGGGACAACACGGTCCTCACGAGGCCTTCTTGGCGGGGAGCTCGCCCCAGAACCGGGTTCCCTCGCCGGGCTCGCTGGTCATGCGGAGCTGTCCCCCCATCTCCTCGACCAGCCGGCCGCAGATGGCCAGCCCGAGGCCCGTGCCGCCGTGCGTCCGGGCCACCGTCGCCGAACGGCGCTCCAGTGCCTCGCGCACCCGCCTGCACTGATCCGCATCCATCCCGACGCCGGTGTCCTCGACCTCGAAGCGGAGCATTCCGTCGGACCCAGGTCCGACCCTCAGGCACACCTCGCCGTCAGAGGTGAACTTGCACGCGTTGCCGAGCAGGTTGAGGAGCACCTGACGCAGGCGCCCTTCGTCCAGCCACACCTCGAAGGGGATGGGCGCGGTCATCAACTCGAACCGGTTGTTTCGGGTCGCGGCCAGGGGGTTCACCGTCGCCGAGAGCTGGCCGCAGAGCGAGTCGAGGTCGATTCGACCGTGGCTCGAGCGCAGGCTGCCCGACTCCACACGGGCCACGTCGAGGATGTCGTCGAGGATCGACAGGAGCCCGTGGCTGGCTCGCAGGATGCGCTCCATGTCCTCTACGGCTTCGACGCGCTCCTCGCCGCGAGCGTCGTCAGCGAGGAGCTCGGTGTAGCCGACAATGGCGTTGAGCGGCGTGCGCAAGTAGTGCGAGACCCTGGCGAGCAGCCGGTCCTTTCGGGCGTTGGCCTCCTCGGCCGACTGCGTGGCCGAGGCCACGTCCCGAGCCAGCCGCTCCATGGTCCCGTCCAGCGACACCACGATCGCCCCAGCGGTGGCGACGAGGATGAAGACGCTGGCTCGGAAGGTCCCGTCCGACACCGGCTGGTCGGTCGGACCGAAGAGACCGAGTCCGAGCACCGCGAGCACGGCAGCGCCAATGCCCGCGACGCGCTGCCCACCATCCAGGGTGAGCGCAGCGAGCATGGACACGAAGCAGAGGAAGGGGCTCGCGTGCCCGGCGAGGCCCCCTCCGTGCCAGGCGGCGTAGGTCACGGTGGCCCCCAGGCTCGCGAGCAGCACCCAGGCGGCGCGCTGAAGTCGCCCGCGGGTGAGCTCACGATAGGCGAACCCCGCGCCCACGAGCGCACCCACGTGCACGGCCACGAGGTGCCAGTTGCCTCGGCTCGCGTGCACGATCTGAAACGGGAGCGAGAGGACCGGCGCCAGCATGCAGGCAAGCCGGGCCACCACGGCACGGCGCCATTCGATGGGATCCGCGTAGGGCAGGCTCGCTCTCACCACCGGCCCATCGGCGCATTCCGCGCCAGTCGTCACTCGCTGCGCCCCACGGGGGTAACTGCCGGACTCGATCCGCCGGAGTCGCTACACGGGAAGGACGTCTGGCCTCAGGGCCACCAGCCTGCCACGGCGTGCACGACCCCCGCGATGCCCCTCACCTCGGACCGCATGCCGATGGCCCCGGCCAGCTCGACCAACACGGCCGCGCCCACGCACGAGGCCTCCGCACGTCGTAGCGTTCGCGTAAGGCCTCTCTGGCAAGAATCGCAGTACTGTCCTCACCGACTGGGGGGAACGTGCGGTTTGGGATCATCGGAGGAGGAATCTCGGGGCTCACCTACGCGGCGGTCCTGTCGCGGCTCGGCCACGAGATTGAGCTGTTCGAGGCGGGAAGCACGGTCGGCGGCGTGTGGTGCGACGTCTACCCCGAGGTTCGGCTCCAGAACATTGCGTCGGCCTACCATCTCTCGGACCTTCCCTGGTCCGACCCGCCCGACGAGCACCCCACGGCCGAACAGATCCGCGGCTACTTCGACCTCGTCGTCGAGACGTACGACCTGACACCGCGGCTGAGCACCCGCGTGGAGGGCCTCGAAGAGCGGTCCGGGGGCTGGCGCGTCCACGTCGACGGGCCCGACGGGAAGGCTGAGCACGACGTCGACTATGTGATCATCGCCACCGGGCAGTACACGCAGCCGTCCCTCGAGCCCGAGTTGCCAGGGATGGACGCGTTCCGTGGGGAGATCGTCACGAACCGGGCCCTCGACTCGCTCGAGCGGTTCCGCGACCGCCGCGTCGCCGTGGTGGGCATGGGCAAGACCGCCCTCGACCTCGCGGTGTTTGCGGCCCGCCGCAACGCACGGGTCCACCACGTCTTTCGAACCGCCCGGTGGCCGATTCCCCGGTACATCTTCGGGCTGGCCCACTACACGTTCGCGATCTTCAGTCGGTTCGGCTCGGTGATGCTGCCGTGGAGCGCCCAGCCCACGCTGCCCCAGCGGTTGCTCCACTCGGTGGGGGCCCCGTTCGTGAGCACCTTCTGGTGGCTCCTGTCGCTCGGGATCTGGACCCAGTTCCGCTCCCACGCCCGCGGACACGGACGAGCCGGTCGCGAGAGGCTCGCCCGGGTTCGACCCCCCAACTCGATGCTGTGGGACATGCGCTCCGCGTCCGCCCTCGCCCCCGACGACTACTACCCGCACGTGGCGTCGGGAGCGATCGAGCCAGTGCAGGGCGAGGTCGTCGCCATGGACGAGAAGGGGCTGGTCCTCGCGGACGGCACGCGAGTCGCTGCGGATGTGGTGGCCTTCGCCATCGGGTCGAAGAGTCCTCGATTCCCGTTCGTGCCCGAGCCCTATCGCACGAAGCTCGAGTCCGAGCCCGACGGCGTGCAGCTCTACAGGCACATCCTGCATCCCCGAATCCCTCGACTCGCGTTCGCTGGCTACAACCACGGCTTCCTGCACATTCCGACCGCCGAGGCAGGCGCCTTGTGGCTCGACGCGGTGATTGGCGGACGTCTCGAGCTGCCCAGCGTCGAGGCCATGGAAGCCTCGATCGGGAAGATCCGGGCCTGGAAGGATGCGAACATCGCCTACGAGTCTTCGTGGGCCTGCGCGGTGAACACACGCTTCCACCACTACCTCGACGTCGTGCTGTCCGAGATCGGCGTGAACCCCTACCGCAAGCTCCCCAATGTGCTGTACGAGGTGTTCAGCCGATACGAGGCGAGCGACTACGCCGGCATCGTCGAGGAGTACCAGCGCCGTCGGACTCGGCGTCCGAGGCGCAGCCTGCGGCTTGCCACATAGGCAGGTGCCAGGGGCCAGCGGGCTCGATATGCGGCGCCCCGATGATGCTCACCATCCTGCTCGCGTGTTCGACCTCGCCACCCGTCGCCGACGATACCGGCGAGCGCGGTGAAACCTCCCCTGTGACCACGGTGGTCAGCGACGACGGGCCCGTGCGGTCCGTCGTGGTCCGTCAGCCGTGGAACGCCAACGAAGCGGCCTTCGACGTCGAGCTCACCGACCCCGCCCCTCTCGCGATCGCCTGCTGGCTGGGTGACGATCGCGCCGAGGTGCACCTGGTCGAGAGCGATGTCGAAGCCGACGCGCACGCGCTCACGTTGGCCGGGCTGCTCGCCGAGGCCTCGTACGACTGCCTCGTGGGACCGCCCGGCACCCCAGCCCCCCTCGAGGTCCCGCTCACCACCCAGGCCCCCACCGACCCTGGGCTCACCACGATCGACGTGATGCTCCACGATCCCCGTGCCGGAGGGGACTATACGGTGACCAACCACCAGCGCGAGCCCTTCGACGGCGCGCGGGGGCTGGTGTTCGACCGTGACGGCAACGTCCGCTGGCACGTGCGACACGGCAACCTGACCGCGGTGTCCTACCACGAGGACATCGCGAGCTTCTCGATCCGAGGCGGGTGGCCGCCCAAGCCGGCCCACCGCCTGCGACTCGTCGATCTGCTCGGGGGCGACATCTCCTTCGACCTCGGCGTGCCGCTCGCGAATGCCGCCGACGTCCTCTTTCACCACGACGCTCGACGCCTCCCGGACGGTCGCCTGCTCACGCTCGAGGAGCGGGCCCACCCCAACACCGGCGGGGAGCCGGTGCGCAGCTTCGCCACCCGGCTCGTGGCGCCCGACGGGGAGGTCCGCTTCGACTGGCACAGCGAGCGCGGCTACCTCGAAGGGCACCTGCTCGGCCGCCGCGGTAACTCGTACCACCCGAACTGGCTGAACCTCTACGACTTCGACGGGCAGGAGGTGATCCTCGTTTCCTTGTGCGTCCCGTCCCAGGTCGTGGCCATCGAGGTGCCTTCGGGCCGCTGGCGCTGGGCGTTTGGCAAGGATGGCGACTTCACCCTGCGCGACCCCGATGGCACCGCCCTCGATCGCCACCCCGAGTGCCAGCACGGCCTGCAGTACGCCGACGGCCGGCTCCTCGTGTACGACAACGGCCGAGAGCGTGGCTACTCTCGCGTCGTCGAGTACGAGCTCGACGAGTCCACGATGACGGCCACCGAGCGGTGGACGTGGACCGAAGACGGCTGGTTCGAGACCCACCTGGGTGGCGCCGACTGGACGACCGAGGGGCTCGTGCTCGTCGCGATCGGGCACCGCGAGCAGGTCTCGCCGCGACCCGGCGATCACACCCGGTTCCTCGTCGTCGACCCCTCGACCGACGAGAAGTTGTGGGAGGCCTGGTTCCCCGAGGTCAACGCACAGGCGTTCCGGGGCGAGTCGATCGATCCGTGCTCCCTCTTTGCGAACGGTCGCTACTGCGGTGCCATCGCGGACCGCGTCGAGGCCCTGGGCCCCGCCTTCTCGAGCCCGCCGGGACGCTGACCCGCCCACCTTCGACCGGCTCGATGGCCGAGCGGCGCGAGGCGAGGGTGGAGGATGCAGCAGCACGATGCGGTGAGCTGCCGGCTCTCGTCCCGGAGGACCGTTGTCGACCCTTGCCCTCCTGCTTGCCTGCGCACCGGCCCCCCTCACCATCGAGGACGCCGAGCCTCCCCCCAACCCCACGCTGGCCGACGACGTCTGGCCGGGCACCCACCGGGGCAGCTACGCACAGGCATCCTCGCCGCTGCGAGGTCCCGAGACGGCGGCGACCCCCGACCACCTGCGGTGGCGGAGACCCTCGAGCGCCTGCCCGCGTCGTGCGAGAATGCGAGCTACGCCGCCACCACCCTCGGTCCAGACGGGGTCGTCTACACGGGAACGTTCTACGGGATCAGCCGCTACGCGCCCTGAGTCCCGCGACGTCTCGCACCGATCGCGGTGGTCCGCCACCCGGGTGGCCGAGCCACGAGAAATCCCAGAGAAAGGTGCCTCGACCAACGGGGCCCTCGCGTTGCACACTCGCCGCCCACGGTGGCCTGGGCATTCCCGCTCGCCGTCGCGCAACGCGCAACCGAGGAGTTTCCATGTTGTTCCGCTGGCTACTGGTCGCGGGGATCGTGCTCGCGGGCTGCCACCGCGACCGCGGGGAGACCGCGGTGGAGGTGGCGCTCCGCCGCCTGTCCGTTCACGAGCTCGACAACTCGCTCGCCGCGGTCCTGAGCGACGACACGCGACCCGCATCCCGGCTGCTCCCGGCCGATCGTTTCCGGCCCTTCGACAATTCGGCGCCGACCCAGGAGCCGAGCCTCGTCCTCGTCGAAGCCCTCGAGTCGATCGCGGGCGACGTCGCGACCCGGCTCGTCGCCGACGAGGCCCGCATGACGGCAATCGTCCCTTGCACGCCGACCCGCTCCGACGACGCGGAGTGCATCCGCGAGACCGTGCGGACCCTGGGCCGGCGGCTCCTCCGCCGGCCCGTGGAGTTCGCCCACGTGGAGCGACTCACCGAGGCGGCGCTGGGCTTCGCACGCGCGACCGGCGGCTTCGACGCCGCGGTCGAGGTCGTGGTTCGGGCCCTCGTCCAGGACCCCGCGTTTCTCTACCGCATCGAGACGGGAACCCCCGTTGGCGGGGCTCCCGGCGTGTTCGCCCTCGATGGGTACGAGGTGGCCTCCCGACTGTCCTTCCTGCTGTGGGCGGCACCACCCGACGATGCTCTACTCGACGCTGCCGCCGCGGGACGGCTGGATTCCGCGGACGGACTCCGGGCCGAGGCGGAGCGCCTGCTCGCCGACTCGCGCGCCCGAGCCCAGGTCGACCGCTTCCACGCGATGTGGCTCGGGTATCACCAGCTCCCTCACGACGCCTGGCTCACCACCGCGATGCGGCGGGAGGCGCGAGCCCTGGTCGAGCGGGTCCTGTTCGACGAGCAGCTGGCCTACGAGGTGCTCTACACGTACCCCCAGACCTTCGTGGACCCCGACCTCGCCGAGCACTACGGCTACCCCGTCCCCGGCGGCGAAGCTTGGGTGGACACCCCGAGGGATCGGGTCGGGTTGCTCGGAACGGGCGCCTTCCTCTCGGTAGGCGCCGGTGTCGCCGACACGAGCCCCACCCGCCGGGGCAAGGCCATCCGCGAGCGACTCTTCTGCAATCCCGTCGCGCCGCCCCCTCCTGGCGTCGCCGTCGACGAGCCTCCGGATCCCGCCCTCGCGGAGTGCAAGGAGGACCGCTACGTCCAGCACCGCGACGACCCCCAGTGCGCCGGCTGTCACGAGCTGATGGACCCCATCGGCTTCGGACTCGAGACCTTCGACCGAGAGGGTCGCTACCGGACACACGACGACGCCAACCCCGACTGCGTGCTGTCCGGCGAGGGCGAGGTCGTGCCCTGGGGAACGTTCTCGGGACCGGCGGAGCTCGCCCAGGTGGCGCTGCGAGCCGAGCTCGACGCCTGCGCCGTCGACCACGTGCTCCAGTTCGCGCTGGGCCGTCCGCTGGCCTTCGAGGACATCGCGCTCTCGGACCGACTTCTCGACCGGTTCCGGGACCCCGAGACCACCGCGGGCCGGTTCGACCGGCTCCTGCTCGACCTGGTGACCGACCCCTCGTTCCGGCTGCGCCGGGAGGTGACGCCATGACCTTGCGACTGTCTCGCCGCTCGCTCCTCCGCGGAGCCGGAGGGGTGGCCCTCGGGCTTCCCGCCCTCGAGTGCATGCTCGGACCCAACGGGGACGCGCTTGCCGCCGGTGCGCCCCTGCCCTTGCGCTATCTGCTTTGCTTCGCCGGCCACTCGCTACGCACGGACCAGGGCCCAGCGGTCCGGTTCGTTCCCGAGGCGACCGGACGCGGCTACGACGTCCCCTATGCTCTCTCGGCCCTCGACGCGCTCGACCTCACGGACGAGGTGACCGTCGTGAGCAACCTGTTCATTCCGTCGTCCCCCGAAGTGGCGACGCCACCGCCCCAGGGCTACGCCGAGTTCCACTGGCACGGCCCACCGCTGCTCGCCGGGGTGTCGACCGTGGCCCCCTTCGACGCGACGACCAGCTCCCGGACCTCCGACCGTCTGGTCATCGATGCGATCGGCGGCGAGACCGCGTTTCCCTCGCTCAACTACCGGACCCAGGCGCTCTTCTACAACCTCGGCGGGGGCCTCGACATCCCCGACAACCGCGACACGTTGTCGTTCGAACGCCGGAACGACCGAATCGTCCCCGTCCCGCCAACCGTCTCGCCGCGCCTTGCCTGGCAGACCCTGTTCACCGGGTTCGTCGGCGAGGGCGACGAGGGGGGCGCCCTCGAGCTGCAGAAGCGATCCAGCGTGCTCGACCTGGTCGACTGGCGGCTCTCGAGCGTGAGCCAAGCCCTCTCGGGCGCGGACCGTCAGCGACTCGAGGAGCACTGGGACCACGTCCGCACCATCGAGCAGCGCCTCCAGGCGCTCGCCCCCGACCCCACGGAGGGCTGTGATCGGCTGCTCGACCCTGGCCAGGACCCGCCACTGGGCGGTGCGTTCGACGGCCCGGAGGGCAACGCGATCAACCTCGGGTACTCCGACGAGGAAGCGCGGGCCGAGGTGTTCCGCGACCTCGTCACAATGGCGCTCACCTGCGACCGCACGCGCGTCGTGACGTGGATGATCACGATGTGGCAGTCGTTCATGAACGCCCGTCCCATCACCGGGCACCCCTTCAACTGCCACGACGTGCACCACAACGGACGCACGGATCAGCTCGAGGATGTCGTCGCGTGGCACGTCGAGCAGTGGGCCGCGCTCGTCGACCAGCTTCGGCGCACGCCCGAAGGCGACGGCACGCTGCTCGACCGGTGCGCGGTGATGCTCCTCAACGAAGGAGGCACCGCCGACGCCCTCGAGGGGAGCCACAACAGCGAAGGCATGGCGTTCCTCGTCGCCGGCGGAGCCGGAGGCCTCGTACGCGGCGAGCACGTCGTCGCTCCCGACGGGACCCACGCGGCACAGGTGCCGATCACGGCCATGCGAGCGGTCGGGGTGGCCGAGGACCGCCTCGGCGGCGTACGCGGTGAGGTAGCCGGGTTGCGCCGCTGAGCCGCCCTGTCCTCGTCCGCCAGCACGACCCTCGCCAGCACGGTAAGGGGGGTCGCCATGGCAGACGTCTTCATCAGCTACAAGTCCGAGGATCGAGACCGTGTCGCGTTGATCGCCCAGGGGCTCGAGGCAGAGGGCTTCGACATCTGGTGGGACACGGCCCTGCGCAGCGGCGAGACCTACGACGAGGTCATCGAGCGCGCCCTGCACGGCGCCAAGGTCGTCGTCGTGTTGTGGAGCAGCCGCTCGGTCGGCTCGCGCTGGGTGCGATCCGAGGCCACGGTCGGCGACCGGCACGGCAAACTCGTACCCGCCACCATCGAGCCCTGCGAGCGCCCAGTCGCCTTCGAGCTCGCCCAGACCGCCAACCTTGCCCACTGGCAAGGGGACCGGGGCGACCCCGAGTGGCGGCGGTTCGTCGAAGACGTCCGGGCCACACGCGACGGGGAGCCCGTCGTCCGGGAGCCCCCACGCCCGGCGCACGAGAGACCGGTCGACAAGCCGAGATCGCAACACGGGAGCGCCCTCGGTCACGGCCGGCAGTCGACTTCGTCGCCTGCTCCGCGCTCGGCCTCGCCAAGCGCGCCGGCGCACGAACCAAGACCCACGGTGTCTCCCCTGGCGGGCATCGGTCCCATCCTGTTGTTGGCCGGAGGGTTGGGCCTGTTGTTCATTGGGCTCGCCTACTACGCCTCGACCACGGCACTCCAACGGGTCCAGCCTGGCGGGCCGCGCCCTCCGGGCATGCCCGCGCTCACGCTCACCCCCGGCCCCGCGGACCTCGACCGCTACGTCGGCCGATGGTCGCCCGACGACACGGAGGGCTGCGCCAGTCCCATGGTGGCCAGTAAGGGCGAAGACGGAATGCTGGTGCTCGGCCACCCCGACCAGCCGCCCGAAGCCCACCGGATCGGGGAGATGGCCCTGAACGGGATGTACTTCACGCTGCTCTGGGAGCCCGTCGACTACACGGGGTCGCAGTTCCAGCTCTGGCTGAGCGATCGTGACACGAAGCTGCACCTCGAGCTCCAGACGAGCGGCCTGAAGCGCTTCGAGCCGGCCAAGCGGGTGTGGTCGCGCTGCGAGTGAAGGGAATCGGGCGGCGTCCGCCGTTCCGGTGGGCCTCGACGCCCTCGCGGGTCCGGTCGACCCTCCTGCTTCAGCTCACGGGCCATGCGCCGATCGGAGGACCCACTCCGGAGGTGACCCGTGTCCAACCGAGCGGCGCCCGCTCCGCCTACGCAGATCCCCACCACGTACCAGGGCGACTTCTTGCGCACGGAGCTCAAGAGCCTGGACTTCCTGGTCGACCCGAAGTTCCGTCGCGCCTACCAGCGCGGCATGAACAGCGGGCACCACATCGGGCGGCCGCCCGGCAGCACCGAGGACATCCACGTCGAGTTCCGGGTGTACATGCTGCTGTGGGCGGCCCAGCACGCCCTCCACGTTCCCGGAAACTTCGTCGAGTGTGGTGTGAACACCGGGATGTGCTCGCTCGCGATCTGCGACTACCTGGGTTGGAACGAGCTCGACCGGCACTTCTACCTGCTCGACACGTTCCAGGGCATCCCCGAGGAGCAGATGCTGCCGCGGGAGCGCCAGCCGCGCACCGCCGAGAACCAGGCGTTCTACAGCGAGTGTTTCGCTCGGGCGGAGGATAACTTCCGCCCGTTCCAGCGAACCCACCTGATCCGCGGCAAGGTTCCGGACACGCTCGATCAGGTGCCCGACGAGCCCATCGCGTACCTGCACCTCGACATGAACATCGCCCTGCCCGAGGTCCACGCGCTCGCCGCGCTGTGGCCGCGAGTGAGCGCGGCCGGCGTCGTGATGCTCGACGACTACGGCTGGGCGCCGTATCGAGCCCAGAAGGTCGCGCTGGACGAGCTGACCGCTACGCTCGGAGTCCCGGTCGCGACCCTGCCGACAGGTCAGGGTCTGATCATCAAGCCGCCTCCCCGGGATCGTGCTGCAGGGGAGCGTCTGCGCGGGGTCAATGCGTGAGCGCGCTCTCGACGCGCGGCCGGAAGGACGCGATGGTCGCGGCCAACCCGTCGCGCAGCGAGACGGCCGGCTCCCAGCCGAGCAGCTCGCGGGCCCGGGTGATGTCGGGTCGCCGACGTACCGGATCGTCCACGGGCAGCCCCTCCCGGACCACGCGCGACCGAGACCCGGTGAGCTCCAGCACGAGCGCCGCGAAGTCCGCGACGGTGTATTCCTCGTAGGGATTGCCGAGGTTCGTCGGGCCGCGTACGTCGCTCGCGCCGAGCCGGAGCAGTCCCTCCACCAGATCGCTGACGAAACAGAACGACCGGGTCTGGGAGCCGTCGCCGTAGATGGTGAGATCCTCGCCGGACAGAGCCTGCAGCACGAAGTTCGGGACCACTCGACCGTCGTGCATCGCCATGCGGGGACCGTAGGTGTTGAAGATGCGTGCGACGCGAATCTTCGCGCCCTGCCGCTCCCACTCCGCACAGAGCGCCTCGGTGAAGCGCTTCGACTCGTCGTACATCGACCGTGGACCCACGGGGTTCACCCGCCCCCAGTAGCCCTCGGTCTGCGGATGCTCCTCCGGGTCGCCGTAGACCTCGCTGGTCGACGCCTGCACGAAGACCGCTCCGCGGTCGGCGGCGAGCCGCACCATCCGCTCGGCCCCTGAGCTGCCCGCCCGCAGCGTCTCGAGCGCGAGCCGTCGATAGTGGACCGGGCTCGCAGGACACGCGAGGTTGAACACGAAGTCCAGCGGTCCCTCCGGAGAGGCCCACTCCGCGATGTCCGACCGATAGACGCGCAGCGAGTGATGGTCGCGGAACGTGTCGAGGTTCGTGGTGGTCCCCGTGCACAGGTCGTCGACGACGGCGACGGTGGCACCGAGCTCGAGCAGGCGCTCGGTCAGGTGACTCCCCACGAAGCCCGCTCCCCCTGTGACCACGACGTTCGAGCCGGCATAGGTGTTCGCGAGACCGGCGCTGGGGCTCGCGAAGTCCCGAGGCACGTTGACCCTCACGAGAGCACCGCGTAGCTGACGTGGGGTTCGTAGGCGAAGCGACGGATGGCCAGTCCGTTCAAGCCCACCTCGTCGATCACGGCTCGGGTCTCTCCGGGCCAGGTGGTGTTGTTGAGCTCGTCGAACACGATGACCGCGCCCTTGGGCATGCGGGGCACGAACGCCCGGAGAGCGGCGACCGTCGGCTCGTAGAGGTCGAAGTCGAGGTGGAGCAGCGAGACCACGGTGTGGGGATTGTCCACGAGGTACCTCGGGATGGTCTCGCTCGCGTCGCCCTTCACCAGGTGGACCTTGGGCACGTGACCGAGGAACCGGTTCGCGTCGTAGAGCGCCACCGCCGCCCGAAGATCGTCGTAGGTGTCCGCGAAGAAGCCGCCGGCGCGAAGCTCACGGCTCGGTGTGGCGCCGCGGTCTTCGTCGGTGGGCGGCGTGAAGCCCGCGAAGGTGTCGAACCCGATGATGCGTCGCTGCAGGTTGACGGGCTCGAGCGTGGCCGAGAGCTGGGCGAACCACATCAGCGCGCCGCCGTAGCTGACCCCGCACTCGATCACGTCGCCCTGCACGGGCAACGCGAGCCGGAAGGTTTCGTGCAACGCGAGCATCCGGGCCGTGGTCTGCCTGGATACGAACTTCGGGAACGCCTCGAGCTTTTCGACCCAGGTACCAGGCGACTCCTGGGCATAGGCTTCCATCTGCTCGCGGTACCCGAGCTCGGCCTCGGTGGACCGACCGGGCTGGCGGAAACGTGACGGGTCGACGCTCATGAAGGCTCCGTGCGCACGACGTGGCTGACCTGCGCCTTGACGCGGGCCCCGGCCGGCAGGGAAGTGGTGAGGGTGCACCCGCTCGCGATGACGGAATCGGAGCCGACGGTGACGTAGGGCTCGATGGCCACGACCATCCCGACCTTGACGCGGTCCCCGACGGTCACCGCGCCGGATGCGGTGGTCCGCGGACCGAAGGTGGAGTGGCTGCCAATCTCGCAGTGGTGCTCGATGCAGACGTGGCTCGCGAGGAAGTTGTTGTCGCCGAGCCGCGCGCACGCCCCGAGGAAGACGTGCGCCATGACGAGGTTGCCGACCCCGAGCTGCACGTGGCCCGCGACATCGACGGTGGGATCGATCACGTTGGTGAACGGAATCCCGTCCGCCCGCATCGCCTCGAACAGCCGCGCGCGCTCGGCGGGGTTGCCCGTGACGCAGAGAACGGCGGCGTCGTAGGCCCCGTCGTCGAGCAGGGCTCTCGCCCGTTCGAAGCCGCCGAGCACGGGGACCCCGGCGACCGTGCGCCCGTGCTTGGCCGAGTCGTTGTCGAGAATGGCGGCCGCGCGCTGAGGACGAGCGACGCCAGGGGCCGGGCGGCCGCCGGCGCGTCGGATGGCGTCGAGGGTGATCACGCCTGCCCCCGCGCCACCGCCAAGCAGGAGAACCCGCTCGGGCCGGGTCGCGGCGAAGCGATCCTCGAGAAGGTCGGCTCCACCCGATGCCTCCCGCGGGGCGGCCAGGACGTCGGCCTCGGTGACCCGTCGACCGAGCCGAACGACCAGCGCCTCGAGATCGACCCCGAGACGCTTCGCGGTCAGCGCCGCCTTCTTGGTGAAGCGATCGGTCGTCGGCGTCGCTGGGGGAGCGAGGAGGGCGTCCGTGGGCTCGTCGGGGGTCTCGGTGATCGCGCCGATCACGCTGCCGACCGCCACTCGGGCGCCCACGGGCTGCAGCGGGCGGAGAAAGCCCTCCGTCTCGGCCTCGATCTCCATGGTGGCCTTGGTGGACTCGACCACACAGATCACGTCACCGCGGCGCACGGCCGAGGCCTCGGGTCGGGTCCACGCCGCGAGGACCACGTTGTCCTCGTTGGCGCTGATCTGTGGCACCGTCACGGTCAGCGTCACGCGAGCACCTCCATCGTGGCTTCGTCGAGATCGGACTCCGAGACGAGCACCCGCGCCTCGCCATCGGCACAGGCCGGAATCACCTCGCTCGCCGCGGCCAGCTGGACGATCGGCGCCTTCAGGCGCCCGAACAGCCGGCGGCCGAGCCGCGCGGCGATCTCGCTGCCGAATCCGAACCCGACCGGCCCCTCCTCGACGACCACCGCCCGGCCAGACGCCTGGACCGCCCGCACGATCGACACCTCGGGCAGCGGCCACAGGCTGGACGGAAACACGGCGAGGACCCGGATCTCCTCGTCCTTCATGCGCGCGATCCACGCGAGCACGGTCCTCGACGCGCCCCCGTACGCAACCACCGTGAGGTCGGGCACCTCGGCCGGACCGTGGTTCGCGACGAGCGCGGTCGGGGCGCCGGGAATCTCCTCGACGAGCCGTGCCCCCTCGAGCGCGAGGGGCAGCGGGTAGAGCTGCTTGTGCTCCAGAAAGAGCACCGGGTCCTCGGTGGTGCGAATCGCCTGGAGCAGGAGATCGCCAGGCTCGTGAGCGAGGCTCGGCGCGAGGACCCGCAAGCCCGGAACACCGAGGAAGTGCTTGTCGAGGGTCTGACTGTGGGTGGCCCCGTAGCCTCGTCCCCCGCCCATCGGGGTACGCACGACCAGCGGCACCCGCACGCGATCCGCGTACACGCCCCGGAACTTGCTCGCGTGGTTGAGCAGCTGGTCCATGGCGAGGGTGAGGAAGTCGCCGAACATGATCTCGACGACGGGTCGGTGGCCTCGGAGCGCGAGGCCGGCGGCGACGCCGACGATGGCGGCTTCGCTGATCGGCGTCCCGAGGACCTGCGCTGGGAACCGGCTGGACAGCCCCGCCGTGACCTTGAAGGCGCCGCCGTAGGGGTCGAGCACGTCCTCGCCGAGCACCATCACGTGGCGATCCTCGAGGGCCGTGCGCAGCCCGTCGCGGAGCGACTCGAGCACCGTCGGCGCGGTCATGCGGCGTCCAGGGTGGCAAGCACGGCATCCACCTCGGCGCGGGCGTCGGCGAGGGCCCGCTGTCGCACGTGGGACGGAACCGGGGTGATGGCCAGAGGATCCCGAGCCCGTGCGGCCGCGATGTCGTGGGGGTCGCGATGGTCGTCGCCCTTGGAGTGCGGTCCGAGTCGGTACGTGCGCAGGAACAGGACCTGCGGACCGGACCCCTCCCGCAGCGTCCTCACGACGGCACTCGCGGCGGCCCTCACCGCGGCCACGTCGTTGCCGTCGATGTCGGCCACCGGGATCCCGAACGGGGTCGCCCGGTCGGCGAGCTCGCCGGCCGCCCCGCGGACGGTGGGCGTCGACTGGGCCCACCCGTTCGCCTCCACCACGAAGAGCAACGGGAGCCGCCACAGCGCCGCGAGATTGAACGTCTCGTAGACGATGCCTTCGCCGAGCGCGCCGTCGCCGAGGCAGACGGCCGCGACCCCTCCATCACCGCGCGCCTGCGCCGCGAGGGCCATCCCCGCGGCCACCGGCGCCATGCCGCCGAGGATTCCGTTGCTGTAGAACCCGCCCCGATGCAGGTGCTGGCTGCCGCCAATCCCCTCGCACACCCCGACGGGCCGCCCCAGGATCTCCGCGATCAGCCCGGCCAGATCGCCGGTGAACGCGAGGTAGTGGCCATGCCCCCGATGGTTGCTGCACACGGTGTCGCGCGAGGGGTCGAGGGCGCCGATGGCCCCCACCGCAGCCGCTTCCTGACCGAGACAGGTGTGGACGGTCCCCCGGACGCGCCCGGCAGCGTACTGCGCGAGCAGCGTCTCCTCGACCACCCGGATGCGCGCCATGGCGCGGTACAGGGCGACGAGCGCTTCCGATTGGGGCAAGTCGGCGACCGGCATGCCCGACCATCGGCGGGGTCACCGGGCGCTGAAGCGCCTCAACCAAACCACCGCCTGGGCGCGCAACCCCGACGCGGCGTCGGGAGCTCGACCGGTCCCTGCCGTAGCTCCTCGGCGAAGTCGTCCTCGCCGGTCTCCGGATCGACGAACCGGGCGTGGACCACGTCGCGCGAAGGGTCGAACGTGACCACGACACCTCGTGCCCGGGCCCGCGAGTAGAGGATGTTCGGCCCGTAGAGGTTCATCCGCTCGTTGCCCCCTGTGCAGCCAATCTCCATGGTCCGACTCGCCAGGTCGTCACCTTCGCGCTCGATCCGGGAGACGAAGTTCACGTGGTGGTCCCCGGTGAGGAACCAGACGTTCGTGATGTCGTGCGCGTTGATGTGGTCGAGGAGCGCTCGACGGTCTGCCTCGTAGGCCTCCCAGCGGTCGAAGCGCACGAGCTCGTGCACCCCGCTCAGGTCGGTCATCGGGGCGGAGCTCGCGATGATCTTGAAGTGGCACGGGCTCGCGAGGAGGGTCTGCTTCAGCCAGGCCATCTGGTCGGCCCCGAGGTAGACACCGGTGCTCGGCTGCCTGCGCTGGTACCGGCAGTCGAGGATGAAGATCTCGGCCGTGCGCCCCCACCGAAAGCTCCTCCACAGCGGCGTCTCGGGTCCATCGGCGGCCACGGGGAGCACGGTGTAGAACGCAGCCAGCGCGTTGTCGCGCTTCCGGAGGTCCTCGGGGTCGGTGGTCCAGGCTCGGAACTGGAGATTGTCGGTGACCTCGTGGTCGTCCCAGGTCGCCAGCATGCCGGCCCTGGCGTAGCACTGGCGCATGCCCTCGGAGCCGAGGTAGGCCCGCCAACCGTCGAGGTACATCGGCAGGGTCCCGCCGGCCGCGAACACCCGGTCCATGTACGCCTGATCGCCCAGGTGGAGGAACAGGTCGTAGGCCTGGCGAGCCGTGACCTCGAGGGCCGGGTAGCGGAACGGGACGATCGGCTCGTCCGGATCGACCTTGCCTCCGTTGCAGGCCGAGATCGCGATCGACAAGGGCTCGAGAGCATCGTCGCCAGGCGCGGTCCGAAACCGGGCCACGAGGCTCCGAGCCACCACCTCGTCGTCCTCGACGACGAAGTAGGCGTAGGCGTACCAGGTCCCGGGCCGAAGGCCGTGCAGCTCGGTCCTCGCGTAGCCACTGGGCTCGGGGGTCACGACCTGCTCGGCGACCCAGTCGGTGATGGGGACGGTGGCATCGTTGCGCCACATCCGGAGCAGCTTGGGGGCGCCGTCCGCGAAGTAGGCGGCGAGCAGCACCGACGTAGGCTTCGTCTCCCCCGTCAGGTTCGCGTTCGGAAAGCGCGTGTCGTCCTGCGGAACGGTCGAGGGGTCGAGAGCGGCGGTCATCGGGCCTCCCGTCGGGTCGCGAACGGGCCGTAGCGGTCGCGGCTGCGGGGTGCCACCCCCGAGTCGCCACGACGAGCTCCGGAGTCGACGACCTCAAGCCCGCGCCCGAATTCGCCGACTCGGTGAACGCACGGAGGACTCAGGTGAAGGTCGTCATTCTTGCCGGCGGGCTCGGCACTCGACTCGCCGAGGAGACCGAGACCCGCCCCAAGCCCATGGTCGAGATCGGCGGACGCCCGATCCTCTGGCACATCATGAAGCTCTACGCGGCCCAGGGGTTTCGCGAGTTCGTGGTGGCGCTCGGCTACAAGGGCGACGTCATCAAGCGCTACTTCCTCGACTACCACGCCATCGGCGGCTCACTCACCGTCGACGTCGGCTCGGGCGAGGTCCGGCACATCGCCGGTGACCACGACGACTGGGTCGTGCACCTCGTCGAGACCGGCCACGACACCATGACCGGGGGACGGCTCCTTCGGCTCCAGCCTCTGCTCGGCGACCGACCCTTCATGCTCACCTACGGCGACGGCGTCGCCGACGTCGACCTCGCCGCGCTGGTGCGGCACCACGAGGAGCATCGTCGCATCGCCACGATCACGGCCGTCCGTCCCCCGGCCCGGTTTGGCGAGCTGCATCTCGAGGACGGTCGGGTGCGCGCGTTCACCGAGAAGCCGCAGGTCGGCGAGGGCTGGATCAACGGCGGGTTCATGGTGCTCGAGCCCGCCGTGTTCCGGTTCCTCCACCACGACGGGACCTTCCTCGAGAGCGAGACCCTGGCCCAGCTCGCGGCTCACGAACAGCTCGCTGCCTACGCTCACCCGGGGTTCTGGCAGTGCATGGACACCCTGCGGGAGAAGCGGCTCCTCGAGGCGTTGTGGCAGGGTGGCAGCGCCCCCTGGAAGGTCTGGCCATGATCGACGCCGATCGCGCGTTCTTCCTCGACCAACCGGTACTGGTCACCGGGGGCACCGGGCTCGTCGGGGGCTGGGTGGTCCGCCGCCTCCTGCGGGCCGGTGCCCACGTCGTCTGCCTCGTACGGGACTGGGTCCCCAACTCGGAGATCGTCCGGACCGGGCTCGTCGAGCGGGTGACCACGGTGCGAGGCGACGTGCGGGACCAGGCCCTGCTCGAGAGAGTGCTGGGCGAGCGCGAGATCCGGACGGTGCTGCACCTGGCGGCCCAGACCATCGTGGGGGTGGCCAACCGCAATCCGGTCTCCACCTTCGAGACGAACGTGGCGGGCACCTGGACGGTGCTCGAGGCCTGCCGGAGGAGCCCTCGCGTCGAGCAGATCGTGCTCGCCTCGTCCGACAAGGCGTACGGCGACGGCCACGTGCTGCCCTACCGCGAGGACGCTCCGCTGCGCGGCCGCCACCCCTATGACGCCTCGAAGGCGTGCAGCGACCTCGTCGCGCAGACCTACGCGAGCACCTGGGGCCTCCCGGTCGTCGTCACGCGCTGTGGCAACTTCTATGGCGGCGGCGACCTCAACTGGAACCGCATCGTGCCCGGCACGATTCGCTCGGTGATCCGCGGCGAGCGACCCATCATTCGCAGCGACGGCACCTTCGTGCGCGACTACTTCTACGTCGAGGACGGCGCCGAGGCCTACCTCATGCTCGCCCGCCAGCTGAACGCCGATCGAACGCTGGCCGGCGAGGCCTTCAACCTCTCGAACGAGCGACCGGTGACCGTGCGCGAGCTCGTCGACCGCATCCTCGTGAGCATGGGGAGCGGGCTCGTGCCGGACGTCCGCGACGAGGCGTCCCACGAGATTCGCGCCCAGCACCTCTCCGCCGAGAAGGCGCGCACCCGGCTCGGCTGGACGCCGCGGTTCGACCTCGATTCAGGCCTGAAGCGCACCATTGCGTGGTACCGCGAGTTCCTCGAGGGACCGCCCCACGACCAGCGACCGACGCCCTCGAACCTGGTGGAGACCTCGTGATCTTCGAGCCCCTGTCTGGCGTCGACGGCGCGATGCTGCTTCGCGAGGACCGTCGCGAGGACGAGCGCGGCTGGTTCGCGCGAACGTGGTGCAGCGGCGAGCTCGCCGCGCACCGCCTGGTGCCGAAGGTCGTCCAGGCGTCGCGGTCCTGGTCGAGGTCGCGCGGCACCTTGCGCGGTCTGCACTTCCAGTGCCCGCCCCACGCCGAGGCCAAGGTGCTGTCGGTGCTCGAGGGCGCCATCTACGACGTGATCGTCGATCTGAGGCCGTCCTCCAGCACGTTCTGCCGCTGGACCGCCGTCGAGCTGACCGCGCTCGACGGCCGAGCGGTCTACGTGCCCGAGGGATGCGCCCACGGTTTCCTCACCCTCGAAGACGACACGCTCGTCGAGTACCAGATCAGCGCCGCGTTCGCTCCTGCCGCCTACCGCGGGGTTCGCTGGGACGACCCGGCCTTTGGCGTGCGGTGGCCGTTCCCCCCCATCGTGATCCATCCCCGGGATGCGACGTACCCGGACTTCGTCCCCGAACCGGTGACGCCTTGATCACGATCCTGGGCTCCCGGGGCTTTGTCGGACGCCATCTCCTCGCGCACCTGCGGCGAGCCGGCGCGGACGTCGCCGCACCCGAGCGCGGAGCGGCCCTGCCCCGACGTCCGGGTACCGTCATCGACTGCACCGGGGTCACCGGGGACTTCCGCACCCGTCCCTTCGACACCGTGCAGGCACACGTCTCGGCCCTCGGTGAGCTCCTTCGGCGCGACGACCTCGACGGCTACGTCTACCTCTCGTCGGCCCGCGTCTACCGCCGCTCGGCGGATACGCGCGAGAGCGCCTTGTTGCAGGTCGATCCCGGCAGCCCCGACGATCTGTACGACCTGTCCAAGCTGACGGGCGAGTGCTTCGCGCTGCGGGTGTGCCCCGAGGCCCGGGTGGTGCGACTGTCGAACGTGGTCGGTCACAATCCCGAGGCGGGCACCTTCCTGCCGATGATCGTGCGCGATGCGGTGAGCGGTCGCATCCGACTCGCCCAGGGGCTCGACTCGGCCAAGGACTACGTGCACATCGACGATGTCGTCCGAGCGCTGCTCCGCGTGGGTCCGCGGGGCCAGGCTCGCACCTACAACGTGGCGAGCGGGCGCAGCATCACCCACCGCGCGCTCGTCGAGCGACTGCAGCAGCTCACCGCCTGCCACGTGGAGGTGGCGGCCGACGCACCCATCGTCGTCCAGCCCCCGATCGACGTCACCCGAGCCCGACGGGACCTCGACCTCGAGCCGCGCTGCGTGCTCGACGCGCTGGCCGGGCTGGTGGCCCGCGCCGCGCAACCCCTGGAGACCTCGTGAAAGTGACCATCGACACCGAAGCCGCCACGGTCACCGGCGAGCTCGGTGGAGAGACCGTCGAGCATCCCCTCGCCTCACCGGAGGGCTTCGCGCTCGCCAGCCGCGCGTGGCTCCGCGCGGGATGGGACGTCAAGCACGTCTACACCGTCACCTGGCTCGGCCGGCCCATCATCCAGCTGCCCGAGGACCTCGTCCGCGTCCAGGAGCTGCTCTTCTCGGTCCGTCCCGACGTGATCCTCGAGATGGGGATTGCCCACGGGGGCTCGCTCGTGCTGTCGGCGAGCCTCTGCAAGCTGCTCGACCACGGGCGCGTGATCGGCGTGGACGTGGAGATTCGTCCCCACAACCGCACGGCCATCGAAGCGCACCCGCTGTTCCCGTACATCACGATGGTGGAGGGCAGCAGCATCGATCCGGCGATCGTCGAGCACGTGCGCTCGCTCGTGCGACCTGACGAGCGCGTCGTCCTGCTGCTCGACAGCAGCCACCGTCGCGACCACGTGCTCGAGGAGCTGCGTGCCTACGCCTCGCTCGTGAACGTGGGCTCGTACGTGGTGGTCATGGACGGGCTCATGCGCGACCTCGTGGGGGGGCCCCGTACCCAGGACGACTGGGGCTGGAACAACCCCGCCGAGGCCGTGCGACGGTTCCTCGAGGAGGACGACCGCTTCGTCGTGGAGCGCCCTCCTTTCCTCTTCAACGAGGGGCTCATCGAGACCCCGCCGACCTACTACCTGGACGGCTTCCTGAAGCGGGTGCGGTGATGAAGCTGTCGATCTGCATCCCGACCTATCAGCGTGCTCCGTACCTCGAGCGGTGCCTGAGCGAGCTCGCGGCGGTCGCCGGGCTCCCCTTCTCCGTCGAGATCGTGGTCAGCGACAACGCGTCCACCGACGACACGGCACGGGTGTGCGCCGAAGCGAGCGAGCGGGGCCTGCCCGTCGTGTACCTCCGCCAGGACGAGAACCTCGGCGGTGAGGCCAACTTCGTCAACGCGCTGCGGGCCGCCCGCGGGGAGCTCGCGGTCTATCTCGCCGACGACGACCGGCTGGACCTGACGAGCCTCGCCCGGATCGTCGGCCTGTTCGACGAGAACGAGAGCCTGTCCGCGGTCTATGCGCCGTGGGTCACCCACGATGACGCCACGGGCCAGAACCTGGGCACCTACTACGAGATTCCCGGGCCTACGGCGTTCGACGCCGAGCGGGTGTGGCCGATGTGGAAGTTCATCCTGGAGCACCGGGTCTTTCCCGAGCTCGCGGTGTACCGGGCCCGCGATCTGCACGCGATCCTGCAGCTTCCCCGCACCGTGTTCTGGGCCTTCGTGTGGGTCTTCCGCCTGGCGGGCCGCGGCGCGGTCGCCTTCCTCCCCACGCCCTTCTACGTGCACGTCGTGCGACCGGCGCCCGATCTTCCGCCCCGTCGCCAGCTGGGCGTCACGCAGGCCGCGACGTACCTCGACCGCTATCGGGGCGGGTTCGAGTGGGCGTTGAGCGCAGCGCTGCGACAGTCGATCGGCCACGTCCCCGAGAGCCAGCGGGAGCACGCGCTGCGACTGCTCACGGAGTTCCAGTCCGAGCGCGCGGCCATCGCAGCCAGGGTGGCCGCCGCCGATCGCGACTACATCGCCGCCATCGAGCACCACACCCGGTCGATCGCGTGGGAGCCCACGGTCGACGTGCAGCAGTCGAGGGCGTTCGAGCAGAAGCACTGCATGCTCGCGGCACTCCAGGCCATCGTCGACACCGCCCGACGCACCTCGGGCATCCGGCGAATCGTGCTGCACGAGGTGCCGAACCACGAGAACGTCGCGAGCGCGATCCGGGACGTGTTCGGGTGGACCGGCGAGATCGGGTTCGAGGTCGGGGAGCCCGACGGAGCGCTCGTCCTCGTCGCGAACGGATCGCAGCGCGACCCCATCGTGAAGGCGGGGGTTCGTCCTGGCTACGTGCTCGCGTGGACCGAGGTCGCCGACTGCTTCCGGGTGCACAATCCGGTGGGGGCGACCCGCTCGACCCGGGCGGCCGAGCTCGCGAGCGCCGAGTGACGGCCCGGGCGACGGCCAACCTCGAGGCCCTCGGTCGCGTGGACCCCGCGCTGCTCGCCCGCCTGCAGGCAGCGCCTCCCTGCGAGCGGCTGCGGACCGACGACGGGGTGCTCCAGTGGTGGGGGGCGCGCACGCCCGTGAGCGTGGTGGTCGACGAAGTCATGGTGAGCGGCGTGGTGGCGGCGGCAGGCGACGCACCCACCGTCGTCCTCCTGGGCGCGGGCGCCGGTCCCGTCGTCGAGGCCCTGCTCACACGGACGTCGGCCACGGTCCTCGCGTGGGACCGCGATGTCGGCTTCCTGCGGCCCCTGCTCCAGGCCGCGGACTGGTCGGAGGCGCTGGCCTCGGGACGGCTCCGCTTCATCGCGGGGGCCGACCTGCTCGACCACACCTCCGCTGCGTGGTTGCCCCACCCCATCCTCGGCGCGGCCTACGTCGACGAGGCGGCGTGGCGAGCCGACAGCCGCCCGCGGGCCCTGCTCGTCGACGGGGCCCTGTTCGTCAGCGACGTCGGCGAGGCGCTCCGCGCCGAGGGCTGGAACGTGTTCCGGTGGAACGTCACCGACCTGCTGATCGACGAGCTCGATCGGATCGCCGACCGCGTCGCTCCCGATGTGGTGGTCGGGATCAACCACACGCACGGACTCGCGGAGGCGTGTGCGGCGCGAGACGTCCGCCTCGTGGAGTGGGAGATCGATCCGTCGACCGACCACCTGCAGCCGACCCGGGCCCCCGGCGCGACCGTGTGGACGTGGCGTCGAAGCCACGTGGCGCCGCTGCGCGAGGCCGGCTTCGAGGCTCACTACCTTCCGCTCGCCACCAACCCCGAGCGACGCCGCCCGGTGGCCCTGACGACGGACGAAGCCTCGACCTACGGGGTCGCCGTCGCGTACGTGGGCTCGTCGATGACGCAGAGCGCCACCGAGAACCTGCAGCTCTTCGTCGAGGCGTACGCGCGCGCCTACGGCGCCCCGGAGGCCGGTCGACAGGTCGCGCGGCAGATCCTCGCGGCGCAGGCCGAGCGAGCGGCCGAGGGCTACGTGCTTCCCGAGTTGCTCGACCAGGCCATACCCGAAATCCACCGACGGTTCGAAGCGATCGGCTTTCGGCACCGAGCGGACGCCCTCCTCGGCGAGAGCGCCGCGGCCGGGTACCGTCTGCAGACCCTGGCTCGGATCGGGGACCTCGGTCTTCACGTCTGGGGCGACCCCGGCTGGAAGGCGCTCGAGCGCTTCGGCGCGCGCTACCGAGGCTGGGCCGGTCACTACCACGAGCTGACGCGAATCTACTCCGGCGCTCAGGTGCAGGTCGACGTGGGGCGGTTGTACCAGCTCGACATCGTGCCCATGCGGATCGTCGACGCCATCGCGGCAGGCGGCTTCGTCCTGGCCCAGCACAGCGAGGCCATCGAGGACCTTTTCGTCGTGGACGAGGAGGTCGTCACCTGGAGAACGTGGGACGAGCTCCGGCACAAGACGGAGGCCTACCTCGCCGATCCGGACGCTCGCGCCCGCGTGGTTGCCGCCGGCCGGCGTCGGGTGCTCCGCGACCACACCATCCGTCGACGCGTCCGCACGATGATGGCGGCCCTGCGAGAGCCCGTGAGCTGAGCCGTCAGCTGCAGCAGGACTTGGTGGAGGCCCTGCGGCGCCCCCCGGAGGTCGCCGTCGCGGGCTTGACGGCCGAGATCTCGGCGGAGGCGACGTAGTCTTCGGCCGAGCTGCCCGGTGCCCAGTCCTTGATGAACGACTTCGACTCGCCCTTGACGCTCACGGAGACCTGCTCGAAGCCCGCGGTCTCGAGCATGGCCCGCACTGCCTCGGGGGTGCGCGCACCGCCGATGCAGCACGAGGTGAGGAACGCATCCTCGCGGATCGCTTCGCTCATCTCGTGGATCTCGACCACGTCCGAGAAGGCGACCCTGCCGCCTGGCGCGAGCACGCGGAAGCACTCGTCGTAGACCCGCTGCTTGTCTGGCGAGAGGTTGATGACACAGTTCGAGATGATCACGTCGACGCTCGCGTCGGCGACGGGGAGGTTCTCGATCTCTCCGAGGCGGAACTCGACGTTGCCGTGACCTGCCGCTCGGGCCGCCTCGCGGGCCCGGCTGACCATCTCGGGCGTCATGTCGACCCCGATCACCAGGCCCTCGTCACCGACCTTCTCGACGGCGAGAAAGCAGTCGAGCCCTCCGCCCGAGCCGAGGTCGAGGACGGTCTCGCCGGGCTTCGGGTCGGCGAGCACCAGCGGCGTGCCACACCCGAGGCCCATGTCCGCGCCCTCCGGCAGCGACGCGAGCTGCTCGATGGTGTACCCGACGGCGAGCGAGGACGACGGACCCGCCTTGGCATCGATGACCGACGGCTTCGGGGCGTCACCACTGCAGCAAGGCGTGCCGCGAGCTCCGGTCTCGGGCTCCGCCTGAAGGGCGCGCTTGGCGTAGTTCTCTCGGACGCTGTCGCGGGGGTCGTTCATGGAAGCCACGTAGCCAAGAGCCCCCGTCCTGGCGAGGGTGTGCCCCGAAGACGACGATGGGCGAGCCGTGGTGTCACGACTCGCCCATCTCGAGCAGCCTATGATGCGAGGATCAGAGGCCGGAGCAGTTGTTCGCGTTGCCAGCCACGTGCAGGCAGCCCGACGAGTTGGTGTAGGACTTGGTGCTGTACTCGTCCAGCGGGAGCTTGGTGAGGCTCGGGACCGACTCGACGTAGTCAACCCAGCCCTGCGCGTACTCGGTGAAGGTGTCCTCGAAGAGGCCCGCGTTGAACACGGTCCCGAAGGTGGTGTAGCCGTCACGGCCGGACGCGATGAAGTCGTTGGTCACGACGGTGTAGGTCGCACCGAGGTCGATGGGGGTCCAGGCGCCGGCGACGCGGGGGTTGACCTCGACGTTGCTGACGCGGCTACCGAACGCCTGCGACGCATCGATGTCGTAGCGGATGCCCGAGGCGTAGGGGTAGGCGCCGGTGGAGCCGCCGTTCTCGAAGACGTTCGAGAGTGCGTCCTCGAGGACGTCGACGATCTGCTGGCCGGTCAGCTCGAGAGTCACGAGCGTGTTGGAGAAGGGCAGCAGGGTGTAGGCGTCGGCGAAGGTGTAGGTGCCCGACGGAACGTCGACGCGCACTCCACCACCGTTCTGGATGGCGAAGTCGGCGGTCGGCGTGACCTCGAGGAAGCCCTTCGCGACGAGGTTCGAGATGTCCGAGCCCTGCACGAAGGTGTCGAGGACATCGCAGATGGAGGAGCGACCCTGACCGGGGAAGCGCTCGAGGCAGAGGTCCTCGTCGACCGTACCGATCTGGGTCTGCTCGAGGACGGTGACCTGGTCGGAGAACGTCGCGATCAGCGCGTCAGTCTCGGGGTCGGGGGTGCCGGCGACGAGCTCGGGCCGCGAGATGAGCGCGTTGGTGACGATCTGCGCGTCCGCGGCGGTCAGCTCGGTGCCGGTCGCTTCGTCGGTGTAGCTGGTGGTGTCGATCGGGAGGATCGGCGAGCCGAAGCAATCGGTCACCCGGCCATCGGCGTCGAACGCGACCTTGAGCTCACCGACGAGCTTGGCGTACTCCCAGGCCTGAACCACGCAGACCTGGTCGCCGTCGAGGTTGGTCTCGACGGTGGGGTACTCGCCCGCGACGTTGAAGCCGAGGTCGGTGAAGGTCTGGCCGCCGAGCAGGGAGTGCGAGTCGCCGCCCACGATGACGTCGACGCCAGAGAGCGCCTGCGCCATCGCGCGGTCGTTGCCGTAGCCCTGGTGGGTCGCGACGATGATCTTGTCGATGCCCATGCCGGTGAGCATGTCGATATTGGCCTGAGCCGTGGTGATCTCGTCGTCGATGAGGGTGCCGGCGTCGGGGTTCGACGAGACCAGGGTCTTCTGGGCGATGTCGATACCGATGATGCCGACTTCCTGACCACCCACGTTGAGGATGGTGAAGGGCTCGATGTAGCCGCTCGCGAGGGGCGAGCTGGCGCCCGGGCGAACGTTGGCGGCCAGGGTGGGCGTCCCGCAGGAGCCCGCGTTCAGGTCGTCGAGGAACGACGCGAGGCCGGCGTCGCCGTCGTCGAACTCGTGGTTGCCGAGGATGAACGCATCGAAGCAGATCTCGTTCATCACCGCGGCATCCGCCTCACCCTCGAAGAGGGTGTAGAACAGGGTGCCGGTGATGGCGTCACCCGCGTGGATCTTGACCACGTTGTCCTGCACCGCCGCGCGCTGCTCGAACACCTTGTTGACGAAGCTCATGCCGCCGAAGTTGACGTCGACGGCCTGGTAGCCAGCCGCGAGGTTCAGACCCGAGGTGTCGAACTCGAAGTCGTCGCCACGCAGGTGGCTGTGGTGATCGTTGATGTGCAGGATGGTCATGCGGAAGTTGGTCGGGCCGGGGGCGCCGGGGCCCTGCTCGCCTTGCGGACCCTGGGGGCCCTCCGCGCCGTCTTCGCCGTCCTCACCGGCGGGGCCAGCCGGACCAGCCGGACCAGCGGGACCCGCTGGGCCCTCTGCGCCGTCCTCGCCCGCCTGGCCCTGGGGGCCCTCGGGGCCTTCGGGGCCCTCGCAAGCGGCGAGGAAGGTGAACAATCCCAGAGCAGCCAGGCTGCGCCACGTCGACAGGTACATCGCGTATCCTCCGTTCCGCCCCCCCGCGTAAGGCCCGGAGACCCGGGCTCGCGTTCCGAGACTGTGGCAATTCGTCAACCAAGAGGCCACGAGGCAGTGCCAGTGGACCAGAGCTCGCCAGTACCGCCCGGCTGATGTCTGGCGAGCCCACACCAGACCGGACAGGGATGGCGGAGGCAGAGGCTCGCGCAGGATTGGCGCCCGAACCACCACCGTAGAGGGGGGACAGCATGGAGATCGAGCAACTGGAAGCGCTGGCGCTGTCGGACGACCGAGACGCCGCGCTCGCCCAGCTGGTGCCCGGCACCGATGACCACGCCTACTGGACCGCGATTCGGCATCAGCACCGGGGGGAGCTCGATGCCGTCGACGAGCTCCTCGCCCGCTGGCGCGCGCGACGCGGTAGCACCGAGCGCCTCCAGAGGATCGAGCGGCGCCAGCGGATCCTGCGCGCGGATCGCGATCTGCCATCCCACGCCGACGAGCTGGCCAGGGCGATGGACGTGAAGACCGACCACGCACGCGAGGTGGAGCACGAAGCCACGCGGCCGACCACCCTGCCCGCGGATCTACTGCTCGCCGAGCGTGTCCTCGACCGGGGGATGCGCCGCCGCCAAGCGGACGGGCTGACCAATCACGCCCTGCCCGAGCTACTCGCCGGCGCGAAGGGAGATCTCGGAAAGGAGGTCCGTCGTGCGGTGCTCGAGCGGCTGGAGCGAACCGGCGTTCCCGGGCTCGTCGAGGCGCTCGCCCGTCACCTGGAGGACCACCCCGACGAGGGATTCGGCTCGCTTCCTGCCCAACATCTCCTCACGCTCGACGAGATCGACGAGCTCGCCTACCGTCGACCCGAGGTGCGGACCTCGGAGGCCTGGGTTTTGGCCCGGATCCAGCGGATGGTGCCGCCGGATCACGTCGACCTCCACCTGGACGACCTCGCCTTGTCCGGCTTCCTCGACGACGTGTGGGCCTTCGTCGACGAGCTGCCCCCGGCCTTCAACTCCCTCAAGGCACACGTGCTCTACCACCGGCTTCGCTGCGACGAGCGCGCGGGAGTCGTCGACCGCGACCGGCTGCTCCGCTACCTGGCGCTGCCCCGCCGCGCCCCCTACGTCGCCGACACGCTCCTGGAGGGGCTGCAACGCCCGGACATCGCCAACCTGCGGCTCGGCTTCGCGCTCGGGCTGGGCGGCCCGGTGGGTGACGACGAGCGCCTCGTGCGAGCTCTCGTGGGAGCGCTCCTCGAGCGGGAGGGTCCCGAGGCCGTCGAACCCTTTGTCGACGAGCGGTGGCTCGACGTCCTGCTCGCGGAGACCCGACTGCTCGCGGGCGACCCCGCGGACCGCTGGACCCACGTGCTCGGTCCCGGCGCGGCCACGGCCTTGCGCGAGCGGGTCGACATCGACGTGCTGCCGACCACGCCGCGTCGCTTCGGCGAGCACGACTCCGTCCACGTCGACGTCGCGCTCAAGAACTGCTGGCCCCTGCGCATCCGGGTGTTCCGGATCAACGTGGCCGTCACCGGCGGCGACGTGGCCCGCGACATCGATCTCGACGGCCTCTCCGCCAGCGCCGAGGTGATCCGCGAGGCCTCCGCGCCGGCCATGCACCGGGTTCGCGAGCGCATCGAGCTGCGCGAGTGCGAGCGTCCGGGCACCTACGTCGTGGAGCTGATCGGCAATGGGCGCGCGAGCCGGGCCGTGATCCGCAAGGGCGCGTTGTACGCGGTCCCCCGCCGCAGCGCGGCCGGGCTGTCGGTCACCATCGTCGACGAGGATGGTGGCGCCCGACCCGAGGCCACCCTCCGGCTGGGGGAGCAGGAGTTCGAGCCCCGAACCGACGGGACGATCACGATTCCCTTCGGGACCGGCTCCCAGGGACATCGAAAGGCTCTGCTGTGTGACGGTGATCTGGTCAGCTCCGCCGAGCTGGTGCTGCCCCGAGAGGAGTACGCCCTGTCGACCGACGTGTTGCTCGACCGGCAGTCGCTCGTCGCCGGCGGCACCGCGACCGCCGTCGTCCGCGTCGACCTCCGGGTCGGCGGCTCGCCCGTGCCGGTGTCCCTGCTCGGGGACGTCTACGTCGAGATCACCACCGTCGATCGCCTGGGCGTTCCGGCCACCCGTCGCCGACCGGTCACCCTCACCGACCATCGCGAGCTCGAGGTCTCCATCGCCGTGCCCGAGCACCTCGCCACGTTGACCATCGCCGTCGGGGGTGAGGTCCGGGTCGTCTCGGAACAGCGCACCCTCTCGCTCCGTGACGAGGTGACGACCGAGGTCGGCACGATGCACGGCGCCTCTTCGACCTTCGCCGCGTACCTGGTGCGCTCGACCACCGGCTTCGGGCTGCGACTGATCGGCAAGGGGGGCGAGGCCCGAGCGGGGCGGGCGGTCTCGCTGCGACTCGAGCACGACCTGCTCGTCCAGCCGATCGACGTGGTCCTGGCCACCGACGAGCAGGGCGAGATCCAGCTGGGCGAGCTGCCTGGCGTCCACGCACTCTCCGTCGACCTCCCCGCCGCAGACGCGGGACGACCCGTCACCCAGCGGTTCTCGCTTCGCGAGTTCGACAGCGGATCGCCACCCCAAGAGGTGGTCGTCGTCGAGGGTGAAGAGGTGTCGGTGCCGCTCGGTTTCGGTGACGCCACCCTCGGCTGGCAGCTCGTCGAGCTCCGCGGTGCCGCCGCCGTCGCCGACCACAGCGGCTCGGCCACCGTGGTCGCCGGCGTGCTTCGGGTGGACCCGCCGGCCCCCGGGACCTACCAGCTCCGGGGCTCCGACGGACCGATCGTGAAGATCGTCGTGCTCCCCGCAGCCTCCTCGGTCGCCGGTGGGTGGGCGCGGTCACGGGACCGGCTTCGCGAGCGAACCGCCCCCGGCGCGGTGCTCCAGAGCGCCTCGGTCACCCCGGAGGGGCTCGTCATCGAGGTGTCACGGCCCGGCCCCACCACCCGCGTCTGCGTGCTGCCGACCCCCTTCTGGCCCTCGCTCGCCTGGTCTTCGACGCTCGCCCCAGGTCCGCGGGAGGGGGAGGTCCGTTACGCCTGGATCCGCCAGACCGAGTCGCTATCGGGTCGCGACATCGGCGACGAGTACCGCTACGTGCTCGACCGCAGGGATCGTCCGAGGCGCCCGGGCACGATGCTGGAGCGGCCCGGGCTGCTGCTCAACCCCTTCGCTCTGCGCACGACCAGGACCACGAGCCAGACGGCACGAGAAGGTCAGGAGTGGGGCGGCGTGGCGGGAGGGAGCGCGTTCGCCGAGAGCGCCCCGGAGTCGGAGGAGGACTACCGCACTCTCGCCGCCGCGCACGGCGGGCGTCTCGATCCCGCCTTCGCCGCCTTCGACTTCCTCGTGCATTCACCGACGCCGCTCGTGAACCGGATCCCCGACGCCTCGGGTCGGCTGGTGGTTCCGGCCTCGGCCCTGGCTGGAGCATCCGTGGTTCGCGTGCTGTGCATCGACTCCAGCGCGAGCACCGCGGCGACGGTCGCGCTCTCGGCCACGCCCGTCGCCGTACGCGACGGTCGGCTGTCCGCCGCTCTGCCCGCCGACTCCCACCTGCGCGAGGTCCGGGTCCTCGAGCCGCTCACCGCCGACGATCCGCTCCTCGTCGAGGGGCACGGCGCGCCAAGGTACGAGGTCGTCGGCACGGTGGACGTGCTGTACCGAGCCCTGTGCGCGCTCTCCGGAGATGCCGACCTCGCGACGTGGACGTTCCTCCCTCGCTGGTCCGAGCTCGACCGCGCCGAGCGCCTCGAGCGCTACAGCCAGCACGCGTGCCACGAGCTCTCGCTGTTCGTCCGCTTCAAGGACCCCGAGCTGTTCGACGAGGTCGTGGCGCCGTACCTCCGCAACAAGCTCCACCCGACGTTCGTGGACCGGTTCCTCCTCGGCGAGGACCTGTCCGGCTACCTCGAGCCGGCAGCGCTGCGTCGTCTGAACGCGATCGAGGTCGCTCTGCTGGCGCGCTCGCTTCCGCCCGACTCGCGAGCTCGTGCGGCCCTCGTGCGCAGGCTTGCCGATGCGACCGACGTTCGGTCGCCGACCGCCGACCGCGCTCGCGACGACCTGCTCGTCGAGATCCTCCTCGCCGGAGGCGTCTCCGGCGACGACGAGCCCCCTGATGAGCTGGTGGCCTCGGAACCGCGTCCTCCCTCGGCTCCCCGGTTGGCCAAGGCTGCCGTGCGGGGACCCGGTGGCCCAGCCCGATTGCGGCAGCGCCGCTCCCTGCCCTCCGACGACGGAGGCGCCGGGAACGTCTCCCGCGACCTCGCGGACCGGGAGGAGCAGTCGCCCCTCTACCGAGGGGTCGACAAGACGCGGGAGTGGGCGGAGCACAACTGGTGGCATCAGCGAAACCCCGAGCAGAACGCGGCGCTCGTGGCACCAGCCCGGCTGTGGCGAGACCTCGCCGCCCACGTCGAGGGACCGTTCTTGTCACCGTTCCTCGCGGACGCCGGCGAGCGCTTCGCGACCGCGGTGGTCGCGCTGGCGGTGACCGATCTGCCGTTCACCGCCGGCGAGACCAGGACGGCGTCCGATCCCCGAGGCCTCGTCCTGCACACCACGACCCCCGCTCTCGTGGCACGCCGGACGCTGGCTCGAGTACCCGGCGACGCCACCGGCGAGGCACTCGTGGGCCAGTCCACCTACCGCAGCGACGACCGGTGGGAGTGGGACGGCGCCGAGCGGCGCGAGAAGCCGGTCACCGGCGAGCTCCGGACGGGGATTCGCTACGAGGACGAGGTCGTGGTGTCCAACCCGACGTCGCGCAGCCAGGTCCTCGACGTGCTGGTCCAGATCCCGGCCGGCGCGATGCCGGTCGGCGGAAGTACGGCGTCGCGGACGCACCGCGTGGAGCTCCAGGCCTACGAGACCAAGACCCTGACCACGCCGTACTACTTTCCCGCTCCCGGCCGCTTCGAGCAGTACGGGACCCGCATCACCCGGGGCGACGTGCTCGTCGCATCCGCGGACGCGCGCACGTTCACGGTGAGCCGGGACCCCGCGGTCTCCGACCCGGACGCCTGGCCGCACCTGTCGCAGCACGGCTCGCTCGAAGACGTCGTCCGCTTCCTCGCCGCCCGGAACCTGCACCGGGTGGACCTCACGAAGATCGCGTGGCGCATGGGCGACCGCGCGGCCTTCGAGCAGGTCACGGCCACCCTCGCCGACCGGCTCGTCTTCGACCCGGTACTGTGGGGGTACGCGCTGCTTCACCACGATCGGACGCGCCTGGGTGAGTGGCTCTCGATGAGAGAGGGGCTCGCGACCGAGGTGGGTCCACTGGCCTGCGACCTCGTCACGCTGGACCCCCGGGACGGGGGGCACTTCCAGCACCTGGAGTACAGCCCCCTGGTCAACGCCCGGACCCACGCGCTCGGCGAGCGCCGTCAGGTCCTGAACGAGGGACTCGCGACCCAGTGGCGGGCGCTGCTGGACCGGATGGCGACCCTTCGCGCACCGGGGTCCGAGGAGTGGCTGGCCGCGGTCCAGGCGTTGCTGACCATGGAGCGGTCCGACGAAGCCGAGCCCCTGCTCCACCACGTCGCGACCGACGGCCCGGCTCCTCTCCAGCAGGCCTACCTTCGCGCCTGGCTCGCCATCTCGGCCGGCGACCTCGAGGCGGCGCGCGAGCTCGTGACCCCCTACGCCGATCAGCCCGTGCCCCGCTGGCGGGCTCGCATCCGGTCACTGCTGGCGCTGCTCGACGAGGTGGAAGGGCGACCGCCCGTCGACGGCGGCCTCGACCCCTCCCTCGTCCGCGACGACCGCGAGGCCCGGATGTCCGACCTCGCCGCGCGCCAGCCGACCCTGACCGCCGCCATCGAGCGCCGCTCGCTGCAGCTCGACCACGTGAACGTCGAGAGGATCGAGGTGCGCGCCTACCCGATGGACGTCGAGCTGCTGTTCTCCCGTCAGCCCTTTCTCGACGCCGCCGAGGAGCGTTTCCTCCGGGTCGAGCCCGCGACGGTCACCGCGCTCTCGGCGAGCCCGACCGGTCGAACCGAGGTGCCCGTGGCGGACGTGCTTCCCGACGCGGTGGAGGCGCGGAACGCGCTCCTCGAGGTCGTGGCCGGGCCGCTGCGGCGCGTGGTGACGTGGTTCGACAACGACCTGCTGGTGATGGTGGCCTCGGCTGCTGGGCGGGTCTCCGTGAGGCGCGCCTCCGACCGCAGGCCGCTCGCCGCGGCCTACGTCAAGGCCTACGCCAAGCACCAGGACGGACAGGTCGCGTTCTACAAGGACGGCTACACCGACCTGCGCGGTTGGTTCGACTTCGCCACCCTGTCCACCGACGACCTGGACCGGGTCACGCGATTCGCCCTGCTCGTCGCGCACGACGACGCAGGGGTCAGCGTCCTCGAGGCCGAGCCCCCGACTCGCTGACCGAAACGGCTGGCAAGCCTGGCAAGATGCTCATAGCCACTGCGCGGAGGACAGAGATGGAAAGCTGGCTGTTGGAAGCCTACGGACAGCCGCACACGGCGATCGCCTACCAGCTCTCTCTCGCGATTGCCGCGAAGTGGCCCGACGCGGCGATGATCGAGAGCAGCGACGGTAGCTTCGACATCGACACCTTTCTCGAGCGGGAGCCTTGCCCCGTGGTCGTCCACGACACCCCTCACCCCGTGGTCGAGACCGGCTGGGGTGGGCCCGCGCGAGGCCTCGTCGAACGGCTCTTGCACGGCCACCGCTCCGTCACCTGGTCGGGTACGACGTTCGAGGTCATCGGCGCGGCCTGGCCGAACGACTGGGGCGCCGTTCATCGGCGGTGGTTCGTCGGCCCATCGCGCGAATCGGTGCGGCAGTTCGTCGACCACGTCGCGCGGGTCGCCGGCAAGGTCGAGGACGAGGTGATGGTCTTCGCGAACGGGTGTTGGCAGCGTAGCCGGGACCTTCGACAGGCCATCCGCTCCGCGACGTTCGACAACCTGGTGGTCGCCGATGATCTCGGTGAGGCGCTCCTCGCGCAGTGCCGCCACTTTCTCGCGTCCCGGGAGCAGTACGCGCGCTTCGGCGTCCCCTGGAAGCGCGGGGTGCTCCTGCTGGGGCCGCCGGGCAACGGCAAGACCCACTGCATCAAGGCGCTGCTCAACACGCTCCAGCTCCCCTGCCTGTACGTGCAGAGCTTCGCGTCGCAGTACGGCAACCCGCAGCAGAACGTGCACGACGTCTTCGAGCGGGCCCGCCGGACCACGCCGTGCGCGCTCGTGCTCGAAGACCTCGACGCCCTGCTCACCGACGAGACGCGCTCGTTCTTCCTCAACGAGCTCGACGGCTTCGCGGCGAACGAGGGCATCCTCACCCTGGCGTCGACGAACCATTCCCGACCGGCTGGACCCCGCCATCCTCCACCGACCATCCCGATTCGACCGGAAGGTCCACTTCGATCTGCCGGCCGAGTCAGAGCGTCTGCGGTACCTCCAGCAGCTCGACGCGACGATGGGGGCTGAGCTCGGGACCGACGCGCTCGCGGGGGTTGCCGCGCGAACGGTGGACTTCTCGTTCGCGGCGCTGAAGGAGCTGATGGTGTCGGCGGTCACCGGGTGGATCGGGGAGGGCCAGGAGCGTCCACTCGCCGGGATCGTGGACGACCAGGTCGTGGCGCTACGCGAGCAGCTGGTCTCGATGAAGGACGCCCGCCCCACCACCTACGTCCCGCCCCTCGGCGAGTGAGCAGGGTCAGCTCGGCGGATTCAGCTCCGCGCGGACGCCCGTGATCACGAAGACGAGCGTGTAGCCGTCCACGATCCCGGGGTCCTGCGGGCAGTCGACGCCGAGGATCTCGGTGCCGTCGCCGTCCACGCAGCGGTCGATCTGCCCGTCGCCATCGTCGTCGAACAGGCGCTCGAGGCCATCGCCGTCCACGTCTTCGTCGGGCTGGAGGCCGAAGAGCCCACAGCCGGTGGCCAGCACGTCGAGCAGCGTCGCGCCGTCGCAGTTCTCGCCCAGCGGATTGGGCGTCAGGGCCAGCAGACCAAGGCCGACCGCCCCTCGCAGGCGCCCCTCGTCGAAGGTCCGCGCCACCCCGTCCTGCACCGTGAGCTCGCCCGACAGCGAGAGGTTCGACAGGGGCAGGGGAATGCCCTCCAGCAGATCGAGGGCCGACAGGCCCGACGCCTCGACCACGCCGTCGGTCAGTGTGGCATCGACGAAGTGCAGGGCCGGTTCGTCGTCGACCAGGGCGCCGGGGGCGAGGTCGAACGTCTCGGGGGCATCGGCGTCGAAGTTGTCGGTGGGATCCCCGTCGCGGTCGACGAGCGCGTACATGCCCACACTCATGTCGTCGTCCGATCGGAGCTCGGGGTCGTCCACCCCCCGCAGCTCCAGGCCCAGCAGGAGGGTGCCGTTGGTGATCTGCTCCGTGAGCGCCGGGTTCACCACCGGGGCGAGGAGCGCGAAGGCGTGCAGCTCCTCGAGAACGCCTGCCACGCGTAGATCGTCGACCACGAGGGCCGGTGCGGAGGGGGGCTCGGGCTCGGGCTCGGGCTCGGGAGGCGCCGGCTCGGGCTCCACCGGTACGTCGAGATCGTGGGGGCGAAGCGTGCCGTCGCTGCTGCAGCCGACCGCGAGGGAGAGAAAGAACAGACCGCGCACAGACACTCCACAGAGGCCCAGACCATATCTCGGAACCCCGAACCCCCGCTCAGGAACCCGACTCCCCGACCGGTCTCGCCAACCTCAAGCCGAGGTCGTCGAGGCGGTCGTGGGGCTTCCGCCAGTAGCGATTGGCCACCCGAACCGCCTCGGCCGAGCTGTACCAGGAACCACCTCGATTGACGCGACCGGGCCCCGAGTCGGGCCCGCTCGGATCTCGCTGCGCTCGACCCTCGTAGGGACCGTGCCAGTCCCACACCCACTCCCGCACGTTTCCGGACGTGTCGCACAGGCCGTAGCCGTTGGGCGGCGCCGTGCAGGAGGGGTGCGTGGTGCCTCCCGATGTCGCGAACGCCCATCCGAGGTTGGCGACCGTGGTCGGCTCGCCTCCGCGCGCCACGTACTCCCACTCGGCCTCGGTGAGGAGGCGGTACCCGTCCGCCGAACGGTCCCACGTCACCTCGTCGCCGTCGATCGCGTAGGCGCTGCGAAGGCCTTCCTGCTCGCTCAGGCGGTTGGCGAACCGGACCGCGTCGAACCACGACACCTGCTCCACCGGACAGCTGGACCCGCACTGGTCGAAGTGGCTGGGATTGTCGCCCATCACCAGCTGCCAGAGCCCCTGGCTCACCTCGGTCTGCATCACGTACAGTCCGCTCACCGTGACCTCGTGCACCGGCCCCTCGTCGAGATCCCGGCCCGCCTCGGTGAGGGGCGAGCCCATCGCGTAGCTGCCCGTCGGCACCCACACGAGCGTGCCCGCTCGGGTCGCCCACTCGGCGCCCTGGGGAGGCACACCGGCGGCTTGCCGCGGTCCCCGTTCGCTCCACGGCACCAGAAGCACCGCGGCGAGTCCTGCGATCAACGAGGCCCCTCCGATCGTCGCGAGCTGGACGGGGCGCCCCGTCGACCCTCGCCGACGGCGGTGACCGCGCTCGTCCGCGATCTCGTGAAGCTGGCGCTCCACCTGGGCAACCAATCCTCGCGCGTCGCTCTCGAATCGCTCGGGAGACACGCGCAGCGCTTGGCAGTCGGCGAACCATGCCAGCGCGGGCGGCAGGTCCGCCGCGCTCGGCACCCGAGCCCCACCCGCGAGCACGGGAATCACCCGACAGCCGAGCCGGCGGGCGGTCTCGAGCTCGGTTCGAACCCAGTCGTCCGGATCGTCGAGTCGACGGTTCCCGCGCTCGTCGCGCACGTCGACCCAGGAGGGTCCGACGACCGCGAGCAGGATGTCGGTGCTCTGGAGCGTCCGCTCGATCTCCACGCGGAAGCTCGATCCGGGCGGGATCGAATCGACGTCGATGAACACGACGCCCTCGCCGAACGCCGAGGATAGGCGCTCGAACAGGCTCCGCGCGAGATATGGCTCGTCGGTCCTTCGGTAGTTCACGAAGATGGCCCCGCCGGACATGCTCTCCCCCCGGATCGCGCCCGAATGTAGCCAGCGGTGGGCCGGATGCCCCTACGGTACCTCGCGGAGCACGAGATCCACGACCGCCTCGAGCTGCTCGCGGCGGAAGGGCTTCAGCAGCTGTGGGTTCGGCACGCTCGCGAGGAACCCGCCGCTCTCTTCGGTGAACGCTCCGCCGGTCATGAACACGAAGCGGCTCGCCACCTCGGGTCGCTGCTCGGCGACCCGTTGGTGGAGCTCGGGACCCGACAGGCCCGGCATCGTGAGGTCGCACAAGACCACGTCGAAGGGCTCGGCCATCAGTCTCTCGAGGGCGCTCTCGGGATCGACCTCGGAGGAGACCTGCCGCGGCGCGAGCATTCGCTCGATGAGCCGGCCCAGGATGGGCTCGTCGTCGACCACGAGCACCCGAACGCTATCGAGGCGCACCTCGGACTCTGACTTCGACATCTCGATCTCCGGGGTGACGGTGGTGACCGGCAGCTCGATCCGAAAGGTCGTGCCGACCCCGACCTCACTCCGCACGGTCAGCGCGCCCGAGTGATCGTCCACGATCCGTCGGCACACGGCCAGGCCGAGCCCGGTTCCCTTCGTCCCCTTGGTCGTGAAGAAGGGCTCGAAGATGCGAGCACGGAGGTCCTCGGCGATGCCGATGCCGTTGTCCTCGATCTCGGTGACCACCCACTCGCCCGCCCGACGGGTGCGCACCGCCACCCACTTGTCGGGGTCTGGCGACTCGCGCACCGCCTGGGAGGCGTTCAGCAGGATGTTGAGGAACACCTGTCCGAGGCCCGCCTCGTCGGCCCGGACGGGGGGCAGCTCGCGGTCGTAGTCGCGACGGACCTCGGCGACGTGTCGGAGGTCGGCGTTGGCCATGCGCAGCGCCAGCTCCAGGCTCTCGTGCAGGTCGACCGGCTGGTGCTCGCGGGTCGCGGGACGGGCGAACGTGTGCAGGTCGCGGCCGATGACCGCGGCCCGGTCGAGGCCGCGCAGCGCCGTCTCGACCATGTCGCGCAGCTCGGCGTCGCGCTCGTCGGTCCGGGGGTGGTCGAGCTCCCGCCGCAGCACCTCGAGGCTCGACACCACGTAGGCGAGCGGATTGTTGAGCTCGTGACCGACGAAAGCCGCGAGCGTCCCGAGGGCGGCGAGCCGGTTGGTGACCGCGAGCTGTCGTGCCTCGCGCCGCTCCTCGGTGACGTCCCGGAGCACCAGCAGCAGCGCGGACTGGCCGTCGTAGTCGAGCGCGACCGGAGAGGAGACCTCGAAGCAGCGGACCCCGTGGTCGGTCACCACGTCCACGTCGGAGCCGCTATCGGCTGCGGGCTCGAACAGCTCGTCGACGAGCGACGGCGGGTTCGCGCGAACCCGGCTCGAGAACGCGTCGTTGACGAAGAGGACTCGCCCCTCCGCCGACACCACGAGCGGCAGCGGGATGCGCTCGAGGAGAATCCGCAGCTCGCGTTCCCGTTGGCTCAGCCGCTCGAAGGACCGACTCAGGTCCTGCTGCATCCGAGTCAGATCATCGAGAAGCCGGCGCGGGGAGGTCGCGAAGCGGAGGCGGTCGAGCAGCCGGGCGACGAAGTGTTGGCGCTTTCGCGGCTCGAACGTGTACTCGAGCCGAGCGTGATGGGAGGTGATCGTGCCCTGTTCGTGCGCGGCCGGGGAGCCGACGATCTCGGGCAGTCGGCGCAACGACGACGCAGCCAGGCGCATCCACGCCGCGCCGCTCCGACGGTCCGTCGGAAGATCGATGGTCACGGTCACCCGGTTCGACGAGTGGACGATCGTGGCGAATCGCGCGTTCCGGAAGAGCACGGGGGCCAGCCAGTCCGTGATGGCGCGGTAGAGCTGCGGGGTCTCGATCCAGCTCGACGCGAGATCGAGGAAGCCCTCCGAGAACGGGAGCCGCTGCATGTTGGCGCCGAGCTCGAGGAAGGTGGCTCGATCCACCCTCGCCTCGAGTCTGTCGCAGAGCTCCGCCCACACCTCCCAGGAGCAGTGGCGACTCGGATCCCGAAGCTCGTCGAGCGAAATCGGCAAACCGGCGGTGAGTTCTTCGATGGGAAATCGCGCCTGCTCGGCGGCGACCTCGAAGAAGGGAAACACCCGGCAGCTGACGTCACTCATAGACCCTCGGTCGCAGGGGGCGGTCGTCGAGCGCGACGGATCGTACACCAGATTGACACCTCGTCCATTCCGTTGGGTTACACGCCGGAATGGCCAGGTCCCCGCTGGTCTCTCGACCCCTGCATTCGTTCATTTTCGCACAGGTCTCGCAGGGAGGGGGAGGCCCGTCGCGCGTTCGGCAGTGGCACACCAGATGCAGTGTCTCTCTGCGCCACAGCGGAGGATCCATGCATCACGTCACGAGGTTCGGAATCTGGGGGCTCGCGCTCTTCGGGTGCCAGTCCAATGGCGAGGGACCCGGCATCGACGACCACCCGCTCGGTACCGTGCTCGTCCTCGACCAGGACGCCTACGACGAGCTCGCCGAGAATGCCGAGCTCTCGGAGCTCGGCGATGTCGACCCCGACGCGGAGCGCGCCGCCAACGAAGCGGCGCTCGCCGAGGCGGAGGCCCAGCTCGAGTCCTTCCTCGTCGAGCACCCGAACGTCGACCGCGAGGTCCTGTTCTGGGAGGTGAACAGTAGCCTCGTGCAGACTCGACCCGACGGGAACGTCGAGCTCGTGTCCGACGACGGGCAGCGGGTCGTCTATGTCGGCCCGCAGTGGGCACGGCGGGAGTACGCCAGCGCGATCCAGGCCGACGCACGGACGGACAACCACCGACCCATCCACGACGCACTCGCCGACATCGTCCCCAACCACTGCCGGCGCCTGCTTCCCGAGGGCGACGACGTCGAGAGCATGACGGCCCGTGAGCTCTCGCAGAACAACCGCGCGCTCGCCCGCTGCTGGGAGGAGTGGGCGAGCTTTGCTCGGCCGGCCGCCATCGATGCTCCCGGAGGTCGCCGGAGCCCGATCATCGACCAGCTCCCCGAGACGTCCCCGTCTGTCTGCTACGACTGGATGGACTACGACGCGGTGTCCGGTGACGGCAACGATCACACCTGGTCACCCACCGCCCCGCCGGACAATCCGATGGTGCGTGGCTACGAGCTCTTCGCTCACCTCCCCCCGGTCAAGAACCAGTCGGTGCGCGGCTCCTGTCCCGCGTTCGCCGCCGCCTCGGCGCTCGAGTTCGCGGTCTCGCGCCTCGAGGGCGCGCCCGTCGACATCAGCGAGCAGAGCCTCTACGCGCAGGGCAAGTGGGACATGGAGGGCCAGCACATCGGCGATGGCCTGAACACCGTGAACTTCCTCGAGTGGCTCGCGGCGACCCAGCGACCGATCGACTTCGAGACGGTCTGGGGCTACAACCCGTCGCCCTGCCGGTACGTGCCGGTCCGCGGCGAGTACGACGACAGCTGCCGGTTCTACGACAACGAGACCTGCAGCGAGACCGCCCACCAGCTCGGACTCGTGCAGGGGCCGTCGGGGGAGGTCGAGCTCTACCGACCCATCGGGGAGGCTGGCCAGTTCGTCACCGTCCAGGACGTCAGCGTGCAGCCGCTGTTCGAGTTCCTGGCCGGTGCGCCGGAGCTCGTCCACGCGATGAACGAGGCAGGGTGGGGCGTGGTGGTCTCGCTCACGCTGGAAGAGGACTTCGGCAACGTCGACGAGGACGGGTTCTTCCCCACCGAGGGCACCTGGCCCTACGTCGGCGGCCACGCCATGCACCTCGTGCGGGTGGTCGAAGACGACGACGCCCCCGGCGGACAGTGGTGGGTCCTCAAGAACTCGCACGGCCAGTGGGGCGACAACGGCTACGGCTACGCGTCCCGCGAGTGGTTCCTCGAGCACGTGAAGGCGGTGACCATGATCCGTCCCTCCCTCACCGTGGAGCAGAACCAGGCCCCCACGATCGAGATCACGAGTCCCAGCGACGGCTACCTCGAGATGCCAGCCTCCCTGCTCGGGAACAACCTCAACCTGCGTGCGACCACCTCCGATCCCGACGACGACAGCTGCTGCGAGGTGACCTGGTGGTCGACGCTGGACGGCCACCTCGGCACCGGTGCGGACATCGTCGGAACCCTTCGCGGCGAGGGGCGGCGCGAGGTCTGGGCGACGGCGCGAGACCGCTTCGGGGCCATCGACCAGGACAGCTTCACGGTCATCCTCACCAACCAGGCGCCCGAAGCCGAGATCACGCGGCCGAGGTGGGTGAGCTCGAAGCCCGGCAACGATGTCGGACTGCGGGTGCCCTTCGGCGAGGTGATCCCTCTGTCCGGTGTGGCGCCCGACCCGAACGATCTGGGGCGTGAGGTCCCCTGCGAACAGCGGGACTGGATCCTCGAGACCGACCTCGGCAATCAGCTCATCACCGGTCCGCGCTCGTGTTCGTTCAACGTGACGCCGGCCCACCGTGGTTGGTATCGCGTCCGGTTCCAGGCTCGAGACGCGTCGGGGGCCGTGGGCGAAGACACGCGGTGGATTCGCGTCGTGGACTGGGATCCCGCCGACCCGCCGTTCCTCGCCATGCGCCTCGTCGACGACCTGTACCTCTGGAACCCGAACCAGTACCTGCAGCTCCGCGCGACCGCCGTGTCGGGGACCGACGAGGTGCCGGACGTCCGCTGGACGGCACGGGTCTCCATCAGTGGTCGCGAGATCGATCTCGGCAGCGGCACGTACATCTCGTGGCGACCCACCGACGACATCAGCCTGCAGTGTTCCCCCGTCGCCATCGAGCTCCGCGCGGAGGCGACCACCGAGGCCGGCACCACGGTCGATCGGGTGGACATGGTCCTGCACGCCGATCCCTGCTGAGGCGTCAGGGCCGGTACTCGGTGACCTCGTCGCAGTTGCCCGACGGCCCGCAGATCGTGACGTTGTGGGGTGGATTCCCGCTGGACCGGCTTCCCGCTGTCCCGTGATACGCCCGGGTCAGGCCCCGGGGACCGCCCGGTCGAGGAATCCGTGCAACCAGCCGCCCGCGAAGGCTCGGGTGTCGCAGCGTCGCCCGCGATGCGGACGCTGGAGGGACTCCGCGACATCGTCGTCGACGGCTGCCTGAAGGTGCTGGCCGCGATTGGCGCGCTGGCCTTGCTCGCAGGCATCAACTCCACCTGGTCGGGCGATGGATGGTCGACACCGACAATCGTGCTCACGAGCAGCTACCTGCTCGCCTACGGAGCGGTTCTCGTCGGCGCCTGGGGAAGACGCGTCCCGCCTGCCGTTCGGCGGGGCATCCTCATTGGCGTCACCTTCTTCGTCGCGTTCGTGGCCTTGCTCGAGTCCGGGCTTCTCGGGGAGGGTCGACTGTTCGCGTTCGCCTTCGTGATCATGGTCGCGCTGCTGATGGGAGCGCGAGCGGGCGTGGCGGCAGGACTGTCGAGCGTGGCGCTCGTCGTCGGAGTGGGGGTGGCGCGATCGCTCGCCGACGAACGGGTGTTCGGCCTCTTCCGGGTCAGCGAGCGCTACGACGATCTCCACCACTGGGTCACGGCCACCGGCGTCTTCGTGGTGGTGGTGGTCGCCGCCGTGGTCCCCCTGCTCTACCTCGCCGAGCACCTGGCGAACGCCATCACGACCGCGGAGCGCGCGCAAGCCCGCTATCGGCAGCTCTTCGAACAGAGTCCCGCGATGCACCTCACGATCGACGACGATCTCCAGGTCCGGCAGATCAACGAGACGGGGCTGGCCCTGTTCGGTCCCGACGTCGTCGGCCGGCCCATCGTCGAGCTCTGCGTGGCCGCTCATCGGCGAGCGGTCACCGCGGCGCTGCGCTCGCTCCTCGCCGATCCCGGGCGGGATCTCCAGTGGCAGATGGCGCTGTCCCGGGGCGACGGCGAGGTCATCTGGGTCGAGGGCCACGGGCGGGCCCAGCCCCCCGCCAACGGACCCGACGACAAAGCGCAGGTGCTCCTGGTCTGCCTCGACCTGACCGAACAGCGTGCCCTGGCCGAGCAGGTGCGCCAGTCCCAGAAGATGGAGGCGTTCGGTCAGCTCGCCGGCGGGGTGGCCCACGACTTCAACAACTTGCTCACCCCGATCGTCGGCTATGCCGACTTCGCGCTCGAGCACCTGCCGGAGGACCACCCAGCCCGCGAGGAGATCGACCAGATCGTCGCGGCCGCACAGCGCGCCGCGAGCCTCACCACGAAGATTCTCGCGTTCAGCCGTCGTCAGCCCATGACCCTGCGAAACCTCGATCTGAACCACGCGGTGTCGGCCTTCGAGGCGCTGGCTCGACGCATCGTCGAGGCCCCGGTGTCGATCCGCACGCGGTTGTGTCCAGACGAGCTGAAGCTGCGCGCCGACCCCGTCGCCATCGACCAGATCCTGATGAACCTCTGCGTGAACGCCCGCGACGCCATGCCCGATGGTGGCCAGATCGAGATCGAGACGGGCCCCGTCCCCGCAGGCCCGGACACGCCTCCCCTTGCCAGGCTCTCGGTCGTCGACAACGGGATCGGCATGAGCGACGACACGCGGCAGCGCGTCTTCGAGCCCTTCTTCACCACGAAGGAGGAAGGGCGCGGCACGGGACTCGGGCTGTCGGTCGTGTTTGGAATCGTCCACCAGCTGGGGGGTCGCATCGAGGTCTCGAGCGCCCCGAGCGAGGGCTCTCGCTTCGACCTGTTCCTGCCCCTCGTCGCGACCGGCGCCAAGACGCCAGATCCCAGCGGCGCACGCACGACCACGGGCACCGAGACCGTGTTGCTCGTGGAGGACGATCCCGCCGTCCGCCGCGTGGTCGCGCAGCAGCTTCGGGGTGCGGGCTACCAGGTGATCGACGAGGGGGACCCGACGAAGGCCGCCGACCGGATTCGCGACACCCACGTGCACCTTCTCGTCTCCGACGTCATGATGCCGGAACTGAGCGGGCCGGAGCTCTTCGAGCGTCTCACCGTCGACCGCCCCGAGCTGCGGGTGCTCTTCGTCTCGGGCTACCCCCGGGACCTCCCGACCACCGACGAGGGCCCTCCTCGACGACTCCTTCGCAAGCCCTTTGCCAAGGGCACGCTCCTGGCAGCGGTGCGCGAGGTCCTCGACGATTGACGATCTCGCGACCCGCGGTCTGCAAGAGCGAAGAGACTGCGACCGCCCGTGGACCTGCAGGAGCGGAGCGACGAAGCCGAACGGCAACCGATCCGGTTTCTCGATCCCCCCGAATCCGCTACGGAGACCGCCGGTCGTTGGTTTGCAACCAGCGGGTCCGATTTACGTTGCGCCCCGCCTGAAAACGTGCGACGTCGCGTTCCCAACCCGTGGAGAATGCGATGTTGAATTCAGCAATGCGGATAACCATCCCCCTCGCCTTCGCGCTCGCGTCGTCGGTCGCCAACGCACAGCCCGCCGAAGACTGCCTTCCACTAAACCCGAACAATTTGTCCATCTTCACCGACTCGGGCAAGTTCATCCTGTCCGACGACGGAGGGTCGCGGCGCCTCTTCGCCTTCGACATCCTCTCGGAGGCGCAACGGACCAAGCAGATCATCGAGTTCTACGGAATGAACGAGACCTGCTTCGTCGGGCGGGCGAACCCCGACTTCAACTACCTGCTCGTCAACGGCGCGTCTCCCCAGGGCGCCCTCGCTGGCGAGGACTGTGTGTTCACCGGAGTTCCCGAGGTGGCCTTCGTGGCGGGCTCGTGGAAGATCGTCGACGGCAACCGCTGGCTGCTGGACTTCGGAAGCGACGAGGCGGAGGCTCGAGATTCCTTCGAGCTGATCCGGTTCTACGCCTTCACCGAGTACTGCTTCGTGGGCCGCCCCGACGCCTCGTTCGAGTACTGGCGTACCGACGCCGACAGTGACGGCGACGGACTGCTCGACAGCTGGGAGCAGTTCGGCATCGACGTCGACCGCAACGGCACCATCGACGTGCCCCTGCCGACCTATGGCGCCGACCCGAACCACAAGGATCTCTTCCTCGAGTTCGACTGGACGCGCGCGGCCCTGCGGCCCGACCAGTCCGCCATCCGGGCCTTGAAGACCGCGTTCCGCGCCGCGCCTCTCGATGTCGGCGGGATCGCCAACCCCGATGGCCGGTCGGGCGTCCGCGTGTGGGTCGACACCGGGAACGCGACCGACCCCAACGGCATCGAGGGTGGCTTCTCCTGTGACGACGGCGTCGACAACGACGGCGATGGCCAGGCCGACGAGCTCGACGTGGACTGCATCTCGGGCTTCGGCATCGAGGGCGTCGGCGGCTGCGCCGACGGGATCGACAACGACAACGACGGCCAGGCCGACGCGCTGGACGCCGACTGCATGGCGGGCGGCCGCATCGAAGGCGCGGGGACCTGCTCGGACGGGATCGACAACGACAGCGACGGCCAGCTCGACACCGCCGACAGCGACTGCCTCGTGGGCGACGACTTCGGCAACGTCGGTCTCGCCGCTGCTTCGAGCGTTCCGGCCGCGAGCATTCCCAACCTGGACGCCAGCTTCTACGCGTTCAAGACCGCCGAGTTCGATCGCGACCGTTCGATCGCGTTCCGCTACGCGGTCGCCGCGGACGGCTTCGATCCCTCGGCTTCGGAGGGTGGCGGTGCTGCGGGGGCATCGTGTCGCGACGGCATCGACAACGATGGCAACGGCCGAGCCGATTACTGGGGTGCGGCGGGGCTGCCGGGCGATCCCGCGTGTCCGACGTACGGCGGCGGCTGGGGTGAGGTCGGAGGCAACGACTTCATCGAGTACAACCACGACCCGGGCACCATCATGCACGAGCTCGGGCACAACCTCGCCCTCGGCCACGGCGGCCGAGACCCGCTCGACGGCAGCAAGGACCCCGACAACTGCAAGCCGAACTACGTCAGCGCGATGAACTACGACCACCAGTTCCGGATCTTCCGGAACCCGGGCTCCACCCAGGGTCAGGACCTGGACGGCGACTTCCTGGTCGACAACTTCATCATCGACTTCTCACCGCCCCGCTTCGCCGGCGGCCGCGGCGCCGCTCCGCTCTCGACCCTCGACGAGAGCATGCTCTCGGAGAGCCTGATCCTGGACGCCACGGACCCCGTGAACCAGTTCGCCTTCGTGGATGGCGGCGGCAACAAGCGGCGCTGGGCGCTGTCTGGTCAAGACCTCGACGGCGACGGCACGCCCGACGGGATCGACTACGACGGTAACGGCAACCTCACTGCGGGCAACGTCTCGGTCGACATCGACGTCGCAGACGCGACGAGCGGCCGACCCGGCGCGTGCGCGTCGAACAACTCGCTGACGAGCCTCTCCGGCCGCAACGACTGGCTCAACCTCGAGCTGAACCTCCGGGTCTTTGGCGACTCGGCCAACGGGGCCATCAACCCCGAGGTCGAGGAGGAGCGCGACATCTTCGAGCTCCTCGCCACGGTCGAGGAGCTGACCACGGCAGACCTCGAGATCTCGCTCCTCGGCATGCCCAACGCGGCCGTCGGTGACACCTACGTCCTCGAGGTGTTCATCGAGAACGATGGTCCGCAGCAGGCTGACGGGATCCTCTTCGACCTCGACGTTCCCCCCGGCATCATGTTCGCCGACGCCGACGTGACCTGCCTCCCCAACGGCAGCTCGCTCGAGTGCGTGGCCGGGGAGCTCGCCGCCGACGAGACCAAGTCGGTCTTCCTCGACTTCGTGGTCGGACCAAACGACACCGGCATGGCGCGCACGTTCTTCGCCGAGGTCGACCATGACGGCCCCGACCCCGTGAGCACGAACGACACCGCGCAGCTCACGCTCGCGTCGAATCCCGGCTTCTTCGGCTTCGAGGACCCCGCGGCGCCGTGGACCTCCACTTCGCTCGCGACCGCGCCGAGCTCGGACCGCACGCAGGGCCAGCAGTCGCTGTCGGTCGACGGCTGCGGCTACGCCACCCTCGTGAGCCCCGAGTTCTCGACCACCGAGGTCGAGTGGCTGGGTGACGCCTTCGCCCTCGACATCAAGGTGCCGAGCCAGCAGCAGAACCCGTGGTGGAACGGCGACATCCAGGGTTCCATCTCGATTCCGGCCGCCGGGATCCACAACGCCTACCTCGGCTACGTCGGGCTGACCGGTCTGCCGAAGGACAGCTGGGAGACCATCACCTTCTCGGTTCCGCAGCCCGTCCGTGACGCGCTCGCGGGCGACCATCCGCGCGCCCAGATCACGTTCGCGATCAACTCGGCCGCGTGTGCGGCTCCGGTGCTGCTCGACAACCTCCGCATGACGGGCAACGAGATGGTCCGAACCACCTTCGGCCCGCTCGCCCCGTCCCCGGTCTCGACGAGCGGTCTGTTGAGCTTCGAGAACCTCGCGGACTGGCAGTCCAACACGGCCACGCTCGGCGCCGAGACCACGATCGTGCTCGAGGGGAGCCAGGCGCTCGCCGTCGACGCCAGCGGCTACAACCTGATCTCGAGCCGTCCCTTCTCGACGAACGAGCTCCCGCCGATCGGCAACACCTTGGTCGCGCACATCTGGCTCGCCGATCCGCAGCCCAACCCGTACTGGGTTGGCGACGTGCAGGTGTTCCTGACCTGCGCCGGCGCGAACGTCTACAACCGCTACCTCGGGCGGCAGTCGCTGACCGACCTGTTCTTCGAGGAGTACCAGGCGCTCGCGTACCCGCTGCCGATGGACATCGAGCAGCTCCTCGCGACCCCCGGCCAGACCTGTGAGCTCGACCTCGCGGTGAACGTCGGGGCTGCCTCGGGCAACGTGCTCTTCCTCGACGCCCTCGGCTTCTCCAACTGATTCGAGAGCCAGGATCGAGTGATCTCGATCCTGGCCCTTTCGCTGTCAGTCAGGGCAGGTCGTTGGGGCAACGGCCGTAGACGGATGGCTCGAGATCGTCGGCCACCACCGTCGGGTCGAAGTCCCACGTCACGGATACCGACGTGACGCCCCCCCTCCACGGAGACACCTCGGGAGGACAGCGACCGTCGTGCATCGCCGAGGCGTCCCCCACCCACGAGCCCGCGGTGGGACCGTCGCGCGTGGGAGCCGTCGCCCCCCACCTCTCGAAGATGTCCACGAACTCGCCCTGACCGTCGCCCAACACGATCTCGAGCCGTGCACCCTGCCCGCCGAGATCCAGAAACACGTAGACGTCGGCTCGGTCCCAGCCACACGGCGCCTGTTCGGCACCCACCTCGGTGTTCACACGAACGACGTCGGGTCGCTCGGTGGTGCTCCGAGCCAGCCACGCGCCCTGGACGTCCGGGTGCTCTCCGAGCTGCTGCGCTCCCGGAACCAGGAGCACGTACGGTTCCCCGTCGTCCGCCAGCAGGCGCAGCTCGAGCTCCCCGCCGCCGACGCGTTGGTAGCCACAAACGGTCGGCTCGCAGGCGGTCGCCAGGAGCGGCACGAGAATCGCGAGAATCCGTTGCATCACTCCACCTCCTCGAGATTGAGGGTGACCATGCCACCCAGCGACCCGTCGGCGCCTCGCAGGGGCAAGGCGCTGACCGCACCCTGCCAGCCGTCGAGTCGGAGGCGCCCGACCGAGGGCAGGCGGTCCTCCTTGTCGATCGCCGCGACGATCCCCCCGGCGACGAGGCCGGCCGTGCTGCCCACGAGGGTGGACCGCACCAGCGGGTCGAAGTCGTCTCGCTCGTAGAGGAACACCACGCCGGTGAGCGCGCCCGCAGCTGCGCCCACGAGACCGAGGCCGTCGATGGCGCCGAGATCCGACCAGCTCGGCTTCCACCCCGCACCGAGCGCCACGCCAGTTCCGAGGAGCGCCCCGTTGCCGGCGGTCAGCATCGTCAGCCAGGCGGTATCCTGGTCGAAGTCGGCGAGCGTGGCCCCCCAGCCTCCGTACCAGGTCCCCCAGCCCCCAGCCGACAGCAGCATCATCGACCCCGACGGCTCGACGTCGAGCACGGGGGCGAGCCCCAGAGTGACCAGCGACCCCGTGCCGGCCGCGGTCAGCGCGTAGCCAACCGGGCGCCGCGTGTTCGGCGACGTCGCGTTCGCGTAGATTCCCCACCCGACGGTCTGGTACGTCGTCCACGTGCCCAGGGCCCCGAGCAGCACCGCGTCCCGCGAGTCCAGGTCGTAGCGCGGTGCGAGCGCGGCCCCGAGGACCTGTCCACCGATTCCGGCGGCGAGCATGGGTCCGACGATGCGTGCGAGCGGCGCGTCCTCGTCGGAGACCGCGAGCGGAATGCCCGCTCCGACCGCACTCCCGGCCGCCCAGCCCGCGGTCTGCATGCCCACGGACCGCCCCGAGGGCTCCCCGAACGCCGAGAGGAGCAGCGCCCCCCCGTAGCCGACGCCAAGACCGAGCCGCACCCCCCCGAGCACCTGCAGCGTGCTGGGATCGTCGTCGAACAGCAGCGGAGACCATCCGCCGATCCACGCTCCGTGCCCGAGCGACAGCCCCAGGGACCGGGGGCCCGGACGGGCTCCCGTGCGATTCGCGATCACGCCGAGACCGCCCATCGCCGCCGTGGTCGCGAGGGTGACGGCGGCCCGCGGCCGACTGTCGAAGACGCTCTGGTCGATGATGCCGTCTCCGTCAGGGTCCTGCTTCACGAGACCGACGCCCGCCAGGTCGTTGATCCCGCTCGCGGTGAGCCAGCCCACGCCGGTGGCGAGGGTGAAGCGAGCCTGATCCTCGAACGAGGCCGCCTGGCGACCGAACGCGGCTCCGAGGCCGACCCCGAGGATCGACCCTGCGAGACCGGCCGCGTGGATGCGCTCGGTCCGCCCGGGCTCGTCGGGGCCGATGAACGCGCGACCGACCTGGACGCCGTAGAGGACTCCGTGGGCCGAGGTCGTGTAGAGCAGGGTCTGGGCCTCGTAGGAAGGCTTGTTGCCGAGCGACACCAAGTAGGCGGTTCCGAGCCCCACCGCCGCGCCGCCGAGGAGCCCCGGGCGGATGCCCTGCGTGGTGTGGCCCGACTCGGTCTCCTCGAGGACCTCCCCGAGGAGAAAGCCGGTCTCGGCGCCGGCGTAGGCACCGTAGGCGGCACCGAAGCTGAGCAGGACCTCGCTACCTCGACCGACCCCGCCCCTTCGGTCGGTGACATAGGTAACGACATCGTCGTCGGCCTGCTCCGTCGGCTGAGCCTCCGCCGCACACAGAGCGATCATCCACATCGACACCCTCCCGGGGCGGCCCATTCACGCTCCGTGCCACGCCTCGGCGGGGGTACGAAGCCGACGGAGCCACGGTCCTCGGGGAGCAAGGCGTCGCGGGTCGACACCAGGTGTCCACGATCCGCGTCGCGGTCAGCGCTGGACCGACACCGCTACCGCCGGATCTCGATCGACAAGGTGGTCCCTGGCTTCAGCTCGACGGCGCACTCGTCGAACCGCGGAGCCCGCATCGCCGGCTTCGCGTTACGCGACACCCCCCACCCCTCCGTCGGCGCCCCGAGCCAGCTCGTGTCCAGCTTGCCGTTGCCGTTCGCGTCGTCCATCACCGCCACCGCGTAGGTCCCGCTCCGGGGAAGGGTCAGGGTGCAGCTCCAGCGGCCATCCTTCTTCACCGACGTCGCGGTGGCTGCCGCCGTCGCGACGTCAGTGCGAAACCCCTCGGCCGACGGCCAGGCCGAGCACTGGTGGCCCCGCGTGGCTGCAGGATCCACGAGCTGGACCTCCACCTGGACCGTGGTGTCGTCGGCGCTCGCCGCGGACGTGATCAACAGAGCGGCAATCATGTTTCCTCCAGGATCTGCGGAGAGTTTACGGCCTCCGGATCCGGAACGCTTTACCGAGCGATGGCATGACGCGTTCCGATATCGACATCCCCATCGCCGCGATCGATGCCGTGCCTGCGGTTCTGGCCGTGCATCGCACCGGCAGTGCCACGGCAGCTGCACAATCACTCGGGGTTGGGGTGGCGACCGTCCTTCGGCGTCTGGGCAAGCTCGAAGAGGAGCTTGGCTGCGTGCTCTTCGATCGTGCACCGAGTGGACTCCGGCCCACCGGCGGTCTCGAACGACTCCTTCCCTTCTTTGAGCAGATCGAGTCGACGACGCAGGCGATCCGACGCGAGGTCGCGGCTCTGGAGCAGACCCCAGAGGGGGAGGTGCGCCTGGCCACGCTGCCCGTGGTGAGCGGCACCATCCTCGCCCCCCGAGTGCCGGGGTTGCTCGCCCGCCATCCGAAGCTCCGCCTCGAGCTCCTGCCCGCCTCTGCCACCGTGGACCTCGAGGGTCGCCAGGCCGATCTCGCGCTGCGCCTGCACCCCCCGTCTTCGGGGGATCTGATCGTCCAGCGCGTGTACTCGTTCGCGCTCGGCGCGTTCGCCTCGGCGGAGCTCGCGGGAGCGCTCGCGTCGAGGCCTCGCCCTTCGTGGCCGTGGGTCACCTGGAGCCGGAGTCTCGCCGACCAACCGGAGAGCCAGTGGCTTCACGCGCTGGTCGCGGAGCCGCGGCTCGTGCTCCGCTCGTCGGATCTCGACACCCTCCTCGCCGCAGCCGAGGCCGGCGTGGGGGTGATCGTGGCCGCCACCCCGCTCGCGCTCGCGCGGGGCCTCGTCGCCCTCCCCGTCCCGGAGCCAGCCCCGACCGGCGGCCTGTGGCTCGTGGCCCATCGTGCGCTTCGAACTGCACCCCGCGTGGACGCGGTCTGGTCCTGGATCGCCGAGTCGCTCACGGGGTAGCGATGTCGTCTCGCGGCCCGAACGTCGGTAGCTTCGCGCGGGACAGTAACGAAGGGGGTGCTGCGCTGACCTCGTCAACGACACGCTGAAGATCCGCCTGCCCGAGGGCAAGACCTGGGACGACGTCGACGGCGTCAGCGTGTGGTGCATCGACTTCGCGGTCGACTTCGGAAGCGGTCAGTTCGGCTGAGGCCCCGTCTGGTTGGGACCGCTCCGGTAGACCCGCTCCTCGATCTCGGCGAGCCGGTTCGTGACCTCGGGGGGAAGAGCCGCCTGTCGGGTCGGCTGCACCGCACCGAGCAGCCTCTTGGCGCGCTCGAGCTGGCGGGTCTCCTCGAAGGCTCGCACGGTTCGGTCCACGACCGTCACGAACCGCCAGGGGTCCGCCGTCTGCCGAGCCGGTGAGATGTAGGTCTGCGCCACCTCGTCCAGCCCCTCGGGGTCCGCAGGCCGGAGCTGGAGGCGCTTGGTCAGCGCGACCCGGCGAGGCCGAGCCGAGGCACCGGCCAGCGCGAGGCGGGCCTCGCCGCCAGCCCTGGTGTCTGCACCGAGGCGGCGAGCCAGCGTACGCACGACCTCGACGTCGGGGCGCTCGCTCCCTCGAGTGGGCTCCTCCGTGAGGACGTGGGAGCCCTCGAAGCGGTACAGACGGGCGACCACCTCGGCACTCCAGTCGTCGGCGAGGTCCTCGAGCTCGGCGGTCGGGTCCGCCACGCGCACGCTGGTGACGGGCGCTCGGCCGAGCGACCTGGCCACCTCGACGAGCAGCTCGTAGCGTCCGGGCGCGGTCATCACCGACCCACGGCCGGGCTCGCCCCCCACGTAGCGGGTCGCGTACACCTCCTCGCCCGGAGCCAGCCGCAGGTCGTCGCACTGGCGCAGGGCTCGGGTGTAGGGGCGCAGGACCTGCCATCTCGGCTCGCCCTCGCCGCGAATCCCGACCAGCAACCCGTCCTCGGCGAGAACGGGCACGCGGTTGTCGTCTCGGAAGCCGGCGAGCCGCACCTCGCTGCCGCTCCGGTTGCGGATGCGAACCGTGACGCGAGGCGGCTCGAGGTAGTCGAACTCGAACGGGCCGACCACCTGGACGTCGAGCGGCAGCTCGGCCTCGATCGACAGGGCATGGTTCACGAAGAAGGGAGAGCCCCCCATCATGACGGCCTCCTCCGGGGCATGGCGGAGGAACAGGAGCTCGGGCGCGTCGAACATCGCCGCGAAGTGCCGCCAGAACGCTTCGGTGCGCGGGTAGTTCATCCACGAGCTGGACTGGGGTCGGTTGACCTCCGACATCCAGGACTGGGCGCCCTCGAAGGCTTCGAGGGCCTTCTCCCAGGAGTGCGCGAGGTTCATCGCGTGCCCGAGCTCGTGGACCAGGGTGAACAGTCGGTTCCGGCTCGCCTCGGCCGCGTCGCGCGCTCCCGTCGGGCTCACGATGTGCAGATAGGCCTTGGCGAACACGGCGAGACCCTGCCGCTGGAGCTCGTCCGGAGAGGAGGGTCCGTCGAACATCACCCCCGCGAGGGACCCTCCCTCCTCGTGCCGCCCCGCGATCAGGGTGAGGACCCGGAACCCCTCGCGAGGCCCGAACCACCGCAGGAGCATGGCGTCGTGCAGCTCGATGTCGTCCCAGGACCGATTCGTGTCCGCGCCGACGTCCGACTCGAGAACCTCCTCCTCGGCTTCCGAGCGCAGGACGCCCAGACCGGCGCAGGCCACGGCACGCGCGAAGTCGACGTCGTGCTCGGCCCGACTGATCGTCGCGGGGGCGAACGAGACACCTGCCTCCCGCACCGTCATCACCTCGAGCTGGCGGAAGGTGTCGTGAGAGCGCAGGAGGACCACGGGCTCGCGACCGTCGAGCGCGAGGGTCAGCCCCCCGTCGTCGCCCACCTGGACGGTTCCGGCCCAGGTTCGGGGCCCATCGGGGGCTCGGAAGGTGTAGGTCCGCGTCCCCGCGGACTCGGCCGGGGCGACGAAGTGCACCCGTTCGGTCCCGTCGGGGGCGCACACGCTCACCACGCCGAGCGCCCCTGGCCCGTCCACGTCGAGGTGGACGAGCCAGTTCGGGTCGTCCTCGGCGGCGTAGCGCCCGCTCAGCGTGCGCTCCCCCACTTCCTGCACCACCGACGGGAGGTGCGCGAGGAGCCCCGGATCCGGTGGGATGGCCCGCGTGGTCAGCAAGGGTCCGCGCCCCAGTCGGCCTCGTGCTCGACCTGCGGCGGTGGCGAGCCGAGGTCCGGGTCCACCGGGTCGGTCGCCACTGCCGCTTGGGGGTTTCCCAGGATTGCCTTGCCCTTCTTGCTCGATTTCCACGCGACGCTGTCGACGATCTGACCGTCCGGGCGCTTGAGGTCGACCCGATCGTTCTTGTTGCCGAGCTTGGGCCGGCCCGACGCGGGGAGAGTGACCACGAGCTTCCCGCCGGGAGGTACGGTGGTCTGCAGGGGCACCGGATCGCCCTGCTTGTCGGAGATGGACCAGCCTTCCAGATCGACGGGCGACCCGCCGTCGTTCTCGAGCTCGACCCATTCGGGACCGGACGCAGGGTTGGGCATCACCTGGGCGATTCGCATCGTCTCTCCTTCCGTCGTGGGAGGTGGCACCAGGGCCGGCGGGTCGCCGCCCCCATTCGCCAGCGGGCCCGCGACCTCGCGAATCCAGTCGAGGTAGGGGGCGACCCGCGTGTAGATCCCGCCATCACCGCAGGGTCGCACGAAGTCCTGCTCGGCCCGCGAGGTCAGCGCGACCAGCTTCACGTACCCATCGCCAATCAGGTAGGCCGGTCCGCCGCTGTCGCCGTTGCACGAGTCCACGCCGGCCCGTCGGCCCTCGGCGTGCAGCTCGTAGTCGTTGTCGTAGCCCGCCTGGATCTCGTCGGCGGCGATCTGCTCGGCCGACGCATCGACGCCTGGAGTCACCATGACGTCCGCGAAGCGCTTGATGCCGAACCCCGTCGGGATGGTCGGGTGGTTGTTGCCAAAGCCGACGATCGCGACGACGTCGAGCTGTGCCACGTCCTCGGTCGTCGCTATGGCGATCGGTGCCTGCTCGGCGTCCTCGTCGAGGATCACCAGGGCGATGTCGTGCGACGGAGCCGAGTTGGGAGCGTACATCGGGTGGACCACCACCCGGGACGCACGGATGAGCTGGCCCTTGTCCTGGACGAGCGACTCGATGCCGGTTCGGACGTAGCGGATCTCCCGCGCGCAGTGAGCCGCGGTCAACACGACGCGCGGCGCGATCAGCACCCCGGTGCAGAATCCGAAGAAGTCGCCGTTGACGTCGACGTCTCCGATGCAGATACAGTCGGGGAAGGCCCCTTCGTCCACGCGAGTGCCCCCGACGATGCGTCCCAGGCGGACCTTGACGGACTGGAAGCGATCGATGGCTCCCTGGTCGGGCGGCGGAAACTGCTCCACGAGCTCGCTGAGCGCATCGAGCATCTCGTGGGTGAGCAGCACGTGACGCTCGAGGGCCCGAGCCTCGAGGCTGCGCCCTCCCGAGCCACAGCCGCAGTCCCCCCCATCGTCGTGGATGCTCCGGGAGCGACCCAGCGTCGTCGCGCGGTCGTCGGTCGTGGGGGCACGCAGGGCGCGGACCCCCGCCCGACGGCGCCGCTCGCCCGGCAACCGGAGGTCGCCCGGCCCAGTGATGGGTACCCAGGGCATGCGTCGGCGGTCGCGGAACCGGACGTGGCGCCACTCGTACTCGTCGACGGCCTGCAGGTCGCCGAAGTCGAGCCCGGTGGCCTGCGAGAGCTCGCGCAGTCCCACCTGGTAGACCCGAAAGTCGATGCCCGACGCCCCGTTGGTGTCGTTCCACATCTCGTTCTGCTTCATGAGGAAGGACGCGGCGGTCAGGTCGTCGCCGTCCGCGGTGGGATCCCGCATGACCACGACCTTCCAGAACGCGGACGGGATCCGGATTCCCCCTGCATCTTGTGCGACGATGTCGTGTCTGGTGTACAGCGGACCAGTGAACACGCAGAGCCGGCGCAGGTCGTCGATAGCCAGGTCGAGCATCCAGTTCTCGAGGGCCAGCCACTCGTCCTGGTTGAATCTGGCGTGCTGGGGCGCGGCGTTCGAGTAGAAGAATGTGGCGTCGCTCGCGACCTGGGCCTCCTTCTGGGTGTCACCGAACGACATGTCGTGGCGACGAACCAGGTGCCCACGGTCCCACGGGTTGTGGGAGTACGCACCCGGACCGGTCTGGGCGTCGGGAGCGCGGGGATCCACGTCCCAGTCGTCGTTTCGTCGCGTGTTCTGACGGCGATTCCCGTCGACGTTGTGGGCCGTGAGTACCGCAGTCCGCCGGTCGCGATGGAGGACGAGCGAATAGTGGACGTAGTCGAGAGGACTTCCGCAGCGGGCGAGCGCGCCGTTGCAGCAAGGCACGGGCATCGGCACGTCGAAGCCGCCCCCGAGGAACGCGGGATCGTACGGTACGATGTAGGGCAACTGGGCCATGGACGCCTCCTTGCGGCACGGGTCGATGCCGCGCAGAGGTGAGTGCGAGACCCCAGGGTTTCGTCACGGATTTTCGTTCAGGGGCTCGCGTCTCACCCCCGGGTGAGCTTCAGCTCTCGCCCGCCGTAGAGTACGTAGTTGAACGCGTCGCCCTGGTGCTCGTTCATGAGGCGCAGGCGCCCCTCGTACAGGGCCGCACCGATCGAGCGCCCCTTCAGCAGCTGATCGTAGACGGTCTCCGCGAACAACGCCGCCGCTCGGTCCTTGACGTTCCACAACGTCCCGACGAGGTTTCGTACGCCCGCGGCGAGAAGCTGCTCGGCCACCGTGGCCGGCCCCGCCTCTCCGCTGGCCGACCCGCTGCGGAGCAGCCACACGGTCCGGACACTCTCGCAGGCATTCAGGAACACGACCGGAGGCACCGTTCCCGGCGGGAGCTCGCGGAAGTCCTCGGACCGCAGAGGTCCGTCGGCGAGGCGCAGCCCGCTGGCTCGGGGATTCTCCTCGTCGAGCCAGGCGTGACCTGCGTAGTGGAGGACCCCGAAGCCGCTGCGCAGCTGCTCGAGCACGGCGGACCGCGTGGCCGAAGCGCCGTCCAGCACCTTGATCTCGAGTCGGTACCGCTTGTTGAGCATCGTCGCCAGCGCCTTCTGCTCCCGTCGGGTGCCCGGCAGGTTCTGCTCGGGGTCGATCACCAAGAGCACGCGCATGATGCCCGGCTTCACCGCCGTACGAGCGAGCTGCGGGCTCGTCACGAGCTCCACGGGACGTCGGGACACCCCGCGCATCGCCAACCACGCGAAGCGGTCGGCGGGCCTCGCTGTCTCGGGAAACTGGGCGAGCTCGACCGGAATGGCGCCGCCGGCTCCGTCGTGCCGTACCTCGATGGGCCGGGCGCCGCGGCTGAGGACTTCGTGAAGGCTCCGCGGAAACACCGCCTCCCGCAGACGCTGGCCGAGCTGGGCGAGGTCGCGGAACGGGGTGAGCCTCGCCTGGTCGAGGACCTCGTCGACGGCGTCCCAGTCGACCTCCTGGGACGAGACCGTCACCGGGGCGGCGGTGCCCGGGAGATCCAGCTCGAAGTCCATCCGGCCATCGTCGCTCCCCGTCATGCGAAGGACGAGCGGGATGTCCTGATCGAGCGCCCCTGGCTGGGCGAGGCGCTCCTCGAGGGTGATGGGGCCGGCGGGTCCCGCGAGCTCCTCGAGGCAGCTCAGAACGTCGCGGTAGCGCGAGGGGTCGATCTCGCAGATCGACAGCCGCGCCAACCGCCGGTTCCCGGGGTCCCGACGCTGGGCGGCCAACGCCCCTTCCACGATCGCGCGGGTGGACTGGCCCGCAGGCAGGTTGAGGTTCGCCCCGAGCGGCACCAGGACCAACGAGTGATAGTGGCTCGCCAGCGCGTGCGCGACGAGGTCCGACGCCGCGGACCGCACCGCCTCCACGAGCCGGGAACCCCCGTCCTGGGCAAGATCGTCGGCCGACCCGAGCGACGCCCACACCGCGTGTCGCGCCGCGAGCCGCGTGGGAAGGCCGAAGCTCTCCGCTCGGCCTCGCTTCGGCACGACGAGCGCGTCATCGTGGGTCACCCCCGCGGCGCTGAGCACCATGCGATCGAGCCCGTCGACCTGGGACAGCTCGAGGCCCTCCAGGGTGGCGATGCCGATCGCCTCGGCCTCCTCCTGCAGCGCGTTCCCGCGGTGAACGGTGACGCGCAACCGGTCGTGCGCCACCAGGCTGCGTTGCCAGCGGATGAGGCCCTTGGCGAGCAGGGTCGCGGCCTCGCTCGGCGCCGTGGTGGTCCACAGCCGCTGGTTCTCCTCCCAGGTCAGGCCGTTCGAGACCTCACCGGCCCGCAGGCGGCGCCCGTAGTCCCGCAGCTGCTCGGCCATGAGGTCCAGCGAGCCCGGGGCCTCCCACCGAGCCGAGCCCGCCGCGACGGCCCTCGCGTCCCAGCGCTGAGCCTCGTCCTGATAGTCGCGGGCGAGCTGCACGTACCGGGCGTTGCCCGACCAGGTCGCGGACTGGAGCCGCTCGGGCATCGGGGCATCGGGGTCGAGGCACCGAGCAAGGTCGGCCGCGACGCCACCAAACCCGCCGAGCACGTACAGCGGCTTGGGATTCTCGACCAGTCCCGGGCTCGCCACCGTCCACCAGGCCTCCTCGACCGCCCCAGGGAAGGGCCCGCTGTAGCCAGGCTCCCCCGGGCGCTCCTTGGGCCTCGCGGTGCCGCCAACCACGACACGAGCGTGGCACTCCCGGGCCCGCGACCGGCGGAGCTCGAGGGGATCGCGAATCGAGGCGTCTGCCTTGTGATACGCCATGAACTTCCGCATCTGCGTGCACTGCCAGGCAATCTGGACCGGCGAGTCGACGACGGGGAAGGGCTTGACGTCGAGCTCGACGCGGCGGACGTCGGCGACGGTGTCCTCGGGCCTCACGAGCGCGGCGGTCGCGGGGACCAGGTACGAGTAGATCTGATCACGCTGCGCGGTGATGCGGTTGTGCCGCGCCATCAGCTGCACGAGGAGCTCGGTGTAGCCGCCCTTCCCGAGGTGCCCGCCGTAGCCGATTCCGCCCCCGAGCCGGACCGCGGTCAGCGCCGCGTGGGCGATGGCCTCGTCCAGGTGGCACTTGAACATCCCCGTACCCGTGCTGGCCGGCGCCTGGTCCAACGGGGGAGCATCGACGAGGGCGTTCGACATCGAGAAGCCGATCCGCAGGGACTTCAGCGGCATGTCGGTGGTGCCGACGTCGGCCTCCGGCGCGATGACCTCGCGACTCAGGAGGGTCGACGGGGTGACGAGACGGCTCCGGGGGTTGGCGCGCAGCAGGAGCGCGGCCTCCTCCCGTCCCATTGGAGGGTCGGGGTAGAGCACGGTGACGCTCGCGTCGCCGCCCATGACCTCCGTCGCGAGATCCACGGGCTCGGGAGGTCGCGAGATGACGGAGGGCTGCCCGGTGAGTCCCGTGCTCCGCTGGACCGCCTCGGCGACCCGGTCGAAGTGCAGGTGCCGGAGCTGGGTCCGGATGCAGAGCCTCGCGATGCGGTCCATCAGGGAGGCGTCGGCCTTGTTCCACGGGAGCCGATAGTGGTTGCCGCCGAAGGCGAGGCTCCGCACCTCCCCATTGTGAAGTGCGCTGACCGTGATGACGGGGCTCCGGTGTTCCTTGGCCGCGAGAACGTCCATCTGGCAGAGCGGGTCGTCCGCGAAGTGGTCGCCCGCTACGCAGAGGAGCAGGCTGTCCGGAATCTCCCGCATCATCTGTTCGCGGCGTTCGGGCTCCCGTTCGACCATCCGTGCGTCGAAGAAGGTCTGCAAGCGACTGCGATGGGTCAAGTACTCCCGGATCCGGGTCGCGAGCCCGTCGGTGCTCGCATCGTCGGCCGGGGCACGCGAGACCAGGACCCGCAGGCGCGAGGCCCCGCTTCGCTCGGCGAGCCGGTGCACGAGCTCGATGGCGATCCCCTCCTCGACCATCTTGGGGGAAGGAGGGTCCTCGCCGCGTGAGTAGAGCGGCTCCCTGACGGGCAGGTGGTCCTCGGGCACCACGCCGAGCCAGGAGGCGTGGAGCGGCACCTCGAGGACCAGCGCCCCCCGATGCTCCAGCTTCTCGATCTCGCCGCGAAAGTCCGCGACTCTGCCCTGGTCGAGGGCGCCGGCATCGCCTGGCCAGATGGCGATCACGACGCGTAGCTCGTCGCCATCTTCGTGCTGCAGGGGCTCGAGATCGCGGCCGATGGCCCGGAAATCCCGCCCGATGAACACCGGAACGTCCACCTCGCGTGTCGCCGCGAAAGCGCGCCAGTAATCGGATTCGTCGAAGCGGAACGGCGAGACGGGTAGTCCCCGCTGGTCGCGCTCGACCCCCAGCCGACGGTGAAGCATCTCGAAGATACCGACCGCGACGGCCAGAGCTTCGTCTCGGACGGAGTCGAGTCCGATCCACACGACATCGACGATGACTGGTGGCACATAGTGCATGGCGGGACCTCCGGGGAGATCCTACTGCATCGCCATTCCGGCAGAACACGACGCCCGGCTTGGGCGGACTACCGCTCCCAGCGGTCGGCGCCACCGGACGGTCAAGGACGCGCCGAACAACAGGACCTGGAATCGCCACGGTGCCCGTGTGGAGCCGGCACGTCGGCGACCCGGTGCTGAAGAGCAACCTCACCCGTCGCGTCGACTACGCGCGCTTCATGGTCCACGCGCTCACCGATCCGAAGCTCGTGCACGAGGCTCCGGCCATCGTGGGATGCCGAAGCCCGTCGGCCCTGGCTCACGCGCCGGTCCATCGAGAGGAGCCCGCGGCCGCCGGGTCGGTCAGTCGCTCGTGACCGGCTGACCGAACAGCCACCACACGTCGTGGGCGTCCCAGGTCCCGTCTTCGAGCCGGTCGTGGGCCGTGGATCGGTCTGCGCTCTCGACGCCTCCGGTCGGCAGGAGCGGGGTGAGCGCCTCCGGAGCACTCCCGTCGTAGGCCGGCAGCTCCTCGGTCCCCCCGATCGCCAGGACGTCCGCGACCGCGCGGATGACCCGGGCATCGGTGAGCAGTCGGTGGTGGGGGCGATTGCCGTCGTAGCGCAGCACCTGCTCGAGCCCGGCAATCGCTGCGGCCTTCACGGGGACCGTGCCGTCGCCAGCCCCGCTCGGCGCTCCGAGCTCGAGGCGCCCATCGACCACGTCCACGCGGTCCCAGGTCTCGAACCGGTCGGCCACGATCGCCGTGGTGCGGCCGAGGAGCGGGCTCGATCGGATGGTCCGCTTGAGGTTCCCGGACCGCGCGAGCCATCGGCTCGAGGGACGAGCGTCGGCGGGGTACCGGTCGGTTCGGTAGACGGCGTCCGCGCCCTCGAAGAGCTCTGGGTCGGGCAGGAGATCCAGCACGCCGGGCAGCGTCGCGGCCGTGGCCCGCAAGTCGGGCTCGTCCACCGCTCCGTTGGCCCAGGCGAGATTCGTGAACAACGGATAGGGCCCCACCACGGTGGCGATCGGGTCGAACGCACCCCCGAGCGGCGAGCCGACGACGACCGCACGCTCGACGCGCTCGTCCCAGGTCGGGTGACGCGCGGCGTACACGGAGGCCACCACCCCGCCCATCGAGTGGCCGACGAGCACCAGCCGGAGGTCGCGCCGCTGCGCGGCGATGCGCTCGATGAAGTGGTGGAGGGCGTCCGCCGCGGCGTCGACCGGCTTGCGCCAGTCGTAGGAGAACTCGTGCACCACGAAGCCCTGCCGCCGCAGCCGCCGCGCCGCCGTGCCGTAGGCGAGCCGCAGGTGACCGTCGGCCACCAGACGCAGGCCCGGGGTTGCGTCGGTGTGTCCGTCGGCGGCGAGCCGCAGGTGCTGATCGAGGTCCCGGGTGAGGAGACCGAGCGGTGCGAACCAGACCCGCTCGCCGCTGCCTGCCCCCCGGCGAAGGTGGGACCCGAGAAGACCGTGCAGAAACACGATCTCCGGAAGGTGGGGATTCACCACCGGCGCGAACAGCCCTTCGGGCTCGGTCTCGGGAGCCAGGTCGTCGACGAGCTCCCGCGTCTCTTCGTCGCCGAGCACCTGGCGCAACCGGTCCACGGTCTGCGAGCGGTCGTCGCGGAGGGCCAACCGGAGCTGCGCGTCGGTCGTCTGCTCGAACCAGGCGAGGGCATCGACGTCGACGGGCCGCTCCCGACCGACCGGCGACGGCCGCCCTGGACCCGTGCGGCCCGTGTGCTCGGGGGCCCAGTGACGAAGCCACTCGGGCGGCGGTCCGGTGAACGCGTCGCTGAACGCGACGCCCACGTCACGCAGGTGCGGGTCAGATCCGAGATCTCTCGTCGAAACTGCAAAGTTGCGCTTCATGTAGAGGCCTGCGAAGTGCAGCCCGATGACCTGGCCCGTCGTCAGGTCGACCACCACAGAGCCCGAGTTGCCGGCCAACGTAGATGCGTCGTGGGTCGGAGTGACCGTGGGCGCGGGGTGCCCCTGATGACGCTCCCGCACCGGGTCGCGCAGGATCCCGGGCTGGAGCCGCTTGACATCGTAGACGTCGCCGAACACGAGATCGAGCGCCTTCCGTCTCGACGGGTCGTCGACCAGCCTCGGGCGCGCGGGGTAGCCGATCACCGCGATGTCGTGATCCACGAGGGACTCTGGCTCGTCCATCGAAAGCTCGAGTCCCGGACGACTGGCGCCGAGCTCTCCCCGAACCGACAGGACCGCCGCGTCCCAGTAGGGGTGGACGAGCAGCACGTCGACGACCTCGAGCTGGATGGGATCCGCACCTCCGTCCTCCGCGCGAAAGTCGACGCGAGGCTCCTGGTCGCGGCGCAGTCGAAGCGCGGGCGACAGCCCCCGTCCCTCGACGAACAGCTCGGCCACGTGCCGGTTGGTCAGGATCAGGCCCGGCCCGACCACGAAGCCAGTCCCCCCGTAGGGAATGAACGGATTGCCGGGCAGCTCGAGACGACCGACGTGGGGAATCACGCGCTCGAGCAGACCGCGCACGTCGGCGTCGTCGAGCTGCCAGGGCCGCCCGAGCTTGCCCGTGTCAGCGTAGGTGTCTCCCACGATCGTGAACACCGGGCGTTGGGCCGGGATGATCATGGCCTCGAGCGCCTCGAGCTCCACGGGAGCCAGCACCACGCCTCGCTCGACCTTGTCGAGGGCGGCCTCCGCTTGCGCCGCGAACCGGGCTCCGTCGCCTGGGGCAGTCCGGAGCAGCTCCACCCCTCGCTCGAGCAGGTCCTGGCGTCCCCCACGAGAACCACCACGCTCGAGGCTGTCGGGAGGCGCAATCTGGTTCAGGAAGCCCCTGACCGCCGCTTCGGTCGCCATGACTAGAGGCCCTCGTCAGGGTGGGGCAGGCGCTCGGGGTCGACCGGGCTTCGCTCCAGGCCCCGCGAGGCCCCGAACCGATCGGCGAGGTCGGGAAGATCCCGGTAGCTCGACCACGATTCGTACCGTCCGGATCGGGTGTGGACCAGGAAGGAGCGCCGCGCCACGCGCTCGGCGGTGTGCGACACGTGAACGTGGTTGGTGGCCTCGTACAGAATCGCCTGGTCGACGGGCAAGCCGTGCTCCGCCATCTCGACGAGCCGCTGCCACGCCGCGAGCCGACCGTGATCCATCAACACCACGTCGGCGGCCTCGCCCCGAGCGTGCTGGCTGCTCGACTTGCCTCCTACCGCGGCATTGACCTGGGGCGAACGAAAGCCCGACGTCACCCGGATGCGCCCGACAGACTCCCGCCATGGCTCCAGAACCGCCGAGCAAAGCGCCTTCAAGGCGTAACGAGCGGGGATGTCGGGGTCGTTGGGTAGACCGGTGTTGGTCGTGGTGAGCTCTCCGACCGTGAAGTGGGGTGACAGGTGGACCGGACTCAGGGGCACGGAGACCTCGCGACGACCAATACGAACTCGCGTTCACACGGGGGTCCGACCGTGTCAATCCGTCATTCGAGCGGTCGGCCCGACGTGCTGCTGTGGATCACGCATCCGCGTCGATTCGCGACTCGTGAATCGGATTTCGGCACCGCAGGCACCTGACCAGGCCTTCATCGTCTCCTGTCGAGCGGATCCTGGAGATGACGGGCCGGCTAATCCTGCCGAGGATCCTTTTCGATCCACGCAGGAGCGAAGATGCCCACTCCCCCATCCCAACGTCCGCTTCCTCCGGTCGATCGGCGCGAGCCAGCCCCGACCTTCACGGATGGCGTCTTCCGGGTCGGGATGTCCCAGAACGACATCACCCCGCAGATCCGCATCGGGAGAACCGCATACGGTCCCGACCAGCGGCCGGCCTACGGAACCTACGGACGGCTGAAGGCCACCTGCTTGATCGTCGACGACGGAAAAGGCTCCCGATCCGCCATCGTCTCGGTCGATCTCCACGCTGGCTTCCGCTGGATCGTCGAGCAGGTGGGGCATCGCTGCGCGGACGTCGGCCTCACCACCGACCGCATCTTCCTGGCCGCGAGCCACACCCACTCGGGACCCGGCCCCTATTATGGTCACAGCACCTACGACCGGGTCGCCGGCACCGCCTGGCCCGAGCAGTGGGCGGACCACTTCGACATCCAGAGCGCGACCCAGATGGTCGACCGGCTCGAGGAGGCCCTTCGTGCCGCGGTCGCCGATCTCCACGAAGGATCGGTGGGCTATGCGACGCGGTCGGTGTGGGGCATCTCCTGGAACCGGAGCGTCGACGCCCTGTTCATGACCCCTCCCGACCGCACCGACGCCGATCCCGACGACGGCGCCCCCCCCGAAGGGCCATTCGACTGGCTCCCCGGGCAGGTCCGGGCCCTTGCCCGCCGCATCAACGGCGGCAACCGCGTCCCTGCCTTCGGCGAGGTGTTCCCGTCGGGCGAGCGCTCGGACCTGGAGGCGGTGCTGCCGCCGGAGGCCATCCTCGCAGAAGCCCTTCGCGACGATCCGGAGCTCGCCGAAGACGCGACGTTCCTCCTCGAGCTGCTCGAGGCCGTGCAGGACGACCAGGCCATCGACGACGACCCCGAAGCCGAAGCCGACCGGAGCCTCGAGCGACCGCGAGCCACCCTCGAGGACGTCATGCTGAAGCTCGTGAAGCGGCTCCGCGGGGTCCCGGTCGCCGGGGACATCTCGGCCGCCATGTTCCTCAATCGCCAGGCGAAGAAGATCGGCCTCCGGGACACCGAGAAGCTCCCCCATCGTGGACTCGACGAGCAACCTGGCGATCGGACCCTCGCCGATGCCCGGGTGCACTGCATCGCGGCCCGGCGTACCGACGGAACCCCGATCGGCGCCATCGCCTTCTTTGGTGCCACGTCCACGCTCCTCGGCGATCGCCACCCCGTCTATTGCTGCGATGCGTTCGGCGTCGCCGCCCGGCAGGCCGAGCGAGCGAAGAACCGCGGCACGTCCGGCCGGCGTTTCGTGGTGGGGCTCGCCGGGGGCTCCAACGGGGACGTGAACCTGGTTCCCCGGCACCTGCGCGTCGCGCAGCTCCCCAAGGCGGCCCGGCGCTTCCACGCCGCGACCGACTTCGTGCGCAGCGCGGCCAAGGCCCTCGGAGACGCGCTCACCGACGCGGTCGAGGCGGCGCTCCAGTCGACGCTCGGCTCGGGTACGTCCCTGTCGATCGGCTTCGACGAGATCCGCCCTGCCAACCTGACTCCCCTGCCGAGGGCGGTCTCCCGCCGACCCCAGATCGGCGCGAGCTCCCTCGCCGCCTCCGAGATCGGCGGCGGCAACTGGGCGGTGCGTCTCCTCGGCTTCCGCGAGGGACGGGTTCGCCCGCTCGGCGACGAGTACCTGAAGGGACGGGCCCAGTATCCGAAGGTGGCGGTGCCGCGCATGGAAGGTCCGCCCGACATCATGACCTTCCGTACCGTGCGGCTTCGCAACGGCGCCCGCTCCGTGGTCCTCGTCGGGTTCCCGGCCGAGGTCTCCACGATGCTGGGGACCGAGGCCATCGAGAAGGTCGAGCAGGCCATCCAGGCCCGCGACGGTGAGAGCCACGACGTCGACGTGGTCGTGGGCAGCCTCGTCGGCGACTACGCCGGCTACCTCGGCACCCCCTGGGAGTTCATCGGCCAACACTACGAGGGCTCTTCGCAGCTCTACGGCCGAAACTCCGGACGCTGGGCGGTCGACGTCCTCGCCGGCCTCGCGTCGGGTGACCGCGTGGGCACACGCCACGATCGTGCCCAGTTCTCCGGCGGGATGTCCCTCGGACGTCCCGAGGCCGATCCCGTCAAGAAGAAGTGGCCCGATGCGCCGTCTCGGCTCCTCCGGAAGATGCTGCGCAAGGGCGACAGCGTCCTTCGGGTCGAGGCCTACGAGCGACACCTTCCCGACCCCGACATCGGGCCCGAGTTCGCGGTCGTCGCGACCTTCGCCGACGACATCGGTCGGGACCTTCCGCTGTGGGACGGGCCCCGGGTGGCCCTCACGAAGAAGGTAGGAGACGACTGGGAGCCCTACACCGACGAGCACGGCGAGCCCGTGACCGACGACACCCATCCCTTCCTCACCTGGGCCGACGACTCGGGAACGTGGCTCTTCCACGTCGTGCTCGAAGGCCCCATGCCCGACGAGCCTCTCGGGCTCGTGGTCACCCCGGACGTGGAGGTGGGCGAGCGCTTCCGCATCACCTCCGACGGCATCGAGGTCGTGCCCGAGCCGGCCCTCGAGCGCGCGGGCCTCCGCGGGCGCGGGGCCCGGGCGGCCTGGAAGGAGACGCTTCACCTCTACGCCCACGTCGACCCCGAGGCCGACACGGTGGTCCCGCTCTCGGGGGCTGCGTCCATCGAGCCCGAGGGAGAGCTGCTCGGACAGTCCATCGACCTGTTCCTCGATGGCTTCTGGATCGAGGACTACCCGGGCTGGGGACCCCACGACGTCCTGCTCACCGTCGAGGCCGATCACACAGGCGTCGACGGGGAACAGAAGCTGATGTTCGCGCGCCGCTTCCGCGTGCAGCGACGAAGCGTGGCCTCGGTGACCGGGGTGCCGATCTTCCGGGGGCTCCGCGTCGGCCCACAGGGTCTGAACCTCGAGCTCCGCACCGTCAACGTGGCGAGCGAGCGCGACGAGAAGGTCCTCTCCGCCCTCGACAGCGACGCGTTTGGCCAGGGCCTCGTGCTGCTCTCGACCGTCCAGCCGGGACTGGCCCCGCTCGGCGCCCTGGCGGGCGGGCTACGCAACCTCGTCGCGTCGCGAAGCGAGAACCGCGAGGTCCAGCTCGCGGCAGTGGGGCTCGACCTCGCAGACGCGGGGTCCGGGGTCCGCTTGCGGACGGGAACCTACCTCGTGGTCCAGGGCGACGTGACGTGGTCCGAGTGGAGCTGGGACGTCGGTCGTCAGCGAATCGTCCCCGCAAGTGGCGAACGGTCCTTCGAGCACAACTACATCGTGCTCCGCGTGGCCCGCGCGCTCACCTGACCCGCGCCACGAGCCCGGGCGTGCAGGCCCATTCTCCACACTGTGGAGCGTGGGCTGCGCGTGCCCACTCAACGAGAGGCCCGACCCTCGCGCTGCAGCACGGCCTTCGCGAGGGGAATCGCCTTCGCAGGACCCTGCAGGTGATAGGTGCCATCCGAGTTACGACGAACGTGCACCGTGCCTTCGGACGTGTGGATGCGGCGGGCGCTCATGGCTACACTCTCGCGGACTTCCCTGGCCTGCGACTTAATTCATCCTGCCGACGAGAGCCACTCGCGAGAGACCGTTGGTCCTCGTAAGGATCACGTTCCTCCAGCCGAACCCGCTGGACGCAACGAGCCGGTTCCCAACGAAGCAAAGACAGTCCGAAGGTCGCCAGCAGGGCGGAATCAACACGAGTACTGGCCCACGAAGCCGATCCTGGACTGTTCAGGGAAAACCTGAGACAGTGAAGATATCCTTGGATTTACGGACAGAAATGATCCGCCTCCTGAGCGCAGAATGGAGTAGTCGCCAGGCAAGGCCGACATACGCTCAGTCGTTTTCCTTTGTGGACCTGGCCCTCACCGGGAGCGGGACCGGAGATCGCGGTCACTGCTGAGTCGGTTCCACGATGGCGACGCGGCGCAAACCACGAGTCGTGGTCTCGACTCGGCCGGCCGAATCTGGGAGACTAGGGGCGTGGCGTGGTCTCTGCTGTTCTTCTGCACCTCCCTGACCCGGGCGGATCCTCCCGAGGTCGAGCGGGCACGCATGGTCGAGCGGCAGCTCGTGAGCCGCGACATCACCGACCGAGCCGTGCTGGAGGCGATGGGTCGGGTCGAGCGGCACCGCTTCGTTCCCCGGCGCCTTCGCGGAGAGGCCTACGACGACCATCCGTTGCCCATCGGCCACGGCCAGACGATCAGTCAGCCCTACATCGTGGCCCTGATGAGCCAGCTCGCGGACCTGAAGCCCGGCGAGCGGGTCCTCGAGGTGGGAACCGGTTCCGGGTACCAAGCGGCGGTGCTTGCCGCGATGGGGGTCGAGGTCTACTCGGTCGAGATCGTGAAGCCCGTCGCCGAACGGGCCGCACGCACGCTGGCGGAAGTGGGAGTACAGGGCCTTCACCTGAAGATCGGGGACGGCTACGAGGGCTGGCCCGACGCGTCCCCCTTCGACGCGATCCTCCTGACCGCGGCGCCCGAGGCGATCCCTGCGCCGCTCCTGCAGCAGCTCGCGCTGGGCGGTCGACTCGTGGCCCCGGTGGGCGACGACCGCGAGCAGCATCTCGTACGCATCACCCGAACCGCCAAGGGGCTCCAGCGCGAGGAGATCGCCCCAGTGCGTTTCGTTCCGATGACCGGCCGAGCCCAGGCTCCGGCACGCTGAATCGGCTCACAGGACTCCGGCTGACCGCAGCCACGCCTCGTTGCGCTTCATCGCCTCGTCGAACGATACCCGCGGCTCCCAACCGAGGATCTGCCGAGCCTTCGTGGTGTCGAAGACCAGCTTCCGCTGGGTCGTCTCCACGTGCCTCCGCTTCAGGGGCACGCCGAGGGGCAGCAGCTCGGCCGCGGTGGCCAGCGCCCTCGCCACGACCAACGGCACCCGACGCGGTTCACGCCCACACATCCGACCGTAGGCGCCCATCCACTCGGCCCAGGTGACCTCACCATCCGTCAGGTTGAAGGCGTGGCCGGCCGCCTCGTCCGTCACCGCGGCGAGCACGATGGCGTCGAGGAGGTTGTCGACGAAGACGGGAAAGACGTGTCCGTCACCGCGCCCGAACACGGCCGGGGTGCCGCCCTTCACGAGCTCCAGCATCCGACGGGTCCAGACTCGCGAACGCGGGCCGTGGATCATCCCGGGCCGCAGCACGACCACCTCCATGCCCCCGGCCGCCTCGCGCAAGGCGTCCTCCCCTCGCGCCTTGGTGCGGCCGTAGGGATCGGGCTGATCCCGGTTCAGCGGGGTCTCCTCGGTGATCACGTCGTTCTCGGGCAGCCCGTACACCGCCACCGTGCTGATGTGCACGAAGCGCCCGACGCCGGCATCCGACGCCGCCCGGGCCAGTCGAGCGGTGGCATCGACGTTGATCGCCTCGCCAAGCTCGGGGTCGTCACTGGGACGACCCATCCAGGCCGCCACGTGGATCACGACGTCCTGCCGTGCCACCAGAGGCCCGAAGGTCGCGGCGTCACCGAGATCGAACGCCACGGGCCGAGCGTTCTCGTGTTCGACCAGCGCGTCGACGCGCCGAGCTGCCGCGGTCACCTCGGCGCCCTCCTGGAGGAGTCGCTGAACCAGGTGCCCACCGAGGAAGCCCGTGGCCCCGGTGACCGCTACGCGCATCTCGCCAATCCGTCGATTCACCGCCATCTCCTGTACCGCCTCGCCGCCATGTATGCTGCGCGAGGCACAGGGGGTTTGCATGACCGCTGCTTCGATCCGTGGAACGTCGATGACCGGGCACCTCCTCTGGGTTTCCGTTCTGGCAGGGCTGGTCGCCTGCACGGGTGACGATGACAGCGGAACCGACGATCCCCCGCCCCTGGTCGAGACCGGCCCGACGGGCACCGACACGGACCTGGTCCACACGGGCACCAGCCCCACCGCCACCGGCGCGACGGGCGGTACCGGATCGACCGGCAGCACGGGAGCCACCGGAGAGACAGGCTCGGAGACCGGGGCGACCGGCGACACCGGCTCGACCGACTGCAGCGCGGTCGTCGCGAACAACACCGTCTACGACTGCACGATGCTCGACCGGTGTTCCGAGACCGACCAGGACTACCTCCAAGCCTGCTGCGCCTGCGACCCCACCCTGTGTGGTCTCGACCCGACGTGCCCCGAGAGCTGCACGACGTGCCACAACGGTGCGTCGAGCGACGACTACAGCGGGCCCGGCATCGAGAACCCCCACCCGTTCGGGGCCGCGGACGTGCTCAAGTGCACGACGTGCCACGGCGGCGACCCCGACGCGGTCGCCGCCGACGATGCCCACGTTCCGCGGCCTCCCGAGATCGGCGACGACGCCAACCTCGTGGCGGACCCCCGAGCCTACTTCAACTACCTCACGCGAACCGGACTCGACCGTTACCCCGACTACGTCGTGGGAGCATCGACGTTCACGGCCCTCGACTACATCCGCTTCCTCAACCCTGGCGACCTGCGGGTCGTCGCCGCAGGGGAGGGCTGCGGAGCCAGCGGCTGCCACGACAGCGAGCACGCTCGCTGGGTCCCGGGCTCACCGCTCGGGTCGGGTCGCTTCTTCAGCGTCGCGATGTACTCGGCGGGAGCGGTGGCCCCGGTGAACAGTGGGCTCTACGAGTCCACCGCGGCAGCCTGGGCGTGGCGGGCCCAGTCCGACCCCACCTGGACCGCCCCCGAGCTCGAGTTCGGCAGCCTGCCCGAGCTGTTCGAGGTTCCGACGGGAATCGCGACCTACGGGGATCCCTCCGGCGTCTACCAGAACCCAGGCTACTCGGCGGCCGCGGTGGCGGCCGGACAGCTCGAGGTGGACGGCGAACTCGGCGCGGGGACCTTCGCCAACCAGCTCGAGCCGGGCTCGCTCCTCGAGGACGTCCTGATGGAGACGGTGGTGGGTGCCTGCGAAGACTGCCACGCCTACAGCGCGGGGCCGAACCAACGCTCCGCCGACTACCGCTCCTCGGGCTGCTCGAGCTGCCACATCGCGTACGCGCTCGGCGGACGCTCCCGCTCGACCGACCTCAACGTGCCGCACCTCGAGCCGGCGCAGCCCGACGCCATCGCAGCCCCCGAGCGCCCCCACGCCGAGACCCACCAGATCCGGAGCGTCGCGCAGGTCCTTCCCTCCGGGACCTTCGTGCGGGGAATTGGAGACGACGCCTGCGTCGGCTGCCACCAGGGCACGAACGCGACGGTGATGCAGTTCTGGGGGGTGCGCATCGACCCGAACCGCGACGTGGCCACGGGGAACCAGTATCCCGCACCGCCCGCGGCCTACGTGGACGCGTCCAACGATGTGCGCTTCTTCGATCCCGCGTTGGGCAACCAGACCTTCAACGGCCGCACCGAAGAGCAGCTGCTGGTCTTCGAGGACTACGACGACGACGGACGCGACGACACCCCGGAGGACGTCCACTATGGCGCCGGACTCGGCTGCATCGACTGCCACGGCTCGCGCGACGTCCACAACGGAACGGCAGGGGACGCGACGAGCGGCCGCCTGGTGACCAGCGGGGCCGCGGCCGTGGGGGTGACCTGCGAGAGCTGTCACGGCGACGAGTCCTACGCCGCCACGGTGGTGTGCACCGACTACGCCGGGAACACCGCGACCTGCGCCGCCGACCGCTTCGGCAACCCGATGCGCAACGTGACCCGGGACGCGGGCGGCAACTACTGGCTCCGGAGCCGGGTCGACGGACAGGTCCACTACGTGGTGCAGACCCGCGACCTCCTCGAGCAGAACAACCAGGTCCACCCGATCACGAGCCAGTTGATCTACGACACCGAGGCGGCGTACGCGATGGGTCGGGTCGGCGCGAGCCCCGACCAGGGGCCGGTTCAGCTGAACCCCTTCTTGACGGCCAATGGCTTCAGCCACCTCGACGACGTGGCGTGCGAGGCTTGCCACACGGCCTGGACGAACACCTGCGTGAGCTGTCACCTGACGGGGATCTACGACGACACCAGCGAAACGTTCAACAACGTCGACGGCGAGCGCGTAGCCATGACCTACGACCGTCGACTCGCCTACGCCTCGCCCGTCTGGTTCAGCCTGCGCGTGCGGGGCGACGGCCGCGTCGGCACCTCGCAGATGGGCATGGCGACCTTCTTCCGGTACACCGACCTGAACGGCGCGACGACCGACGCGCTCGCGTTCACCGACCGCAACGGGAACGGCAATCGTCCCGCGGTCCAGGGCCGCAACGACTTCCCGGCGCTCGCCCACGACAGCGTCGCGCAGCACTCCATCCGCGGTCGGGTGACCCCGCTCGAGGAGGGCGTCGGGCACTGCGTGCGGTGCCACCTCACGGTGGACGGTCTCGCGAACTATGCAGAGCAGTACGAGGCCTTCTACGTCGGCTACGAGAACAACGACCTCGGGAACCTCGACTACGGACTGCTTCGGGAGCACATCGGCAGGAACCCGGGCAACGACATGAACTCGCCGTTCTTCGTGCACGCGGCGGCGGGCCGCGGGACGGGGCTCTTGCAGCTCGACGAGAACGGCTGCCCCAACAACCCGCTGGACCCGGCGGCATCCGCGGACCGAGCGGGTTGCGACGCCCTGTCGGCGCCGACCGTCGCCGCCGGGTTCGATCCCGACGCGACGGTCTACGATCTCGACCGGGCCGTCGAACGCACCGGCGTCGCCAACGGTTCGCTGTCGGAGGCCCTGCGGGTGGGGCCGATGGTGGGCGTGTTCCGGGACGGGGCCCAGCTCCCGACGCTCTCGGGACCTCTCGGCGCCTCGCTCGCGGAGCGGCTCCCCCATCCCGACCCGTCGATCGGCATCCACCTCGACACCTACTACGACGCGGACGGCATGCTCAACGTCGTCCCGTGAGCGCGAGCACCGTCGGACGTGCGCTGCTCCAGATCAGCGCGCGTCGAGCCACTCGACGATCTGCGAGCCGAGCGAATCGAGGGTGCTGGTCAGGTCGGCCACGGTGAGGTCGGCGAACAGTGCGAAGAGCACGAAGGGTACCGCGAGGAGCGCCACCGAAAGGACGAGTCCGACGCCGACGACCGCGTAGTCGAGCAACCCGGCCCGACGTCGGCCCTGACCCGAGAACCGCTCGATGAGCCGCAGGTTCCGGCGCGAGCCCTTGTACAAGAAGTCGATGGCGTCTCCGAGGCCGGGCACCAGGCCGAGCGCGAAGTCGATCGCCACGTTGCCGAGCATGCGAACGAGGATGATCGTGGGCACCCGCTCGCGCAGGGCTCGCAGCAGCAACGTGATCGCGGCGGCCCCGGTCACCGCGTCGCCCGCACCGGGGAACAGCAGGCCGATGATCCCGTCGAGCCCGAACCGGATGTTGGTCCCCGGGATGCGAAAGACATCGTCGAGGAGGCGCACCCAGAGGGAGTCGGGCGGGCTGGACGCGGGGGAGCTCGGCGGTCGACGGGCCATGAGGGCCCCCTTATCGCGTGGAGGGAGCCGCGAAGAGGGTCCGACAGCGGGTGCTCGACGCCTCCTTCGTCAGCGCTGCGGCGACCTCGCGCCCTCTGCGACCTGATTAAGATGGGGCGAACCCTCGCTCGGACGACGGGATGGCCCAGGACCACGTCCACTCCGCGTACGCGAGGTTTCTCGCCGCCGCATACCGATTCGGAGGGCCCGAGCTCCGCGAGCACGTGCTGCTGGAGCTGTGCAGCTCTCCCCCGACGTTCGTCGCGAAGTGGCGGAAGCCCCGGCGGCTGCACGCCATGCCCGTGGACGTCCGACTACCGCTCTCGGGCCGGATCCTCCGGCCACACTGGTGGATGCCGGGCCGTCGCATCCCGCTCGGCGGCGGCATCGACTGGCTGGGGAACGGGCGACTCGAGATGCACGGCGGCGGTCTTCGTGAGGTCTCCACGGTCGACGTAGCCACCTGGCTCGACGTCGAAGCGCTGCTCCTCGAGCGCTCGGGCGGCTCGCCGTCGCGCCGTCTCCGGATTGCGAGAGGTGGACTCACGCTGTTCGAGCGCTCGAGGCGCTCGCGGCACGACTCGGACTGGCCCATCGGGTCTGTCGTGCAGGCCCGGTCCGGGACCGGCACCTGGACCCTGGGTCTGCGGGTCGGCCCCGGTCGCTGGGTCCATCACGACGTCCAGGGAACCGAGCCCTGGAATGGGGTGTTCGAGGACGCCGTCGAAAGCAGAATCGTGCAGTCCTTTCGTACGTCGATCGACTTCCTCGATTTCCACCCCGACCCGCCGCCCTCCCCCGTCCGGGAGGCCAGCGTCCCGATCTGGTCGGTCCGGTCGGCGGCGGACAGTCTGGCCAGGATCCTGCACGTCTTGCCGGGTCGAACCGTGGAGCGTGCGGACCCGGAAGCGCTCGCCGCCCTGCCGTCCCACCTGGTCACCGGCGAGCTTCGGTTGCTGTGGACGAGGTGGGGAGCGACCAATCTCGACCTCGGCGACGACGCGAGCCTCCTCGGGCCCCGGTTCGCACACCAGCTCCTGCGCAAGGGCAACGTCCGCGAAGGGCTGCTCCCGGTACTGTCCCGGAGAGGCCGCACCACCTGCATCGACGTTCTCGGGACGGTGGGCCCTCCCGGCTGCCTGACCGACCACGTCGGCCGTTCCGTCCACGGGGCGAGCCTCGAGGACTGGCTCGAGTCGCGAGCTCGTTCGTGCGGGGCCATCGACAGTCCCGCTCCCGTGCCCCCGCTCGTTCCGTTCGCCGTTCCCTCGGGTCCCCGGACTGCGGTGCTGACCGAGGCGCTCGAGCAGTGGCCGGTCTCCGACGGCCTGGCGGGCGACTCGGTCGTGCGGCGAACCGCGCGCACCCTGCTCGAACCGAGGTGGCGACCGTGGCTCCACCAGGCCGTGCAACCCTACGCCGGGGGGGCGGTGGACGTCCTCGGCGATCGCCTCCAGGAGGCGGGCCTCGCGGTGCCCAAGCCGATCCTGAAGGGAATCGTCCGCGCCGTGGGATGAACGTCAGGCTGGAGCGGATCGCTCAGATCGAGGACAGGGCCGACTCGATCAGGGGAGCGATGATGTTCATGCCGGGGTCTTCGTCGTTGTAGCCGTTCGGGGGCTCCACGATCCGGGAGACCTCGCCGTCGTCGATCCAGCGCTCGAGGAACGTCTCCATGGGTACGAACTCGGAGTAGCACTTGTAGGACTGGCCCCACGGGAGCTCGAGGTACTCCCACCAGCGCCGCTTCTTCTCCATCTGCTCGCACGCGTGGCTGCCGATGAACGTGATGATGGTGGAGCAGTGGCTGTCGTTGATGGGGCGCGCCCACGGCACGTGCCACGAGACATTGTCGTACCGCGGGTCGCTCTCGAGGAGCTGGACGAGCAGCGACTGGTCCTCGCGCCAAAGGTCGAGCGTTTCGGCCTGGGTGAGCGTCTCGTCGAACGACTCGTAGGAGAATCGGCTGTAGTTGTAGTCGCTCGAGTACCCGGTGTAGGCGATCTGGTCGTCCGGAAACTCGAGGGAGACCATCGTGTTGATGGTGCCGTAGTCGTTTCGGTCGAAGGTCGACGGCAGCATCGCGAACAGCGTCTCGAGGCCCCAGGCATCGGTGATGGTGTCGTGCAGCTCAAAGGAGTTGAACGTCACGTCGGGGGCGGGGAAGAGCGGTCCCGAGTCGTTGAGCAGGAACCCCTGCTTCGGATTCAGGCGGGTGCGGAGGAAGTAGTAGGTCGCCGAAGTGCCCGCGCCGCCGGCGGAGTACCCGCTCACCAGGAGCTTGTCGATGTTGTCGAAACGACCGTCATCAATCACCCAATCGATGGCGGCAAACGTGTTGACCGCTCCGTAGTGGTAGTAGTCGATCTTGTCGTTGGGATCGGTCGGGTTCTCGTACTCCGTGACCGCGTTCCCGGTGTGCACGTCGCCCGTGCAGTAGGGCATGAACACGATGTCCCAGTTGTTGGTGGGCAACTCCGTGCGCGAACGGAACGGCACACCGGGATCGAAACCATTCACGAGGGGCGTTGCGTACTTCTGCTGCAGCCCCTCCATGTAGTTCGGAGCCAGGCCGTTCGGGTTCGCCGCACCGAGGACGCCGTTGGCACCGGTGCAGCCCTCGTAGGTCCAGCAGCCGCCCCCACCCTCGAAGTAGAACAGCATGTTGTCGGAGGTGGGGCTGTCGCGAACGTAGAACGTGTAGTCGCTGCCGTTCCCGCACTTGCTACCTGGCAAGCTGACCTCCTCCCAGGTGAAGTCGTTGCCCCCGTCCACGAAGATGTCGAGCAGAAGCTCGACGTTCTGGGCGCCAGCTACTGTCGTAGCCAGCAAGAGTGCCGTCATCATGGGTTCTCCTTGCTTCATCGAGTGGGCCATCGATAGAGTGATCAGCGCGCCGAGACCTCCTCGGCGCGCCGGGCGAGAGCTCGGGCCCGCTCGTCGGGGAGCTGGGCGAGCCGGTCGCGGTTCATGTTCCGGGCGAGCACGACCAGTCCCAAGTCGCGCTCCGAGAGGTCGTTCGCGTGGTGCTGGAGAAGATACTCGGCAAAGGCGACGTTGTCGCGACTGATCGCCTCGCGCTCGTCGTAGTGGGCGTGGATTTCGTCCACATCGGCGCGACCCGTCTGAATCCGCCCGAACAATCGGTTTCGCTCCTCTTTGACGGACTGCCGCCGCCGGAGCTCGGCCGGATCCTGCGTGGGCATCAGTTCCGTCCAGTAGCGGTTGTCGGGCAACGCCTCGCGCACCGTGGCGAGATCGATCCCGGACCACGCGGGTGGCCAGTCGGCCTCACCACCGGTGTCCGAAAGCGTTTTTTCCGGCTCGACTTCAGCCAGATCCTCGACCCTCGGCGCCGCCGGTGCGACGACGCTGGACGGCCCCTCGGGGATCGCTGGCGCGACCGGACGAAACGACAGCAGAACCAGCGCCACGAGAAGCAGAGCGCCGGCTACGACCAAGACTCCAGTCGCCATTCGTGACATGGCGCGATGCTAGCACGACGAAACGTCGAATGGAAGAAATGTACCACCCGGTAGGTCGGCCCGCGGCCCCCGGGCCGGTTTGCCGTCGCGTCTCGCACCGGGCCGCGCGTCGACGACGCTTCCCGACCTGTGAATCGGAGAACTGGCCAGGTGCTCGCGAGAGGTTAAGCGGTCGCCTCGATTGGAGTTGGCATGGACAATGAGGAAAATGGCGGTGGCGGCCTCGGTTGGTTGTGGTTCATCCTGATCTTCGGGGTCGGCAACTTCATTCTCTACTCCACCACGGGCATCTTCTTCATTCCGATCCCCAGGAAGTAGGTGTTCTCCGCCTGGCGGGTCCATGCTTGGCGCATGGCCGGTCTCGCGACTCCGCTGCTTCCCCACCGGTACTGGTGGGTGGCGTGCGCGTGCGCGGGCGCGGTTCCGCTGCTGCTCGGCTGGCTCGTCGGTTCTCGTTGGCACCAGCCGGTGATGGCCTCGTTGGTGTTCCTGCTGCTGCTCGCGGCGGTTCGTAGCGAGTCACCGGTCAAGGGCATCCTCGGGGTCGCGCTGGCCTTCTTCGCCCACTCCGCCCTGGCCATCGGCTTGGCGTGGGGCGCCCCCGAAGCGACGGCCAGCGTGCTCCCGGACGGCCAGGCGTACTGGAACGCACAGCTCCGGTGGATCACGACCGGCGAGGACCCTGAATACGACTGGCTGAACTGGGTACCGCAGCACCTGCACCTGCTGCTGGGGTCGATTGTGTTGGGAGCGGTCTCGTTCGGCCTGCTCCCGCTCGTTCAGGGGGTCTACGAGGTCGACCTCATGAACTTCTACGTCGGTCGGTTGCTCGACGGGAGTGTCGACGTCACCACGGCCCTCTTCTTCGGCTGGCACCCGTGGTCGGTTCTGCGGGGCTTGTGCTATCTGCTCCTCGTCTACGAGCTGTCGTCGTTGTCGCTCGGTTGGTTCACGAAGCGGCGACTGGGCACGCTGCGAGGGCACGGGGTCCGCATCGGCGCCGCGCTCGTGTTCTTTGTCGCGGACGCGCTGGTCAAGTACTCGATGCTGGACCTGGTCCGAGACGGGCTGGCCAGCAACCTACGGAGGTAGACTTGGATTCCTATACGTGGCAGGACGCGGCTCGGTACCTGAGCGCGATGGTGGCGTGTGCCGTGACCTATCAGGGCATGGCGATGGCAGGCTACGAGGGGCAGTTCACGCGGCTCGTCCCGGCCCTGTTGGCCGCGGTCGCGGTCGGCTACACCGTGCACCTGCTCGTGGCCCCCTCCGAAAGAAGCCCGTGATGACCGCGCCCGCGGTCGACGTCCAGGGGATCCGATTCCGATACGGTGGCCCGGAAGTCCTTCGCGGGGTGGACCTCACGGTCGCCTGGGGGAGCGTCACCGGCTTGCTCGGTCCGAACGGCGCCGGCAAGACGACCACGCTCAAGCACCTGGTCGGGCTGATCCGACCCGAGACCGGCTCGGTGCGCATCGCCGGACTGGACCCGGCGGGTGACGACATCCAGGCCCGGGCCACGCTCGGCTACGTGCCCGAAGACGGTGGGCTGTATCCACTGCTCTCCGCCGCAGAGCAGATCGCGCTGTGCTGTGACCTGCACGAAGTGCCGCCCGAGGGCGAGGCCCGCGTGGAGGAGCTGGTCGAGGCGCTCGACCTGAAGCCCCTGCTGAATCGACGCATCGACACGCTCTCCAAAGGGCAGCGTCAGCGCGTGGCCATTGCCGCCGGCCTGCTTCACGGCCCGACCCTGTGGCTTCTCGACGAGCCGCTCTCGGGGCTCGACGCGACGGCGGCGGGTGGACTGCGGGACCTCGTCGCGCAGCACGCCCGCGACGGGGGAGCGGTGCTCTACTGCTCCCACGTGCTCGACGTGGTCGAGCGCGTCTGCAACGAGGTCACCATCCTCGCCGAGGGCCAGGTTCTCGCGAGCGGCACCGTCGACGAGGTCACCGCGTCGGCCGATGCCTCGACCCTCGACGAGGCGTTCAGGTCGCTCGTCGGGACAGCGCGTGCGTCGTGATCTGGCTCGCGCGCCTCGGCGTCCAGCCCCGCCCCTTCACGGCGCTCGTCCGAACGTACCTCACCCTCGACCTGCGGGGGCAGCACTACGGTAGTGCCACCGGCGCAAAGGCGGGTGAGCTGGTGGCGCCCCTGGTGTGGGTGGTCGGACAGTTCCTGATGGTATCGGTGCTGCTCTGCTGCGTGCTCCAGGCCCGCGTCCCCTCCGACGTCTACGCGATGGTGAACCTCTCCGTCACCGCGCTCATGGTGTTCAGTGCCGTCCTCGTGGAGTTTCGGGAGGCCGCCTTCGACCCCCTCGACGTGGCGGTCGTCGGCCACCGTCCGATCACCCGACGCACCTGGTCGGCCGCGCGGTTCGTGGCGCTCGGGCTGTACTGCACCATCATGACGCTCGCGCTGACCATCTTCCCCACCATCGCGGGTCTCGGTTTGCACGACGTCGGGGTCTCTTGGCTCGTGCTCTACCCGTGGGCGTCCGCGACGGTGGGCGGGGCGGGCGCCTCCCTCGCCATCCTCCTGACGCTGTGGGCCGGTCGCGACCAAGTGATGGGCATCCAGCAGATCGCGGCCTGGATCCAGATTGTCGCAATCATGGCCCTGTTCTACGGCGGTCAGCTGATGTTGCGGAACACCCCCGGCTACGTGGAGGTGTTTGCCGCGTTTCCGCCGGAGTGGGTCGCCTGGCTCCCCACCACCGCCCTCGGAGCGGCGGTGGCCGAGGCTCGCCCGGGCACGCTCGCGCTGGCCTCCGCTGGAGGGCTCGCGCTGGCCGCGGTGGCCCTCGGTCGCCTGATGACGCTGTGGGGCGAGGTCGCCGGCGGGAACGGCAAGGAGCGGGTCGGTGAGCTTCCGGCCCCGTCCACCCCCTTCTCCTTTGCCCCGGGTCGGCAACGCTCGGGGGCGAACCGGCGCCAGGGCGGCATCGGGGCCCTGGTGACCCGCATGCTGTGGCGAACTCCGGAGCTGCAATCCCGGTTGGTGGCCAACCTCGGCATGCCTCTGGCGACCACGCTGCTCGGGCTGGCGACGCTGCAGTACGGCCCACCGACCGCCACCGATCCCGTCATGCTCGTGCTCCCGCTCGCCACCATCGTCCTGCTCGCGAGCGCGGCGCCCGCGATGCTGCACCACCTGACGTTCGGCCACCCCCCGGGGGCGTCCTGGCGCCTGCAGCAGCACTGGTCCCACGCCGAGCAGGTGGCCGTGTGGAAGGCGCTTGCGTCGAGGGCGTTCGCTCCGTTCTGGCTGGGCCACTTCGTGCTGACCCTCGTCGCTTGGCAGGACGCGCTCCAAGCAGTGCTTCACGCGGCCGCGGGATGGCTGATCGTCGACCTCGTGGGTCGGTGGGCGGCCCCTCGCGTGCTGAAGCGACCGATCCACTCCCGGCCGCCGATTCGGGGCGCCGGATTCGGCACGATCATGGTGGAGATCGCGCTCGGAGGGGCGCTCGCGACCCCCCTCGCGACGCTGTGGGCGGCGGCGGCCCGCGACGTCGGGTTCAGCCTGCTGTACGTGGCCGGGCTGGCCGTGACGGTATGGCTGCTCGACACCACGCAGAGCGCGAGGTCCCGATGAGCGGCGCAGACCCCCTCGCAGCAGCGAAGCAGCGGCTCCGGACCGTCGTGGGGCAGTTCGAGCTGATCGGACTGTTTCTCTGCCTCGCGGTCGTCCTCGCCACGGGGCTCGCCACTCAGAACTCGTGGTTCCGGGGGCTCGTCCAGGAGAAGCACGGCGAGGCAACTCCCGCCGACACCGTCCGGATCGAGACCGTCCTCGAGCAGCAGGACCCCAGGAAGACCCCGCAGGAGCAGCTCGAAGCGGCCTATCGCGCTGCCATGCGCGCCCCTCGGGAGCCCGCCAGGCTGGCCGAGCTCGGAGCCAGGCTCGACGCCGCCCGGCCCACCTGGTTCCGTGAGCGGCTGCGACGCAGCCTGGTAGCCGGCAACGCTGCTCAGCGGGCCCGAGCGTCCCGCCTCGCCGCCGGCACCCGCAACCCGGACTACCTGCCCACCCTTCGCGGCGCTCGGGAGTTCGCCGCCCGCACGGGCTTCGACGACGCGCTGACGCCCCTCGACGAGGCCATCGAGGCCCTCACCGACGCGCCTGCCCACCGCTGAACCGCGCGGCGCGGACCCACACGCGGACCTGGGCGAGCGTGGGCGGTCGCACGTCGGACGCCACCGCCCACGCGACGAGCCGGCGATGCAGCGCATCCGGCTCCTCCATCGCGAGGGCAGCGGGGTCCGGAACGCCGATCTCGCCGAGGCCTCGGGCCATCGTCACGCCCATGCCCTTGTGGAGGGCCAGCACGGCCTGTCGATGGGCAGCGCCCACCTTCTCGGCCGACATCCCCGCTTGCCGAGAAAACTCGGCGACGCCCTGGCGCGACACGCGCCTCACGAGCCACTCGGGCGAGGGCACCCACGCTTCGCGCAGCGCCCTGACCTGGGGCTCGTCCAGGGCATCGAGCTCCCGGAGGAGCGGGCGGCGAGCCATCACGGCCGGATCGAGGGTCCACCGCTCCGTGGCCCAGGAGAACGCCACCACGAGTGCGAAGCCGACCCAGTGGTGACGCCACCGGACCGGGGGCTGGTCGTGGTCCGGCCGCTCCCAGTGGCGCCCGCCTCGCGCCAGCGTGCAGAGCAGGACGTAGCCGGCGAACGCCTCCACCGCGAGCAGGGGAAAGCCGAGGAAGCCCGCCAGCGGCATCTCGAACAGCTTCAGCTCCTCGAAGCCGGGCACCGTGTACACCCACTTCGCTCGGGCCCAGTAGTTCAGCGACTCCCAGACCCCGCCAGCCATCAGTCCGCCCACCAGCAGGCGAAGCCACCGCGCGGGACGTCCAGCCTCCAGATCGGCGACCAGGCTCGGTCGCCCCATCCGTCGGTTGATCAGATCGGGAATCGCGAGCGTCGCCCCCCAGACCATCCAGAAGGCGTAGCGGGGCACGATGACGGGGAGCACCACACACGCCAGCCCGAAGAGGCCGAGGGCGATCTCCCCGAGTCCACCCAGGCGAAAGGGCCGGCTGCGCGTCTCCTCGAACCAGCCGAGCGCCTTCACGAGCTCCGCGTGAAAGAAGCAGGCGGGCAGCACGGTCGCAAAGGCGAAGAACGCGTACAGCCCCTGGGCGATCTCGCTCCGTGGCAGGAAGACGTAGTACCAGTTGTCCATCACGAGGTTGTAGGCCTCGAAGATGCACCAGTAGGGCACCGACCAGAACATCATGGCCAGCAGCTCGCGACGCCGGACGTCGGTGAACGCCGAGCCCTGCAGCGAGCGAATCCACTGGTCGAGAATCAGCAAGTAGCCGTACCACGCGCCCAGGAACCAGCCCGTGTTGAGGGCCGGCACGTCGGCGACGAGCAACCCCAGACTCACGACAACGATCCCGACGCCAAGGAGACCCGTACCCGGCATGCTGCGCTCCTCTCGGGCCTCGGGACCCGACGAGCCGCCCCCGGCAGTTTATGGCCTCTGCACCCCCGCGCACCATCGCGACGCTCTGCGCCCGCGGCCGCCACCGACGAGAGGTACGCCACAGGCTCGATCTGGCGCTGGACCGCGAGCTCCCCTGCGGCGAGCCGGCGTCCTACGCGCCAGCAACCTTCAGAGTGGCGACTTCCCAGTTTGTGAATCTCACCCAGTCGGGAGCCGCACTGGATCTGGGTGGCAAACGTTATGTCGACGCATGGCGGTACTGGTCACGGGATTTGGTTCGTTTCCGGGGGTTTCGACAAACCCCACCGAGCGCGTGGCCCAAGCGGTCGACGGGCAAACGGTCGGCGGTGTGCGAATAATCGGAAGGGTGTTGCCCGTTTCGTTCGAACGGGGACCGAGCCGGGCCATCGCACTCGCGAACGAGCTTGCTCCCAGGCTGGTGCTGGGGCTCGGGGTGGCAGGTCGCCCGACGATCTGCGTCGAGCGACGCGGCGTGAGGTGGGCGTGGTCCCCGACCGTCGACGTCGACGGCGGCCACGAGTGCCTCCTCGAGGGACCGGACGAGATCGAGGCCACCCTCGACACGCAGCGGCTCGCGGAGGCGCTCGAGGCCACCCTGTCCGATGACGCTGGCGACTACGTCTGCAACGCGTGGCTCTATCGGGTCGCCCAGGCGCTCGACGTGCCGGTGGGTTTCGTGCACGTGCCCCCGTCCGGCATTTCCGTCGAGCGACTCCTCTCCGGGATCGCGGCCCTCGTCGAGCGCTGACTCCCCGCGATCGGAGCCACCCGCCCTGCGGTTTCGGTCTCGCACGTGGGTGCCGGAGCAGGGGTGACGAGGAGCCTCGCGGACCAGTCTGCCACCGACCACCTGTGCGACGTGGAGGCGAACGTCGCTACCTCGCGGTCCGGACCATGCGCACGCCGACGCGATTCTGGCCCTCGGCCGGCCAGTAGGCCCGATCCCCCGTGGCGTACCGGCGACCCTCCTCCGTCGCGTCCCAGAGCCACTCCGTGATCTCGTCGTAGAGGCCTTCGAGCTCCCGCGCTTCCGTCAGCCGCCGCCACTCGCTCGCGGTGGGGAGTCGAAAGCCCGGGCAGTCGCGCCCGCCGGGCCAGGTCCACCGGTCGTCGACGAGGACGTAGCAACGCTCCAGACCTTCGCGCTCCGACAGCGCGTTGGCGAAGCGAATCGCGTCGCGCCAGCTCACGTTCTGGACCGGGAGGTCCTTTCCACAGCCCACCTCGCAGCTCGCGGGCTTGCCGCCGACGACCTGCTTCCACTGGCGCTGGGTGACCGCGCGGACGGCGACGTCGATCGGCAAGAGCTCGTCCTCGCGCACGAACGTCATGGTCGACTTGCCCTTCAGCGCCTTCGCCACCTCACCCGTGGGCTGCTCTCGCTCGCCGCGCAGGTACACGATCCGAGGCACGGGTGGGTTCTCACCACGGGCCTCGAGCGCGTGCAGCTCGGCGGCCGTCGTTCGCCAGGTGACCCGCTTGCCCTCGAGGGTGCCGTTGTGCTCCACCACCTCGAACGGCGCCTCCAGCGCGACGGAGAGGCCGAGCCGAGGCATCTCCAGCTCGGAGGGCGCGGCCGGCTCGCCCGCGTCGTCCCGCTCCGACGAGAACGCGTCGAACGTCAGCGTGAGCAGGTTGCCCTCCTGGACCACGTCGATGTCGAAGGGTGCCGGCCCCTCGGTCCGCAGCTCGTCGAGCAAGGTCAAGTGGGCAAACCCGACCTCCATCGTCATGCCGAGCACGTCGTCCCGATCCCGCATCGCCACCTTGGCGGTGATTCCATCCGGAAGATCGTCGCGGATCTCCTCGACCTTCGTCCCGAGCTGATCGCGCTGGCGCTGTAGCATCTCCCGGCGCATCTGCTCCCGGGACGCCTCGTCGGGTGCGAACGCGAGGAGCGGGGCGATCATCTGTTCGAGATCGATCTCGATGTCCATCACGGCAGAACCCGACAGGTCCTCCTCGAGCGTGACGACCTGCTCGATCTCGCAACCTGCGAGCGCGAGAACGAGCGCTGCCACGGCGCCGCGCACCAGTCTTCGGACCACGTCCACCTCCCACGTGAGGGCTATCTGGTACACGGGGAGGTGGTCATGATCGGCATCGTCGGGGCGGGTCCCGGAGGGCTCACCGCCGCGCTGGCACTGCGTCGTCGGGGATTCGACGTGGAGGTCCTCGAGCGAGCCCCCTCGGTCCGCCCAGTGGGCGCGGGGCTCACCCTCCAGCGCAACGCGATGGCCATGCTCGAGACGATCGGGCTCGCCGATGCCGTCACCGCCGCGGGCCACCCGCTGAGGGACGGCCGGCTGACTCGCGCCGACGGCGCCCTGCTGGCGAGCTTGATGGAGGACGAGAGCGTGCGTCCGGGGGTCGGCATTCACCGGGGCGCCCTGTCCGACATCCTGACCGAGGCCTTGCCCGCGGGGGTGATCCGGCTGTCCACCGGGGTTCGCTCGGTCGATGACGAGGGCACGGTGGAGCTCGACGACGGCACGCGGCGTGCCTACAACGCGGTCATCGGCGCCGACGGGATCCACAGCGCGGTTCGGACCGCACTCTTCGGCCCACGACCGCTGCGGTACAGCGGAACGACCTGCTGGCGGGGCGTCGCGGAGCACGAGGGACGGGACTACGCCGCGGAGCGCTGGGGGCGCGGGCTCCGGTTCGGCTCGGTTCCCCTCGGCAGCGGCCTCACCTACTGGTTTGCCTGCGCGAACGCCCCGGCCGGGGGCGTCGATGGCGCCGAGCCTGGCGAAGAGCTCGCGGCGAGGTTCGGCGACTTCGAGCCGCTGGTGCTGGAGCTGATCCGCGCCTCGACGACCATCCTCCGTCACGACCTGACCGACATCGAGCCCCTCTCCCAGTGGACCCGCGGCCGGGTGACCTTGCTCGGCGACGCCGCGCATCCGATGACCCCGAACCTCGGCCAGGGCGCCTGCCAGGCCATCGAGGATGCGGTGATTCTCGCGAGGTGTCTCGCCGAGCGGGGGGTCCCCGAGGGCCTCGAGGCCTACGAGACCGCGCGCCGTCCGCGGGCCACGACGATGGTGAGGCGCTCGTGGACGATGGGTCAGATTGCGCAGTGGTCCAACCCCCTGGCCTGCGCGATTCGGAACCTGATCGTGGCGTGGACGCCGCGGATGGCCGTTCAGCGCAACGTGCAGCGTCTGCTGGACGTCGACGGTTCACTGGGCTGATCCGTCCACGCCACGGGCCTCCTCGCTTCGGGGTCCCCTCGGCACACAAGTTGCTTGGACGAGCCTCGCGAGGGGTCCTCCATGGTGAGTCTGTCGAGCGAGCACGGCGAAGTTCCAACCTACGTTTCGGTCCCCGAGGGGGCCGGTCCCTGGCCTGGTGTCGTCGTGCTGCACGACGCGGGAGGAATGAGCGAGGACGTACGTAATCACACACGTTGGTTCGCAGACCACGGCTACCTGGCGGCAGCCCCCGACCTGTACCGGGGAGGTCGGCCCGTGCGCTGCATGACGAGCATGATGCGGGACCTGATGGCCGGCCGCGAAGACGCACCGATGAGCGCCATCGAGGCGGCGCGGCAGCACCTGCTCGCGCACCCGGAGTGCACAGGTCGGATCGGCATCGTGGGCTTCTGCATGGGCGGCGGATTCGCGCTGATGCTGGCGCCGCGGGGCCTCTATCACGCTGCGGCCCCGGCCTATGGAGCAGTCTCCAAGGACGTGATGGCGCAGCTCGAGCACGCGTGTCCGATCGTCGCGAGCTACGGTCGGCGCGACCGGTCGCTCGCCGGCGCCGCCACGCAGCTCGAGGCGAAGCTCGCGGAGCACGGCATCCCGCACGACGTCAAGGAGTATCCCGAAGCCGGGCACGGCTTCATGAACGACCACACGCCGGACAAGTTGCCCATCCTGTTCCAGTTCCTGGGCGCGCTCGTGTACACCCGCTTCGACCCCGAAGCGACCGAGGACGCCCGCGGCCGGATCCTGTCGTTCTTCGCCGAGCACCTGGGCAACGCCGCCGCCTGACTTCTCGGGTGGGTGCGCCATATTGCACGGGGACTCGTGCGAGGACACCTCCCCGGTAGCGGTTCACTCCCCGTCCGGATCGACCATCACGCCCGACGATCACGCGGAACACGGTCGATGGGTCACCGTCGGCACCAGTCCCCGAGTGTGGGGGCCGGGTCGGGCTCCGGGCCGAGACGCCACGAATCGTCCACCTTCACGACCTCTGCCCCCACGGCAATCGCGACCGGAGCCATCACCGACTCCCGCGACGGTGCAGTAGCGGTCGACTGGTTGAGGTACACCCGCTCGGTCAGCGTGAACCGCTGGTTGGGGCACACGCCCAGGATCGTGTCGTCGAACTCGATGCAGTACGGATTTGGTTCACCGTAGCGCTTCTCCCAACGGAACCTGCTACAGTCCCGGGCAAACTGCACGACGTACAACGAGTCCACGTTCTCGGCATCGAGCGGGAACCGTGGGGGGAGGTCGCGGCGCCGGAACCAGTAGGGCACGCTGCCCTGCAGGTCGTCGTCCAGCACGCTCGCAACGCCGAACGATCGGTCGAAGTTGTTCAGGCTGACGGCGGTGTAGGCGACCCGCGCGGCCTCGGGGAAGTGCTCGCCCACCACGGTGTGGTTGACGCCCACCACGAACACGGAACCGAAGGTGTCGAGGGCCGGAATCCGAAACCGCTTTCGGCCCACGTGGTAGCGAGCGTCATCGGAGTTCCCGGCGCACCGAACCTTCTGGTTGATGCAGCCCCCGCTCGTCTTCTGCTCGCGCTTCGGGAAGGGGAAGCGCTTGGTCACGAAGCGCTCGGGCACCAGCTGCTCCTCGATGGCCTGCAGCAGCATCTCCTGCGCGGTGCGGAGGAGCTCGGGCTCCCGCTCGTCGGTGCCGTCGGGAGGGGGGAGCTCGGGCCAGGGGAACGGATCGTAGGTCGGCGGTTCGGGAAGCGCGACCTTGAAGACCGCCGCCCCGGGGTCGTCGCTCGAGAGGAAGGGGTGGGCGGGGTCAGCCGGCGCAGCCACCCGCAGGACGACCGTGTAGGCGTCCGTGTGATCGCCGTAGCCCATCGTGAGGCTGAAGCTCTCGTCCTCCGGCACCTGACCAGACGCGACGAGCGCGGCCAGGTCCGCCTCGTCGGCATAGGACATCGGGTGCACGTTGATGACCGGCGTCCCGTAGCCGGCGTCCTCGAGCAGCGGGGTCAAGCGGTCGGACAGCCGCTGCGCGGTGGTCTGGTTCGCCGTGAAGAGGACGACGGTGAAGTCGTCGAACGGCGCGTCGTCCAGCGACCGGATCTGTCCGGGTCCGAGGGGATGGGACGCGGTCGCGATCTCGAGCAGGTTCAGCGATGGCGCCAGGCTGCCGAACGTCAGCCAGTGCTCGCGGTCCGGCATTGCGCGTAGGTAGAGGTAGTGGTCGAAGGAGTAGTAGCGAGATGCGGGAGGGGTAGGTCCGACGTAGAGCACCGCCTCGTCCTGGCCGAGCTGGTACCGAGGGAACGTGTTCTCGTCGTGGGGGTCTTCCGGGAAGTCGAAGAAGACATAGGGCGAAATGGCGTTCGCACCAAAGCAGGTGCCGGTCTCGAGCACGATCGGCCCGCACCGTGCCTGGTCCAGAATCCAGAAGTGGCCTTCCCGAACCCAGGCGTCGCCGAGCCCGCCGTCACGGATCTGCTCGATCACCGAGCCCACGGACTCGGGGGGAGAGCCCGGCTCGATCTCTCCGGCAGCGGCACCGAAGACGAGGTCAGCGTCGCTCGGCTGCGCACAGGCGAGCGCGCCGACGAAGACGAGGATGGCGAAGCGCATGCTCCCTCCACGGGCCTCTTCGGTCGACTAGGCGATCAGCTGCGTTGCACCCTCGTTGATGTTGCGCGCCTGGGCGAGGACAGCCACGCCGGCGTGGTGCACGATCTGGTACTTCGTCATCTCGGCGGACTCGAAGGCGAAGTCGGCATCGCGCATCGTGCTCTCGGAGTCCATCAGCGCGATGCGGTAGTGGTCGGTCTGACGGTACGCCGTCTCGAGTCGGTTCTGGACCATGCCGAACTGGGAGCGCATCGCGTTCGTCGAGTCGATCGCGTCGTCGATCGTCCCGATCGCACTGTGCGCGTTCGACGCGGTGTCCAGGTCGATCGAGCCGGTGTCCACCTGCAGGGCGGTGGCCCGGAGGTCGAACAGCCAGACCTGGATGCGAGAGTCGCCCGTCTCGTCGAGGCCGACCTGGACGTCGACGGTGTTGGACGCGTTGGAGAGTGCAAAGCCGTTGAACTCGGTCACCGCGGCGATGCGGTCGATCTCGACACCGAGCGCCACGAACTCGTCTCGGACGTAGCTGCGCTCCTGATCGTGGAGCGTCTCGGAGGCAGACTGGATCGCGAGCTCTCGCATTCGACCCAGAATACCCGCGACCTCGGACACCGCCTTCTCTGCCGTCTGCACGACGGAGATGCCGTCGTTCACGTTGCGCTGCGCGATCGTGAGCGATCGCGACAGCGCGTCCAGCTTCTCGGCCACCCCGAGGCCAGCCGCATCGTCCGCCGACTCCGTGATCCGGAGTCCCGACGTGACGCGGTCCAGCGTCTTCATCAGACGGCGCTGCGTCGTGTTGAAGGTCGTGGTCGAGTGGATGGCCACGACGTTGGTGTTGACGTTGAAACCCATGGCACTCTCCAAGCAGAGGGTCGTGACGCGGGCCGCCGAGGTGACGTCCCGGGGGTACGTCGGATCACCCGAGCCGCAATTCGCTCGGCGTGGATTCGCTCTCGCGTACGGGTCGGAGGCCCGCGCGCGGCCGGCACACGAGTCGCGAAACGGAACCGCCCCTCGCCGGTCGAGCTTGCGGAGGACGCTTGGAACAACACGACTGTGATCTGATCATCGTCGGCGCCGGTGCCGCCGGCATCGCGGCCGGCCTCACCGCCCGTGGTGCCGGACTCTCGACACGGATTCTCGAGGCCGCCTCGCGGGTCGGCGGCCGCGCCCACACCGTCTCGCTCGGCGGCGTCCCGTTCGACGTGGGCTGCCACTACCTCCACCACGCGGGACGGAACCCGCTCGCGGCCCTGGCCCTGGCCCGGGACCTGGAGCTCCGCTTCGATCTCTACGCCCTCGACACCCCGGGCTGGCTCGTGCGACGCGGCCATCGCGAGGACGAATCCGTCAGGGACGCCGTCGAGGCCTACTACGACGCCGCCTTCGACGCGCTCGAGCACGAGGAACCCGATGACGTGGCCCTTCGGGAGCTCGTGGACGCGACCTCGGAGCACTACCCGCTGTTCCAGGCCTGGTGCGCGGCACACTGGGGCGCCCCCCCCGAGCGGCTGTCGGCCCTCGACGCCTGGCGGCTCGAGGATCGCGATCACGACTGGCCCGTTGCCCGAGGGTTCGGCGCGCTGGTCCACGATCTCGCCGCCGAACTGGACGTCACGCTCGACTCGCCGGTCAGCGCCATCCAGCGTACCCGCCAGGGAGTGACCGTCCAGACGAGCGGTGGCTCGCTGTCGGCCCGAGCCGTTCTCGTCACCGTGTCCACCGAGGTCCTGCGGTCGGGCGTCATCCGATTCGAGCCGGGGCTCCCCGACGAAGTGCAGCAGGCTTTGGAGGGGGTGCGGCTCGGGCACGCCGAGCGCATCGGATTGCGGACCGACGGACGGGTGACCGCGCCCGACGACCCGCTGGGCGCGCACGTTCTCCTCGACGACGGCTCCGCACTTCAGCTCTACTTCCACGAGTTCGGTGAGCCCATCGTCACCGCCTACCTCGCCGGCGACCTCGCCCGGGACCTCGCGCGAGAGGAGCCGGAGGCCACCGTTGCCGTCGCCAAGCAAGCGCTGGTGGACGTCCTCGGTGAGAGCGCCCGTGCGCACGTCATCGACCAGGTGTCGAGCAGCTGGACGCGAGATCCCCTGATCCGCGGGGGCTACAGCACGGCGCTGCCTGGCCGCGCCGCCGACCGCCGGGTGCTGGCGACGGCGTTCGACGAGCGAGTCCGTCTGGCTGGCGAGGCGTGCTCGATCGAGCACTTCGGTACGGTCCACGGAGCGTGGGCCACTGGCGTCGAAGGGGTGAGCCGCCTGATCGCGGAGGGCCTGCGGCCCGACCTCGCTCGAGGAACCCAGGCGTGATGACCCACCGCGTGGAACGCTGGCTTCAATCTGCCAAGCGGATCACGACCCGACCGGGAGCGCCCGACGGCCCCACGTCGGGGCCGGGCGCGTAGCGGGCCGCGAGGACGTCGGCCACGTCCAGATCGACGTCCAACTGGCCGTCCGACGCGAGATCCGCCCACGCGGCGGCGATGTCGTCGCGGACCGTCCCGAACGGCGCTGCCCACGCGGGCGCGGCGACGAGCAGCAGCAGGACGACCGCGAGCAGGCGGTGTGGCATCCCGGGGAGGATAGCGCAAGGAGACGCTATCCGGCCCTCGCCGACGGGCGGCCTGCGCTGCGCAGCCGGACCGTGAAGGTGCTGCCCTCCCCCTTCACACTCGACACCGACACCTCACCGCCCATCATCCGGGCGAGCTGTCGGGACAGGGACAGCCCGAGGCCCGTCCCCCCGAACTGGGCCGCCCCCTCGCCGTGGACCTGCACGAACGGCTGGAACAGTCGAGACTGTCCGGACTCGTCGATTCCGATGCCCGTGTCCGACACCGCGATCCAGGTGCCGTCTGCGTCGATCCCGGCCTGGAGCTCCACCACTCCGTGCTCGGTGAACTTCGCGGCATTCGAAAGCAGATTCAGGAGGACCTGACGCAAGCGCACGGCATCGCCGATCACCGCGGGGAGCTCGGTCGGCCAGGAAGACTGGAACCGATTGCCCTTCTTCGCGCACAGCGAGGTCGCGAGCGGCACGATCTCCTCGAGCACGTCCCCCAGCGCCACCTCGGTGGAGGCGACGTCGAGCTGCCCGGCGGCGACCTTCGACAGATCGAGGATGTCGGAGACCAGCTGCAGCAGGTAGTTCGCGGCCGTCTGCACCCGCCGGAGGTCCGCGTCGAGCTGCGGAGCGAGCTCCGCTTCCTCGCGAATCATCTCGGTGTAGCCGATGATCGCCGTGATCGGGGTGCGGAGCTCGTGGCTCATGTTGGCGAGGAAGGCGCTCTTCGCGTGGCTCGCCTCTTCGGCCCGACGCCGCGCAGCCTCGAGCTGGACCTCGCGCTCCTTCAGGGCGAGGAGGTTCCGGGCGGCCGACAGCAGCTCCCGACGGTCGAACGGCTTGCCCACGAAGGCGTCGGCGCCGCTCTCGAGGCCGGCCAGCCGCGAGTCGGGGTCCGACTTCGCGGTCAGCAGGATCACGGGCGTAGCCCGGGTGC
>CAZZLC010000008.1:0-47402 GCA_964655065.1 uncultured Enterobacteriaceae bacterium | reverse complement strand
ACCTCGAGCGAGCGTGCCTCGGCCGTGCGCCGGACCAGGTCCCGGACCGCGTGCACGAAGGCGACGCCGTCGATCGTCTGGGGGTGGAACACGCGGCGCCCGACCGAGAGCTTCTGGAACTCGAGCAGCTGGTTGACGAGCCTGAGCATGCGCCGGCCGTTGCGCGCGGCGACCTCGAGGTCCGGATCGGGCCGCCGGGCCAGCGCGTCCTCGAGCGGGGCCAGGATCAACGTCAGCGGCGTGCGGAGCTCGTGGGAGATGTTCTGGAAGAAGTGGGTCTTCTGCTCGTCGCGCACCCTGAGCTTGGCGTGGGCTTCGGCGATGCGGGCCCGGTCGGCCACCGCCTCGGCCCGCAGCCGCTCCGTCTCGAGCTTCTCCGCCTCGAGCGAGGTCCGGGCCATGAACTCCCGCCAGGCGCCCGTGTAGCGCATCTGCCCGATGAGCCGGGAGAGGAGGAGGATCGTGGCGAGGTAGCCGATACTGATGGCCCAGTCTTTCGCGTCCGCCGGGAACGGCCGGAGCGCCAGGGCCACGAACGCCATCGCTGCCAGGCCGCCGTCGATGATCAGGCCCCGGCGCAGCGGCCAGGTTCCGAGCACGCCCGACCCAATGGCGAAGACCGTGTAGCCGACGCTGTAGTGAACCAGCACCGCGCCGTCGACGAGCGCCAGCATGGCCGCCACCGGGGCGGCCATCGTCCACAGCCACGCGATCAAGCCCAGCCTGGGCCGGCCCCCGTAGATTCCCCAAAGCAGGCTCGCGAGGGCCATCGCGAACCCGAGCCCCCGCAGGACGGCGAACCGCTCGAACCAGGCGGGCTGAACCCACCAGTCGAACAAGATCCACAGCGGATAGGGGATCGCCAGCAGGACGGTGCAGACGGTGAGGAGCGTGCGGAGCGTGGACTCCCGGAGCTCGGCCTCGAATGCGGGCTGGTTGTCTGCGAGCAAGGATCTCTCGAGATCGCTGGAGGTCAGCCCCTCCATCATCGGATCGCTCCTTCAGCCGGTCCGCCGGCGGGCCGGTAGACTTAGCGCGTCAGGAGTCCCGCGTTGTCGCGCCAGCGAAGCGTTGGGGAGGCGACCGGCCTCTACAGGTCGTGCCCGCCGGGCCGAACTCGCCAGTATGAGCCTCCCCGCCGATCTCTCGACGCTCACCGACGACCAGGCCCTCACCGAGGCTCGGCGCGCCTTTGGACGCGGCGACCACGAGAGGGCCCGGGTCCTGTTCGCGGGGTTGGTGAAGCGCCATCCCCACCTGCGCGGGGCTCTCGGCGCCAGCCAGCTGGCCGCGGGACGGCCCGCCGAGGCGCTGGCCACGTTTCGCCGGGTCCTCGCCGACCGGCCCGGCGACGGGCTCGCCCATCTGCACGCGGCATTCGCCGCCCAGCACCTCGGCGACGAGCCCACCGCGATCGCCCACCTGGAGCAGGCGGAGCGGGGACTGCCCGATCAGCCCGATCGTTGGGCTCAGCTCGCCGAGCGCTGGGCGGATCGCCGCGCCTTCGAGCACGCGGCGCGAGCGGCACACCGCGCGCTCGAGCTCGATCCTCGCCACGGGCACGCCCGCCTCGTGGCGGCCATCGCGGCCCGATGCCTGGGCCGGCCCGACGAGGCGATCGAGCACTGCACGTCGGGGCTCGCCGCCCACCCGTCGCTCGAGCACGCCACCCGGCTCACCGGGGAACTCGGAAACGCCCTGGACGCACTGGACGAGGTCGCCGCTGCCTACGAGGCGTACTGCACCCGCGGGGCGATGTGCCTGCAGCTGGCGCATCGCCGCAGCATCCCCCTCGACGCCTATCCGAACGAGGTCGGCCGCACCGTGCGCTGGCTCGCGAGTCGGCCCCCCTTCCCGAGACCCGCGCCCGCCGCGAGGTCCCCCGCGTTCTTCGTCGCCTTCCCTCGCAGCGGGACGACGTTGATGCAGCAGATGCTCCGGCAGCACCCGAGCGTCAGCGTGGTCGAGGAGCGTCCCGCCCTGGCCGAGGTCGCTCGCGAGCTCTCGGCAGGCGCCTCGTGCTGGCCCTCGGGCCTCGGGGCGCTTTCTGGGGAGAAGCTCGTCGCCGCCCGCGAGCGGTACTGGTCGAGGCTGGATCCCGACGGCCGTGCTCGGCAGCGAGCCATCGTCGTCGACAAGATGCCCCTGAACCTGCCGCTGCTGCCCGTGGCGCTCTCGCTGTTTCCGGGCGCCAGGGTCTTGCTCGCCCTTCGCGATCCCCGCGATGTCGTGCTTTCCGGCCTCGTGCAGGACTGGAAGCTGAACGCGGCCATGGTCCAGCTGGTCGAGCCCCAGCGCAGCGCCGCCCTCTACGATCAGGTGATGCAGCTGTGGCGACACCTGGCCCACCGCGACGACGTCGACGCGTGCACCTGGCGCTACGAGGATCTCGTCGACCGCCCCCGGATGGTGGTGGGCCGGGTGCTCGACCACCTCGGGCTGCCCTTCGATCCCGCGGTTCTCGAGCACCACCGCCGTGCGGGCACCGAGCTCCTCTCGACCCCGAGCCGCCACGCGGTGACCCGGCGCCTGAATCGCAGGGCGGTCGGACGCTGGACCCGATATCGGCTGGCGATGGCGCCGATTATGCCGATCCTCGCGCCCTGGGTGCACGCCTTCGGCTACCCGGCGAACGACGCGGCCTGAACGCCCCCGGCCGAGGGCTCCTCGGCTACTCGTCAGGCACGATCTCGATCCTGGCGGCCTCGCGACGCTCCGCCCGACCGCTCGCGCGCTGGTCGGCGAGCCAGTTCGCCTGAAGCAAGGCGGTGATCTGGCGACTCACGTCCTCGAAGCTCGGCGCCTCGACATCGCGCCGCTCGACGAGCTGGAACACGATGTACCGATCGCCAATCAGGTTGACCGGATCCGAGGCCTCGCCGGGCGCGAGCTCGCTCAGGGCCTCCCACCACCCCGGGGACAACCGGTCGAACCGGATGGGTGGCGGCTCGCTGGCCTCCCCCGAGAAGGCCTTCTGGACCTCTTCCCAGGGGCTGCCGGCCTTCAGCGAGGCGGCAGCTCGCTCGGCGTCGGCAAGCGAACGGGTGACCACCTGACGCACCCGGAACTCCGCCCGGAGCTGGTCCTGGTTGGCGTCGAACCAAGCCCGCGACTCGGCCTCGGGAATCTCGGGCAGGTTCGCGAGCTGGTCCATGCGAAAGTGCTTCGCCAGTCGGTCCCGATACGCCGTCGACGCCTCGGTGCGAATGCGCTGGGCGACCTTCTGGAAGCGGGGATCCTCGTGAAGCCCGGCCGCCTCGGCCGCCTGCGCCTCGAGCTCGAGGTCCACGAGCTGATCGATGGCCTGCGCTCGGTCGAGCCGCTCGCCTCCCGGCCCGCCCACCATCTGGGCGAGCTCGACCTCGGGCTCGGTGATCGGGCGCCCGTTCACCACCGCCGCGACGGCATCCTCGGTCAGCTCGGCCGGCGGCGGCGCGTCAGAGCCACACGCGGTGAGCCATCCGAGAAGGAGAATCGCTCGTTTCGTCATCTGGTGCCTCTCCGAGAAAAGAAGAACCGCGGGACGAGTCGTCGCCCCGCGGTCGGGTGGCGGCCGACGAGCGAGCCGCTCACCGGTCCGCGATGATCAGCCGAGGATCAATCGGCGTGGGCGACCGCCGCATCGGCCGAGCGACCGGTGCCGTGGCAGACGTTGCAGGTCTCGAGGTTGCCCTGGGTCACGTACTCGTCACGGGTGGACTCGAACGTGCCGCCGTTGAGGATCATGTGGTTCACCGCCTGCCAGCCGTCGTGGCAGGTCGAGCAGGCCGCGGTACCGGGGCTGGTCACGATGTCGGTGGCGTTGGGGACGCTGGCGCGAGCGGCGAGGAGCGCGTCGCGGTCATCGGGCACCGCGCCGACCGTGACGTAGGTGCTCGCGAGCTCGTCCGCGGGCAGGTTCGTGGAGGCGGTGCCCTCGACGTGGCAGGCCTCGCAATTGGCCGGGTCGTTCGGATAGGTCACGTGGCTGAAGTTGTAGTACCGGGGGCCACGGAAGAAGTCACGGACGAACTGGTAGTCGGTCGAGCGCGCGTCGGCGCCGTGGATCCCGTGGACCAGGTCCTTGATGTTCTGGGTCGACTCCGGGTAGGTCAGCGGGTCCGCCGCCACCAGGGGGCCACTGCCGAGCACCCACGGCATGGTCGGGTCGACGCCGGAAGTGAGCGTGCTCTCGGCGGCCGCGATCTCGTTGGGACCGACATCGGCCGGGTCGATGCTGCGACCGCTGGAGCTCAGGTTGGGCACGTGGCAGACCGCGCAGCCCTGGACGTCGTAGACCCGGTTGCCGCCGTGCGCCTCGAACCACTCGTGGCAGTTCGCGCACTTGGCGGAGTCGACGACCTCACGGCGAGCCATGTCGCCATCGGCGGCCACGACGGCCGAGATGGCGTGGCGTGCAATGCTGTTTCCGCCGACATCCTGGTTGTAGTAGCCCTGGAGCATCACGGCGCGCATCGTGGCGCCGGCGGGGAACGCGTAGTCAGTGGTGGCGAGGAAGTAGCCGTCGGTGTCGGAGTTGTCGGCGACGAGCGAGCCCGCGGTGCCGGCGGCGAGATCGGCGATCTGGATGCGCTCGGGCTGACCGGCGGTCTGACCGAGGTTGTTGTAGTCGATCGGGCTGGTGATCCCATCCTGCGGAAGCGCATAGGACAGCAGGAAGGACGGGTCGTTCGACAGGTCGGCAGGCAGGTTCAGGAAGTCGACGGACTCGACGGTGCCCGCCACCGGATCCTCACGCAGGATGCGGAAGCGGATGGTCGCGGTGTCGTCGCCATTCACCGTCAGGCTGTCGATGTCGTAGACGAAGTTGTCGTAGCCCTCGGGCACGTCGGGGTTGTTGGTGGTCGGGTTCTCCGTGAGGTGCACCGTCGTGATCAGCACGTCGGGGAACGGACTGCTCGCGTCGGAGTGGCAGCTCGCACACTGGGCGTTGGTCAGGTTGGTGTGGTCGACACCGGCGTTCGCGAGGTCGTGGCAGCCGCTACAGGAGTTGCGATTCGGCACGTCCTGCCAGTTGTCGCCCTGCGGCGTGTCATCGGTCTGCTCGTGGCACTTGGCGCAGTGGCGCAGGTCCTGCGGGTAGCCTACCTCGGAGTAGTTCTCGCCGCCGAGCACGTAGTCCGGCAGCCCGCGGTCCGCGCGCACGTGGGCGGAGTGGATCGCGTGGGTCATCTGCGACATGTCGGCGGCGGGGAAGCCCACCGTGGCGTCGGCGTCGGACTCGGTGTTCACGTTGTGGCAGACCACGCAGTAGTCGACCTCGTAGCGCGAGCCGTGGATGCGGAGGTCGCCGTGGCACTCGTTGCAGCTGGTCGTGGCCGCGACATAGCGCGACTGCGTGCGCGGAACCTCGGTGTTGGCATCGTTGGGCACGAAGTCCCTGACGATGTTGAGTGATGGAAGACGGAGATCGCCGACCCGGCCGCCGACCTGCAGGGTCATGCGGTGGGTGAGGGTCGCGTCGTAGCTCACGTCCTTGGCCGCGCCGCCGGCGACGGTGACGTTCGTGATGTCGGTGGCGAGCGTGTAGCTGTAGGTGCCGTCGCCGTTGTCGACGAAGGTGCCCGCGTCGCTCGACTCGTACGTGCCCTGCACGAAGCCGTCGCGGTCGCGGTTCATGTAGTTTTCCCACTCACTGGGATCGCCGTTGGCGCCCGGCGTGAGCTTCGCGATGGCCACGCGAAAGTTGCGCCCGCTGGCCCCGTTGGCCCGCAGGCCGACTGCACCGCGGCCGATTCCGTCCGTCAGGGTGAAGTCGATCTGCGTGGGCGGTCCAAACGTGATGTTGTCGATGGTGAGCACGAGCTCGTCGACCGTCTCGGAGGCGAGGAACACGACGTCGGTGGCGTCGAGTCCGTCCTGACCGTCGGTGCCGTCCTGACCGTCGGTGCCGTCCTGACCGTCGGTCCCGTTCGACCCGTCAGTGCCGTCCTGGCCAGGCGCGCCGTCGGCGCCGTCGGCGCCGGGTGCGCCGTCAGCGCCGGGCGCCCCATCGGCGCCGTCCACACCGGGTTCACCTTGCGGTCCCGTCGGACCCTCGCACGCGAACGACATCATGGCCAACGCCATGAATGCCGTGCGCAACCACTGAACGTTCCGCTTCCTCATGTTTCCCCTCGGTTGAACTGGAGCTGTCGTGTTTGGTCACTGACCGGCGCCCGCACATGCAGAAATCGATCCGACCACCAAAGCAAAGTTTCCCCAATGGCTTTCGGGCCCGCGCTCCTTCGACCCGAGCGTGACCGACCTCACCCCGCGGACTCGGTCGCACGCCACACCCGCCACCATCAACGCATACCCGGAGGGGGACCGAAAGAACCGTCGCGTTGTCTGGCCATCACACCGATGTGCCGCCGACTCGACACTGGGGGAGTTGGCCCCGAAGGTGGGCCAAGTTGCACAGGAAATGAACTGCCGGAATTCGGTGCCGCCCATTCGATCATCAGGATCGACCTCGATGTTCGGGCACAGGTGCCCCGGACGCATTCGGCGCCGCCGAGGACGGTGCGTTTTGGCACACCCCCGTCACCGACGGCTACTCGGGCTTGGAAGGCGAGGTACGAAGGTTCTTTCGGCGGTCCGCTGCGTGAAAGTACAGATAGAGTCCGTGCGCATCCTGGGCGTGGCACTGCGCACAGGCCTCCACGACGCCCGTGAGTCGCCGCTTGGCCCACTCCCGCCCCTCCTCGGGCGCGTGGGTGAGGTGGCAGCTGCTGCAGGTGAGATCGCCGTTCTCGTTGGGCGGGAGCTTCACGCCCGTGGGCCCGAACAGGGGGATGGCGGCAAGCGCGGCCCACCGCTCGTCGCCTGGCTCGAACACCGCCGCGGGATGCTCGTAGGCCTCGACGCGCGGCGTGCGGGGCGACTTGCTGGCGGTGGCGCCCTCGGCGTGACAGCCGAGGCAGCGGCGCGTGACCGGGTTGTAGGCCTCGGGTGCGGCCGGCTCCGGTTGATGGGCCGGGTGACAGTCGAGGCAGGTCACCTCGTCGCCGTGGCCGCCGAGTTCCGCATCGCCGCGGCGCTCGACGTGACAATCGAGGCAACTGCCCGAGTCCAGGCTGGTCGGCGCGTGCGCGTCGTGACAGCTCACGCACCCCTCGAGCGGTGGTTCGGTCTGCTCCGGAGTCACGTCGGCGCGATCGACGAGCGCATGGCCGAGCATCCCGGGCTGGGCGTCGATGGGCGCGTGCTCGGCCCCCTCGCCGTGGCATCCGAGGCAGCCGTAGGCGTCGTTGTCGGTGCGGGACCGGGCGACCTTGGCCGGCGCACCAGGGTGCGCATCGTGGCACGAGCGGCAGGTGAGGTCGTCGTGACTGCCGCCGTGGGCCATCTCGTCCTGGGCGTCCGGGTGGCAGGTGATGCAGGCCCGAGCGCTGCGATCGGTGCCGTGGAGGTCGTGGCACGTGGTGCACAGCATCGTCGAGTTGCCAGCAAGCGGCCGATCGGACTTCGCGAGGGCGACCCGCATGGCCTTGTCGTCGACCCGCAGCCCGCCGAGGTGTGGGTCGGCACGCAGGCCACGGGACACGCCAGCGTGGCAGTCCACACAACCCGACCGGCTGGCCCCCGGACCCAGCAGGTCGGGGCCGGCGTCGTGGTTGCGGTGACAGTCCTGGCAGCCCACCTTCTCGACGTGGGCCGCGATGCCCCACGGGCGCGGCGTCACGAGCTTGCCGATGGGATGGTTGGAGAGAGCCACCAGGGGCAGGACCAGGAGTCCCGCCGCGACGGACCAGAGGGTGCGCAGCGCCTTCATTCCGTCTCCGCCTGCTCGGTGTGGCACGCCATGCAGAGCTCGTTGGGATCCTTGCTCACGCGCAACATCAGCGCGTCACGATGCTGCTCGCCGGAGCCGCCGAGGGTGTGCGCGGTGTGGCAGGTCCGACAGGCGATCTTGCCGTTGACGAGTGGCATGTCCTCGGGAACGACCATGCCGTCGGACGGCTCGACGTCCATCGGGTGGCCGTGGCTGAACCACACGCCCTCTCGCGAGTCGAGGACGGTGCCGTCGTGACAGGAGAGGCAAGCCCGCGAGGTGGTCACGTAGGGTTGCTCTTCGCTGTCCTCGACCGCGGGGACGATGGCGGTCGCCCCACCCCCCACGAGCTCGGGCACCCACTCGAGGTGACACACCGTGCACTCGCGCCCCTCGGAGCCCGCCGCTCCGACCCGGCGCGGCGACACCTGGGTGAGCGGCTGCGCATCCGTGGACTCGATCCGGAAGGAGCGGACCCGGTCCTTGCCGAGCTCGGTCACGTAGAGCACGTCGCCCTGGAAGTCCAGTCCGGCAGGCATGTCGAACCGGAGGACCTTCCCGTCGGGGCGATGCAGCACGTCGACCAGCGCCCCCTTGGTGGTGAAGACCTGGATGACTCCGGTGTAGTCCGAGACCCACACCTGGTCGCCGCGGATGGCGATGCCCCGCGGATGGTACAGCGTGCCCGGAGTCACGCCGTAGCGAGCGACCAGCCGCTGGGGACGGCCGTTCCGAGCGAATCCGTGGACGCGCCCGTTGAGCACGTCGGAGACGAACGCCTCTCCCCGCTCGGTGAGACCGATCATCGCCGGGTAGCTGAGCTTGCCGAAGCTCTCCCCCGAGGTGCCGCTGGTCTTCCACCGGCCCGAGCGCGGGTCGCCCACGATCACGCGATGATGGTCGTTGTCGACCAGCCAGACCGCGGATTCGTCGCGAGCCACTGCGAGCCCGGCCATGTCGACGCTGGTGCTCCAGTCCGGATCGAGGGGCACCGCAGCCTGTGTCCCCTTCTTCAGGGAGACGGTGAGCAGGCGGCGATTGTCGGTGTCGGCGATCCAGAGGTTGTCGTCGCCGGTCGCGAGGGCGAGCGGGTTCGACAGCGACTTCCCCGCCACCCGGCGCAGGCTCGAGTCGATGGCCCCGTCGGGCCGGAACACGACCACGCGGTCGTGCACTCCGTCGGCCACGAACACTCGACCGTCCGCCGCCACCGCGACATCGGTCGGCATGCTCATGCCCGCGCCGCCGTAGGTCGTGGCGTCGCGAGCCACGAGCCGCCCGCCGGCTTCCACGGGCTGCGCGAGGACGAGGCCCAGCGCGAACCCCAGGTTTCCAACCGAGAACATGGTCACTCCTGGTTCTCGCCGTTGACGGGTTCGACCGCGTCGCCGTTCTCGGGGGCTTCCTCGTCGAGGTCGTCGAAGGGCCCCCCCCGGAACACGGAGTCCAGCACCCGGGGCAGATAGAACGTCTCGCCACGCTCGATGGCCGACGAGTACCGCGACGTGTCGGTGGCCCGGAGCTCGGCCGTCCGAGCCGCGCCGTAGCCGAGCGCCGCGTAGTCGACGAGGCTCGCCTCCTCACCGTGGCAGGCGGTGCAGGTGGGCTCTGGCGCGACCAGGCCTTCGTGAACCGTGTCGACCAGGGCCTCCGTCTCGGCCTCGGGGAGCTGGTCTCCCTGTGCGATCAGGGTGTCGGCGGCCTGGCGCTGCTCGGGCGTGACGGACAGCGTCCGGTCCGGAGCGCCGATCTTGGCCCCGTACTCTCCTCGTCCGAAGCTCTCGGCCCGCGTTCGCAGCTGCTCGACGTGGAAGACGTACATTGGGCCATCGAGCCTCACGGTATCGAGCTCGAGGGCCCATCTCTCGAAGGGCGAGCCCGGCCCGACGTCCTCGGCGGCGAGCTCGAGGGCGTCGACCAGCTCTCGGTTCCAGGCGCGGCGCTCGGCCCGGTCGTCGGGCAGCGGACGATTGGCGAGCTCGGCGATGCGCAGCGCGGCCGGCGGGTCGCGACGCGAGCGGCCCGCCAGGTCGATCCAGGCCAGGTCCGAGGTCTCGACCTCGTTCTCGAGGTGGCAGACCTGACAGTCGAGGAACGAGCTGTGCATGTTGAGGAAGGCCCGGGAGCCCTTGTCGTCGCCGTGGGGCAGCGGCTCGTGACACCCGGCTTCGGTACACCCGTTGCGTGGGTCCTGATTGAACCAGCTCGGAATCACGTGGTAGTGCGCGACCGGTCCACGCTGGTTGGCGTCAGCCGCGACACTGGCGGCGGCGATCGTGTCGACCGTCAAGCGCCGCGGCACCTCGGCGAGGTTGACCACCGGCGGAGGCGCGAGGAGCTGCTGGAGCAGGTGGTACATGGTCGCGACCCCCAGCACGGTGGTGATCACCATGACCGTAAAGGCATAGAAGCGCCGGAGGGCGACCACGAACCAGGGGGCGGGGGGCGGGAGATTGTCGTCGCCCACCTCGATGCCGAGCTCTTCGGCGAGCTCGTGGAGATAGCCGGAGTGGCCCTCGGCGTTCTCGGCCGGAGTCACCTGACCGGTCAACGCGGCGGGTGACATCGGGAAGACGCGAGGGGCGAGGAGGACCGCGGTGAGGTGGGCGACGGCGATCGACCCGATGGCCAGGAAGGCCTCGTAGGAGTGGACGACCCAGGCGAAGTTGAGCAACCGGCCGCCGACGTACTCCGTGATCCACGCGTGGGCCCACAGGATGACCCCGCTCGTACCGATGGTGATCATTCCCCAGGAAACACCGAAGTACTCCAGCTTCTGGGGCGCGTGGTACTTCGGCAGGTGCGGATGCTCCTTCCGCAGGCCGAGCAGGTACGCGAAGGTGAAGAACAGGTTCTTGATGTCCTGCCAGTTGGGCATCAGCGGGAAGTTCCACACGATGTCCCACACGATGCGGAGGGAGCTCGCGTCGGGGTCGGCGGCCCGTCGCTTCCGGAACGACTTCGTCGCCTCCACGCCCAGGTAGGCGAGGTGGTACACGAAGGTCACGATGAGCACGACCCCAGCCACGCGGTGGATCCACCGGAGGTTGCCGACGCCCCCGAGCAGGTCCGGAATCGCACGCATCCACTCGATGTCCGCGTACTTCTGCGGAAGGCCGGTCAGCGTCAGGGCGAAGAACGACACGACCAGGAAGAAGTGCTGGATGCGCTGGTTGACATCGAGGCGCTCGAGTCGCTTGTGGCCAATCGGGTGCCGGGCCACGGCCTCGGCCAAGGCGATTTGCTGACGATCCTCGCGGGTGTACCTCCGGAACGCCTCGTGGGCCATCTCGAGCGCCAGCAAGCTGAAGTACATGCCCAGCACACCGACGATGAGCATCGTGAACAGCGCCATGAGGAGGAACTCGAGCGATGGCGCGGTCGGGTCCACCCGAAGGTGCACCGCCGCTGACGAGATCTCGGGCGCCGCGTTGGGGTGGCACTCCGCAGAGCGGCACGTCATCGCGAGGTTCTCGGAGTTGGTCGGCGAGGCCGCGTCGTCCTTCGGGAGGATGCCGTGGGGGTCGCCGCCCTCCGCGCTGTGGCAGTCGAGGCAACCTGCGGTCCCTTCGTCACCGAGGAGCTGCGCCTTGCCGTGGAACGACCGGAAGTAGCTCGAGACCGCGTCGTGAAGCTCGTGCTGCTCGGTCACCGCCTTGTCGGTGTGGCACACGGCGCAGTCGCGGGCCTGCTGCGGGACCGCCTGCGCTGGCTGGAGGCGGCCCGCGACGTGGTGGAGGTAGTACGTAGTGTCGACGGCGAGCTCGTCGGTGTGGCAGGTGTCGCAGCGATCGCCTGGGTTCGTGCCTCGGTGGGCGAGCAGGGCGGGCGCCTCGCCAAAGACGGGCTCGTCGTGGCAGTAGAGGCAGCTGGACTGCCCCTCGGCGAGCAGGGGCTCGTCGAAGGGAAGCTCCCCGAACGACTCCCCGTTGTGGATGCTCGCTGCCACGGTCTCGGCGATCGCCGCATGGCTATAGGTCGTGGCCACGCCGGACGGCGAGACGAGGTGGCACTCTTCGGTGCACGAGACCTTGGTGACCTCGTCGTGAGGAACCTTGGCGACCTCCTCGCGGGGATGACACTCCGTGCAGCGCAGACGGGTGTGAGGACCCTCGCGGTGGGCGTAGTGCTCCTCGCTGACAAAGAACAGCCTCAGCTCACCGGTCTCGTCGTCGAGCCGGGACAGTCCGGCGTACCGGTGGCAGAGCAGGCAGTTCTCGGGGTCCGTGGCGCGTACCGTCTGGGTGGCGGCGAAGACCGGCTGGACCACCTCCGGCTCGGGGTCCGGGACGATGGCGACCTCGGTTCCGTCGGCAGCGCGGGCGACGCCGGTGAGGAGGCAGACCGCGAAGAGGAGCGCGAGTACCGTGAAGCGGGCCATGAAAACACCGTTCGTGAGCTTGGACGTACGAAGGGAATGGGTGAACGTCACGGGCCCTCCCCGTGGCAGAGTCGACAGAGCTTCCCGTCCTCGAGGGGCGCGGCGAGCATCGCCGGACGGGGTCGCTCCGCGCCCGGAAGGGTCATGCCCTCGGCCACACCCTTCCACTCCGTGGCGAGGGCGACCTCGGTGAGCGAGTCGGCGAGCTTGCTGTGAACGTCGCCCGACGGGCCCCCGCCGTGCACGTCGTGACAGGTGAAGCAGACGATGAGCCCGTTGGCGCTCGGCAGGTCGACGCCTTCTGGCATCTGCTGACCGAAGTGCTCGGCCGCACCGGCGTGGGGCACGGTTCCGTGGCAGCTCGCGCAGACGGCGGGTGGGGCCAGCCGGAGCTTGGCGTCGGCGACCGAGGCCCCCGGGTCTGGCGCCGCCGTGTGGCAGGCGGTGCAGGCGTCATCCGTCGGATCGGGTGGATTGACGCCGTGATGGGGATTCTCGCGAGCCAGCTCGCCCGGGTCGTGACAGGTGTTGCAGAAGGCCAGCGTGTTCGCATATGGACCGCCGCGGTGCCAGGGCGACTCGACCTCCGGTGTCTGCTCGACCATCTCGGGCACGTGCCGGTGGGCGGGCTCGAGGTGGCACGTCGAGCAGACCATGCGCCCGTCCTCCAGCGGAAACCCATCGGGAACGGGGACGTCGCGGGGTCGCAGGTCCACGGGGTGCATGTCGGCCGTGGGGTGGCAGCTCCGACAGGTCGAGACGACCGGGAGCACGGCGCCGGCCGCCTCGCCCCGGGGGGCCGGCGCGTGGCACGCGGTGCACTGATCCTCGGCCCCGTGGGGACTCTCGCCCTCGTACTCGTCAGAGGCGTGACCCACGGTGCCCAGGGCGACGAGCCCGCTCGCCACGACCAGCACCCCCATCGCGCGGAGCGTAGAGCCGCTCATGGTTCCCCTCCCTCGTCGTCACCTTCGTCATCGACGGCGGCCTCGATTCCGTTGTCACCGTGGCAGCTCGCGCAGCTCTCGAGTCCGTCCGCATCGACGATCTCGCGGAGCGCGACCAGGTCCACCCCGGGGGTGCAGCCCCGTCCGTGCAGTCCGGCTCGGAGGTGGCAGCTGTCGCAGCTCGCCTCCCCCCAGCCGATGCCGTGCTCTTCCTGGGTCACGATCAGCCCTGCCTCGGACAGCGTCTGATCTTCGCACGGCACGTCGTCGCAGGCGCCCAGCCCCAGGACGACGAGCCCGATGGTCAGCCCTCTCACCACGGGAGCACCCCCGAGGTGTGGCAGGCCGTGCACGACGTCTCGACGTGACACGTCGAGCAGCTCGCCGGATCGATCCGGGCCTCGATGCCGTGGGTGGCCCGGAACCCTGGAGGGTGGGGGGTCCGCGAGAGCGCGCCCCGCCCCTCGTGGCAGTCGACGCAGCGGCGCGGCTCGTGGCAGCTGTCGCAGCTGTTCGAGAGCGCGCGGGCCTCGATCGCGTGCATCTTCATCCAGTCCACCTGGTGATTGCTGGGGACGAGCTCCATGCGGTCGGCGTGACACTGCAGACACTTTGGCCCCGCCTGCCGTGGCGCGCCCTTGGCCTCGCGAAGGTGGCAGCTGTGGCAGACCTGCAGCGGCGGCTCGAGCGCCTTGCTCGGGGCCCCCTGCTCGGTGCGCGCCCCCACGGGGTGACAGGTCACGCAGCTCACGCCCTTGGCCTCCATGACCTCGGCGTGAGCGGAGTGGTCGTAGGGTACGGGGTCGATCACGGTCGGGGTCGGCTGATCGGGATCGAGCCCGCCAGGACGGGCCGGTCGACCGGCCACCGCTGCCGACACCGACACGAGGGCAACGACGACCGCGAGCCCGAAGATTGCGGCGCGGCTCAAGAGTCACCTCTCAGGAAGCGCACGGTCAGCTGTCCTCCGCCAAAGAAGAAGGGCTGGAGCTGTCGATCGGCGCCCGCCGATCCCCGCGCTCCGAGGAAGATCTGGCTCCTCACCTGGCCACGGGTGCGGTCGAGCACCTTGCCGAGCGCGGTCAGCCGCCCCTCCGCGACGGGTGCGACGTCGCCGTCGATGGGCCGGATGGACCACACGGCAGCCGTGGCGTCGACCATGGAGTCGCTCCCCTCGAGGCCGAGGCCGGCCCCGCCTCCGGCGAGAGCGGCCTGATCGATGCCCGCGGCCATCCCGAACGTCTGGAGCGTCAGGGTGCGGGTCGGCCGCCACACGAGCGCGGCGCGACCCCGGCCGCCGGTGGCCCACGAGTCGAGGTCGCTGTCGCGACGGACCACCGGCCCCCCCGAGGCGACCCACGACCACTTGCCACGGTTCCAGCGCGCCGACACTGCCCCGATCCCGTATCCATCAGGCGCGAGCCAGAGAATCGGCGACCGAGGATCGTCGAGCGCCGTCGCGGGGGGCATTCCCTCCCAGCGCACGTTCAGCCCGAGGTCGAGGTAGCGACCGGCGACCAGGGTGCCGTCGAGGGAGCCCCGAAAGTCGGACTCGCGAACCCGCGACTGCGCCTCGAGGAGCAGCCCGAGTCGATGGCCCACGATGTCGCGAATCTCGCCGGCCGCCCAGACGCGCTGCACGAACTGGTCGAGCTCGTCCCGCCCCTCGACCCCGACCGACAGCTGGCTGCGAGGCCCCTTGCCGAACTTCAGTTCGGCCCCCGCCACGAGGAAGTCGAGCGAGTCGGGCACGTCGGGGTGCCAGCGCCGACCGCCCCAGAAGCTCCACCGGACGAACGAGTCGTCCCGAAGGTCGAGCGAGATTCCGTCGAGGCGCAACAGCCCGCGCGGATCGTTGCGCACGAGGCGCCCGACGGCCACGCGGTAGTCGTCGGCCCGGTGCTCGATCACCCCACGCCAGACGTCGAGCTCGAGCGGAGTCTCGGGCAGCGAGAGGCTGCGGAAGCCCCCGATGAGGCCGACCCGCCAGCCCTTGCCGAGGGGAACGTCGACGCCGAGGCGCTCGGCGTAGCGATCGAGGTTCTGACCGGTCAGGTCCGGCCGGACCTCGAAGGCGGTCGTGGACCACACCTGCGGGGTGCCGACGTCGGAGGCGCCGGGGGGCATCGGCACGGCCAGGGCGTGCTGGACGAGCCACAGGGTCAGGCCGATCATGGTGCCTCCCCGGAGGTGTGACAGGAGGCCGCGCAGGACACCGGCAGGTCGGGTCCAGACGGCTCACCGGCCTGGTGACAGGTCTGGCAGGCCCCCTCGCCCCGGTTCTGCACGGGGGCGATGTGACCAGCTCGCCACGTCTCGGCCGGCGGGTGGGGGTAGAGGTCGTGGCATTGCGTGCACACCGGAACGTCGGTACGGCTGGCTCCGGTGGCCTCGTGGCAGGTGGTGCAGCTGTCGTCGGCCTGCCGCTCGTGGGCACGGCTGATGCGCCAGGTCTCGGGGTGGGGGTAGGCGGGGTGGCACTCGGCGCAGCGCCCCGCCTCGCGGCCCCCCTCCGCGGGATGGCAGGACGCGCAAGCGGCGGCGCCTCCCCGAGCGACGACCTCGGCGCCGTGGCTGTCCTCGTAGCTCGGGTCGTGGGGGAAGGTGTGATGGCAGGTCGAGCAGGTGGCCCCCTCGACCTCGGCCGGAGCCCGCGCGCCGTCCTCACCGTGGCAGTCCACGCACTCGAGGCGCGTGGCGAGCCAGGCCGCGCCGTGCACGGTGCCTCTCGAGATGTCGCTCGCGTGGGGGTAGACCTCGTGACAGCTCTGGCAGCCCGGTGCCGAACGGAACGTGGCGTCGGGCGCGTGACAGACGACGCAGGCGTCGGGGTCGGCGAGCGACTCCACGCCGTGCGTGGGGTAGCCCTCGGGGTGCGGGAAGTTGGCCTCGGCGGTGCCGGGCGAACGCTCCACGGGCGTGCCGCAGCCCACCAGGGCCGCGAGGAGCAGACCGAGGGTCATTCGGCCCCCCAGATGTTGTCGAAGAGGAAGCCGAGGTTGTCGTAGGTGGTGCGGACGAAGGGATCGCCGACTGGGCCCGGGAATCCGGCCCCCTGCTGGAAGAAGATCTCCCGGGCCTGCAGGTGGCAGTCGTAGCAGGCGGAGACGGGCACATCGTCGGGGGGAAGGCGCTCGACGCCCGCCGCGTCGAACTCGGCCACGATGTCTTCGGGATGCCACACCGCGATGGTGTGGGCGTGGGAGTCGCCCACCCCGGACAAGGGGTCGCGGCGGGCGAGGGCACCCAGGCGGGGCAGGTGGCAGCCGACGCAGCCACCGGGCGTCCACTGGCCGGGATCGACCCGGGTGTGGCCTCCGTGCTCGCGCTGGGGACCCGGCGGGCCGAGGTCGATGTGGCACGTCGTGCACAGGCGCTGGTCGAACTTGTCCCGCCGGAGGTCGGCCGCGTGGGGCGAGCCGTGGGGGAGGTGGCAGTCCGAGCAGGTCCCGCGATAGCCGGCGGGGCCGCCCTGGTGCGGTGACGCGAAGAGCTCGCCCGCCTGGTCGGCGAAGGTGCGGCTCGCGGGGACCGCCCCGAACGTGAGGCGGTCGGGGGTGGCGAGCCTGCGGAGCTGGTCGGCACCCACGAGCTCCCCGTCGGCCGTCGCCGGCCATCCCGGCGCCTCCGAGAACGGATGCTCGTCGCTCGAGTAGCGGCCGTGACAGCGGGCGCAGACCTCGACCTGACGAGATCCCTCCATACGCGAGGGGTTCACGATGGTCAGCGACCGCTCCGCGGGGTCGAGCACGTGCGCAGAGCCGTACCCGTGGCAGGCCTCACAACCCACCGCCTTCTCGATCAGGCTGCCGCCGATGCGGTCGAATGCATAGCCGTCGCCCGACTCGACGAGCTGGCCGCCGGTGGTGTGGCACCCGCCGCACGAGAGCTCGAACGACGCCTCTCCGCGGACCGGTCCCGCCTGACCGGTCTGCTCGTCGATCCACCGGTCGGTCCAGCTCGCGGCAAAGCCTTGCTCCTGCAGCTCGCCGGGGCCCTCGGTGCTCCACACGATGGGCAGCAGGGTGCGTTCCCCGTCGCCGTCGCGCCCGACGAAGGCCGCGCTGGCACCGTGACCGCCGTAGACGTCCTCGACCGTCCACGAGCCGAGGAAGCTCCCGTTCGCGTCGTCGACATCGACGAACCACTGCCCTGCGACGTCCCGCAGCCGGGCCTCTCCGAGGTCGGGCGACAGGTCGACGGCCAAGGTGGTGACGAAGTCGGTCGCGATGGGGTGGCCCTCGTCCCGGAGCTCGGTGGGGGTGCGCAGCACGGACGCGTGAGCCGTCTGGGACCACTGCTCGTGCTGCGCCTCGTGGCAGATGGCGCAGACGCCCGAGCCGACCGGCACCGCGCTCGACGGGGTGGTGCCCGGAAGCGCCACGTCGATCCGGAGCTCGCCTCCGCCCACGATCGCGACGCCGTCACCCGACCAGCTCCCCGCGACGCCGATGGCGGGCTCCACCGACAGGGTGTACGCCCCGGGCGCGACGTCGACGAAGGCATAGAGCCCGTCAGGATCCGTGGTCGTCTCCAGCTCACCGAGCCGCACCCGGACGCGGAAGAGCCCGTCCCCCAGGACATCGGTGATCTGGCCGCCGAGCGAACCGGTGGAGACGTTCTCGGGCGTGAGCTCGATGGTCAGCTCGGCGTCCTCGCGCTCCAGCACCGCGCTGGCGGAAGCGGGCCGGTAGCTCGGCCCGTCGACGACGATCTCGTAGGCGCCGGGCTCCACCCCGACGAACCGAGCCACCCCGTCGGCGTCCGTCGGTTGATCGCGCGAGCCGGGAGCGAGGACCGCCCAGACTCCGGAAACAGGGGCTCCGTCATCTGCATTCAGCACAGTGACCACGAGGTCCGCGCGCGCCTCGGCGGCAGGGATCCCGGGTGGGGGCGTGCCCTCGCCTGGCGGATCGACACACGCGAAACCGAGGATCGCGCACAGCAGTGTGAGTTCGGAACGCAAGACCGTCGCTCCCTGTCGTCAGGCGCACTCTACGCAGCTGAGATCGTAGACTTCAACCCCGTCGCGCGGGCACCGCCTAGCAACATCGACGCCAACTACGTCAGCGGCCGAAAGATCCCAGATCGGCCGGATAGACAGTCCACAGCATCGTTACCGCGCGGCACCCCTGGGCGATTTGCCCAACACAAACCCCTGACAAACCCTGTACAAATCCCCAACCGTTCCCTTTCTGCAGCAGATTTCGAGCCCGTATGATTTCACACACCCCCCATTGACTTGCACACAGCCGGACTATTCCCCGATCAGCCGCTTGACAGCGCTGTCGTGAGCGGACCACGATCCGGCATCGAAGACCGTGGAGGGTCCGTGAGACTGAGGAGAACGCACGTTGCCGTCTGGCTCGTCGCGGGGGTTCTCGCTGCGTGCAACGGCGACGACGGGGAGGGGCCGGTCACCGCCGACACCAGTGATCCCTCGGACGATACCGGCGTACCGACGACGCCGGTGGAGCCGACGGGCGACCCCGTCATCGTGATCGCGGGCCCCACCTTCGTGCCGAACCGCACGAGCGACACCCTCACGGCGACCATCTACAACACCGACGTCTCCGACGTCACCTGGACGAGCGATCGGCCGGACGTGCTCACCGTCGACGACGGCGGGGCCATCACGGCACTGTCGCCGGGCATCGCGAACGTCACGGCGAGCATCACGGTCGACGACCTGCCGGTCAGCGACACCATCGGCATCGTCGTGGACAACGCCATCCCGTTCTACGACGAGTGGCGCGGCTCGGCCCACGCCGACTACACGGCCGAGGCCTTCACGCACGTCTTCGACGACGACAACCCCACGCAGATCCCGACCTTCTGCGCGCGGTGCCACTCCACGTCGGGCATCCAGGACTACCTCGGCGCCGACGGCAGCGCGGTCGAGGTGGTCGACGTGTCCCACACGCTCGGTAGCGCGGTCGAGTGCGCCGCATGCCACAACGCGGGCACCGAGGACCTCGACTTCGTCACCTTCCCCTCCGGCGTCACCGTCGAGGGCCTCGGCTCCGAGGCCATCTGCATGACCTGTCACCAGGGCCGGACCTCGGGCGACGACCTCGACACCGAGTTCGCGACGCTGGGCATCGCCGACACCCCCGACGCCGTGAACGGGGATCTCTCCTTCGAGAACGTTCACTACTACCCGGCCGGCGCGACGCTCTTCGCGGGGCAGGTCCGCGGCGGCTACGAGTACCCGGGCCAGGTCTACGACTGGCGCTTCCGCCACGTCTCCGACGCGAACACCTGCATCGGCTGCCACGACCAGCACAGCCTCGAGCTGAAGCTCGACGCCTGCTCCGAGTGCCACGGGGACATCTCCTCGGGCGACGACGCGAGGGACATCCGCTCGATCGTCTCGAACTCCCGAGACTACGACGGCGACGGCGACACCGACGAGGGCATCTTCTACGAGCTTCGCGGCCTGCGTGACGCGCTCTACGACAGCCTCCAGCAGTACGCAGACGACCAGGGGCTGCCCGACATCTGCCGCGGCAACGCCTACCCGTACTACTTCACCGACACCGACGGGTTCGGCGGGGAGTGCTCGACGGCCGACGCCAACTACGGCAACCGCTACACCTCGTGGACCCCGCGCATGATCGCGGCGGCCTACAACCATCAGCTTGCCTCGGTGGACCCCGGCAACTACGCCCACAACGCGAAGTACACCATCCAGCTGCTCCACGACTCGCTGCAGGACCTGAACGCCGGTCTCGACAATCCAAAGGACCTCTCGGCGCTCGACCGCGACGACCCCGGCCACTTCAACGGTGCCGGCCTGGCCGCTCGCTTCTGGGACCAGGACGAGGCGGTCGAGTCCAGCTGCTCGCAGTGCCACGCGGGCCAGCCCGGCCTCGAGTTCTACCTGCAGTACGGCGTCGGTCTGCAGAACGAGGAGCCCGACAACGGGCTCGAGTGCGAGACCTGCCACGTGAACCCCACGACCACGAACATCGGTGAGATCCGCCAGGTCTCGTCGGTGACGTTCTCGAACGGCATCACGTTCGAGGACGCGAGCTCGACCACCCTGCTCTGCGCGACCTGCCACAGCGGAAGCGCCACCAAGGCCACCGTCGATGCGCGCGAAGGAGACCCGGGCTTCGTGAACATCCACTACCGGGCTGCCGCGGCGAGCTTCTGGGGCGCCGAGGTCGAGGCCGGCTACCAGTACGACGGCAAGACGTACGCGGGCCCCTGGGGCCACCTCCCGGATCTGCCGGGCAACGAGTGCACCACCTGCCACGTCCCGGGCTCGAACGACCACACGTTCCTGGTCGGCGACGCCTTCCAGGCCTCGTGCACCGTGTGCCACGGCAGCGCAGCGGGTCCCGAGGACATCCGCGGCTTCCAGCGCACCGACGACTACGACAACGACGGCGACGCGGCCGAGTCACTGCGCGACGAGCTCGCCACGCTGGCCGACGCTCTGTTCGCGGAGATCGTCGCCGAGTCGAACGACACGCTCTGCCGCGGCGACCGCTACCCCTACTTCTTCAACGACACCAACGGCAACGGGGTCTGCGAGCCCGAGGAGGTCAGCTTCCCGAACCAGTACGACGGCTGGACGCCGGCCCTGATGAAGGCTGTGTACAACTGGCAGTTCTGGTACACCGAGCCCGGTGCCTACGCCCACAACTTCGAGTACATGGCCCAGCTGCTCATCGACTCCATCGAGGACCTCGAGGGAGACGTCTCGGGCTACACCCGGCCCTGAGCCGACGCCACACCTCCGGGCGACATCCGCGGTAGGGTGCGGCCCGGAGGTGCTCGTGTTTGCGTTGTGGATCGCAGCCTGCCGCTGGGGAAGCCCGGAGCCCCCGGCGGAGACCGAGGCTTCCGAGGCCACCGAGGCCCCGGGGGTGACCGACGAGTGGCTCGCCGCGGCGTTCGTCGCCGAGGCCGGCAAACAGGCTCCGTCGCTCACGCTCACGCAGACCGGTCCCCTCACCTTCGTGGCCGAGACGCCCGACGGATCGGTGACGCCGCTCGATCTCGCCAACCTCCGGGGTGAGTGTGGTGAGCGCCGCGAAGTGTGTCAGGTGGCGGTGCAGACCTGGGTTCGCGCCGTCAGCTCGACACCCGGCGAAGCGGCCTTCGCCGCCGAGAATCTGCGCCTCGTGCTGCAGAGCCGCCAAGGGGTCGCTGCGGCGCAGCCCCAGGCCGTGGAGTGGGGACGCCCCTTCGCCGGCGACCTGATGGTCTTCCTCGTGGCCGACCAGCCCGACACCATCCTCACCCTCAACCCGACGGATCGCGCCGCCCTGAAGATGGACGACGCCGCCATCGAGGCCGCGGCGATGGCCAACATGCGGCAGGCCCTGCTTCCGCTGCGCTTCGAGCGCTTTCATCCCACGGCTCCCATCTGGATCCTCGACACCGCCCTCCCAGACAGCGGGGCTCCAGACAGCTACGGCGCGGCCCGCCTGATCCTTCACGACGCCTGGGAGGCCGTGGGCAACGAGGTGAAGGGCGACCTGCTCGCCGCCGCCCCCGCACGCGACATCGCGATCTTCACGGGCACGGATGAGGAGAAGGGTCCCGAGGTCATCGAGTTCCTGGCCGGGGCCATGTTCCAGAAGGAGCCCCACCCGGTGTCGCCACAGGTGGTGAGGTGGACGGCGGAGGGCTGGGTTCCGTTCGGCAGATGATCGTCAGCCGAGCGGGCGCAGCCGGGCCGGACCGTCTCCGGCGACGGTGAGGACGAAGCCGCGGTCGACCCTCCACCACCCCACGAACCGCTCCGCGCCGTCGAACGCACAGTCGAGGCTGCCCCAGCGGGGGCCCTCGGGCTCGGCCCCCACCTGGACGACCACCCGCCGCGTGTCGTAGCGCAAGCCCTCGCGCAGCGCCTTCAGGGTGCTCTCCTTGGCGCTCCAGACCAGGTTGGCTGCGAGCGCGGGCCGGTGGTGGCCGCGGACCCAGGCCGCCTCCCCGGCCGTCAGGTAGTCCGCGACGAACGCCGGGCTCCGGGGCTCGATCCGCTCGAGATCACAGCCGATCCGTTGCCCGGTGGGTCCCACCACCACGAGGGCACGCTCGTGGGAGTGGCTGAGCGACAGCGTCAGGTCCGCCACCGTGCCCGCGTGCCACGCCTCGGGGGCGCCGTCAGCCGCGGCCACGATCTCGTCGGCCCGCCCGCGGCAAGCCCGACGGGCCGTCCACCGGCCGAGTCGCCAGGAGGCCCGCCGGTGGGCGAACCGAAACGAAGCCTGCACGGCGCGCTCCCGGGGCGACAGCCAGTCGTCACCCTCGGGCACGTCGGTCCGCTCGCCGAGGAGCCAGCCGATCTCGGCCGTCAACCCGGCTCCACGATCCGCTTCTTGCCGCGCTCGATGGCGTCGACGAGGTACGGCCGCAGCGTCGACGGGTCGATGATCCGGTGGACCGAGCCGACCTCGAGGGCGCGCTGCACGCTGTGGATGGTGTCGAACTCCTCGGCCACCTCGCCGAGCTTCTCGGAGTGCACCTCGTCGAACAGCTCGCTGTACCGAGCCTGCAGCCCCAGCCGATCGGGACCCTGCGCCGCATCGAGCGCCGCCTTCGCTTCCTTCACGCGCGGATCCGTCGTCGCCCGCTTCTTGACCTCGCGGGCGAACACCACCGCCGCCGCGGGTGCTCCACCGATGACGGAGGCCCGCGTGCCCTCGAGCGCCGCGATCTCCATGTTGTCGTTGAGCGCGTTGGAGAACACCACGAAGGCGCCGCCGTGGTAGCGCGAGACGACGCAGAACACGATGGGCCCGTCGAAGTTCACCACCGCCCGGCCGATCTCGGCTCCGTACTCGAGCTGCCAGCTCCGCATGGACTCGGGCGAGCCGTCGAAGCCGGAGAGGTTGGCGAGCACCACGAGCGGCCGGTTGCCGCTCGCCGCGTTGACGGCGCGAGCCACCTTCTTGGAGGAGCGGGGGAACAACGTTCCGCCGGTCCAGCCGCTCGGTCCGTCAGCCGGGATGAAGCCCAGACGCGACACCGGGCGAGACTCGAGGCCCAGCAGCGTCACCGGGTGCCCGCCGACGTGGGCGTCCCAGACGATGGCAATCTCGGCATCCTGCATGGCACGCCAGCGCTCGAGAGGCTCGTGGTCCTGATCGGAGACCGCCCGCATCACGGTGCGCATGTCGAATGGCTTCTTGCGCTCGCCGTTGTGCTCGTCCGAGAAGATCTGACCGACGGTGGTGAAGCCGATGCCCTCCATCGGAGGGTGGGGGAACGGCCCCACGTCTCGGTCGACGGGATCAACCGTCGGGGCCACCCGGGGGAATCGCTCCCCGGGCACCCGGTAGGTGAGGTCGTAGTACCGGTAGAGCAGCCGGCAGGCGTCCGGCACGTCGTTGGCGAAGTACTGGGCCTGGCCGTTCGGGCCCATGATTCGTTCGTACCCGCCGATCCCGAAGTTGTCGTCGGCGGAGACGCCCCCCGAGAAGTCGAGCGCCTGCTTGCCCGTCAGGACCATCGCCGCCTGGGCGGTCATCACGAGGATGCCCCGGGTGTGCATGAGCATCGTGGCTTCCGCGTTCCAGTACGGCTGCGCACCCACGTTGATGCCCACGATCAGAATGTTCACCTCGCCACCGGCCTGGGTGAAGGTGATCAGCCGCTTCAGCACGGCGCTGATCCAGTCCATGTTCTCGGTGCCGCTGTCCATCGCGATGCGAGCGCCCGCCGAGACAGCGAACCACTCGAGCGGGATGCCGCGTTCCTCCGCGAGGTTGAGCCCCTCGATGATCAGCCGACACTCGGTCTCGGCGAGGTTGCCCATCCCGCTCGTGGGGTCGCCGAGCAACACGACCCGCTCCATGCCCTCGGGGTGCTTGTCGGTGACGCTCTTCACGATCCCCACCACGATGTTGGCGAGGTTGGAGCCAAAGGGGCGATCGACCGGCACGAGGCGGTTCTCCTCGTCGAGGTCGTACTCGGTGAACGTGCCCGGGGGGATGCCCGGCTGCGCGGTGTCGGGCGTGGGGGCCAGCAATCGCACGAGCTCGTAGGGGTACACGAGGCCCCGTCGCCGTGCCCGCACCACGTTGAAGTCGTAGCGGCCGATCGGCTCGAGCGGCTGGGTCGGAGGCTCCTCGATCAACGTCTCGAGGCCCGCGTCGGCCACGTTGGTGAGCTTGATCCGACGCTCCTCGCCGCCCTCGCCGAACTTCGCCAGCACCTCGAAGGCCTCGAGCCCAAGGTGACTGGTGAGCGGCGCCAGGCGCATCGCCGCCGCCTCCAGCTCTGCGAAGGTGAAGGTGACGGTGGGCCAGACGTAGAGCATCACGCGGTTCCAGTGCAGGCGACGGCTCCGACCAGCCTGGATGCGCCGTAGCCCCGTGAGCACCTCCACCAGCACGTGCTCGAAGTGCGGCACGGACACGAGCTTGCCGTCCTCGTCGCGCACCGGGGTCAGGTCGCGGACCTCGGCCACGCCAAAGAGCCGCTCGTCGGACGGATTGTCGCGGGCGACGCCGCGCAGGAGGTAGACGTCGTCGATCGACGGGAGGCGCTCAATCTCGAAGTTCTCGAATCGCCACAGCCGAAGCCGCTTGGCCATCATCGGGTGCAGCGCCCGGTGGAGCACCCCTCGGAAGAGGGCGGACTCGCGATAGCTCCCCTCGTCGTCGGCTCGCAGGGTGACGTGCTGGGTCCCGCCGATGCTGGCGCTCTGCTCGGAGCACGAGATGGCAACCACGATCCGCCGGACCGGGCGGGGCCAGGCAATGCCGCTCATCATCTGCTCGAGGTGCCCGACCGTCTCGTCGACGTCGGAGAGCGGGCCCTCGCGCCACACGTAGAAGTCCGCCACGAGGTCCGCGTCGTCGGGAGCGCCCTCCATCTGCCGTGCCAAGGTCGTGGCCGCGGACTCGAGGTCGTCCATCGTGCAGTAGGTGCTGAGTGCGCGGATCGTCTTGCCGTCGTGCTCGTAGGTCGCCGTCACGACGGCGAGGCCATCCGCGTCGACGCCCGCGACGTCCCGCAGGGACCGGATGCGGTAGTACCGCCGAAAGATCGCCTCGATCATGTCTCGCTGGAGCTCGTTCGGCGCATCGACCATGCGGTGAGCGAGCTTGGACTTGAGCGAGTGCGGGCAGTCCACGAGCGACTGGATGCGCGCCTCCCGCTCCGGGCCCCCAGGATGCTCGGCCAGGTACGCCAGGTCGTCGTTCGCCCTGGCGTAGTGCTCCCGCTGCGCCGTCTCGAGGACCGGCTGGGTGAGGTAGGCGTAGTGGAGCTGGCGCGCGAGGTCGTGTACCGACGGATAGTGGCCCTGCGCCTCGCGAATCAGATCGTCGAGCAGCCGCCCCCAGTCGTCGCCGAGCTCGCCGAGCAGCGCGTCACGCTCCTGCAGCCGACGCTGGAGGACGCTGAGCACCGTGAGCTCCTGCTGATTCATCCGCTGGTGGGACTTGCTCATCCGGAAGAGGCTCTCTCGCAGCTCCGGCGAGGGATCGAGGCTGTCGATCCCGTAGTGGGCGAGCGTGCGCTCGAGCTTGGCCACGAACCGCGGGGGCAGCTTGGCTCCTCGCGCGTCGATGTCGCGGAGGTAGGTGAAGAGGTGCTCCTCGGAGCTGTGCTGCATCCCGAGGTCTTCGTCCGGAGCGCTGGGTCGCCGGCGGTACAGCGCGAGCTGGTCGACGAAGATCTCGAGCAGATCGGTCTCGGCGGCCCGAAGCGCGGCGTCGTCGGCGGGCATGTCGACGCAGAGCCCGCCTCGCTTGGCGATCCCCTTGTTCTGGACGCGCGGGTCGACGTCGTAGCCGAGCAAGAGGCTCCGAGCGTCGTCCAGAGCCTGCTGACAGGCCGCGGTGGCGTCGCCCGGCTCCGGAGCCTGCAGCGCCGCGAACGACAGCCGGGGAGCATCGTGCACGCTGTCCTGATCGTCCTCCGGCTCGAGCATCATCAGCACGGTGCCAGTAGGTACCTGGATGTTCGAGCGGACGCAGACCTCGCGCACCGTCCCGGCGAACGGGGCCGTGACCGCCATCTCCATCTTCATCGCCTCGAGCACGGCCAGGCGATCGCCGGGCTGGACGACGTCACCAGGCGCCACGTCGATGCTCACCACCACCGCCGGTGACGGAGCGCGGATCGCCCCCGCCTCGTCGCGCGTGATCCGGTGCGGGACCCCGTTGACCTCGATGGTGTGGATGACGCCGTGCAGGGCGGAGAGTACTCGGAACGTCTCTCTGCCGACCTGAACGCGCCACTCCGAGCGGGCGATGGGGGCCAGCGTCGCCTCGATGGTCACCCCCTCCACGACGACGCGGTAGTGCAGCGGCCCGAGCTTGCTCACGTCGAGGCTGTAGCTCTGGGAGCGGTATCCGAGCTCGACCTTCCGCTCGATCGTGCCCTTGATCTCGGGTCTCCCTCGGCCGGCCGCGGCGAAGAACTGCTCGCGCTCTACCTCGAGCTCGTCTTCGTAGGCGACGACCGCGCCCATGAGCATGGCCACGTCGGCGTGCTCGTCCGTCACGTGGGTCCCCTCGACCACCAGCCGGTCGAGCCAGCCAACGTCGTAGGAGCCCTCGCGGACCTCGGCCCGCTTCAGGAGCTGGAGCAGGAAGCCCTTGTTGCTCATCCCGTCGCGGATGACCACGCCCGCCTCGGACAGCGCACGGTGCAGCCGGGACAGCGCCTCCTTTCGGTCGCGACCGTGGGCGATGAACTTGGCGATCATGGAGTCGAACTCGGGCGGCACACTGTCGCCCTCGGCCACGCCACGATCGACGCGGATGCCGGGCCCCGTGGGCAGCTGCAGGAGCTCCACCAGTCCGGGGCTCGGCGAGAACGCGTCGTCGGGGTTCTCCGCGTTGACGCGAACCTCGATGGCGTGCCCCACCCGGGGTGGCGCATCACCCTCGAGCGCTTCGCCGCGGGCCACGCGAAGCTGCAGCTTCACGAGGTCGACCCCGGTGCACATCTCCGTCACCGGGTGCTCGACCTGCAGTCGGGCGTTGACCTCCATGAAGGAGAAGATCTGGGTCGCTTCGTCGTAGAGGAACTCGACGGTGCCGGCGTTCTGGTAGCCGACCAGACTCACCAGCCGCACCGCCGCGTCGCACAGCTCCCGCTCTTGCTCGTCGGTCAGCGCCGGCGAGGGAGACTCCTCGAGGAGCTTCTGGTGGCGCCGCTGGAGCGTGCAGTCGCGCACGCCGAGAGCCCACGCGTGCCCGTGCCGATCCGCGATGACCTGGACCTCGATGTGCCGCGCGCTGGGCAGCATCCGCTCGATGAACACAGTGGCGTTCCCGAAGCCGGCCAGAGCCTCGGCGCGGGCACTCTCGAACGCCTCGGCCAGCTTGTCGGGGCTGGTCACCTTGCGGATCCCGCGTCCTCCGCCGCCGGCCGTCGCCTTGACCATCAGCGGGTAGTCGAGGTTCTCGGCATGTCGTCGAGCGTCCTCGAGCGACTCGACCGGGCCGCCGCTCCACGGGGCCACCGGGACGCTCGCCTCCTCGGCGCACTGCTTCGACGTGATCTTGTCGCCGAGCCGACGCATCACGTCGCCCGACGGCCCCACGAAGACGATCCCGAGGCGCTCGCAGAGATCGGCGAAGTCTGCGTGCTCCGACACGAACCCCCAGCCGACCCACACCGCGTCGGCACGGGTCTCACGGAGAGCGCGCTCGAGCGCATCGTAGTCGAGGTACCGAACCTTGCGCTGACCGTCCCGTTCGTCAACGAAGGTGGCGCTACCGAGATCGTAGGCTTCGTCCGCCTCTCGGACGAACATCGCGTTCCGATCGGGCTCGGTGTAGAGGGCGATCGTGCGCATGGCACGGTCATCGTCACCGTTGAGCTCGCGCACGGCGTGGATGAGCCGCATGGCGGGCTCACCTCGGTTGACGATGGCGATCCTGTCGAAGTCCTTGAACATCGCGACGTCCCGGGGGCTCGAGGCTCGGGAACGAGCGGCCAGCGTCCAGCATTCAGGCCAGGGGCGGCTGGGTGCGGAAGCTGACGGCCGAGGGCTCGTTCCGGAGCCAGGGGTTGATCAGGAGTTGGAAGCGCGCCACACCTCGATGATGCGGGCGTCGATGGGACCGGGGAGCTCGACCGTGCGGTAGCCGCGCAGGTCGACGAATACGGTGCCCTGCTCGTCCACGACCTGGGCCGCGTACTCACCAGACTCGGCGTCGGGCTCGACGACCACGAGCAGGCGACCGGTCGCCTCACTCGGGTGGGCGAGCAGCTCGAGGCGGCCTACCTGCATCGGCAGGCCCATGCGCTGGTGCGTGCCCATCTCCCACAGGCCCGCCGTCTGGAAGCACGCCTCGAGCAGACGGGGCGCGGTCGCGAGCGGCTGGTCCTCGGGGGTGTGGTTGGCGGGCAGGTCGCTGGCCACGCGGCCCACCACGAGCTCACCGTCGGGCCACACCGCGTCCAGCACCTGGTACGCGGGACCGTGGAAGTACGCCTGGTAGATGACCTCGGACGGAACCTCGGCCGACGACCCGCCATTCGGAACGCGAGCCGTCTGACCGGGCCCCCGATCGGACGACAGCCGCAGCCGACCCCTGAAGTGCTCGGTGACCTCGACCCCCCGCGGGAGCTGGCGCTCGCCGATAAGTCGGCAGTTGGCCACGACGTCGTCACCATCGGCCTCGAACGTGGCCCGAACGGAGATGGTCCGGGGCTCGTCGCGGTACAGCTTGAAGGGCGCGAGGAAGTGCACGTCCTCGATGACCGTGGCCACCCGATCCGGGAACATCGCGCGGACCGCCTCGGCGAACGCCTCGATGCCCATCACGCCTGGCAAAACCGGCGTACCGTCGATGCGGTGATCGTTCAGGAACGGCTGCGCGGCCGGCTCGAGCGTGGCCTCGACGATGAGCCCGTCGTGCAGGGTCATCCCGACCACTCGCGACGCGACGGGACCCGCCGGCACGGAGAGGCGCTCGGGGTCGAGCCCCCCCTCGGCGTCCCACTCGTCGACGAGCATGCCGAGAGCCCCTGCGACGACCATCTCACCGGCCCAGCCGCTGCTCGTGAGCTCCTCCCGAACGAGTGGGATGCCGAGCGACGGCGGCAGCATGTCGATGCCGGCCGCGGCCATCAACTTCGGGATCGACCCGCGAGAGGCCATCCCAATCTCGCCCCAGGCGGTCCAGTCGAGCGCGATGCCGCGCGTGCCGGGCCGCGTGGCCGTCAGGTAGGCGACCGACTTGGCGAGCAGGTCGTTGGCCGCGCTGTAGTCCGTCTGACCCGAGTTCCCGAAGCGACCGGCGATCGAGCTGAACACCACCGCGGCACCGATCGGCGTGTCGCCCAGCGCCCGGACCATGTTGAACCACCCGTCGGCCTTGACGTCGAACACCAGCGCGAACTCGTCGGCCGACTTGTCGGGCAGGGTGCGGCTGATCTCGAGCCCGGCGGCGTGGAGCAGCACGTCGATCCGGCCGTGGGCCTCGGCGACCTCGCGGATGACCGCGCCGACCGCCTCGCCGTCGCGCAGGTCGGCACTTCGGTAGTGGGCGGTTCCCCCGGCCGCCTCGATGGCGCGGATCGCTCGCCGGGCCGCGTCGAGTCGCTCGATCCGGGCGAGCTCGCGCTGCACGAGCGCAGGCGTGGCCCGCTCGGGTCCCGCCTTGAGTCGCTCGTAGATCGCCTGCGACAGCCCCTCCCGGTCGCTCTGGAACCGATCGAGGTCGGCGTCGTCAGCCTCGGTGGGGGTGGGGGTGAGGTCGAGCAGGTAGAAGATGCCGCTCGAGGCCTGAGCGAGGTCCGCGGTGATCGCCGAGACGATGCTGCCGGCCGCGCCCGTGACCACGAACACCGTGTCCGAGCCGAGCGCCATGCCCTCGGTCGCCGGCCGGTCCCGGACCTCGAGGCCCACCGTGCAGCGGGTGTCCTCGTCGAGGTAGCCGACCTCGACGATGCCCGGGTCGTGGAGCGTCTCGGCGATCAAGCGGTCGACGATGGCCTCGACGCCCATGTCGACAGGGAGGTCCACCGCCTTCACGAGGACGTCGGGGCGTTCGCGCTTGTAGGCCTTCGTGAAGCCCACCACCGGACCACCGAGCGGGTGAGCCGGGCCCCCGGCTGCGGTCCCGTGGTGCCCACCCGTACGGATGGCGCTCACGAAGAAGCGGCCCCCGGAGGCCAGCGCGCCGTACAGCGACTGGGCCGTGGTGTGCAGGAGCTTGACGCGCGCCCGCACCGCGTCCCGCCAGCCGTCGTGATCGGCGGTCTCGATGTCGAAGTCGTCGACGCCGGGCAGCCAGTAGAGCCCGTGTACGTCGCCCTCCGCCGCGAACCCGTCGAGCTCGGCCTGGACGTCGCCGGCCGAGAGGCCAGGGGCCAGCGTGAGGACCGTGGCGCCCACCTCCGAGAGTCGCTCGACGAGGGCCTCTCCGACCCCGTGGCTGTCGAGGGCCACGACGACGCGAGCCGCGTCGAGGCGCACGCCGGTGGGCTTGCACAGATCGAGCGCCGGTCGGAGCTGGGGCACCGCGATGCGACGCGCCACCTTGCCCAGGTCGGCGGCCGAGGCCTCCGCGGCCGTCGCGTCGCCCGCACCGCCCGCCGCCGGCCGGCGATCGAGTACGAACTGCACCACGTGGGCCAGGGTCGGGAAGTCGCGCAGCTGGAGGTTCGCGTCGCGGGGGATGCCCCACTCGCTGCGGACGTTCGCGAACATCTCGGCCTGCTTGACGGTGTCGATGCCGAGGTCTGCCTCGAGATCGAGGTCCATCTCCAGCATCTCGGACGGGTAGCCGGTCTGCTCGCTGACGAGCTCCATCACCCGCGCGGCGATGGCCGCGTTCGCGTCCGTGCCATCTGCGGTGGGGGCGGCGGGGGCGGCGGGCGCAGAGGCCGAGACCGGCGTTCCCGCCAGATCGGGCCGCTTCTCGAGGACGAACTGCACTGCGTGGGCGAGCGTCGGGTAGTCCCGCAGCTGCAGGTTCTCGTCCCGCTCGATGGCGAACTCGCCGCGGATCGCCGCGAACATCTCCGCCTGCTTCACGGTGTCGATGCCGAGGTCCGCCTCGAGGTCGAGGTCCATCTCCAGCATCTCGGGCGGGTACCCCGTCTGCTTGGCCACGAGGCCGAGGATGGTGGCTGCGATCTCGTCGGTCGGAGAACCGGCGGCGGGAGTCGCGGTGGCGGGAGCCGACGCGTGGGCGGCCGCCTGCAGGTCCGGTCGCTTCTCGAGGACGAACTGCACCGCGTGGGCGAGCGTCGGGTAGTCCCGCAGCTGCAGGTTCTCGTCCCGCTCGATGGCGAACTCGCCGCGGATCGCCGCGAACATCTCCGCCTGCTTCACGGTGTCGATGCCGAGGTCCGCCTCGAGGTCGAGGTCCATCTCCAACATCTCGGGCGGGTAGCCCGTCTGCTTGGCCACGAGCCCGAGGATGCGAGCCGCGACATGGCTCTCGACGCCTCCGGACGCGGGAGCCGGGGGCGCCGCCTGCTTCAGCTCGGGCCGCTTCTCGTAGACGAACTGCACCGCGTGGGCGAGGGTCGGGTAGTCGCGCAGGGCCAGGTTCTCGTCCCGCTCGATGTCGAACTCGCCGCGAATCGCCGCGAACATCTCCGCCTGCTTCACGGTGTCGATGCCGAGGTCCGCTTCGAGGTCGAGATCCATCTCCAGCATCTCGGGCGGGTACCCGGTCTGCTGCGCGACCAAGGCCAGAATGCGCTCCTGGACTGGGTCCGTCGTGGAGACCGCGACGGGCACGGGAGCCGGGGCCGGAGCCGGGGCCACCGCCGGAGCCGGAGCCGGAGCCGGAGGGGGCGCGGTCGGTCGCTTCGCGGGCACGCCAGGAGGCGGGGCGGGTCGCGCGGACGGTGGGCCGGCGTCCCGCACGCGGAGGGTGCGCTTCACGACCTCGATGTCGGGCGCAGAGTGGCCGCTGACGTGAGACAGCCACCGACGCCACTGGGTCTCGTTCTCGAGACGAGCCGCATAACCGAGCTGGTCGGGGGCGATGCGAGCACCGCCGGTCCAGCGCATCAGCGACATGGAGATCTGCGAGCCGAAGCCAGCCCCGAGTCGCAACGCGAACTCGATTGGATAGGCGCCGCCCTGCGACAGGCGGAGCGCCCCGAGCTCGGGGTCTGGCTCCCTGTAGTTCGCCACCGGAGGCACGAGACCGGTCTCGAGCGTCTTGACGGCGAGGACGTCCTCGACGCCGGCGCCCATCGCGTGTCCCGTGAAGCCCTTGGTGTTCGCGATCACGATCTGGTCGGCGTTCGCACCGAACACCGCCCGCAGCGACTCCACCTCGGCCTGGGCACTCCCGCCACGGGCCGGGGTGTAGGTCTCGTGCGAGACGAACACCGTACGGGACGCGATCTCGCTCCGCGAGATGCCCCAGCGCGCCTCGGCATCGGCCACCAGCTGCTCCATCACCTGGGCGATGTGCGCCACGTTCAGCCGGGTGCCGTGGAAGGCGCTGTTCGCCGTGACGCCGCCCAAGACCTGGCAGATCGGGCGGATGCCTCGCTCGCGCGCGGAGTCGGCGGACTCGATCACGAGCGCCGCCGCGCCCATCCCGAGGATCATGCCGTGGCGGCGCTTGTCGAACGGCAGCGCGGCCGTGGTGACGTCGTCGTCGGTGGCTGCGGCCCCGCTGGCCAGGAACCCCGAGCCAATCCACCCGAGGAGGTTGTCGGAGCTCGCGTTGTCGGCGCTCACCACGATCACGCGGCGGCACCGACCGGTCCGAATCCAGTCCTCGGCCACCGAGACGGCCTGGGTGGTGCTCGCGCACGCAGCGTTGATCTGTGTGTTGGGCCCGCGTGCCCCGATGTACTCGGCGAACTGCGAGTGGCCCATCGAGAGCACCCGGAACAGCAACCGCCGATCGAGCACGTAGGTGTGCTGCTCGATGTGGGCCTCGAGCTCGGAGATGCGCCGGTCGAGCTCGGTGACGAGCGCACCGCTCTCGCCGGCCCCGCCCCGAGCCCGAATGGCCTTCAGCTCCTCGAGGCGCTCGCGACGGTCGCGGTCCTCGTAGAAGCCCTGGAGCTCACCTGCGAACGCGTCGAGTCCGGGGAACACCGCGGCGAAGATCACGCCGGTCTCGTCCCGGAGGGGCTCGGGAAGCAGGAACCGCTCGGGGAGCAGCGTGCCCGTCGTGGTGGTCTTGTAGTGCATCACGAGCGGGAGCCCGGCGTCGCGGAGCGCGTCGAGGCCCACGCCGATGGCGAGCTCGGTGCTCGTGTCCAGCGCGTCGGTGCGGTCAGCCGGGTAGCCGAACTCCTCGGCCAGGTCGAAGGGCCCCGCGCGGCCGGCGAGCTTGATGACCTCGCTCGCGTCCTCGATGGTCTCGAAGTGCGGGCTGCCGCCGTCCTTGACGAGGCGCGTGATGTGACGCTCGACCATCTCCCTGCGGGCCCTCGAGGGGATCAGGTCGATCATCTGCTCGCCGTGGAGCAGCCGGGAGACGTTGTCGTCGGAGAACACGGGCCCGCCACCCGGCAGGCCGAGCGAGGCGCCGGTGACCACCACCGGCTCCTCGAGGACCGGGGCGCCCCCGGACGAGCCCTCGTACAGGCGGCGGGTGCGCTCCACGAACTCGGCGAACAGCGCATCGAGCGCGCCGTTGACCGGGGCGGGTCCCCGGGTCGCCACCGGCGGAGCGGGCGGAGCCAGGGCCTGCGTGACCACGGCGGCCGGAGCCGACGCGGCGGGGCGCACCCCGGCCTGTCCGACGCCCAGCCCGGCGGCGTACAGGGCGCAGAGGCCGGCGTTGAACGACACCAGGTCGCCCTGCTTCGGGTGGTTGGCGTAGGCGGCGACCACGTCGTCCCGACCGCCGAAGACGTCCTCGACGAAGCCGAACAGGGCACGCTTGGGCCCGACCTCGACGAACACCCGCACCCCCTCGTCGTACAGGGTGTTCAGCCCCTTCACGAACTGGACGGGCGACGCGATCTGCTGGCCGAGAATCTCGATCATCTCCGCTTCGACCCCGGGCTGCATCGGGTAGAGCTCGCCCGTGGCGTTGGCGACGATGGGGAGCACCGGCGGCCGGACCTCGACCTCTTCGCGCAGGAACGTCATCAGCGGCTCGCTGGCCGGGGCGACGATGCGGGTGTGGAAGGCGTGACTGACCGGGAGCCGCACCACGTTGTGGCCGGCCCTCTCGATCACGGCCACCGCGTCGTTCACCGCGTCGGTCGCGCCGCCGATCACCGCCTGGGCGGAGCTGTTGATGTTGGCGATGACGACGTAACCGTCGAGCTCCCCGAGCAGTCGCTCCACCTCGTCGAGCGGCGCGAACACAGCGGCCATGGCGCCGTCGTCGTCGAACGATACCGACCGCATCGCGTGGGCCCGGGCGCTGACCGCCCGAAGGGCGTCGGGGAACGACAGGGCGCCTGCAGCGACGAGGGCCGCGTACTCCCCGAGGCTGTGGCCCATCACCACGTCGGGCTCGATGCCGTACTGGGCGAACAGCCGGGTCAGCGCCTCGTCGGTGGCGAGGACCGCCGGCTGGGTGATCTCCGTCTCCTTGAGATCGCGAGCGACCCGTGCGAGTGCCGCCTCGTCGTTGCTGTCGACGAAGATGTGCTCGGTGAGCGGCCGACCCAGGATCGGCGACATCACCTCGTCGGCCTCGGCGAACGTTCCGGCCACGACGGGGTCGATGCCACACAGCGTCTTCAGCATGTTCGGGTACTGGCTGCCCTGGCCCGTGTACAGGAAGGCGACCTTGCCGGGCTCACCCGACCCACGGAACACGCCCTGGGCGCGCAGCGCCTGCCACATGGCGGCCTTGTCGACTCCGTAGGCCTTGATCGCGCGGCCGCACTTCACCGAGAGCTCGGCGGCGTTGCCGTAGTCGATGGCGATGCGGTGCGGAGCCCGCAGGTCGGCCTCGAGCGGGGGTGCCGGCTCGGGGGCCTGTCCGCGGTCTGCAGCGAGCTGGATCTCCTTGAGCCGGTCCACCACCTCGGCCACCGTGTCCGCGCCGATCACGAGCGCGCCGCGAAGGGGCGCCCGGAGGGAGCCACCCGAGGTGTGGGTCGTCGACGGCCTCGACACCCCCACCGTGGTGGAGCGGGTGGTGAGTCGACCGGGGACGTGCTCCTCGAGCACGACGTGGAAGTTGGTGCCGCCGAAGCCGAACGCGCTGACCCCAGCGCGCCTCGCGCCGTCCGAGAAGTCGTCCCACGTCCTCAGCTCGCCGTTGACGTAGAAGGGCGCGCCCGCGAAGTCGATGTCGGGGTTGGGCTCGGCGAAGTTCAAGCTCGGGGGAAGCGTCTTGTGGTGGAGCGCCAGCGCCACCTTGAGCATGCCCGCGGCGCCGGCCGCGCCCTTGAGGTGGCCGATGTTGGACTTGACCGACCCCAGCGGAATGGAGCCCTGGCGGGCCCCCGCGCTGCCGAACACGGTCGCGATGCCCTGGGCCTCGATCCGGTCGCCGACCTTGGTGGACGTGCCGTGCCCCTCGACGAGGCTGGCGGTGGCCGGGGAGAGGCCCGCGTTCTCCCACGCGCGCTCGATGGCGAGGCGCTGTCCGATCGGGTTGGGGGCCGTGATGCCCTTGCCCTTTCCGTCGCTCGACCCACCCACGCCACGGATCACGGCGTAGATCCGGTCCTCGTCGCGCTCCGCGTCCTCGAGCCGCTTGAGGAGGAACAGAGCGGCGCCCTCACCCATCACGAAGCCGTCGGCGCCGTTCGCGTAGGGACGCGTTCCGGTGGCGGACAGTGCGCCAATCTTGGCGAACTTCACGAACGACGACGCGCTCATGTTCGAGTCGACCCCACCGGTGAGCACCGCGTCGTAGTCGTACTCCTCGAGTCCCTCGATCGCGGCGTTGACCGCAGCCATCGCCGATGCGCACGCCGCGTCGACGACGTAGTTGGGACCGTGGAGGTCGAACAGGTTCGCCACCCGTCCGGCGATGATGTTGGCGAGCTCGCCCGGCATCGTGTCTTCGTTGATCTCGCCGATGCGTCGACCGATCCCGGCACGAAGCTCTTCGAGCACGGCCTCGCGAGTGGCCGGAGCGAGAGACGAGAAGCTGGGGGCCTGGCGCAGCTCGTCGGCGTACTCGGGGAAGTAGATCCGGAGTGCGGTGAGGTAGTGTTTGTCGCCGCCCATCGCGTTGCCGATGATCACCGCGGTGCGATCGGGGTCGAGCTTGCGCTGGGGATAGCCGAAGTCCGAGAGCGCCTCCCTCGCAGCGATGATCGACCACTTCTGCGAGCGGTCCATCTGGTCGGAGACCTTGGGCGGAATCGGCATGCGCCACGCCATGGGGTTCCAGTCGTAGTCGCGAGTCCAGCCGCCGATCTTGCTGTAGGTCTTGTCGGGAGCGCTCCGGTCCTCGTCGTAGTAGGCGTTGGGGTTCCAGCGATCCGCCGTGACGTCGCTGATGCTGTAGCGGCCCACGGTGAGGTTCTGCCAGAAGGCGGCGACGTCCGGAGCATCGGGAAGAACGGCTCCCACGCCGACGATGGCGATGGCCTTGTGGTTGGTGTCTCGCATCTGGAGCTCCCGATCAGCCGCGCTCGTAGAGGGCGTCGGCAACAGTGTCCATGTCCGCCACCAAGCCACGCTGGGCGAGGTGGATCTGCTGAAGGCCGAGCGCCTTTTCGAAGGGCGCGATGTCCGTTTCCTGGGGGTCGGCCGCGCCGACCACCCAGCGGAGGCCGACGTGCGCGACCATGCTGGCTGCCTCGCGGGCGAACACGCGGCTGATCGCGGCCAGGGCGTCGACGCTGAAGCGGCGGTTGGCCTTCTCCGGGAGAAGACCCGCACCGGCCGCTGCCGCGCGGCGCGCCAGCGCGGCGGCCGACTCGACGTGCGCCACGAGCTCACCGAGGCGGAAGAGCACGTGCTGGTTGCGGGTGAGCCGTCGGGCCCGCGCATACTCCAGCACCTCGGCGAGCGCATGCTGGGCGAGGGCCGCAATGTCGGCACCGGCCCCGGGATGTTCGCGGTGCAGCGCCTCGAGGGCCCGGCCCGCGTCGTGGTAGTGCGCACCCCGCGTCTTGAGGTGGAACTGCCACCGGTCGCGCCCGATCGTCATCTCCATGATCTCGGAGGTTCCCTCGTAGATCGTGGTGATTCGTACGTCGCGCTTGATCTTCTCGACCATGTACTCGCGGACGTAGCCGTAGCCGCCCAGCGCCTGAATCGAGGCCTCGGCGGCGAGGTTGCCCGACTCCGTAGAGATGTACTTGGCGATGGCCCCTTCGGTGTTGAGGCTGCCTTCACCAGCATCGATCCGCTGTGCCGTCTCCTCGATGTAGGCGCGCCCCGCCTCGAGGCGCACCGCGTGGGGTACGATCAGCTTGTGCGTGTATCCCTGCTTTTCGGCCAGCGGCGCGCCCCCCTGCTTGCGCTCGAGCGAGTACGCAATTGCCCGATCGAGGGCTGCCCAGCCTGCTCCGAGGCCGAAGGCCGCCACCATGAGCCGGGTGTACCCAAAGACATTCTGCGCTTGCGCGAGTCCCTGCCCCTCGACATCGCCGATCAGGCGGTCGCGGTCGACGTAGACGTCGTCGAGCGTGAGCGGAGCGGTGTTGCTGGCACGAATGCCGTGCTTGTCCTCTGGCTTGCCGGCGCTGAATCCGTCTGCGCCACGCTCGACCACGAACCAGCTCGGGCCGCCGGGGGCCAGGGCCAGTATGGTGTAGAGGTCGGCGTACCCTCCATTGGAGATCCACTGCTTGGCACCCGTGATCCGGTAGCCGACGATCTCGTTGTTCTCGCGAACCGGCTCCGCCACCGTGCGGAGCGCCGCGAGGTCGCTGCCCGCCTGTGGCTCGGTGGCCCCGTAGGCCATGAGCAGCCCCTCGTTCGCAATGCGGGTCAGCCAGTAGCTGCGCTGCTCCTCGGTGCCGCCGAACACGATCGGATCGCTGCCGAGGAAGGTGGCGAGCACGCCCGTCGCGACCCCGAGATCGATGCGAGCCATCACCTCGCAGACCCGGTACACGTCGTACGTGTTGCCCCCCATCCCGTCGAACTCCTCGGGGATGAACAGCAGGTGCAGACCGAGCCCCTCTCCGCACATCTCGCGCACGATCTCGAGCGGAAAGGCATCGTCGTGGTCGAGCTGCAGCAGCGTCTCGTCGGTCAGCCGCTGCTCCCGGAAGTCCTGTACGGAATCCAAGACGGCTTCGAGGGTGTCGGCGTCCAGTCCCGACATGGCCATTCCTCACGGTAAGGGGGAAGGGGAGACGCAGCGTGCCGTTGCGTCATCTCGGGTCGACGGCGCGGTGGGATATAGATCAAGTGCGTGTCGCCGAGAGCGGCGTTCCTTGTGCAATGCACGTGCCACCCAAGGATGCAGCCCCCCTGCCTTCGGGCTGGCCGAATTGGGCGAATCGGCACGCTACGCATTGCTTTTGGCACGACGTGCGCACCATGGGCCCCTGCGAAGGAAATGCGCCACGGTGGTGGCCGCAGTGGCCGGCGGGGGAGGGCGAATTCGCCTCACCGGCCCCGAGGCCGGCCGGAGAGGTGACGGTAATTCGCCAGGTTCGAAGCGAATCAACCCGCCAAATGGGGCAGGTTCCAGGGACCCCGACGGGTCGGTCGGTCATACGTTGATTCGCTACACCCCGGAGGCCCATCGTGGACGCCACTCCACCCCGCCAGCTGTTCAGCACCGTCACCGACGACGGACGCCTCGTTCTCTCGGTCGAGCCTCTCGAGGTGCCGGCACCCGCCGACGACGAGGTGGTCGTCGCGATGCAGGCCGTCCCCATCAACCCGAGTGACCTCGGCCTGCTGACCGGGCCGGCCGACCTGTCGACGGCTCGCCGCGAGACGGTCGCCGGTCACCCGGCGTTCGTCGCAGACCTCGCTGCGGCGGCCCGCCGAATGGTCGCGAGCCGGGTCGGCAAGAAGCTGTCGGTGGGCAACGAAGGCGCGGGAACCGTGGTGGCGGCCGGTAGCGCCGCCCGGGCCCTGCTCGGACGGGTCGTCACCGTGGTCGGGGGCAGCATGCTGCGCACCCACCGGGTGATGAAGGCCAAGCGGGTGGTGGCGCTGCCCGAGGGCGCCGCTCCTGCCGAGGGCGCCTCGCTCTTCGTGAACCCGATGACCGCGCAAGCCTTTCTCGAGACGATGGAGCGCGAAGGGCACAGCGCGATCGTGCACACCGCCGCCGCGTCGAACCTCGGCCAGATGCTCGCCAAGCTCTGCCTCGCCCGCGACGTGCCACTCGTGGCGATCGTGCGGTCCGAGGCCCAGCGGGACCTCCTTACCGGGATCGGGCTCACCCACGTCCTCGACTCCACGGCTGACGGCTTCTTCTCCTCCCTGATTGACGCGCTCGCCGAGACGGGAGCGACCCTCGCGTTCGATGCGATCAGCGGCGGGCGTCTGGTGAACGACATCCTCGTCGCGATGGAGCAGGCCCAGGCAAAGCGCGGAGTCCAGTTCACCGTGTACGGCTCGGGCGTGCACAAGCAGGTCTACGTCTACGGGAGGCTCGACCTCGGCCCGATGAACCTCACGGCAGGGATGGGCATGCAGTGGGGCGTCGGCGGGTGGCTGCTGACCCCGGAGCTCGCGAAGGTCGGACCAGAGCGCACCATGGCGATGCGCAAGTTCGCCGTCGAGGAGCGCAACGGCGTCTTCGCGAGCCACTACACGCGAACCATCGGCCTCGAAGAGATGCTCGAGCCCGACGTGGTGCGCGCCTACGACCGCAAGGCGACGGGCGAGAAGTTCCTGGTCGACCCGAGCCGCTGAAGCGTCCCTTCGACGCTTCCGAACCCGGCACCGCGCGGCCCTCGTGGATGCGGGTCACACGCGAGGGTCGTCGCCGGGGGCCCGAATGACCATCCGCTCGGGTCGGAGCTCACGTCCAGCGATCAGCTCCCGAGGGCGCGGTCGATCGCAGCGGCGAGCTTCGGGTCGGCGGGAGTGACGCGGCTCGGGAAGCGTGCCAGCACACGACCGTCCCTCCCGACCACGAACTTCTCGAAGTTCCACTTCACGTCGGCGCCCCCGCCGACCCCCGAGCCCACGAGCCGCGCGTAGAGGGGCGACTGATTGGGGCCCTTCACGTCCTGCTTCTCCAGCAGGGGGAACGTGACGCCGTAGTTGAGCTTGCAGAACTGTTGGATCTGCTCGGCGTTGCCGGGTTCCTGTCCTCCGAACTGGTTGGAGGGAACCCCGACGACGACGAGGCCTTCGTCCCTGCGCGCCTCATAGAGCGCCTGCAGGCCCTCGTACTGCGGCGTGTAGCCACACTTGCTCGCCACGTTCACGAAGACCACCGCCTTGCCCTCGAGCGTGCCGGGCGGCAGGGGAGTCCCGCTCAACGCGGTGAGCGACAGGCCGGTGACCGAGGCCTCGGCGGCCACGGGGGCGGCGGCCGGCGGAGCGGACGAGGGCGCGGACGGAGCCGGCGGCGGGTTGGCACAGGCGAGCAAGGTATACGCGAGCATCATGGTCGACACGGGGACCTCCAGGGGAGCCGACGTATCGATCGCTGGACCGGGTCCGCGCCCCGGCGGCGCCGCGACGTCGGGGCGCCCGAGCGCTCAGCCAGGGACGTCTCGCGATGGATCGAAGGTGCGAAACCGCCAGGCGGCCAGTCCGAGCATCGCGAGTGTCGACAGCGCGAGCGCCGTGGCGGTGATGGCCGCTCCGAGCGCGATCCGATCCAGGACCCACCCCACGACGACCCCGATGCCGATGGTGACCGAAAGCAGCACGACGTTCACCATGTAGGACAGCAGCGCCGTGAACAGGTTTCGACCCACCGACTGCAGGGCCGCCTCCCCAGTCTCGATCCGCACGGGTAGCCACAGGAACGTCAGGTTCTCGGTCGTCACCACCAGGCTTGCGGCGAGCGGTGCGACGACGGCGGCAAAGCCACACCAGGCGGCCAGGTCGGGCTGCCAGAGCGCCGAGACGGCCACGACGAGCTCCGCGGCGAACGCGAGGAGCGCAGTCATCGGCAGGAGCTGCCCGACCACGATGGCCAGTGCAGGGCGCGGCAGGGCGAGGAGCTGGTCAATGCGGTCGAGGTCGGAGCGGAAGTCCAGCCGAAGGCTGCTCGGCACGAGGAGAAGGGTCCAGCCCAGGCTCGCGAGCGCCGTGACAGCCACGACCTCGGGTTGGTCCCTACCGTAGGTGACGTGAGCCACGAATCCGACGGACGCCGCGGCCCCCAGGGGCCAGAGGAACGCGAGAAACGACAACGGCCGCCTCACCATCTCGATGATCCGGCGCCAGGCGATGGGTCCGATCCCGCCGAGTGTCGGCGGTCGAGGTACCGCGACCTTCCACAGGGCGCCGTTGGCGCCGAGGCCGCCCGACCGGTACCGCTCGACGAGGGTGGCGCGCCGCTGGGCCCCAGTGGCCGCCTGCTCGATCCACGTCGACCTCCCCTGAACGAGCACCAGGGCGGCGAGACCGAGGTTCGAGAGCAGCAGGACGAGAGCGGCCTGCGCGAGCACCTGCGGGTCCTCGGAGAGAAACAGCCAGGTCGCGGCGGCGAAGGGCAGCAGGACCACCTGGCCCACGGGATGCTGGACCACCGCCTCGATGCCATCGACGAGTCCGGTCGCCTCGTCGGGCACGACCCCGAGCGAGGCACCGACCAGTGCCAGCAGGATGGCGAACAGCCCGAGTCGGCTGCCGACACCGCTCCGACGGTCGACCAGCAAGGCCACGTTCATGACGGACAACTGGAGCCCCGGGAACAGCAGTCCGGCCACCAGCGGTCCGGCGATTGCAGCACGCGTGTACACGCTCGCCAGAGGCCCGAGAAGCGCGGCCGCCACCGTCCAGGTGACGACGAGCAGCGCGAGCTTGTAGCGCAGGAGCTGACGCTCGGTGTGCGGTGCGGCGAAGAGCTGGTCGGCCTCGGCCGGGGAAAACCCGATCTGCTCGCCACCCCCACGCAGCGAGACCAGGGCCGCCCATCCCGCGGCCAGCACGGCGGGACCGATGCGCTCGAAGGTGTCGGTGGAGAAGCGAGGGGCTTCGTCCTGGAACACCCGTGCAACGACGGCCAGCGACCAGACGCCGGCGACGGCGAGCGGTACCACCCAGCCACTCGGCGTGCGAAGGCGGCCGACCGAAGTCCGCAGCGCTGCCCGCACCCGCAGTCCGACGAGCGTGCGCAACCCGGGGCCCATCCACCGGTCCAGCAGGCGGTTCACGTGCCCGTGGCCTCGAAGAAGAGCGACTCGAGGTCGTCGCTGCCGTAGCGCGCCTGCGCCTCCGCCACCGTGCCGAAGAAGCGGGCCTCTCCCCGCACCAGGATCAGCAGGTCCGTGCAGGTGTCGGCCACGACGGTGAGCAGGTGCGAGCTGATGATGACACTGGCGCCTCGATCGGCCTCCTCGGCCACCCACGCCTTCATCGTACGGATGCCCCGGGGATCGAGGCCCGTCATCGGCTCGTCGAGCATGAAGAGGTCGGGTCGGTGGAGGGCTGCACAGCAGAGCGCGAGCTTCTGTCGCATGCCCGTCGACAGGGCCTGCGCCACCTCGTCCCGCTTGCCGAGGAGCTCGAAGCGCTCGAGCAGCGACTCGCCAGCCTCCCGGTACGACGACGTCCCCCAGGTCGCCGCCACGAACTCGAGATGCTCCATCACGGTCAGCGCGTCGAAGAGCTTGGGGTCGTGAGGGACCCACGCGGTGCGTCGCTTGGCGTCGACCGGGTGGCGCCGGACGTCGAAGCCCTGGACCTCGGCCGTGCCCGCGGTCGGCTTGATGATGCCCGCGACCACGCGTAGGCTCGTGGTCTTGCCCGCCCCGTTGGGGCCGACCATGGCGAGCACCCTGCCCGGAGGAAGGTCGAAGGTCAGGTCGTGGACGGCGAGGGTCTCACCGTAGCGCTTCGTGAGGCCGCGGACGGCGACGATCGGCATCGACACGACGACTCCTGGGGGAGTTGCGGATTGCAGCGACGGTCCGGGTTATCCCGGGCCGACGCACGCGGCTTGCCGGTGTGGTGGAGGTCCCGTGCCGACCGACGAACCCGGGCCGCGGTGGGCAGGCTGGAAGGCCCTCGCTCACGATGCGGTGGATGCCACGACCGCCCTCGTCCGCGAAGGCAACGAGTCCGCCGCCCGCATCGCGCGGTTCGTGACGGACCGCCTCGGGCCCGAGGTCGCCGGGACGGCCGAGGTGATCGACGACGTGCGGCGGCTCGTGACCGACTCCGTGCTCGGCACGGTGACGGGCGTGAACCGTGTCGTCGAGGCCGTCTCCGACGCCGGAATCGCGGCGGTGCTCCCCCCGACGGCCCACGGTCCGCCCATCCCGCTCCGTTCCGACGTCGCCGGCTCGCCCCCGTGGCTCGAGGACGCCGCGCTCGGGCTGGTCAATGGCGTCTTCGGCGACCGGCTCCAGGCCAACACCGCGCCGCTGGACCTGGGCTTCGTGCTCCGACACCGGGACGCCTACCTCACGAGTCCCCCGCCGTCCCGGGACGACCGGCCGAGCCTCGTCGTCCTCGTGCACGGCCTGGCAACGACCGAGTGGTCGTGGTGTCTCGGGGCACAGGCCTACCACGGCGACCCCGCGGCGACCTTCGGTACGCTGCTCGAGCGAGACCTCGGGCTCGAGCCCGTCTACACCCGCTACAATACGGGCCGGCCCGTGGCGGACAACGGAGCGGCCCTGAGCGCGCAGCTCGAGGAGCTCACCGCGGCGTGGGATCCGGAGCGAATCGTTCTCGTGGCCCACAGCATGGGCGGCCTGGTCTCCCGGTCCGCAGGCGATGCGGCCAACGAGGCGGGCCACACCTGGCCCACACGGTGGTCCGACCTCGTGACGCTGTCAACCCCTCACCTGGGTGCGCCCCTCGCGGCCATGGCCGACCTCGGCGCCAGAGGGTTCGGCTCCCTGGAGTCTCCCGCAACGCAGGTCCTGGCTCGCATCCTCGAGTCGCGCAGCCCCGGGATCCAGGAGCTGAAGGCCGCGGCAACCTCGGGACTGCCCGATGTCCGCTGCACCTTCCTCGCCGCCACCGCAGCCGACGGTCCGGTGGGCGACCTCGTCGGTGACCTGCTCGTGCAGGTGCCGAGCGCCTCGGGCCCGGAGGTCCGTCACGACCGAGTCGCGATCGAGACGTTCCCTGGCGTCCTTCACCACCAGGTCCAGAGCCATCCCGCGGTCTACGTAGCCGTCCGCGCTGCGCTCGCGGGTCGCTGATCGCGCTGCGAGTGTTAGCCTCGCGCAGCCGAGAGCCCAGGAGGTCGGTGTGGCGAGTTGGATGGTGGTGGCGTTGATGGTGGCCTGCAGCGGGGGCACCGATGCCGCCGATGGTGACGCCGCGAAGACCGAAGAGGCAGAGCCGGCGGGACCTCCCCCCACGCCCGAGGACGTGGCCGCGCCGCCCGACAGCGCCGAGGTCACGGAGAGCGGCCTCGCCTCCAAGGTCCTGAAGAAGGGAACGGGTACGGAGAAGCCCACGCCGAGGGCCCGAGTCACCGTGCACTACACCGGCTGGACGGCGAGCGACGGCGAGCGCTTCGACAGCTCGCTCGAGCGTGGAGAGCCCTCGACCTTTGGTCTGAACCAGGTGATCGCCGGCTGGACCGAGGGCCTGCAGCTCATGGTGGTCGGCGAGAAGCGTCGGTTCTGGATCCCGGAGGAGCTCGCCTATCGGGGCCAGCCGGGCAAGCCCGCCGGCATGCTCACCTTCGACGTCGAGCTCCTCGAGATCGACAACCCGCCCGTGCCGCCGGAGCAGCTCGAGGCGCCCGCCGACGCCCCGAAGACCGAGAACGGGATCGCCTACGTGACCGTCGTGAAGGGCACGGGCACCGAGAAGGTCGGCGCCGACGACATCGTGCACTTCGAGTTCGCCGGCTGGACCCCCGAGGGCAAGCCCATCCAGAGCTCCTTCGGAGCACCCCAGACGCCCCGCAGCCGCGTCTCCGATCTCCTGCCGAGCTGGAAGGAGATCGTGACGAACCTCGTCGAGGGCCAGCGCGTCGTGGCCTACGTCCCCGCCGGCTTTGACAAGGTGCCCGGCATGCCCGACAGCCCCGTCATCTTCGACTTCACGATCGAGAAGATCGAGAAGCCGCTCCCGATCCCCGACACCAGCCCGCCCGCCGACGCGAAGAAGACCGAGTCCGGCGTCTCGTACCAGCTGCTCGAAGAGGGCGCCGGCGACAAGATCGAGACCACCGACATCGTGGGCATGAACTACACGCTGTGGACGGCCAGCGACGGAAAGATGATCGACAGCACGTTCTCCAGCGACAAGCCGGCGCGGGTGCCGGTCCAGCGCACGCCGATCCCCGGCTGGCGAGAGGTCGTGATGGAGCTCTCCGAGGGCGACAAGGCGCGGGCGTGGATTCCCGCCGCCCAGGGATTCCCGGCCGGCAACCCACGTGCGCCCCAGGGCGACCTGATCATGGACATCCAGGTGGTCGACGTCACCTCGCTCCCGAAGCGGCCTGCGAACCCGGCGGCCGCTCCGGGCGGCACGAAGGCGCCCGCGCCCGAGTAGGTCCCGTCAGGCGAGCACGAGGACGGGCCGGTGTACCAGGCGGAGCAGTCGCTCGGAGACGCTCCCCTGGACCAGCCGCGAGACGCCGGTTCGTCCGTGCGTCCTCACCACGACCAGGTCGGGGCTCAGCTGGTCGGCGACGGCGGCCAAGCTGTCGGCCGTCGCCGCTCCGCGGGCTTCGTGGACCGTGGCGGAGATGCCCGCCTCGTCGAGCCGAGCTCGCCACGCTGGCGCCTCCGCCCACGGCTGGTCCGGCTCGACGTGCACGACGTGTAGATCGATCCCGTCCCCGAACCACGCGCAGGCGAGCCGAGCGCTCGCCCAGGACGTGTCGAGCGACTCCACGCCCACCATGATCTTCAGGGGCTGGGGGAGTCCGCCGGGCTCCACCAGCGGTACGACCAACACGGGCTGCGTCACCATCCGGACGACGTGCGCGGCCACCGAGCCCTCGGCGAGCAGCTCGAGGTGACGGCGACCGTGGGTGCCCACGATCGTGAGGTCGAAGCCCTCGGCCGCTTCGACGAGAGCAGGGACCGGTGGCCCGGGAACCAGCTCGTGGCGGCCAGCCAGGGCGTCGGGGATCGCGGAGGCCACCTCGGCGAGCAAGCGATGCTCCTCCGGCAGCATCCGCCGCCATTCCGCCTCCGGGTCCGGGTCGAGGGCGAGACCGATGCGGTCCTCGGGCTCGGCGTGCACCGAGCGGAGGTGGAGCCTGCCGTCGAGCCGGGTGGCCCACTGCAGCGCGTGGGACACGACGGTCGAGGGTCGGTCGCGAAGGTCGACGGCGACGAGGATGTTCACGGTGCCCCCTTCGACATTCTCGCACAACGCCGTCCCAGGGCGAGGCGCTGGCGTCGTGCGAGACCTTCCGAAGGGCCGAGAAGCCGCGTCGACCCCGATCACGGTGCCCGACGCCCTCCAAGCCCAGGCCGCGCGCCCCGACCACACGCCCGCTGCGGCCGCGCCCACGGCTACGAGGACGGGCATCCGCCTCCATCGCATCCGCAGCGCCGCCGTCACCTTCCCCCGCCCACCTCGCGCGGAGGTTCCCGCACGTCCGCTCTGCAGGTACGCTGCGGGTGTCGGAGCCCCCGTGTCCACTGAGCAAGACGAAGAGCCGACCCCGTTCGCGAGGTCCCTGATCGAGCGCCTGCGCACCCGCGACGGACGCATCGACGCACGGCTCGTAGAGGGAGGCGTCGTCGAGGCCGAGCTGCCCGACGGACGACGGGTCTTTGCCGATCTCGAGAACGCCTGGCGGGCAGTGCAGCTTCGCACCGAGCGCGGCCCCATCAGCCTGACCGCGGCGCTCGATCACGAGATCGAGCAGCTCCTGGCCATGCCCCACGCGTTTCCCGAAGGTGAGGAGCTCCTGAGCTGCCTGCGCATGGTGGTCCGACCCGAGGATGCGCTCGAGGCGCTGGTCACCAACCGTCGCCAGGTCGCCGTCACGCGGGTCACCCCGGACCTCGTGGGATTGGTGGTGGCAGACACCGAGCGCCACCTGAGCTACCTCTCCACCGACCAACTCGAGACGACGGGACGCGACGCCCTCGATGCCGCGAGGATCGCGCTGAAACAGACCGTCGAGGAGGTGCAGCCCGAGATTCGGGTCCTCGGCGACCGCCCGCCCTTCGGGCTTGCCTGCGGCGGGAACTACGAGCTGACGCTGATGCTGGTCGACTCCCTGTGGACCTGGCTGGCCGAGCGCGTCGCCGGCCACGTCGTGGTGGCCGCCCCCGCCCGAGACCTGCTGTTCGTGGCCGGCACCCGCGACGCGTTTGCCCTCGACGGGATGCGCGACATCGTGAAGGACGCCTTCGCGCGACCCTTGCCGTATCTGGGGAGCCCACAGCTGTTTCGCCGGCACGAAGGGACCTGGGTGGTCCACGACGATTGAGGTCG
>CAZZLC010000007.1:100362-187043 GCA_964655065.1 uncultured Enterobacteriaceae bacterium | reverse complement strand
AATCTACTGTGCGTGAAAGCGTACCCGGGGTTCGAATCCCCGTCTCTCCGTCCTTATCGTCGATCCGATCGTGACTGTGGTGGGTGTACATCAATGGGCGATTTCGCACTGCGCTCCTGATGTCACCATGCGGTGTTTGTCAGGATAAATGACCGGTATCAACGGTTTCGTCGCTCGGCGCGGCTTGGTCGTCACGTTGATTCTGGGTGTACATCCCAACGGTCGGTGAGACATCCTCATCGCCTGTAGGTCTGCGTTCTCGGCATGTAGGGCTGTAGAATCGTGCACTATCGGGCCATCCAGCAGCCGGGTCGGACGCGTCCCGAGCTAGACTGGACGGTGAGAGTGAGACCGCCTACGGGGCGAGTAGCCGGAGCAGTATGCGTGCTCACCTTACTCCACCTACGACACGCGGATGCGCTCGAGGCGATGCTCCGGGACTTCGACACGCAGCCCCACGAGCTGCACGGCTACCTCTGCGGGCGCGAGTGGCCCATCGACCGCGTAGTGCAGACGCTAGCCGCCTGGTCTCGGGGTGAGGGCCTGCCGGACGGATGGGTTCCGTGCTCGACGTGGTTCTGGGAGGCAGACGGCGCACTGCAGGGCGTCGTCAATGTCCGGCATCGTCTCACTGATCAGCTGCGCCGCCATGGCGGCCACATCGGCTATTCCGTGGCGCCGAGCTATCGGCGCAAGCGTGTGGCGACGGCGATGTTGGCTGGTGCATTGGCCGAGTGTCGTCGCCTCGGCATCGATCGAGCACTGCTCACCGTTGACGCCGACAACATCCCCTCGTGGCGCGCCATCGAGCGCAACGGTGGCGTGCTCGAGCGAGAAGCCCAAGGCGGCTCTGGAGAAAGGCAGCGCTGGTACTGGGTCGAACTCACGTAGTCTCACCCCAGAATCGTCATCTACACGCCCAGGAAGTCGGTCACCGCGCTGGTCGCCGTTCAGCCGTCACCGAAACGCGTCATCAGGCAGTTCGAAGCTCGTCGCGGCAGTGGCGAACCACTCCTCCTCCGCGCGGTTCAGGCGCGCGGCCATGGTGGGAAGGAGGTCCGCTCGCGCATCGAACGTGTACCGATCGACAACCTCGCGAAAACGCTGGGCGAGATGGGCTTGCTCGACGTGTCCGCCCTCGATCATCGCTCGGACGTCGTCGCGGTCGTTGCCGCTCCACCGCTTCAGCTTGCTCACGATCACATCCGCCACCGACAGGAGGCTCACCTCGAACTGGCCGAGCTCGAGGTCGTAGTCGTGCCACTGCGGCTCGTGAGGCAGCATCGGGATGTTCGGACTGACGACGTCGAGGTAGATCCCGTGCCGCCGGTGGAGCTCGGTGCCCTGTCCCGCCAGCTCCTTCAGGCGTGCCTCGATCCGGCCGTCGATCTGTCGGGTGCGGAAGACATCCCCGTCCTTCGTGCCCCGGACGTACCGGGTCTGCAGGAAGAGGGCGGTCGAGCCCAGGACGCACAGCGCGATCCGAGGGTCCCCGTCGAACCCCACGATGCGTCGATGTCCCGGAGGAAGTCGTCAAATGGGTTCAAGTGCACCTCTCAGAGCCTCGGCGAAGTCGTCGACCTGCAGCTCGCTCGCGATCCGCCACCTGCGAGAGATGGGCGACGCCAGCTCCTGCACCTCCTCGACGCCAGAGCGCGACCGGATCGCGGCGTCGAACAGATCCAGGGGTTCCTCAGGGCCGGGAACGGCGACGCGATCGAGGAGGTAGTCGAAGTGCACCACCGCGCGGCGTGCCGCCCGTCGGTCATCCGGAGCTGGCGACTCGGTCAATGGGCGAGCGGCTTCGCGGGTGTTCTCGACGAGCCAGCCCAGGCGGTGAGGCACGCCAGCGAGTTGGAGCTCGTGCTGGATGTTGGGGAGGGACAGGGCATCCGCCGACCGAACAAGGACGGGCGAGAGGGCAGTCACCAGGCGCTCGGAGCGCGGCTCCAGCAGGACGGCCAAGACGCAGTCCCGGGGCCGCCGGAACGCCGGGTCGGGAGGCACGGAGGGGTCGTGGCGCAGGTGGGTCGCCCCGAAGCGGACGAGCGCGTTCTGCAGTCCGAGGAGGTGGTCGTCGACATCGACGAACGCGGGCAGGTCGATGTTGAAGAGGCGCAGGACCAGCAGGAACTGCTCGGCGCTAAGCGAGCCCTCCCCCGACTCGACGCGGCTCAGCTTCGGCTGCGAGATCCCCAGTCGCCGGGCGAGCTCGAGCTGGCTCCAGCCGCGCTGCGTGCGGACGGTTCGCACGGTGTCGCCGATGCGTCGCCTAGCTGTGGTCAGCTCGTCGGTGGCTTCGAGCACGGGCTCCTCATTCACTGATGAATCAGATTATGCTCCCGTGAATGGATGCGCAAGCGATCAGGGTCCAGTTCGTTCTTCGCCTGCCGAGCCCTCGGCACCGAGACCCTGATGTCTGGCAAACTCACCTTCGCACGGAGTGATTGTGCACGTACTGGGACTTGTGCACTGGTGGGGCACTGCACTGGCCGCGACGCCGATGCTGACGGTACGCGTGACAGCCAGGGGAACTCTCTGAAGTCCTGTTCCCGCGTGTCCAGGAACGCGTCGCGACCCTCCTGGGCTTCGGGGGGCGCGCGATCCGCAGCAGCGTCGGGTAGCGTGTTCCGGAGCGAGGAGGCTGAAATGGCAAGAGTTGTGGTTGTACTGGGGGTCGCCTGCCTGGGATTCGGCTGTGCGGGGCCCCCCGAGTTCGAGGACGCGGACCTGAGCCAGCCCGACGTGGTGCAGCGCATGGAGTACCAAGTGCGCCCCACCACCATGCAGTTCCTCGAGATCACCTACCCCGAGGCGTGCGACGAGCAGCCCCCCACCGCGTGCGCGCTCGACGGGGATGCGGACGGACAGCCGGACGAGTTCTTCTCCGGCCGCGCCACCGTGACGGAGCGCGACGGCGGAGTGGAGATCGCGTACCGGAACTTCGAGCACCGAGTGGAAGAGGGCTGCGACTCGATCACGATCCGCATCGATCGAGGGACCTTCACCGAATGGAACGACGGACGCTTCGAGGTGGATGCGTGGGGCGAGGTCGCGGTGGAGACCTGCAAAACCGATGGCCCCGCCAGCGAGCTGGGTGAGCGCTACCAGTACCGCGTGGACTACGCCGGTCAGGCGGTGCGTGACAGCAGCGGGTTCACGGTGTGGTCAGGAGCTGGTCGCTATGCCGACTCCCTGGTCGGAGCGGTCGAGACCTCCACCGAGGATTTCCGCCAGGCCGACATCCTGGTGCGAGATGCCGATGACTGCGGCCTGGAGCCCAAGGCGGGCTCGGCTCGCATGCTCGCTGCGGGACGCGAGATCCAGCTCACCTACGACGGGCTCGGAGCCTGCGACGGGCTCGGCACCTGGTCGCTCGACGGGGCCTCGCAAGGGGAGCTCGCGGTGCGCGGGGCGTGTACCACGGGAGCCGGGGCTCCCGCCGGCGCACTGTTCACGCTCGTCGGCATTCTCGCGATGCGCCGTCGCCGAGCATCGGCCCAGGCCACGCGAACGCTGTGAAGCTCTTGGCCGCGGTGCCCTTCTTCGTGGACGAAGGCTCCGCTCGTGGCCAACCCGCACTTCGGTGACGCCGAGGGAGTGAACTGCCTCGTTTCTTCGGTACCCCTTTCCTGCGGGTCAGAGGCTTCCCCGGCGACCGACGAGGGTCCGAACCAAGGGAAACGTGCGGTGCGCGGTGGTGGCAGGACGGTCGGGTGCCTGGGTCCCGGATCAGGACTCCATCACCACCTCGGCGAGGGCCCAGTCCTCGTCGAAGGCCACCGCGAGCACATACTGCGTGACGTCTTCGTGGAGCGTGAAGTCGAGGGTGACTTCGCCCTCCTCGGCGGTGGCGTGGGGAGGGCGGAGCAGGGCGACCACGGCGTCCTCCGAGGGGAGGTGGAGGCGCGCGCTCGGCGCCGTCCGTCAGGCGGGCGTCGGCAGAAGATCCGCGACGGCGAGGGTCGTGCCCGCGACGGGAACCGTGTCGTGCTCGGTGAAGAGGCGAAGGGTCGCGTACTCGGCCAGCTCGGGCCTCGGGTCGGTGTAGACCGTGAGTCTTCGTGCGGGGATGTCGAGGTTCCAGTAGGCCGCGAAGCCACCTGCGGCGTACGTGCTCGCCTTGGCTCGGTCTTCGAGCTGGCTGGTGACGGAGATCTCGACCACCAAGGCCACATCGCCTCCCGAGGGGTGGCGGTCCTCGAGCTCGGTGGCATCGCCCCGCACCACCGCGAGGTCCGGCTCGGGCAGACTGTGAGGACCGGCATCGACGGGAGAATGGGCCTGGACGTGATGAGTGGCGCCGAAGACCGACTGGAGGAGCGCATGGATCGTGACGGTCCGAGCGCGGTGCAGTGGTCCCTGTGGTGACATCTCGACCAGCTCCCCGTCGATGAGCTCGAGCGACTCGTCTTCGCGCAAGATGCCGGTGGCGACCATCTTCAGGACTTCATCGGCGGTGAATCGCCGGCGCGAGCGCAGGATTCGCTGCATGGTGCCCCCGGACCGGTCCTATCGCCCCGAGGAGCGTCGGCCACGGCGACTGTGCCAAGACGCAGGTGTGTAGACGTGCTCGCTCTTCCCGACGATGCCTCAACGGACACGGTCACTGGCCGCGGCCCGAGACGCCGAGCGACATCACCTTCACGCTGAAGGGCAGCGTCGACTACACCGCGAACGCGCGGGTCAACCTCTTCCGGGCTGCCGGTGCCGCGGGCGAGTAGTCTCCTGGGGTGACGACCTGGTACGAGTCCCTGCTCGGCGTTGCCGAGACTGACCGCGCACCGCACCTGTGACGGGCCCGCCTGGCGCGGCGAGCCGCGCCCCAGGTCAGTTCGCGGGGTTGGCTACCTTCCGCAGCTCGAGGTCGTCGAAGTAGACCGAGCCGCCGCACGAGCCGTCGAACGAAAGCTCGGCCCCGCCCTGCACGATCGTCGCCGTGGCGGGGATCCGGCTGCGCACCGCCAGCCGCGTCCACGTGTCGGGGGCGCTGCTCGCGTCGACGACCTCGGAGGCCGAGAGGCCGCGGAAGACGAAGGCGTCGTCGAAGTACTTGATGGCGAGGTAGCCGAGACACCCCTCGCCGAGCGGCTCCTCGCTCGAGACCCAGGCCCACCCCGCCAGCTCGAACTCCTCCCCCGCCGCGAAGCCGTCGAAGTGCTCCTGGTAGATCGTCGTCGTCGTGACCACGTCGACGGTCTCGTCGGCAACGATGCGCAGCGCCGCGTTACCCGTGCGGGGCTCGAAGGTCGCCGACGAGCCAGGGTAGGGGTCGCCGAGGAGCGCCGCGGTGCCGTTGAGGCTCTTCTCGGGGAACACGAGCCACTCGTCGGGCGCGCGGAACGTCTCCTCCTCGAAGCCCGCGTTGACGAACTGCAGCACGTCGCCGTTGTTCGCGAGCTCGACCGCGCCGAGCACCACGATCCGGGACTCCAGCGCCGTCGCCGACGCGGCAGGCACCCGGGGGTTGTCGGTGATCTCGAGGTCGCCGCCCACCCGGAGGAGCTCGTCGAGCCCGGCGGTCACGTCGAGCAGTTCGGCGTTGTCGACGATCCGCAGCGCGCCATCGACCTCCTCGAGCCGATCGAGCCCCGACAGGTCGGAGAGCGCGTCCTCGTTGTCGATCACCAGGTCGCCGCGGACCCGGGTCAGGTTCGCGAGGCCCCCGAGCGAGGCCGCGCCCGAGCCCTCGAGGCGGAGCGTCCCGTCGATCTCGGTGAGGCACTCGAGGCCGCCCAGATCGTCGAGCGGCTCGACGAGGGCGAACGTGCCCTGCAGCACTGTCATGGCGGGGCAGCGCGCCTCGCACAGCGACGCCACCTGCTCGCTGCTCACCACCCCCACCGCGAGGGTGCCGTCGAGGTGGATGGCCTCGTCCTGGTCGTCGCAGTCCTCGGCGACGGGGAAACCGTCACCGTCGAGGTCGTCGTCGGGGGTCGCGGGGTCGCAGTCGTTGTCGACCCCGTCGTAGGGCACCTCGGGTCCCGGCGTCTCGACCTCGCAGCCCTCCTCGTCGATCACGCAGAAGCCGAGCCCCCCGCAGGTGGCCAGCGCTCCGAAGGCGGCCTGACACTGGGCGTCGCTGCTGCACGGCTCCGTCTCGATGTTGCCGAGGCTGCAGCCGAGCGTCGAGACGAGCCCGAGCCCGAGCCCGAGCCGTAGCCAACGGACGGACGCGACCTGCTCCACGATCCCTCCTCTCCCGGCCGACGATGCCGGGGTGTGGTCCCGTCGCGGCGCCCTCACGGCGAGGTCCCCGGCCGGAACACGAGCTGAAGCCCACCCCCGTCGGGCCCCACGATGGGTCGAGCCGCCACCTGCTTCTCGCCCCCGCGCTGCGAGGCCCGCGCCACGACGTAGGCGAAGGTGGCCGTGCCGAGCACCGCGGTCACCCCGATCGCGAGGTCGGTCGCCAGCGCCCGCTCCCGCTCCTGATCGAGGAACTCGCTCGCGCTCTGCCGACACAGCGTGGCGCCGCCGGGCGCCTCGGCGCAGCGCGACTCGGCCTCCGAGCGGGCCTCGAGGGTCAGCAGGCCGAGCGCGACGCTGCTCACGGCGCCGCCCGCGGTCGCCAGCCCGAGCGTCCACGCGGGCCAGCGCGGGAGCCGCGACCCCTCCTCCGACTCAGTGGCGAGCGAAGCGGGGCGGCTCGCCGCGGCGCGCGCGGCCGCGAGCTCGAGGCGACGCAGGCGCTCCCGCACCGAAACGACGTCGTGCACCTCGGGGGTCTGGAGGTAGCGGCGGAGGTAATCGGCCGCCGACTCGTAGTCCGACAGGCGCTCGTAGACGTTCGCGAGGTTGTAGAGCAGGGCCGGGCGGCCGCTGAGCTCGTACGCCTCGATGAAGTTCTCGACGGCCTCCTCGTAGCGGCCCGCCGCATAGTGCGCGTCGCCGTCGAGGAAGAGCTGGCGGGCCCGCTCGTCGGGATCCGCCCCGGCGGGCTGGGCCCCCGCGAGGGAGCCCGCGAGCAACAGGACGATCGTCAGGGTCATCGGCGGTCTTCCCAGGGGTCGAGGTTGTCGGTCACGATGTCGATGTCGTCGCCCGAGGCGGGCTCGCGGGGGGCGTCGGGGACGGGCTCGGGCGCGACCTCGTCGCGAAACGGCGCGAGCTCCTCGCCGGCTTGCGTCGCGGGCGCCTGGGCGGGCACCTCGGGGGCGACGCTCGCGGGCCGCGGGGCGAGCGGCGCCGCGGGGGCGGGCAGTGGCGCGGGAGCCGCAACGGGGACGGAGGACGTCGGCGGATCGGCGCGGGGGATTGGCTCGAGGCCCGCCGGCTTCGGCGGCGGAGCGTCCCCGATCACGAGCAGCAGCCCGACGACGCCCGCGAGCACCGCGGTCAGCGTGGCCAGCGACAGCAGGACGAACGCGGTGACGAGCGTACGGTCCGGTTGCGCCTCGGGCAGGGGCTCGGGCGCGAGCTGCAGCGGCGGCGCGAAGGAGCCGGCCGGCGTGGGCGTGCGTGAGGTGATGGAGGGGTTGACCTCGACGAGCTCGGCGAGATCGGGAGGCGCTTCGCGGGTGCGCCGCTCCAGGCGCAGCCGCTGCTGGTGACGCTCGGGGAACGTCCGCGTCATGAAGTCGCTCATCGCGCGCCCGGACGTCGCGACCGCCAGATCGGGGCTCGCCTCCTGCAGCCGGTCCACGAAGGCCCGGGCCGAGGGACAGCGGCGATCGACGTCGACCTGCAGCGCCCAGGCGACGAGCCTGTCGAGCTCCGGGGGCACCCGCGACGCGACCTCGCTCGGCCGCGGGATGGCTCCCGAGGAGATCGCCTGGACGGCAGCCGCGGCGTCGCGCGAGAAGAGACGCCGACCGGCGAGCATCTCCCAGAACACGATGCCGAGCTGAAAGATGTCGGAACGCGGTCCCAGCAGCTGATCGTGGACCTGCTCCGGCGACATGTAGGAGACCTTGCCCTTGACCTTGCCCACCTGGGTGGGATCCTCCTGCACGAGCTTGGCCACGCCGAAGTCGAGCAGCTTCACCTGGCCGCTGTAGCAGCACATCACGTTGGAGGGGCTCACGTCACGGTGGACGACCGGCCAGGCGGTCCCGTCGGGCAGGGTCAGGTTGTGGACGAGGTCGAGGGCGGAGGCGAGCGACGCAGCGACCTGACAGGCGAGCGGCAGCGGCAGCAGGATCTCCCGCTCGCGGAGCTGCCGGAGAACCCACGACAGCGGCTCTCCGGAGAGGTACTCCATCACCAGGTAGGGACCATCGGCGTCCTCGCCGACGTCCAGCGTGGTCACGATGTTGGGGTGGCTGGTCGAGGCGGCGACCCGGGCCTCGCGCAGGAAGGAGCGGACGTACTCTTCGTCGGCGCGCGCGAAGGGCGCGATGCGCTTGAACACGACGAGGCGCTCGAACCCACCCAGTCCGGTCTGCACGCCGAGGAAGATCTCGGCCATGCCGCCGCGGCCAATCCGGTCGTGGATCGTGTAGGTGTGCACGGCACTCCGGGGTGAAACGGGCGCATCCTATCCAGCTGCGGCGCGCTGTACAGGGTCGGCCTCCGCCCGACCGGACGCGAGGCCCTGCGGACCACGCGCCCGACGCCGCGACGGCCGATCAAGATCGCAGCGCGGTGGCCTCCGCGACGCGACGAATGGCGAGCCGGTAGGCTGCGCTCCGCAGGGACGACCCCGCAGATCGGCTCTCCGCCAGCAGTGAGCGCCACGCCCGGTCGAGCACGCTCGTGAGCTCCTGGCGTACGCGCGACGCCTCCCACGAGAGCTGCTGGAGGTTCTGGACCCACTCGAAGTAGCTGACCGTCACCCCGCCCGCGTTCGCGAAGATGTCGGGCACGACGACCACATCTCGGCTCTCCAGGACCTCGTCGGCCTCGGGGGTGGTCGGGCCGTTGGCCCCCTCGACGATGTAGCGGCAGGCCAGTCGGTGGGCGTTGTCCTGCGTGATCTGGTCCTCGAGCGCCGCGGGGACGAGGATGTCGCACGGCTCCACGAGCAGCTCGTTGCCCGGGAAGGCCTCGCCGCCGTCGAAGCCCGAGACGTCCCCGGTGTCGGCGACGTGCTCCACGAGCCGCGCCACGTCGAGGCCCTCCCGGTTCCGCACCGCCCCCGACACGTCGGAGACCGCGACGATGTGGGCCCCCGCCTCGGCGAGCTCGCGGGCGGCCCACGACCCGACGTTGCCGAACCCCTGGATGGCCACCGTCTGGCCCGCGAGCGACTCCGACGCGGCGGCCAGCGCGTGCTCGGCCGCGATGCGCACGCCGCGGCCCGTCGCGGACTCCCGACCGACCGAGCCGCCGAGCGCGATCGGCTTGCCCGTCACGACGCCCGGCGCCCAGCCGTGGAACTTCGCGTACTCGTCGACGATCCAGGCCATGGTCTGCGCGTTGGTACCCATGTCGGGCGCGGGCACGTCCTTGTACGGGCCGATGAAGTCGTTCAGCTCCTCGACGAAGGTCCGCGTGAGCCGTTGCAGCTCGGCCCGCGACAGCTCTCGCGGATCGCAGTCGATCCCGCCCTTGGCCCCGCCGTAGGGGAGCCCGACCACGGCCGTCTTCCAGGTCATGAGGGTCGCGAGCGCCGTGACCTCGCCGGGCTCCACGAGGGGCGAGAAGCGGATCCCGCCCTTCATGGGGCCGCGGCTGCCGTCGTGCTGCACGCGGTAGCCGACGAAGGTGCCGAGCTCGCCATTGTCCCGGGCCAGCGTGAGCTCCACGCGGAGCTCGCGGCGCGGGGTGAGCAGGCTGCGCTCGAGGCGGGCCCCCAGCTCGAGCTCGCGCGCGGCGCGCTGGAAGTTGTAGCGGGTGTGCTCGAGAAATCCCACGGTGCCTCCGGTCCGGTTCCTCCCTCACCCAACCACCGGGCCCGCGCGAAGGCAACCGGAGCGGCGCGATGCCCCGGGCCGCGGTGGGACGTCGCGCCCGGCGTGTCCGAACCCGTCTGGCTCGCCGTCACCCCGGCCGACATCGGACGCGGCGTCGACCCGACCATCGTCGAGCTCGTGGCCGCGGTGATGCAGCAGGCTCAGGAGCCCGTCGGTCGGATCACCGTGAACGGGGCCCCCAGCGGGTCCACGCACACTGCGAGCGGTCCCTGGGGACTGTCGAAGGGGCCGTGCGTGACCTGGCCGCCGTTCGCCCTCACCGCCTCCACGGCTCGATCGACGTCGGCCACCGCGAAGTAGACCATCCAGTGCGGCGGCAGCTCGCCCCAGTCCTCCGTCATCTGCAGCACGCCGAACCGCGGCCGCCCCGCGTCGTGGATCGTGTAGTAGTGCATGCCTTCCATGCGCTGGGCGGTCAGCCCGAACCGCTCGGTGAAGAAGTCGCGTGCCTTCTCGCTGTCGTGGGTGTTGACCTCGAACCAGCAGGCGGCGCCGGGCGGGCCGATCAGGTCGAAGCCGTGGTGGGCGAGGGGCTGCCACAGGCCGACGACCGCCCCCGTGGGATCGGACACCACCGCCATCCTGCCCTGGGCGGGCACCTCGAAGGGCTCGGTGATCACCTGGCCGTCTGCCTCCTTCCATCGGTCGACCACGCGATCGATGTCGTCGACGGCGAGATACACCGTCCACGAGGTGGGCATCTCCGATCCGGGAGGGATGGCCCCGATCCCAGCGGTGTTCTGGCCCCCGACGCTCGCCATCGCGTAGCCGCCGTACTCCTCGGGCTGAATCTCATAGTCCCACCCGAGCAGTTCGCGGTAGAACCCCCGCGCCTTCTTCGGGTCGGGCGTCATGAGATCCGCCCAGCAAGGCGTTCCAACTGTGTGCTGCATCCGAGGCCTCCTGAACGGGTCTTCTCCCCGCTTTACCGATTGAGAAACCGGTGGCCAGCAATTGGACACCTTCAGTTCCAGGGTTCGAGCAGCTGGGTGAGCAGGAGCGAAGGCACGACGTCGAATCCGCCATCGTCGAGGTCCGACACGAGGAGGGCTTCGACGTGGAGCGTGGTGCGACGCCGCCAGGTCACCGTCGCCGTGAGCCCGCCGTCGGAGCGCCAGCGCGTGCGGGTGAGGGCGGCGGGGTCCGGCACCGCGGTTCCGGCCTCGACGAAGGGGGTCAGGTAGAAGCCGACGTGCCGAGGGAGGCCGTGGTACTCGGCGATCCACCAGCGCATCCCGGCCCGCGCCCGCACCGGGAGCTTGCCACGCAAGAGCGCTGCGGGCTGGCCCCGGAGGAGCTGCCAAGACCCGAGATTCGGCGAGAGCCGAGGGGGGTGGTGGTGCGCGAGCCAGTCGGGAACCTCGCCGACCCGCAGCCCTCCGGCCACGTCGGTCGTCAGCGAGATCAGGGGCCGACCCGATCCGGCTCGCACCACGGGAAGCGAGCGTCGATCGGTGAGCCAGACCCCGGTGTGACCGCGCTCGAGCTGCGATGCAGCGCCGACGTACAGCGACAGCTCGCTCGCCGCACCCCGCATGGGCATCGCCTCGTCGGTGGGGGCCCGGCGAAACACGGAGAGGACCGCCCGGCCGACCGACCCCTCGGGCGTCTCCCGTTCCAGCGTCGACCAGGCCGTGATGGACGAGAGCGAGAGCTGCACGCCGATCCGCGGATTGTCGCGGACGGTTCGCTCCAGGTCGAAGCGGCTCACGAAGGTCACGAGATCGAAGGTCTCCGTCGCCTCGCCGGGGACCGCCTCCAACAGCGCGTCGTCGTCGTAGCTCGGGGCACCTTGCCAGTACTGGCTCCCCACGGCGAGCCGCGCTCCCCAGGGCTTGCCCACCACGGGGTCTTGGCGCCACTCGCCGGCGAAGGTCGAGACGTTCTCGGGGGTGGCACGCCGATCGAAGGCATTGAAGGCCAGGTCGAGCGCACCCTGGTCGAGAATGAGCCGGACGCGCCGACGGATGGTGTGGATCCCGGGTCGCGGGAGTCCGACCTCCGCCACGAGCCCCGTGGAGCTACCGAGCCAGGGGCGGGCGGTGATCAGCGGATAGATCCGTGCGTATCCCACCGCGAGCAGCCGCCGCGTCGCGAACCGCTGCCGCCGATCGTAGGTACGCGAGCGCACACACGACAGAGAATTGTCGAGCTCGCAGCCCCGATCATAGAGCTGCCGCGGAGTCACCCCGAAGACGTCCGTCTCGCGATCGAGAATGGCCTCGGCGAGGAACACGCAGCCCGCACCGTCGCCCCGCTGGCAGGCGTCCCAGTAGCCGTCGTGCGCGGCCGGCAGGTCGACGGGCACCCCGCGGCCGAGCGCTCGGTTCCGAGCTGCCTCGGTGCACGCGGCGAGCTCGCCGAGGCCACAGGCCCGCTCGAGAAGGTCGTGACGGTCGGCTCGGCGCTGGGCCTCCTCGGGTTCGGGAACGCGGTCGAGCGAGGGACCGGCGGGAAGGCCGGCCTCGATCGACGCGGCCACCACGAGGCAGCTCGGCGCGTGGCCACCTTCGCAGCCGAGCAGCGTGCGCGCCTCCTGCTCCGCCGCGTCGTCGGCGTGGTCCGACCACGAGGCGCAGGCTCGTCCATCGCCGCTTCGGCACGCATCGGCGAGGCGGACGGGGTCGTCGTAGCGGTCGCCGTATCGCCCACAGGCGAGCGGATCTCGGGGCAACGGCGCGTCCGCTACCCCGGTGCCCGCACACGCTCGGTCGAGGAGCTCGCGGCTGCGCTCGGGATCGGCGTCGTGCATCGCCTCGGCGACCATCGTGCAGGCGGGAGCGAGACCGCCCTCGCACTGCGCGTACAGCTGCTCGGTGGTGAACCCGGGCCCGGGCCCGAACCGGTGCACGGCGAAGCAGGCCAGCACGTCGCCGCGCTCGCAGGCGGGGGTGAGCGCCGCCTCCAGGAGCTCCGGGTCGGGCTGCCCCTCGTCGTCGCGCCACCGATCGGGAGCGCAGCCGGGACGCCACCCCAGCCGACAGGCATTCGCATAGTCTGCATCCCGCTCGTCGAGGGTGGCTCGGTTGGGCCACGCCCCCCACTCGTCGCGAAGGGCGTGCAAGCCTCTCTCCGCCCCGGGGTCCGCAGCCGCAGAGAGCATGGTCGAGAGGAGGACGATCATGGGGCCACCAGCGGGAAGTCCTGGCCCTCGGCCGCCAGTACGACCTCCTGGCGTTGCCGCCGGTAGGTGTCCGTGAGCACCGGGACGAGGTCGGAGACGTACTGAATGAGGGTGTTGACGGTCACGTTGCCGTCTCGATCCACGTGGGCCTCGGGGGGGCCCTCCTCGCCCATTCCCCGGAGCATGGCGTAGGTGAGGACCCCGTGCCCGAGCTCCGGGATCTCGTGGGCGACCTGCGCCTCGGTGGACGCGGCGACGAGAAAGGCTCCGGTGCTGCGGGCCAGTCGCGTCTGTGCGCGCACGAGGCCCGGCGACGCTCGACGCCCCACCAGCGATGCCAGCGCCTCGCTGGCCGCCCCGCTGTGACAGGCGTCGAGGACGATGAGCTGCTTCATCGCGGGGATGCTCGCGAGCCGCTCCCCGAGCTCGGCCTGGGAGAACCCGGTGGTGGTGATGGCCTCGCTGCTCCCGACGTCGACGTCCCACGGCAAGAAGTGGAAGACCTCCCCCTCGAGCACCCCGTGGCCAGCGAGGTACACGACGAGCGCATCGCGTGGGGCCGCCGCCGCGGCGACACGGTCGAACGCGGCTCGGATCTCGTCGAGCGAGGCCTGCTCGTCGAGCAGGACGTAGGGCACGACCTCCCCGAACAGACCGGGCTCGAAGAACTGACCGATCGCGTCGGCATCGTCACGGGCGAAGTCGAGGCTGAGTCGCTGGTTGCGGTAGGCGTCGATGCCGACCGCCAGCACGTGGAGCTTGGGCGGCTCGGTGGGTGGCGCCGTCCACTCCACCACACGCTCGTCGCCGAGCGATTCCCAGTTGCCTTCGGCGTTGAAGGCGGTGGCGCGAAGGTAGTTGCGGCCCTCGGCCAAGCCGACGCGGAATCGGAATCGCTCACCGGCGGGGCCCCGGGGAGCGAGCACCAGCCCACGCCCGCCGCTGGTCGACACCCGGTGCCCGTTGACGTAGAGCCGGGGGTCCGAGAGGCCCCCTCCTTGGTCCTCTACGGCGATCTCGACCGTCACCGTGCCCTCGGAGACCTGGGCTCCGACCTCGGGGCTCACGAAGCTCACCTTCGGCGGGGGCGCGAGCTTGGCGATGTCGCGCTCGGCCCGGGGTCGACGACCGCTCGCGATCGCCGCCAGCAGTCCGGGCTCGTAGAAGCCACGGTGAAACCGCGAGGGAGGGTGGAGCGTGTCGGCGATGCGCCACCGGAACAGGTCGCGGCGTCCGGCCTGCGAGCCGTCGAACAGCCCGTCGGGGGTCCACGCTAGCCAGTCCTCGCCGAACGACAGGAGGCTCGCGACGAGCCGTCCCGTGTCGAGGTCCCAGAACTCGATCAGCCCGTCGGAGCTGCCGGTGATCACGAGGCGACCCGGTCCGAAGGCGATCGCGGTGGTGCCGAAGGTGTCGAGCAGGAGCACCGTCTGCTCGGTCTCGACGTTCCAGATGCGGGCGGCGTCGCCGATCCGGCTCGTGGCGACCAACGGCTCGGTCGGATGCCAGGCGATGTCGGTGACGCGCTTGTCACCGAGGAACGTGGCCGCGAGGTTGCCCAGCGGCTGGTCGAGGCGACCGGTTCGATCGAGCTCCCGGGCGTCGTAGAGGTCGACCCGACCCGAGGCCCGCCCGACGGCCAGGGTGTCGCCGTCGGGCGAGCAGCGGACCACGAGTCCGCCTCGCACCTCGCGGGTCAGCCGCACCCCGGTCGCCGGGTCGTGGCGACGGAGACCCTTCTCGCTGTTCAGGACGAGGCCCTCGCCACAGGCCTCTGCCCCGAGCATCGACTTCTTGGCATTCGTCGCGTAGCGCGCACGCGTCTCGGGGTTCACCCGCTCGACGAAGCGGTCCGTGGCCACGGAGACGCCGTCGCTGGTGGCGGCGACGCCGCGGATGGGGGCCTCCAGTGGCCACTCGTGCATCGGCTCGCCGTTCGCGGCGTCCCACGCGTAGAGCTTGCCGGCATCGCCACCGCCTACGATCCACGGCCGATCCGCGCCCGGGACCTCGACCCGGCGCACGGTGGCGATCGCCTCGTTGGGTTCACCCGTGGAGAGCCTTCGGAGCAGGCGGCCTTTCTCCAGGTCCCACGCGGTGGCTCCCGACTCGCCCGCCACGAGGAGCAGCCCCTCGTCGAACACGAGGTGTCGGACTCCTGCGGCCTGGCCGGGGAGGCGGCCGCGCTCGCTCCCCGAGGCGACGTCCCAGAGCACGAGGGCCCCGTCGTCGTGGCCGGAGACGAGGGTCGTGCCGTCGGGCGCCCAGACCACGGCCGTGGTCGGGGCCGTCACGGTGAGGTGGCGAGCGTCGGAGTCGGGGTCCAGGTCCCACAGCTGGATGTCCCCGGCCGCAACCGCGAGCTGCGCTCCGTCGGGGCTCAGGTCGAGCCCGCGAACCGCGTAGCCGGTGGACGGCAGGACGGCGGAGGTGAGTCCGTCTTCGAGTCCCACGAGCTCTACGTCGCCGGTCCCGAGTCCGATGGCCACCCGGTCACCCACCAGCGCGAGGTCGCGAATCGGCGGCCCGGACCGGCGTAAACGGCGCTGGTAGCTCAGCTTGCCAAGCTCGTCGCCGCGGAACCACGACGCGAGCACACCGCTGTCGGCGGCCGAGACGAGGTGGCGTCCGTCGGGGGTGAACGCGAGGGCCTCGGTGACGGTGGGGCCATACTTCCCGAGCGCCTTGCCGATCCGGAAGCGCGCGCGGCGGGTCCCGAGCACGCCGTCGACCACCACGACGAAGCCGCGCGTCGTGCCCACCGCAACGACGTCCTCGTGGACGGCGAGCGACACCAGACGGTCGAAGCGGCCGACGGCATGCTCCCAGAGGAGCTCGCCGTCGGCGGTGCGCCAAGCGCGCAGCACCCCGTCGCGCCCCGAGACGTACAGGCGCTCTCCGTCGGCAGAGAAGGCGAGCTGATAGACCCCGCGGCGGCCAGAGGGAAGGCGCAGCCGGATCTGCTCGGAGTCGACGTCGGTGATCTGCACCACCCCGGTGGCGTCGCCCGACGCGAGCCAGGGCCGGACGGGGTGCCAGGCGAGCGCCGTCACCACGTCGCCGTGACCGGACTGGGGGACCACCTCGGGGCGTTGGGCCGCCTGGGTCCCGAGAGCCGCGAGCGGCCACCGGTCCCGGACCGTGCGATCGACGACGGGCTCGACGATGGCCGACTGGACGAGCTGCAGCTCCGTGCTTCCCGCCCGCCCGTCGGCGCCCCGCAGCGCCCGCAGCAGGGTGTTGGTGAAGGCGCCGTGGGGCACCTGCTCGTCTTCGGGGGCGATGGTGCTCGGGTCGGCGGCGATCCAGAGGAGCCGGTCAGCCGAGGGGATCAGGGGATCCGGAGCGAGCGTCGCCGCTCCCGATCCCGTGGGCGCGCCCCTACCCGCGAAGGAGGTGTCGAGCCAGACCACGGGGAGGACCTTCAGTCCCGCGAGCGTCTCTCCCAGGGCGCGGAGATCGATGCCGGTGTCGCCGGGGAGCGGCTCACGCGCGTCCCGCGGCAACAGCACCGCGCGCCCCCCGTCGGCCGTCGCCTGGCCGGAGAAGTACACGAACACGGTGTCGCCCGCGCGCGCACGCTCGCCGAGCCAGCGGTTCGTCACCTCGAGCCAGTTCGCCCGGGTGTTCTCGACAGGCTCGCCATCGAGGGCGTCGGTCAGGGTGGGAGCCCCCTCGTCGAGGAGCAGGGCCACCTGGTCGGGCGTGAGCCCGCCCACCGTGGTGAGCCAGTCTCGGATGGCCTTCGCGTCGGCGATCGCGTTCGCCACGTCGGGAATCCGCGGATCGTCGTAGTCGGCGACCCCGATCACGACTGCGAACCGTTCGGGATCCCGACTCTCGGGCTCCTGAGCACCGGCCAGAGCAGGGACGAGGAGGGTGGACACGAACGTGAGCAACCATCGCAGCATCGGGGCTCCGGGCGACGCGGGAAGGTGCCCCGACACTACGGTCGCGTCAACTGGCGTGTCTCGGGTTACGATTTGGACGCCCGGAGAGGTGACCGAGTGGTTGAAGGTGCACGACTGGAACTCGTGTGTGGGGCAACTCACCGGGGGTTCGAATCCCCCTCTCTCCGTCGTGCCGCACTTCTCCAGAGCTGAAAGTTCCATTGGGGCGGTGAGGGTCGAGGCCCGGGGACCGGAGCCCGTGAACCCCGCCAGGTCCGAGAGGAAGCAACGGTAGCGTCAGTTTCGGGGCGCCGGTGTCCTCGGCCCTCTCCCCCTCAATGGAAATTCGGTCGCCCAGGTGGGCCCGTCCGGTGGGTACACTGGCCCAGGTGGAGGGCTCGTGCACTGGTGGACGATCGTGGTCGGACTTCTTCTCGTCGGCTGCGGCAGTGGCAACGAGGCGGTTCCCGAGTCTCCGTTCGAGGAGCCCGATCGCATCGCGATCACCAACCAGGCCCTCCCCCCGGGGGTGGTGGGCGAAGCCTACGCGGCATCGCTCGGCGCGAGCGGTGGCCAGCCGCCGCTCACCTTCGACACCGACCCGGACTTCCGACTGCCCATCGGCTTGTCGCTGGCGCCCGACGGCGCGATCGCGGGCGTTCCTGCCGAGGCCGGCACCCACGACACCCTGTTCGTGGTGCGTGACGGGGCGGGGCAGGAGCAGCGGTTCATCGCCACCTTCGAGATCGACCTCGTGCCCGAGCTCATCGACTGCGGGGACGTGCTCGAGGGCGAGTTCACCGGCAACGCGATGCGCAGCAGCGGCCCGATCTGGGAGGCGGTGACCACCCCCAACCTGCAGTGGCTGGGGATCCCCTGGCCCCAGGGCGACAACCAGCGCGTTCAGATCACCGTCGACGCAGAGACGACGGTGGGCATCCTGGTACAACGCCCCAACCAGCCCGAGGGCTCCATCGATTGGCGCGAGGACTACGTCGGCACCTGGATCGGTCAGGGCTCCGGCACCTCGGTGACGCTCGATCCGAGCACCCTGCCGAGCCTCCCCACCTTCGAGGCGCAGGGGCTCGTGCCGCTCCTGATGGTGTCCTTCGGAGAGAGCGCGTACCGGCTCGAGGTCCAGTGCAGCGACGGACCGATCTTCGAGCAGACGCTTCCGTTCCCCGTGCGCCTCGGCGAGGAGTTCTCGATCGACTTCGACGTCTACGGTGACAACAGCGACATCACGTTCACCATCGACGGAGACCTGCCGGACTGGGTGACCGTCGACGAAGCGGAGGGCACGCTGTCGGGTACGGCCATCGAGGAGGTCACCGTGCCGCTCGACCTCACCGCCACCACGAGCGACGGGCGGAGCCGCAGCGCCACCTCGATCTTCGGGGTGTACGACCCGAAGCCGATCGCGTGCGGCGAGTCCGTCGACGTCGTTCTCGAGCAGGGGTACTACGACGGGCCGGTCGGCGGGTACTACGACCCACGCGGGTACCGGGTGTTCCAGCTCGACGTCCCCAACGGACTCTCCGCCATCGAGTGGACGGTCGATGGCCTGGACGGGCAGTACATCTCGCTCGTGGACCACGACGAGGACCGGTACTTCTTCTTCGGCGGCGCCGACAGCGAGTTCTCGTCGAGCGGGCCGGCGGTGCTCGGCGTCACGCCGCGCTCCTACCCGGCCGTACGGCACTATCGCGACGCGGGCACGATGTACGTGATCACGGCGGTCACGGGTGTGAATCGAGCGATCACGGTGACCCCGACCTGTGACGCGGGGCCCCGCCTCGACGCGGCCGGGCTGCCCGTGGTGCAGCCCCTGGTCACCATCGATGCGCCCCTGCGGGGCACCGGCGGGGCCGGGCCCTACGAGTTCGCGGCCACCGGGCTCCCTTCTGGACTCTCCGTCTCGGGCTCGCGGCTCACCGGCAACACCACCGCGGTGGGTCGTCACGAGGTGGAGCTCACGGTCACCGACGCCCTGGGGGCCTCGTTCGTCGACACGTTCGACCTCTTCGTCGGCCTGGACGAGGCGTGCGACGGAGGCCTTCGGGTCGAGTGCGACCAGGTGTTGGAGGGGCGGTTCTCGGGGGCCTTCTTCGACGGCGCGGGGCCTCGGGCCGAAGAGCACCTGTGCTTCTACGGCGACGGGGTCGGGGCGGTCGGCTTCGAGTTCAGCTCCGATGGCGGGGAGTACCGCGTCGACGTCGGTGATCCCGGTGTTCGCGGGTCGACGTTCCTCGAGGACGCGGACGCCCTCAACTACGCCGGGGTGGTGTACGAGGACGACATCGAGGCCCTGGCGCTGAACCCGTTCTCGTGGCCCGCGCTTCCCGACTACGAGGGGCTGCCTGTTCACATCGGGCTCCGCGCCCTCGAACCCGGTGAGTGGCGGGTCGCCGTGGTCTGCGAGATCCCGCAGCCGTAGCCCCGAAGCCCCTGCCCTGGATATGACAGAGGACCCGGGGGCGGCGATGCCGAAGACGACCACCGCCAGGTTTCACGACCACGCGAGCGAGGAGCTCCTCGACCAGCTGGTGCGGCTGGTGGTGGTGAGGAACGGGCCCCGGGTACGGTTTCCCGACGCCTTCGAGAACCTCTTCGTCGAGGACGAGGAGCTCTCCTTGTTCACGGACTGGGACTTCCTGTGGCAGCGTGGGCGTGGCCTCTACGCGCAGGACGACGCGGAGTGTCGGAGCCGTCGGGTCGACCTGCGCGGTCCCCACGACGGCGACCCGGGCCCGCTCCCCATGGAGGAGGCGCCCGAAGACATCACGGCCAAGCACCTGATCCTCGCGCCGCCTTCGCCTCCGGGTCCCTGAAGCACGCGCATCCGCACCCGGAGCGGGTACAGCCGATACGACAGCAGTCCTCGCGTCTTTGGCCGATGGTCCCAGCGACGCCAGACGGGAGTTGACACGCGTGCGGTGGGTTTCGGTCTTCGTTTCGTTCGTGGCCTGCAATCGGGGTGGTGACGACGCCGCCACTCCGGTCGAGATCGTGCCGGCCGAGGTGCAGGGCTCCGGAGTGGTGGCCTGTGCCGATCCCTCGGCCCGGGAGGCCGGGTGGTTCGAGCCCACCCGCCAGGACGGCACCCTCGTCGACGAAGGCGCCGGGCAGACCGGTGGCGCGCTCCTCGTCGAGGATCTCGACGACGACGGGCATCTCGATCTGCTCATCCCCGTCGACCGGTCCTACGACGGAATCGTGGCCTTCTGGGGGACCGGTCAAGGCAGCTTCGACCGGGACTACGACGCCTTTGCCGTCGTGGACGGCACCGTCGCCGCCGCGACCTCGGCCGCCGACGTCGACGCCGACGGGGACCTCGACGTGCTGGTGGCGGGCTGGAACCACGCGCCGCAGCTGCTCCTGAATCAGGGGGGGCGGGTCTTCGAGCTGGTCGACGACCGGTTCCCCGACTCACCGCTCGTCCGCAGCCAGAGCGCGAGCTGGGCCGACGTCGACGCGGACGGCGATCTGGATCTGTTCGTCGGCGCCTACGGCGACATCGCGACCATCGACGTGCTGCAGGCCGAGCCCGATTGCTCCGACCACCTCCCCGACCGCTCGGTGCTCTGGATCAATGATGGCACCGGGACCTTCGAGGACGCGAGTCACCTGGTGCCTGACGCCGTGCACGACGGCTTGACCTTCATGTCCACCTGGATCGATGTCGACGACGACGCGATTCCCGAGCTCTTCGTGGCCAACGACGACGGACTCTGCGTTCCGTCGACCATGGCCCGCCGCGGATCCGACGGCCGCTACGTGGCGAGCACGGCCGAGGGCTTTCACCCGGGGAGCCACGACATGGGGATCGGGGTGGGCGATCTCAACGGCGATGCTCGTCCCGACTTTCTCATGACGTCGTGGAATCGCATCACCTTCCTCCAGAGCGCCGAGACGTCGAGCGGGCTCGTGTGGGTCGACGCCACGGCCGCGCGAGGCTTCGCGCTCACCACGTCACCGCCGGGGGCGCGGGCGCGACCCGGCGATCAGGTCTTCGGCTGGGGCACGGAGCTCGGGGACCTCGACAACGACGGTGATCTCGATGCAGCCGCGGTCTTCGGGTACTGGGACGCCTACCCGGGGGCCGGCGACCCGCGGACCCAGCGCGACGCCATGTTCCTGCAGGGCGCTGACGGACGGTTCGAAGATCGCGCGGCCGAGCTCGGCCTCGACGACGATGGGGTCGGACGCTCCCTCGTGCTCGCCGACCTGGACGGCAACGGCGCGCTCGACATCGTCAAGCGCGTGCTCGATCGGTCGAACCTGCTGCACTTCCAGCGCTGCTCGGATGCGGCCTGGCTCGCCGTGAAGCTGCGCGATCCCGGCTCCGCCAACCCGTTCGCCGTGGGCGCTCGCATCACGGTGGAGGCCGGCGAGCAGAGCCACGTGCGCTGGGTCACCTCGGGAAGCACCGGCCTGTACACCGGCTCGCCGCTGCAGGCGCACGTGGGCCTCGGGGATGTCGAGCAGGTCGATGCGGTGGTGGTCCGCTGGCCCGACGGCACGGAGAGCCGCGTCGAGGACGTCACCCCGCGCCAGCATCTCACCGTGGTGCGACAGCGGTAGCGCGCGCTACCCGGCGCACCAGGCGGAGAGCCCGGCCAGCGTGGCCAGGAGCGCCCCCGTCGCGATCGCGGGGAGCCGGGAGTCGGGGGCCGCGTTCGGCGCCGACGACGCTCGGGGTTGCGGATCGGCGACGGTGGCGTGTGGGAGGTGGGGCCCCAGCCGGTTCAAGCGGGCCAGCATGTCGCTGTCCCAGGCCCCGGTGGGCATCGGGCGGCCTCTCGTCCAGGACGACAGCACGTCGAGCGGTCGTGCGGCGGGATCGGGTTCGAGGCACCCCTCGATGGTCAGGCGCATGCGCTCGGGCAGCTCGTCGAGGCCCGTCGGCCCACCAGGTCCCGGAGCGTGCCCGGTGACGAGCTGATGGAGCACGGCGCCGAGCGCGTAGCGATCCGCGGCCAGGGACAGCACGCGGCCGTCGCGCACCTCCGGCGCCACGAACGGGGTCGAGACCGTCTCCACGACGTAGCGTTCCGGCTCGGGGAGCGCGTCGGTCAGTCCCACCCCGACCACGTAGGGCGCGATGTCGTGTCCCTCCCGGGCGAGCCAGACGGTGCGGGGCTCGAGGGCGCCGACCACCCGCTCGAGTCGGTGGGCGGACTCCACCGCCGCGATGAGCTGTCGGGCCAGCGCGTCCACCTGAGTGAGCGTGAGGTGGAGCCGCTGCCGGAACGTCTCGAGGGTCGGGCCAGCCACCGCGGCGTGGACGAGCACGATCCCGTCGTGCTCGACGACGTCCAGGATGGGCAGCCAGTGGGGGTGCCGGGGCGCGTCCGGGGGGGTGGTGAGCGCGCGCGCGTCTGTCTCCGTCGCCCCCGACCAGTGCACGAGCACCGCGGGCCGGGACCGCTCGGGTCCGATGGCCAGCGCGACGCAGGGGTCGATCACGCGCACCACCCGCAACGCACCGACCGTGTCGCCCGGGGCGAGGCTCGCCGATGGGGACGGAGACAGGTCGGAGACGGGATCCTCGGGCTCCTGGGGGGAGCGTTCGGAGTGAGCTGCGGCGGACACGGTTCCTCGCGCGGCGAGCCAGGCCACTGCGGTCCGGGCTACTCCACGGGCACTGGGTTGTCTGCCGGTCCCATCGGCGGCGACGGAGGCGAGTGAAGGGATGCGATCGGGGGACCGGCCGGGGGCTGACCATGAGCAGTGACCTCGGCGTGCTCGTCGCGCTGTTCGTGACGGGGATCGCGGCCGGAATCGTCAACACGCTCGCCGGCGGGGGCTCGTTCCTCGCCTTGGCGGCGCTCGTGTGGGCGGGACTCCCCCCTCACGTCGCGAACGCCACCAACCGGCTGGGGGTGCTCGCCCAGAGTGCGGTGGCCTTCGCCACGCTGTGGTGGGCTCCCCGTGACGCCGAGCCGCCGAGCGGCGCCGTGGGATGGCCCGAGTTCGGGGTCGTGGCGGTCTCGGCCGTGGCCGGGGCGGGGATTGCGGTGACCGTCGACCCCGACGCCTTCGCGAAGGTCCTGGGGCCTCTGCTCCTGGTGATGGTCGGGGTGAGCCTCGCCAAGCCCTCGGCGTGGTCGGAGCGCGGCGAGCCGTCGGCGTGGCGGTGGCCCGCGCTCGTGGTGGCCGGGCTCTACGGCGGGTTCCTCCAGGCGGGGGTGGGGCTGCTTCTCCTGCCGACCTTCGTGGTTCTGGGGGGGATGGAGGCCACGGCCGCGAACCGGAGAAAGGTCGGGTTCGTGGGAGGACTCACCGTGTTGTCCCTCGCCGTGTACCTGAGCCAGGGACTGGTGGTGCTTCGGGAGGGGCTCGCGATGGGGCTCGGGGCGGCCATCGGCGGGTTCGTCGGCGCGCGCTGGACGCTGATTGGCGGAGCGCGCCTCGTGCGGTGGGCGGTGGCCGGGGTGGTCGTCCTCACCGCGATACGCCTCGTGTTCGACTGACCGCCGAGCCATCGAAGACGGGGTCTCTGTGGCAGGTTACGGCGCCAGGACACCGCACCAGGGGATCCCGTGTCGATCACCAGCCGCATTGCCGACCGCCTGCGCAGCTCGCTCCGCCGTCGTGCCACGAAGGCGCTCGACGCTCTCGAGGCGTGGTTGCTCCAGGCCCCCCGCACCTCGCCCGCGGGCGAGGAGCCGCCTCCGCTCGTGACGCCCGAGCCCGCCGCGTCGCGGGAGCCGCACGAGTCGCACGAGTCGCGAGCATCGTCGCCCGAGCCCCTGGAGTTCCCCGATCCCGGGGACCTTCCCACCGCCGACCCGACCGAGCCGTCGACCGACGAGGCGGAGAGCCTCGCGGATGTCCACGAGTTGCCTACCAGCGCGGCGAGTGGCCTGTCCTTCGATGCGGTCGAGGAGCTGCTCGAGGACATGGTTCGCCCCGCACTCCAGATGGACGGCGGCGACATCCGCTTGGTCCGCGTGGAGCCCGAGGGCGACGTGTTCGTCGAGCTCGAGGGCGCCTGCACCAGCTGTCCGTCGGCCACGATCACGATGCGCAACGGCATCGAGCGTCTCATGGAGGACCAGCTTCCCGGCTTCCGGAGTCTGGTCGAAGTGCACGGGGTCGGCAGTGACGGCGACGCGGCACCCGGACCCGGGTAGACTGCACCCCCGGACGCACTGACGCGTCCCGAGTCCTCCGGAGGCCCCCCTGGACGCGGTCGACCCCCTCGCCCTGCTGGGGAGTTTGAGCAACGCCGATCTCGCCATGCTGGTTCCGAAGTGGCTGTCGAGCTTCATCGCGGAGCCCTGGCGCTCGACGAGCCAGAGCCGGCTCGCCGCCCTCTTTGCCGAGTGGACCGATGACGACTGGGGCGAGATCCGGCGCATCGCCCTCGGGGACTTCCAGGAACCACGGGTCTATCCGGCGTCGGAACCCTGCCGGACGCTCTCCCGAACCTACTGTCGAGACATCCTCGGGGACCCGCGGGTAGACGGCACCGAGTGGCTCGAGGTGGCGCTGGCGCGTGGACCCACGCTGGTGCTCTGCAACCACGTCTCCTACGCCGATGCGAACGCCGTCGACTCGTTGCTCGCCTGGTCGGGGGCGACCGAGCTCGCCAACAAGCTGACCGTCGCGGTCGGACCCAAGGTCTTCGAGGCACCGTTCCGTCGTCTCGCGAGCTCCGGCATGCACATCATTCCCGTTCCCCAGCCCGCGGGGGTGAGCACGCGGGAGAAGATGCGCGATCTGGCCGCGCTGGCGCGGCAGAGCATGGATGCCGCCCACGGGGCCATGCGGGACGGCAACCTGGGGTTCGTGTTCCCCGAGGGCTCGCGGAGCCGCACCGGGCGCCTCGGACCGTTTCAGCGCGGCATGCGCCGGTGGCTCCGGCTCGATGGGCTCCAGGTGGTCCCCGCGGCGCTGTGGGGCACCGAGAAGGTGATGCCGGTGAGCAAGGAGACGGAGCTCGAGCCGCACCCGATCCGGCTGAAGTTCGCGCCGCCGCTCTCGGTCGGCGCCGACGGCGACCCCACGGCCGTGCTCGAGAAGACCTTCGCGGCGATCGCGTCGCGACTCCCCGACGAGCTCGAGCCGGAGGAGTTCCGCGCCCTCACCTGACCGGGGCTTCCCCGGAGGCCGCTCCTGGCTCGGGGAGGTCGAGCGACTCGACCCAGTCGATGATCGAGGTCCACGAGCTCCCGCGTCGCGGCTTCGTGGCGAGGAAGGGCGCGCAGACGTCCCGGACGCGGCGGCGGGCGAGCAGCCGGGTCGCCCGACGGTCGATCGGCGCGATTCGACTCCGGGGCCATCCCTCGAAGCCCGACCGTCCGGTGAGGCGCGTGAGGCAGATCTCGCGAGCGACCTCCGGGACTCGCGCTGCGGTGAGGGGGTGGAGGTCGCCCAGGTTGGTGAATCGAACCGAGTCCTCGCCCACCGTCAGCAGCGTGCGTCCGTCGTCGAGCAGGCTCGCGAGCCGCATGGGCGGATTCGTGACGTCGTACAGCCGCTCCCCGCTTTCGAGGTCCACGAACGTGACCTTGTCGTTCTCCGACCAGATCATGAGGCGGGCGTCGTCGAGGAAGCGCTCGTAGTTCAGGGTCCCCGCGATGAGCTGTCGCTCGGGTCGGGGCAGCGTGGCCTCCGTGAGCAGGTCCCCGGTCTGGAGGTCCCAGATGCGGAGCACGTCGCTGTTGTTCGTGATCGTGAACAAGCGGGTGTCACCCGCGAACCGCTCGACGTCGTCCAGTCCGTCCTCGTGCGGGAGCTCCATCAGGACGCGTGCCTCCACGAGATCCCAGACCACGACGGCGCGACGCCCGCCCTGGCTGGCGCTCCAGGACACCGCTCGCGTGCCGTCGTCGAAGATCTGGAACCCCCCGAGCGGATCGCCGTGCTCGAGGCGCCGACGCGAGCGGAGGTCGGCGTCCCACAGGTAGACCGAGGTGATCCCGCCCGGCTCGAGCTCGGGCCATCCGAAGACCTCGCCGCTGCCCGGCACGAAGCCGACGCCCGCGAGCCGGACGTCGAGGCTGGAGCGGCCGATCTCCCTGGCCGGGGTGCCCTCCCACAGCACGAGCTCCGTCTCGACGCCGTACCCGCCGTCGCTGACCTCCGATACCGTGACGACGCGGTCGCTCGCCGGATCGACGATGGCGCGGCCGACCGCCTGGTGGGGAAACCGGGCCAGCTCGGTACCGGTGACCGGGTCCCACAGGACGGCAGCGTCCAGGGACCCGACGATGATGAGTGCGTCGCCTCCGTCGACCTGGTCGACCCTCCGGATCACGGACTCGCTCTCGAAGCGCTGGACCCGTTCTCCGGTTCGGGTGTCCCAGACGTCGACAGCTCCTCGTTGGGTTGCCTCCCCGCTCGACGGCTCGTTGCGCCAGATCGCGACCCGCCCGCCGTCGAGGGCCTTCACCCACTGGCGTCGGCTCAACGGTCCGAGCGTGGTGCGGACGCGCCCGGTCCGGGCGGAGAAGACGGCGGCATCGCCACCGAGATCCACCAGCAGCTCGTCCCCGGGAAGCTCGGCGTCGAGGAACTGTGCCTGAAGCGCGACCTCTCCGGACAAGGTCCGACGCGCGATGTCGTAGACCTGGACCTTGCCGTCGCTGCTTCGCGTGACCAGCCACGAGCCGTCCTCGGTCACCCGGCCCTCGAGGAACCGCCGCACCGGGAAGCCGGGATCGAGGTCCACCGCGGCCTCCGGCTGACCGAGGGTGATGTCCCACAGCTGCCAGGTGGGGTTGTTGCCGTTCCCCACCGTGAGCAAGCGCGTGTCGTCGTCGAGCAGGTCCACGCTGCGGATGGGCTCGCCGTGCTCGATGCGGCCCCAGCGGTCCCCGTGGCCCTCGAGGAGGTCCACCGTCCCGGACCGGCTCGACCAGGCGAGGAAGCGCACGTGGTCCGCGAACGGCTCGACGCCCCGGATCGGTCGCCCGATGGCCGTCCGGGTGCCGAGATCCTCGTCGTCGTGCACCATCCCCACCGCGTCGTCCCACCACAGGACGATGTGGTGCTCGTCACCGCGGGAGGCCAGGCCCCGAGGAATCTCCGCGTTCACGCGAAAGGTCTGCACTGCGATGTCTGGGCGGTCTCGGTCTCGGCCGGCAGTCGACTTCGTCGCCTGCTCCGCGCTCGGCGAAGCCGAGCGCGCCGGCGCAGAGACCGAGGCCGCGATGTCCGGCAGCGTCACGACGCCGAAGTCGAAGGAATCCGGATTGTCGGTCACCGTGGTCACCATGAGACGGGACTCGTCCGGGAAGGGCCTCAGCTGGACGATCCGGTTCGGAAGCTCGAACTCGACGACGACCTCGCCCGAGGCCATGTCGACGAGGGAACCGCGGCGGCCCTGGCGGGACAGCCACTGGCGGCCCCCCGCCATCGATCGGCCGGACAGCCGGCTCCAACCCTCGGGAAAGGTGTAGAGCCGCTCGCCCGAGCGCGTGTCGAGCAGGACGATGGTGTCGTCGGGTCGCACCATCAACACGTTGCCGGAGCCCGGGTCGACGTGGAGGACGTCCTGGACGGGCACCTCGAGCTCGAGCTGGGCGGGCGACCGTCGCCAGACCTCGAGCGACTCGCCCGCATCGGTCTCCTCGAAGACCAAGAAGCGGTCTCCACCGGCGACGAGGCGCACCAGGGGAAGGTTCGTGGTGGGCTCCGGGAACGACAGGCGGCCAGTGACACGACCCGTCGCGAGGTCCAGGGATTGAACGACCAGAGGTCCCCTGTCGCCGGACTTCGACCACGCTCGCCAGGCCAGAACCTGGCCCGACTCTGTGTGGAGCGCGGTCCGGATGGGCGACTGCAGGTCGAGCTCGGTCTCCCAGAGCGTCTCGCCGGCCTGCAGGCCGACGTTCTGGACCACGCCCGCCTCGTCGATGGTGACCAGCGCGGTGGTGTCGGTGTGGAGGTACGCCACGGCGAGGCCTTCGGGGAACTCGAGCTCCAGGAGCACGTCACCGGTGGACAGATCGTAGCGGAACACCTTGGAGTCCGTGCGCACGAACAAGGTCCCGTCGTCGAGGGGGACAGAGTCGCGGACCCGCTCGGGCAGCTGTCGGCTCATGATCCGCCGGTGCTTGAGCAGGCCCTCTCCGAGCACGGCGCCCACGCTGTCGGCGCGAGGCGACAGCCAGTCCTCGGTGCTCGCGACGAGCGCGAGCCGCAGGGCGCTGTCGAGCTCCCCGGCCGCCATCTGACGCTCGGCGGCGTTGGCGAGCACCTCCGACGTCTCGCGGTTCAGCTCCCGCTGCTGGACCACGAGCAGCCCCGCGAACCCGAGCACGCCCGCGAACAACAGCGCGAGCAGCCCGGCGAGCGCCCGTTGCAGGGCCCTTCGTCGCTGAAAGCTCCGTCGCTCGCGTTCCTGCACGGCCTCGTCCGCCGCGACCGCGGCGTCGAGGTAGTCTCGAGCAGGCTCGACCTCTCTCGACCACTCCGCGCCACGCTGCCGGAGGGCCACCGCCTCGGCGAGCCTCGAGCCACGGTGCACGAGGAACTCCTCTCGTCGCCCGGCGGGCGCCTGGGACCACTCCTCGGCCGCCTCTAGCACGCCGTCGAGCATCGACAGCGCGTCCCGGTCCTCCTCGAGCAGTCCGACGAGGAGCGTCCAGCGACGGAGCAGCGCCTCGTGACTGACCTCGATGGTCGCCTCTGCGCCGTCGCCCTTGCGCACGAGCAGGCGCCGATCGACGAAGGCGTCGAGCAGGGCGGCGGCGGTCGGGTCCAGGATGTCGGCCCGCCGGGCCACCCGACGCTGGAACGCCTTCGACTCGCGGTCCACGCGCGCGAGCCGGGGAACGAAGCTGCGTCGAACGAGGGACCGGCGCTCTTCGACGCTCGCGGCGGGCGCGACCTGCCGGAGGGCGGCATCGGCCGCGGCCTGGATCGCGCCGGCCACGCCGCCGCTGCTCTCGAGGGCGGGAAGGTCGATCGACCCTGATCGCACGTGGTCTCGCATCAGCCGCTGCAGAGCGAAGGCGAGGAGCGGAAGGGCGTCTTCTTCACCGGCCATCTCCCCCTGGAGCGCCGCCACGACTTCGGGAGCGAACTGCGGCGCCTCGGTGCCGACCGCGTGGCGCAGCACCTCCGCCGGAGCCCGGATGATCCGGGCCACCTCGCCCGAAGGCACGGGCAGCAGGCTGAACGGATCCTGCGCGAGCCCCTGGAGCACTGGCGCGTGCTGCATCCGCGCGTAGCTGTCCGAGCGGATCGTCGCGATCATCACCGCGTCACCCGACTCGAGGGACTCGCGCAGTCGCGTGAGGGCGAGGTCCGCATCGGGGCCCGCGTCGCCGGCGAAGAGCTCCTCGGCCTGGTCCAGCGCCCACACGATGCGGGGAGCGGGGGCCTCGGGATCGAGGAGGGCTCGGTCTGCCGCGGTGCGTCGGAGCGTCGCGAGCTCCTCGAGGAATCCCGCTCGGGTCTCGAGGGTGGTCCGGAGCACCGCGCGGCTCCGCGGGATTCCGAGGCGCTCCCTCACGCGCTCGAGGTTCGCGACCAGCCCCTCTTCGCCGTCGAGCGCTCCGTCGAAGCCGGCACGGACGGGTGGCACGGAGAGCCACGCCGCGTCGTCTCGCAGCAGCCGAGGCAGAATGCCCGCTCGGAGGAACGAGGACTTGCCCGCGCCGCTCGCCCCGAGGATCACGAGCAAGTGACGGTCCCGGGTCTCGGCGAGCCCCCGCAGGACATCGAGCGCTCGCACGATGTCGGCCTCGCGACCAAAGAACACCGCGGCATCGGCGACGTCGAGCGCCTCGAGTCCCCGGTAGGGGGAGCGGTAGCCGAAGGGACCGCCCGGGTCCTCCTGGAGGTGGAACGTCCCGGGACCCACGCCGGCCTTGAGCAAGCCCCGCTGCAGCCGCACGAGACCGTCCTTGGCCAGGTACACCACGTCGGGCTTGTCGGTGATGGGGTGGGTCACCGAGAACCGGGTCGTGGGCTGGCTGTAGAGCCGCACGACCTGCCACTGGTCCGCGAGTCCCCCGGGAAGGCGGGACAGCGGGAGCTCCTCGACGAGCAGCGCGAACAGCTTCTTGTGCAGCCTCGCGGCGAGGTGGTACTCGTCGAGACACCACTTCGACGCCAGCCACGCCTCGCTGACCAGGAAGAGGACGGCCTCACAGCGCGTGGCCGCTTCCTCGAGGGCGGTCAGCCACCGCTCGCCGGCGGCGATGCCTCCGGTGGGGTGGATGTCGAGAAAGAGGTCCTCGGCGCCACCCCAGCCCTCCTCCGACAGCCAGTCGTGGATGGCCAACGCGTGCGCATCGTTGGCACTCGCGTGGGAGATGAAGATGCGCGCCATGGGTTCTCCGGATTGGCCAATGGCCTGCGCGCGACCATACCGAAACGCCGGCCGCGCTGGGGGCACGGTCAGCCCGGGCAGCCGCCTCCGTAGAGCCGAACGTCGTCCCAGAAGAGCTCGCCGGTGGCGGTGGCGTTGGCGGTCAGGATCACGCGCAGCGCCTTCACCACGACGGTTTCCGGAACCAGCACGGTCTGCTCGACGGTGACCCACTCGCGCTCGGGCCCGTCGCGGTTCTGCTCGGAGGTGTCGACGTCGAGCACGTTGAAGCTCGGATCCAGCAGGAGCGCGTCGGCGACCTCGGCCTCGGGTGCCCCGTAGAAGCGGACCCACACCCGGGGAAAGCCCTGGTTGGTGGTGTTCTGCTTCCAGGTATCGGCCCGCAGACAGTAGGTCTGCCCCGATTCGGCCTCCACGGGGGCGCTCCAGGTCCAGGAGACGTCGGTCCCGGTGTCGTCGACGTACAGCGCTCGCCCGGGCCGTTCAGGGGCGGGCGCCAGGCTGGCGAGAATCCCGAGCCGACCCTGCCAGCCGTCGTCGTCCTCGAACCCACCGTTCACGATGAGGTTCTGGCCCAGGGAGTCGCCGGTGTCGCGCGTGCCGGGGCGGAGGGAGCCCGTCTCCGCGGTCGGCCCGAACGTGGTGGGCGGGGGCACGTCGACGACCGGCGGCGCGCGCTCGACGGGCGGGGTCTCGACGCAGGCGAGCACGAGCCAGAGCATCAGGTCTCCTCGGTCGAGAATGCCTCGAAGAAGGCAGCGATGTCACCCACCGGGTCGTCGCTGACCGTCGCGCCGAACGTCTCCGGCAGCAGGGCCCGGATGCGACGATGGCGAAAGCGTCGCCCGACGAGCAGCACCACACCACGGTCCTCGGGGCGCCGGATCAGCCGACCCGCCGCCTGGACCACGCGGGTGAGGCCCGGCGCGAGCGAGGCGAACAGGAAGCCCCGATCGGCACCGTCGTCCCAGTACCGCTGGAGCAGGGTCCGCTCGAGCCCCACCGGTGGCAGCGCTGGTCCCGTCACCATCACCGCCGACAGCGCCCCCGGCGGAAGGTCGATGCCCTCGGCGAAGATGCCGCCGAGCACCGCCCCGAGGACGACGGGCGGACCCTCGGACGACAGCTCGGCCAGCGCGCGCTGCCGCAGCTCGTCGGTCATGCGCGGAGTCTGGAGCACCCACCGTCGCCCCTCACGAGGGATGCGTCCGCACAGGTCCTCCAGCATCGCGAACGACGGTGTGTAGAGGGCGACGTTGCCCGGGACGGCGTGGATGGCGTCGTGCAGCAGCCGGGCGGTGGCGGGGGCGTGGCGCTCGCGATCCGCCCAGGCGGTCGAGATCCGCGGGGCCACGAGCACGCGGCGACGCTCGGGGGGAAAAGGGTCGCCGACCTCCACGAAGTCGACCCGATCTGGGTCGAGCCCGAGTTGCGCCTCGTGGAGCTCGCGCGGCTGCAGGGTCGCGCTCAGTCCGACGAACCCCCCGAGGCTCCGGAGCCGCGGTCCGAGAAGCGGGCTCGGGTCCAGGCACACGAGGCCGACCCACGAGGCCTCCCCCGCGACGTGGGCCATCGCGACGCGCCAGCTGCGGCCGTCGGCGGTGACGCCAGGCGCGGAGACCGCATCGGCGAGCTGCAGGACGGCGCGGGCCAGCGTGGCCCAGGGGTCGTCGACGTCCGCGTCGGGCGGGGTGACGAGGGCGTAGGCCACGGCGAGGGCGTCGATCCGCTCGGCCAGGGCCTCCCAGCGCTCCGGATCGAGCACGGTGGCGCGGTCGCCGCGCCCGGGATCGGCCCGGGCGAGCTCGGCGCGCACTGCGGCTCCGACCTCACGGGCGCAGTCCACGAAGGCCTCGAGTCCAGCCCCCCGCGCGAGCAGGGCCGTCTCCGCCCGCGCCACGTCGGCGAGGCCCACCCGGGGACTCGATGCGGTGCGCACCCGCTCCGCGAGCTGGTGCACCTCGTCGACGACCACCACGATCCCGCCGGGACCTGGCTGGCCCAGGTGGCGCGACAGCGGGGTGGTGGGGTCGAAGAGGTAGTTGTAGTCGCCGATCACGACGTCGACTTCGCCTGCTGCGTCCACCACGAGCTCGTAGGGGCACAGCCGGTGAGCCTCCCCGGTCTGCCGCAGCACCTCGGGCGCGAGCGCCTCGTCGCGGGACACGAGCCCCGCCACCACCTCTCCGTCGTGACTGCGGGCGCGATAGTTCTTGGCGAACCTGCACTGTTCTCCGCGGCACACGATGACGTCGTTGAGGCAGGCCTTGGCCTTGGCCTCGATCACGACGGCCCGCAGCGGCAGCCCGCGGGCGCGAAGCGTCCGGCATGCCTCCACGATCGTGGCTTGCTGGGTGTTCCGAGCGGTGAGCCACACCACCTGCTCGCGATGGGGCAGCCCGTGACGCAGGGCCCCGGTGAGCGCCGCGGCGGTCTTGCCGAGGCCCGTGGGGGCCTGGACGAGCACCGAGAGTCCCTCGTCGAGGCCCCAGTGCACGGCCTCCACGATCTCGCGCTGACCGGGTCGCCAGGCGGGGAACGGGTCGGGGACGGCGCGGGCGGCGCGTTCGGAGAGCCACGCGACCCGGCGGGACCGGACCTCGACCAGTCGGCGCACCACGGCCTCGATGCGCGTCCCCACGTCGTCGGGATCGATGTCGATTCCCAGGACGTGGCGGCTGTGGTCGGCGAGCGAGACCAAGACGAGGCGACCGGTTGCTCCTGGGTGGTCGGGCTCCAGCAGCCAGAGGTAGGCCTCGACCTGGGCTCGATGGTCGGGGAAGTCCTCGAGGCTCGCGTGGAGCAGGCGCTCCGCGGGCCAGGCGGTCGACTTGACCTCCTCCACCACGGCACGCCCGTCCTCGAGGCGCAGCCCGTCCACCCTCCCGTGGAGCGTCACCGTCCAGCCGCCGGTGGTCCACGTCCGCACCACGCGCTGCTCGGCGCGGAATACCGCCTCGTCGTCCGGCTGCTCGGCGCGCCAGGCGGCGTGGACCTCCTGACCGAGGCGCGCGCGGGTGGCGCTCCGCTGCACGAGGTCGACCCCCACGGCGAGTCGGTCGGTCGCGAGGCCGACCCAGTCTCGCACCGAGAGCGCCAAGGTGCGGCGTTCGTCGTCGTAGCGCAGGTCAGGCGCCCGGCGTGGCCGCGTCGAGGATGGCTTCGATCGGCTCGCGAAGCGACTCGGGGGTCCGGGTGGGCGAGAACCGAGCCACAATCCGCCCTTCGGGGTCGACGAGGAACTTGGTGAAGTTCCACTTGATGTTCTGGGAACCGAGGAACCCGCGCGCTCCCGCCTTGAGCTGCTCGAACAGCGGGTGCGCGTCGGCCCCGTTCACGTCGACCTTGCGGTGCATCGGAAACGTGACCCCGTAGTTGAGTCGACAGAAATCCTCGATCTCACCCGGGGTGCCCGGGTCCTGGCTGCCGAACTGGTTGCACGGGAAGCCGAGGATGACGAGCCCACGGGGGCCGTAGGTCTCCCAGAGCTCCTGGAGACCCGCGAACTGGGGTGTGAAGCCGCACTGGCTCGCGGTGTTGACGATCAACAAGGCTTTGCCACGGTACTCCTCGAGCGTGGTCGCCCGACCGTCGATGGTGCGCACCTCGGTTGCGTAGTCGATGTGTGCCATGGGTCTCTCCGCGCGTCCCGGCCCTGTAGCACGCCCCGATCAGCCTCGGAGCGCCGCCGCGAACAGCGGGGGGATCAACGTCACGTCGCGAGTGCCCTCGAAGCGGGTGAGCAGACGGGCGACGGTGTCGGCGTGCCGGTGGGTGACGAACCACAGCGGCTTCGGCGAGGTGTGCAGGACCCCTCGGAAGAGGGTGCGGGGGAACTCCTGGAACGGACCCCGCACCACCGTCTTCTGCGGCTTGTCGAACAGACTGGCGTTGTGCACGATGCCGATGCCCGACTGTACGTCGTCGATGGTGTGGCCGGGGAACGCGCCCCAGGTGGCCTGGGGGAGCAAGAAGGCAGCCCCGGACCACACGTTGACCCCGATGGCTCCGAACCGGAGGTCGGCGATGGCCTGCTCCAGGGCCGACTTGTGGCGGCGCTCGGTGGCGGGGTGAATCACGAGCTGGGTGGAGAGCGTGCCCACGAGTCGGTCGTTGGCGAAGTCCACCGCCGCGGACAGGAAGGCCCCGGGCTCGGACGCCTCGATCTCCGCGACGGCGAAGACGGGGGCAAACGCCTCTGTCGTGAAGCACACGTCGTCGGTGCTGGCCGGAATGCCGTCGACGAACACGAACGGGTTGCGAGTGCCCAGCACCTCGGCGTCGGGGTGGGGCCCCCGGAACGCCGCGCGCCGCGAATCGGTGCCGGGATAGTACGGCGGGCGGTTGTCGACGACCTCGGCGAGCACCTTGCGGACCTCGGCGAGGAGCTTGGGCGTACCGTCCCACGCCTTGGGCACGATGAGCACCTGGGACGCGACACAGTTGAAGCCGTTGTTGTGGAGCTTCTGGGTGACCAGGTGCTCGGCCTGGAACCGGAAGTCCGCCTCTGTCCACGGGCCGGGGACGACGATGGTTCCGCCGACGCCGCCGAGCTCGGAGCTGATCGGCTTGGTGAGCCGCGGCTCGTTGCGGGCCTTCCGGGCGGCGCCCTCCTCGCCCGGTCCGAACACGATGAGGTCGTGGGTGCTCGAGCTGCCCGTGATGTGGACGGTGTCGACGAGCGCGTGGGTGGTGAGCCAGGCCCCGACCGCGCCATCCCCCTTCACGAACTTGACGAAGCCACGGTCCACGAGCGGCTGGAACGCGTCGTTGAGGAAGGGCTCCAGGTAGTCGTTGATCGGGTTGAGCTTGACCAGGCAGGTGCGGCCCTCCTGAACGAGCTCGTGCAGCGCGTCGAGCGGCGGAATCGAGTTGATGTTGCCCGCGCCGAGCACCAGTCCCACCCGCGGCTCGGGACGGCCCCCCTCGGCGAAGCGGACCGCGATGGTCGAACGCAGGGCTTCCTTGGTGACCTCGGGCTGTAGCCAGACCGTCGCCGTGTAGCCCGACAGCAGCAGCGCGTCCCAGGTGTTGGCGGGGAAGACGTCGACCATCACCTGGCCGTCGGGGCGCTGCCGGACCTGCATGCCCTGAAGCGGGTCCTTGCCGTCGGCCACGCGGGTGAGCGTGGTGACGAGCCCGTTGAGGCCCGCCATGAGCGCCCAGGGCCCGCTCGCCCATTCCTCGCCCCGGAGGGGGGAGCCCTCGGCGAGGCCCTTGGCCTGTGAGGAGGCTTCGACCCAGGCGTCGGCGACGGCGAGCGTGCGATCGCGGACCTCGGTGAGCAGCTCGGCGACCTCGCGCGGGCCGAGGTCGAGCCACCGGGGGGCGCCGGCGTGCAGCGTCTCCAGAATGTTGGCCAGCTCGGGATGGGCTTCTGGTGTTGCGGCTTCCACTGCGCCTCCATCTGCGATAACGGACGCCATATCTTCTGTTCTCGGAACGTGGCTACTCGTCGGTCGGGGGGGCTCCCCGATGCCGGATTCCCTCGCGGAGGACGTCGTCGCGCGCGAGCCACCGCTCGAGCAGCTCCGCTTGATCGCGGCGGGGCATGCCCCCGCGTCCCGATTCTCGCACGCGCTCGGCCACCGGTCGCAGGGCCAGCGCGGCGGCCACCGAGACGTTGAGCGACTGGGCGAACCCGTGCATGGGCAGCATCACCACGCCGTCCGCCGCGGCTCTCGCCTCGTCGGAGACCCCGACGAGCTCCGCTCCGAACCACAGGGCGAGCGGGGCGTCGATGGGCACCGCCTCCGGCGTGACCGCTTCGTCGGCGAGGTCGGCGACATAGATCTTCAGGCCGAGGGCGTGAAGGGCCGCGACCGCATCGTCGGCCGTGGCGTGGCGGTGCAGCTCGAGCCAACGCTCCGCGCCGCGTGCCGTGCCTTGGCTCACCTTGAACCGTCGGCCGGCGACGAGGTGCACGTGGTGGATGCCCAGCGCATCGCACGTGCGGAGGATCGCCGAGATGTTGTGGCGGTGGTGGAGGGCCTCCACGACGCAGTGGACGTGGAGGAGTCGACGGGCGAGGACATCGGTCATACGCTGACGTCTGCGGTCGGACGTCATGATGAGGTCCTCCAGGACGGGACAGATGGAGCTGACGTCGGCACAACGTAGGCATCTTCGAGGCCTCGCGCACGCCCTCGACCCCGTGGTCCAGGTTGGTGCGAGCGGCCTGACGGAGGGCGTGGTTCGCTCGGTCGACGAGGCGCTCGCGGCTCGCGAGCTCGTCAAGGTCAAGCTCGACGCGGACCGGGACGAGCGTGGGGCGCTGGCCATCGAGCTCGCCGGCGCGCTCGGGGCGGTCGTCGCGCAGCAGATCGGGCGCGTCGTCGTGCTCTATCGGCCCCACAAGGAGCCGAAGAAGCGCAAGATCGAGCTGCCAGCCGAGTAGCCGGGTCTCGCGTGGTGTAGGCTGCCCGTCATGGTCATCATCGGGTTGGTCGTGGCATCGGGCCACGCCCAGGACATCATCGACATCCCCGCCCCGCTCGCGCCCACCTGCGCCGACGCCTCCTGGCCCGGCGAGGAGTGGCAGAGCGACGCGGCCCTGGTGCGCCGCGAGCTCGAGTCGGAGGTGGCCGCCCTCGATGCCGTGCTCTTTCCACCCGATGTCGACTTCGCGGCCAAGGCTCGCGAGGGCACGCGCACCGACGGTGTCGTGGTGGTGCACCGGGGGCGCATCCTCTACGAGCGGTACCGGGCGCCGTGGACCGCGGACAAGCCCCACCTCGCCTGGTCCGTGACCAAGAGCATCACCAATGCGCTCACCGGGATCGCCGAGCGCGATGGTCTGATCACGCGAGACGACTCCGTCTGCGAGCACCTCGACGGGCTGCCCGAGGCCAGCTGCGCGGTCACCATCCAGCACCTGCTCGACATGGCGAGCGGGTTCACGTGGCGCGAGACCTACGAAGGAGAGTCACCGACGACGTCCTCGGTGCTGGCGATGCTCTACGGAGAGGGATCGGCCGACAGCGCCCGCTTCGTGGCCAGCCAGCCGCTCGCTCGTGCGCCCGGCTCGGCGTGGCAGTACTCGTCAGGGGACACCAACCTGCTGGCGGCGGCGATCGGCGCGCCGCTGACCGAGCGCTACGGCGAGCGGTTTCCGTGGACCGCGTTGTTCGACGTGATCGGGATGCAGAGCGCGGTCCTGGAGCGGGATCCAGCCGGCACCTACGTCGGCTCGTCGTACCTGTGGGCCACCCCGCGCGACCTCGCGCGCTTCGGCTACCTCTTCCTGCACGACGGCTGCTGGGACTCCGAGCGGGTGCTTCCCGAGGGCTGGGTCGAGTTCTCGACCACGCTCGGCGAGCCGATCTCGAAGGCGGTCGCCGTGCCCGACGAGCTCGTTCAGGCGAGGCTGTTCTGGGTGAACCAGACGCTGCCGCAGCACGGGATCGACGAGCCGTGGTGTCCGTCGGTCGGCGAAGAGACGTACGCGGCACTCGGGCACTGGGGCCAGTCGGTCACCGTGGTGCCCTCGCTCGAGCTCGTGGTGGTCAGGGTGGCCGACGACCGCGACGGCACCTACGAACACGACCGCACGATGAAGGCGGCGCGCCGTCTGGTGGAGGCATGGTGACGCGGATGGTCCTGCTAGCGGGGCTGCTGGCTGGCTGCGGTCCGAAGACCGCCCGCTACGACAACAGCCTGTTCGAGCTCGGATCGGGGTTCGCGGCGAAAGAGGTCTGCTCGTGCCTCTTCGTGAGCGGACACGACGAGCGGTTCTGTGCGGACTGGGTGCGGGTGAAGCCCGACGTCGCGCGCTTCAAGGTCGACTACGTCGCAAAGACGGTGCGGGCGCGGGCGCTGCTGATGGGCAAGCAGGTCGCGCGCTACCAGGGCGAGCCGCTCGGATGCACGCTCGACCCCTGAGCCTGGGCCGTGGCGTGAACGGACGCTCCGACCGATCGGTCACCGAGCGACATCCGGGCCCACGGCGGGCCCGAGGGCGAGAGCGGGTAGCGGGCTACGGTGACAGGTCGACGGCAGACAGGTCCGAGACGTCGACACGGGCCACTTCGTCGTCGGTCTCGGCGTCGAACGTGGCGGCTTGGTCACCGAAGTCGAGCATGTAGTAGTGCTCCTCGTCGGCAGTGAGGAAGTGCCACGCCACGATCGAGCGGCCCTCGTGTTCGTGGGCGGGATCCCCGGCGGTGATCTGCCCGAGCTCGAGTCCGACGGCGTCGAGCAGCCGTCGGATCACCTTGGCGTACCGCGGCTCGTTCTCCATCGCGGCGGCCACCCGGGCCTCCAGATCCGGGATCGTCGCCGCCTGCTCGTCGACCCACGCCTCGACGTCGTTCGCGTCGAGCACCACGAGATCGGGCCGACCACGGATCCACGCTGCGTTCAGCGCGACCAGATCCTCGTCGACCGCCCCGAGCTCCCGATCGAGCTCCTCGAGCTGCTCCCGCTTCGCATCGTCAGCCAGGGTCGCGCTCTCGAGGAATCCCTCGAGCTCCTCCGCGGTGAGGCTGCCGACCAGCGCGGCTCCCCGCTCGAACCGAGCGTGGGTCTCGCGCGCCCCGATCGCGGCCAGGCCCTCGCGCACGAGCGTCACCTCGGTCTCGCGCCAGGTGGAGTCGAACACGAACTGCGAGAACCCACCGTCGTGCAGCTGGGTCGTGAAGTAGTCGACGAGGTAGGCCAGCCAGGCCTCGTGGCTGATCTCGTCTTCGTCGAGCCACGCGTCGCGCAGCCGGTTCACGATACCGATGTTGGACTGGACGATCTCGTAGGGATCCTCTGCCGCGAGTGCGTCGCGGGTGACCACGATCGGCAATGCCGCCTCCCCGACCATGGTGCCGCATCGGGGGGCGCGAAGCCATCAGAACCCGTCGATGCGTACCGACCCGACCTCGACGCGGGCCCGGATCGAGGCATCGGCACCCGGATCTTCGATGATGCCTTCGCCCACCCGCACCTGCCCCACGCTGGTGCGGAGATCCAGCGCGTACGCGCCGCTCGGTACCCGCAGGTCGACGTCACCAGCATCGGTGGTGGCGTCGATCTCGACGGGTCGGTTGGCCAGCTCGAGGTCGATGGACCCTGCCTCGACCGAGGCGACCACCTCGTCGGCCCGAAGCTCGCGGGCGACGATGGAGCCGGCTTCGACGTCGATGTCGACGTCGCCCGTGTGACCCAAGATGTCGACGTTGCCTGCCTCGACGTCGACGAGCAGTGGACCCGAGAGGTCGGTCAGCTCGACGTCACCCGCCTCGAGATCCAGCGTCACGGCGTCCGTGCTCGGCGGCACGGTGATGACGAGATCGACGCTGCAGCTGCGGTTGCCGTCGCAACGCCAGGTGTGGGTGACGGCGGTTCCCCGCTCCTGCACCGTCACGAAGGGCGGACCATCGCCCGATCGCCACGAGAGCTCGGCCTGAACCCCCACGTTCGCGCCGGGTGACACGGAGAGGTTCCCGGCCGGGACCTCGAGGGTCAGCTGGGTGAGGTCGGCAGGCAGCGCCACCGACTGGGAGTCCTGTTCGTCGAAGGGGCCGTCGCCGCCCACGCGGAGGACACAGCCGGTGAACGTGGCGGCCACGAGGGCGGACTTGACGAGGGACGACATGATCGCTCCTGGTTTCACCCTTGCGGACACCGACCCGCACCGGTCGCGTCACCCAGGCCGGAACGTGCCGTCCTGGACGCCCTGCCACGCCACCCCGGCGAGCGCTCGCGCGAGATCGCCCATCGCGAGTGCCGACGTCGACGACGCATTGCCCTTGAGCCCTCGCGCGTACACGCCCTGCAGGATGCTCACGAGCCGGAACATGGAGAAGGCGATGTAGTAGTCGAGGTCGTCGACCCGGCGACCCGAGGCTTCGACGTAGACCTGGAGCATCTCGTCGAGGGTGAGCAGCCCCGTCTCGGGGCCAGCCACCGTCGAGAGCGGAGGGTGGTACGGCGTCATGATGAGGTAGGGCAAGCTCGCATAGGCGACGTCGGCGAGCGGGTTGCCGAGCGTCGACAGCTCCCAGTCGAGCACGGCGGCGACCTCGGGCTGCTGGGGGGCCCAGATGAGGTTGTCGACGCGGTAGTCCCCGTGAACCAGCGTCGTCACGTCGTCGTCGGGGATGTTCTCGGGCAGCCAGGCCATCAGCTGGTCCATGGCGGGAATGGGGTCGGTCGCCGCGCGCTCGTACTGCTTCGACCAGGTCGCGATCTGGCGAGAGACGTAGCCCCCGTGGCGCCCGAAGTCGGAGAGGCCCGTAGCCTCGAGGTCCACGGCGTGGATCCTGGCGAGCACCTGCGCGGTGCGCTCGCCCATCGCGCGACGGTCGGTGGGGCTCACCCCCGGGAGGCGTCCATCCTTGATGATCCGGCCTTCGACCAGGCGCATCACGAAGAAGTCGGTGCCGATGACCGACGGGTCGTCGCAGGTGCCGCCGATCTCGGGCACTGGCACGTCGGTTGCGGCGAGGGCCTGCATCACGCGCGCCTCCCGGAGCACCTGGTGGGCCTTGGGCAGGAGGTCGCCAGGCGGCTTCTTGCGGAGCACCCACTGCTCGTCGGGGTAGGTGAGGCGGAACGTGGGGTTCGACTGACCCGCGTCGAACTGCTCGATGGTCGCCACCCCCTCGCGGCCTCCGCGCACCTGGTCGCGGAGCCAGGCCTGCAGCGCGGCCTCGTCGAAGCGATGCTCGGGACGAACGGGACCTACCTTGCTCACGGCCACTCCGGTGTCTTTCTGAGTTCGAGCTTTGCGATGGTCTCGAGGTGGACCTCGTCGGGACCGTCGGCGATGCGGAGCGTGCGGTTGGCGGCCCACAGGTAGGCCAGCGGCGTGTCCTGGCTGACGCCCATGCCCCCGTGGGCTTGCACGGCGCGATCGATGACCCGGCAGGCCACACTCGGAGCGACCACCTTGATCATCGCGATCTCGGCCCGGGCGGCCTTGTTGCCGACGGTGTCCACGAGGTGCGCGGTCTTCATCGTCAGCCCGCGGGCCTGGTCGATCTCGATGCGACTGCGGGCGATCTCGTGCCGCAGCGCCCCGTGCTCGGCCAGCGGTCTCCCGAACGCGGTCCGCTCCTTCGACCGCGCCACCATGAGCTCGAGTGCACGCTCGGCACAGCCGATCGCCCGCATGCAGTGGTGGATGCGCCCCGGACCCAGCCGACCCTGTGCGATCTCGAATCCCCGGCCCTCACCGAGGATCAGGTTCTCCCGCGGGACGCGCACGGCATCGAACACAATCTCGGCGTGACCGTGCGGTGCGTCGTCGTACCCGTAGACGGTGAGCATGCGCTCGATCTCGATACCCGGCGTGTCGGCGGGGACCAAGAGCATCGACTGTTGTTGATGCTTGGGGGCACCAGGGTCCGTCTTTCCCATCAGGATGTAGACGGCACAGCGCGGATCCCCCGCGCCCGACGTCCACCACTTTCGCCCGTTGATGACGTAATCGTCTCCGTCGCGCTCGATGCGCGTACGGATGTTGGTGGCATCGGAGCTCGCGACGTCGGGCTCGGTCATGGCAAAGGCGCTGCGGATCTCGCCCGCGAGCAGCGGTGCGAGCCAGCGATCCTTCTGCTCGGGCGACCCGTAGCGCCAGAGCACCTCCATGTTCCCCGTGTCCGGTGCGTTGCAGTTGAAGACCTCGGGTGCCCACGGCGTGCGGCCCATGATCTCCGCGAGCGGGGCGTAGTCGACGTTGGACAGACCTGCGCCGAGCTCGGGATCGGGCAACCAGAGATTCCACAAACCCTCGGCCTTGGCACGCTGCTTGAGCTCTTCCACGAGCGGAACGGGCTGCCAGCGGTCCCCGTCGGTCACCGCCTCGAGGAAGGCGGCCTCGTTGACGAGGATGTGCTCGCGCACAAAGGCCTTCAGCTGGTCCTGCAGCGCGCGGGAGCGCTCGGATGGCTCGGGGGCCATGGGTCCTCCAGAGACGAGCCGTCAGTGTACCCGGACTGGGAGTCGAGGACCGAGTTCCCTTGACCTCGACGAACCGGTCATGATATTGTGACGATCTTGCGTCGAGCCGATGGTGGAGGTTCGTCATGGTCAATCCGCTCGAGGTCCAACCGCGGGTGCGCGAGTTCGGAATCGAGAACGTCAACGCTACGCTGATGCGGTGGAGGCCGATCCCACAGGCGCCAGGCAACCTGATCAAGGTGCTCGCGATCGACCGTGAGCGGGGTCGGGTCGACTTCCTCTTCAAGCAAGAGCCGCACGCCGAGTTTCCGCGGCACGTGCACCGGTGCACCTCGGTCACGCTGACCCTCCAGGGGCGCTGGGGCTACCGCGAGGGCGACGAGACGCACTTCATGGGCACGTTCATGTACGAGCCTCCGGGGACCACCCACACGCCCTTCGCGTTCGGCGAGGGAGCGGTGCTCTACCAGAGCTTCACGGGCCCGGAAGACGGCGTGTTCATCGAACTGCTCGACGCCGACGGCGCGGTCATCGGAAAGGTCGACCTGGACTTCTTCGAAGCCCTGGTCGAGGGGAACGCGGAGGGCTGACGGCATAAGGGGCTCCTCCAAGGAGTCCCGATGCCGCTCGTGTTCCTCCTCATCGGCTCGATGGCGCAGGCCGCGGGGCTCGACGGCGCGTCCATTCCTGCGTGGGGGGGCGGCTGGGCGGGTCCCGGGGACCCCGGGGCGCGTGGGGTCCTCTACAATCCGACCGCGAGCGGCTCGGGCGAGGCCCCCGAGATTCTCCTCGACGTGGGCGTCATCGGCATCCAGGTCGCCTACTGGCCCGACGTCACCCAGAACCCCACCCTCGTGCGCCTGCCGGCTCCCCACCCTACGCTGACGGCCGCGTTCCCGATCGGGGACCGGTTCGGGCTGAGCACCTACCTCCACGCGCCCTACGTTCGGTCGGACTTCACCACGGGTCTGTTGTTCCTGGAATCCGCGATCCAGGGGTCCTGGCGGGCCAAGGACTGGTTCGTCCTCGGGGCGGGCGCGCGGCTCGGCATGTCGCGGGTCGGGGCGACCATCCCCCTCGACACGGGGGTGCTGCTCAACGACGCGCTCGATCTCGACGAAGGGCTGCGCTTCGATCCCGGCGAGCCCTTTCTGCAGGGCGACCAGCTGGTGCAGCAGAAGAACACGTTCACCGCGAGCCCCGTGGTCGCCGCGAGCTTCCGGATCCCGCAGGGAACGTGGTTTCACGCCGTGTTCCGGCCTCCGTGGATCATTCGGGCTCGGACGGCCATTCGACTGCGGCCGTCGAACGACTTCGCCGCGCTGCTCGAGGGCAACGTGGGGGTCCGCGTCCCGCTGCCCCTGCGAGCGACGCTGGCGGCCACGGTTCCGATTGGCCGGTTCACGCTCTTGCCCGAGGTCGAGTACGTGGGCTGGCGTCAGACCTCGCAGGTCAGGATCGAGCCCACCGACCTGCGCATCGTCTCGTCGGACCCGGTGTTCAACGAAGTTCTCGCCTCGGTGGGACTCGCCGAGGCGGAGTTCCTGGACGTGGCCGAGGGGCCCCAGAGCTTCGATCTCGGCTGGCGAAACGTGGTTCACCCCGCGATTCAGGCGCAGTACGAGGTCAACGCCGATCTGGACGTTCGAGCGGGCCTGCTCTTCACCATGCCGGCGGTGGGGCCAGACGCGTTCTCGGAGTTCAACCTGGACTTCGCTACGCTCGCGGTGCGGGGCGGGGCGGCGTGGGATGCCTCCCGCCGGGTCCGGCTGTCGCTGTCGGCGGAGTACTTTGCCAGTCCCTCGCGGATTCGTCGCGACGACGCGGACAACGTGGTCGAGTTCTACGACATCGATCTGTGGCGCGTCGGAATCACCACCCAGGTGTTCTTGCGGCGCCGCGGATGACGGACCGGAACCTCGGTCACAGCGACCGGCGGATCGTGCGGACGAGGGATCCCAACAGGGGAACGTGCTCGTAGACGAGGGCGCCGAGGTCGAAGTGGTCGCGCTGCTCCAGGACGAAGCGACCGTCATGACGAAGCCAGGTCGTGCCGGGAACCGAGATCGGGCCTCGAGGGCCCACCTTCAGCTGGAGCTCCATCGTCCAGGACAGCGCGCACTGGCCCTCGTCGCGGAGGTCGTCGTGGAACGTGAAGCGCGCGCTGCGCAGGTTGCGGTTCAGCCCGGCGAAGTAGGCGGCGAGCGCCTGTCGCCCCTCCACCCGGTGCGCGGGATCCTCGAAGGTGGCATCGACCGCATAGACCTCGTCGACGGGGAACGGTACCGTCGGGTCGAAGTTGGCAAATGCCTCGCGAAACCGGTCGACTGGATGCATGGTGAAAGTTTAGGTCCGAGCCGAGCGACGTGCTGTCAGCACATCGTTGCACCGTCGTCTCGAACACGCGAATCGCGCAAAGCTCGCGAATGTGCAATGAAGGGAAACGCGGGGCGTTGGCGCCAGGAGGAACGATGATGCGCGGGATGATGGCACTGCCGGTGATGCTCGTGGCCGGGGCCTGCTCCAACTTCGAGAACCTCGAAGATGCCTGCAAGGACAACGTCCCGGGCGACAAGGACGCCACGCCCGAGGCGGTGACGGTGTTCCAGCGCCTCGGCTGCTACCGTCGCTACGTGGGTCTCGGCCAGGCGAGGCTCTCCCCGCCTATCTCGCGCGCGGTGCAGAACCACATCCGCTACCTCGAGAACAACGTCTCGTTCGAGGAATGGTGGGTCACGCAGACAGAGAGCGTGTTCACCGAGCAGCCAGGGCGGGTGGGCTTCACGGGTGCCCAGGCCGCGGACCGCATGGATGCCGAGGGCTTCGAGACCGACGACGCGGCGATTCAGACCTGGTCGGTCATCGCGCTCACCGAGCCGGGCCAGCCCTCCGAGACCTACATCGACAACCAGCTTCACCACCCGCTGTACCGGGATGCCCTGCTCGCCCCGGGGTGGCGGGGCGGGAGCTACGCCGAGGGGGTGCTCGCGCCCGACTTCCGCTTCGGCTACCTCGAGGCCGCGCTGTTCCTGCCCAGCGGGCAGAAGGCGTTCCAGCCCGTCACCTACCCCGTCCAGGACCAGACGGGCGTGCCCACCGCCTGGAACAACTGCGTCACGCGTGATGGCATCGAGCTCCAAGAGGACCCGGGTGAGCCCTTCGACAAGCTCGCGACCACTACGGGCTACCCGGTGTCCTTCATCTTCGGCTCGGACGACAGCCTCGGCGGCTCGAACCCCCTCGACATCCAGGTGAAGGAGGCGCGGTTCCTGCGGAACGCGGACGGCATGCCCGTCGAGCACGAGGTGGTCTTGCCGAGGCTCTACCCGACCTTCGGACCCAACACCTCGACGGTCACGCTGGTGCCCATCGACCCGCTCGAGCAGAACACCGAGTACTTCGTCGAGCTCGACGTGAGCTGGATCAGCCGAGACGGCCTGGTCACCTCGATGACGTTCTCCACGGGTGACCAGGTCGATCCTGCGGGTGTCTGTCTGCTCTCGCTCCTCTGAGGCGGAGGCTACTCGGGCGCGCCGTCGTCCGGCTGCGCCTCTTCAGCAGGCTCGGCCTCGGCTGGCCCTGCCTCTTCGGTGAGCTTCCAGCCCAGCTCGGGCTTCGCGGGGTCCAGGGGCTCGAAGGTGATTCGCTTCACGCCCGTCGAGAACAGCTGACCGATGCGGTACTCGATGCGCGTCGCGTTGGCGGTGTCGTCGCTCGGACCGTCGATGGTGCGAACCACGATCTGGTGGGGGACGTTCTCGGCGTTGTTGCCAGAGAGCGACGAGACGCGCTGGTAGTTCTGGGGAGGTCCCTCGGCCAGGAACCCGTCAGCGTCGGCATCGGGTCCGACGAACAGCGACGCGTGGATGCACGGGTCTTCGCTGCAGTCGAGGGCGAGCAGCGTGCCACCGAACTTCTCGAGCGACGAGGTGAGCGACTCGCGGGGGTTCGGGGGTTCGCCAGACCAGGGTACGGGGAGGCCGGTGACCTTCCGGGCGCTGCTCTCGGCGTCGGCCAGGTCGGCCTTCGCGTCGGTGAGATTGGCCTGCAGCTCGGGCAGCTGGCTCTTCAACACCTCGACCTGCTCGCACGCGTCGAGGCCCGCGAGCTCACCGGCATCCTGGCCGGCGGGCGGCGTGATCTCCGCGGCCGGGGGCCGCAGCGTCTGGAAGCCCACGGTCAGCCCTGCACCCGCGAGAAGACCGACGATACCGATCACGAGGGGACGGATCACTCTGCACCTCCGGACATGGCCCGCTGGATCGTACGCTTGACGTGCTGGTTGATGCGGAGCCCCACCCGCTGCGAGGTGCCCTCGGGACGCGAGCCCTCGGGGGGCACGAGCGCAAAGACGGTGATGTCGCGCTCGTCACCGTTGGGGAACGGATCGGCCAGCTTGGTGCCGCCCGAGAGCGTCTGGTAGCCGTCGAAGCCGGCGTCCTGGAGCGCTCCCTCGAGCTTCGCGAAGTCCTTCTTGCCGTCCGCGCCGGCTCCGAAGCGGACCACCGCGATGCAGGGATACTCCCCGCAGTCGAGACCGAGGCGCTCCGCGTTCGCTACCGAGGCGAGCGCTTCGTCGAGGGCCTTGGTGAAGCCGGCCTCGGTCTCGACCTCGGGCAGCCCGGAGGGCCAGCGCAGCGTGGGCCCCTCGACGGAAGCGACGTCGCTCCGCAGCTGAGCCGCCCTGGCGGTGACCTCCTCGACCTGAAGCCCGAGTGCCGCGTGCTCCGCCCGCACGACCTCGAGCTCGTCGCTGCAGGTGTCGGTCGCGCCGGGACCCACGGCCACCGCCACTCCGGCGCCCACCGCAATCCCGGCGATGGCCGCGATGGCGTCGATCGCCCACTTCGGCATACTCTCCTCCGAACGCCGCACCTTCGTGGCACAGGCGGCACCCATTATGGCGGGGCCCTGAACCACGCCACCAGACGGTCAGCGGATGTCCCCCACCGCACGGGCCACTTCTCGCTCGAGATCGGCGACGAACGCCTCGTGTTGGTCTTCGGGGAGCCGGTCCCGCGCGGCCGCGAACAATCGCGCCGCCAGTCGATCGGCAACCTGCCTGATGGCCTCGGGCTCGACGGCCTCACGCAGCGCGGCGAGCTCGGTGCGCACCGCGTCGGTGAGGCCGGTGAGGGCACCCCCGATCCGGGTGGCAGGGTCGGCGTCGTGGCCCCCCACCAGCTGCTGGCGACGGAACTCGGTGCAGATGGCGTCCCACCGCTCGCGCTGGGGTTTCGTGAGCGTGCCCCGGAGCTCCGCGAGCTTGAGCAGGTTCGCCTCGGCTCCCGTGGTGAGCGTCTGCGCCTCGCTCGCGTAGTGGTCCGAGATCAGCGCCTCGACCTCGTCGGCGGTCATGACAGGTACGATCTTCTCGGCCAGCTTGTTCATGTTCCGGTAGCTGCCCTGGAGCTGGAATCGCGGCTCGGTCCGGTACGCGTCCTCCATCGCGGCGGAGCGTACGTACTCGGCGTTGACCGCGAGAAGCACGTCGCGACAACGGAAGAGGTGCCGCAGCACGGCCTCGATCTCGTCGAGCTCGACCGCGGAGTAGTCGTGGGAGAGCTCGGAGCTCGGCACGGGCTCCCCGCGCGCCTTGCGCACGAGCGCGTACACGTCGGCCATCGAGCGGCTGGCGAGCGGAGCGAGCACCGGGTTGGACGTGAGCGCGTTCTCGACGAACGACAGCGCGAACGCCTCCTCGCGGCCCGTGAGCACGTCTCCGAGGTTGAAGGTGTCGGCCCGGTTGGCGAGCATGTCCGGGATCTGGAAGCGCTCGCCGGACTCGGTGTAGGGATTGCCCGCCATGACGACAGCGAACTTGCGACCCCGAAGGTCGTAGGTCCGCGTGCGTCCCCGCCACACCCCCTCGATGCGTCGCTGGGCGTCGCAGAGGCTGATGAACTTCTGCAGCAGCTCGGGGTGACAGTGCTGAATGTCGTCCAGGTAGAGCAGAACGTTGTTCCCCATCTCGAAGGCGAGGTTGATGCGCTCGACCTCCTGGCGCGCCGTCGCGTTGGGGGCCTCGGCGGGATCGAGCGAGGTCACGTCGTGGCCGAGCGCGGGACCGTTGACCTTGACGAAGGTGAGCCCGAGCCGGCTCGCGACATACTCCATCAGCGTGGTCTTGCCGTAGCCGGGCGGGCTGACGAGCAGCAGGAGTCCCATGAGATCGGTCCGCTTGGCGGCGCCCGCGGCCCCGAGCTGCTTGGCGAAGTTGTCGCCGACGAGGGGCAGGTAGACCTGGTCGACCAGGCGGTTCCGCACGAACGTGCTCATCACGCGGGGCTCGAGCTCGTCGAGGCGAAGCCGCCTTCGCTCGCGCTGTAGCAAGGCGTGCCGCCCCTCGCGCCACGCCCGGTAGCCGGGCACCCGCACGGCGCAGAAGTGCTCGAGCCGGGTGAGGAAGGCGTCGAGGCGGAGCTCGAGTCGCCCGTCGGCAATGCGGGGGTGGCGGCCGAGGAGACCGTCCACGGTGGTGCGCCCGGAGCCGCCGGCGACGTGGACGTCGACCTGGGCGCCGACCGCCCGCAGCGAGGTCGCCTCCAGCGCGAGGCCCGGGTCGTCGACGCCCTCGGAGCGGGCAAACCCGTCGATCCACGCGTGGGCGAGCGCAAAGCGATCCCCAGGGCGGGTCAGCGGCCGCTGGGCGTCGTCGAGCCCGTGACGGCCACCGTGGTCCTCGAGCCAGCGCACGAATCGCTCGAGCAGGGCCTCGGCGTCCTGGCGGAAGGTGAATCGGACGTCCTTTTGGCCGAGCTCCTCGAGGAGTGCGCGTCCGGCGCCGACGGCGTGGGCCGCCACCGTCTCGGGATCGACGAAGCCCGCGGTCGCGTGGAACGAGGCCAGCGCCTCCGTCCAGGTGGCGACGCGGTGCTCGAGACGTGGCGAGGGGCCCAGGGCGTCGCGGAGCCGAAGGAGACTTCGGGCCTCGGCTCGCCAGGCCTCGTCGTCGGTAGGCCGGCCGAATGCCCAGAACAACGCGGCGAGGCTCCGTGCGATCGCGGGATGGCGCAGCCGGCCCGAGGTGCGGACCGCCCCGTGCAGGGCAGCGAAGATGCGGGCGGCATCGTGGTCGTGGACGCCGCGGTCGTAGGCCTCCTCGTAGCGGTCGGCGGTATGGCGTCGCACCTGCTCGAGGGGCAGCGGCGAGTCCGGGACGAGTCCGTCGGTGAGCAGGCAGTACGCGAGGTACTCACCCCGGTAGGTGGTGGCGTCCTCGGAGACCACGACCTGGTCCCAGTACGACTCGGTGCCGGCGAGGGTCGGGTCGTCCACTGGCTCGGTGAAGTCGGTGCCGCTCAGCGCCAGGGTGAGCGCGGGGGCGCCGCGGTCGGTCTCGGTGGCCAGGAGGGTGAGCTGCAGGGGCTGGCGGTTGACGGTGAACCGGTGCTTTCCGAGCCGAATGAGCCCTTCGTCGCCCTCGAAGAGATCGATCTGGTCGCGGAGGGTCCGGAGCGCATCCTGGCGGGCGCGGATGAGCCGGCTGGCGATCTCGTCGGACTTGACGGTGTCCCCGAGTCCGGCGAGCTGCTCGCTGATGCCGCGGAGCTTGGCGACCATCGCATCGGCGGCGAACCACGCCTGGAGCTCGGCCTCGGTCTCGAAGGTGGTGGCCCGGCGCTCGATGCCGCCCAGGATGCGCCCGGCCGATGCCACGAGCTGCGCCACCCGGCGCTGGCGCGCATCGAGCAAGGCCTGCTTGCGAGCCGTGATCGCGTCCTCGACCTCCTCGCGCCGGCCCGCGAGTTGTTCGGTGAACCCTTCGTCGTCGCCAAACCGTGCTTCGAGCTCTTCGAGCTGGAGCAAGAGCCGAGAGAGTTGCTCGTCGCACTGCTCGGGGGTGTCGCACAGCGCGAGCGCGGACTGCACGGACTGGCCGAAGAGCCGCAGCTGGGCTGCGAACTCGGCCTGGCCTTCTGCGGACCGGAGCCGCTTCCGGGCCTGATCGAGCACCGCTCGGGTGCGGTTGGCGTGAGCCACGATCTCGGCGATGCCATCGAGCAGCCGCGTCTTCTCGGTGGGGTCGGCCACCTCGAGGGTGGCGGTGACCTCCGCGAGAAGCTGCACACCGTCGGCCACCTCGTCGAGCTCCGCCAGGGGCTCCTCGAAGCCGGCCGCCCGGTCGATCTCGTCGACCTGCGCGAGCAGAGCGTCCAGCCGCTCACGCAGGGGGAGGAGCGCGTCGCCGCGGAGGAGGAAGGCGACCGTCGCCTCGGTGGTGCGGTCGAAGGCCTCGACGGTAGCTTGCTCGAGGGCGTCGATGGCGTCCCGGTCGACGTAGCGCACGTCGCCCAGGGTGATGAGGTGGCCGCGGTGCGACCGTAGCTGCATCATCGCGTCGAGGAACGCGCTCACCTCCGTGAAGTCATCGGGACGGACGGCGGAGAGCAGCTGGCGGTGTGCCTGCCGCGCATCGGCAAGGACCTGGTCGGCCCGCGTCTTCAGCTCGCGCACCTTCTCGAACTCGTCGATCACGAGCTCGGCGGTCCCACGGATCTGGTCCACCAGGCTGCCGAGATCGCCGACCTCGGCTTCGCGCGCCCAGTACGTCCCGTCGACGAACCGGGTGCAGGCGCGGACCAGCTCCTCGTACATCTCCCGTGTGGGCTGTTGGTTCGCGACGAGGTTGCAGAGCGTGTAGGCCTCGCTGATGCCCCTCACGAGGTCGCGGTTGCCGATGCGCGAGAGCAGCGAGCCGTCCGTGGGTGCGTTGTCGTGGACCTCCGCGCTCACGAACGGCGTGCGCCAGATCTGCACCGGGTGAACCCGAGTGGGCTCGTTGCCGCCACGGAGCACGATGAGTGTGCCGTCGTCGAACAGCGAGTAGCCGTGGCAGGCGACGGGGTTGGTGATCTCCTTGCGGACGACGTTGTAGGGGTAGAGCACGTACAGCCCGTCGCGCCTACGGTGGAAGACGTAGAGGAGGTCTTCGCCGTTGGGAGCCTCGATGGAGCGGACGTACTCGAGGTCCGACGGCTTGTCGTCGAAGACCTTGAACTCGCCGGTTCGGAGGTAGATCCCCCCGGGAAACAGGATGCCGTGGTCCTCGGGCAGCTGCACGCAGCTCTGCCCGATGGCGTCGACGCGGACCACCGAGCGGGTGTTGGCGTTGTAGACGAGGTAGCGCTCGGTGGTCTCGGAGAAGGGGAGCACGCGGAGCAGGATCAGCTGTCCCAACCTCGCGTAGGCGATCTGGGCGTCGTCGAGCGACTGGTTCGGGTCGTCGACCGGCTCGGAGAAGATGCCGCGGCCGTCGTTCGTGTCGTCTTCGACCTTGATGGTGAGGTCGCCGCCCACGGTCTCGACGAACACGGTGTCGAGCACGTTGACGTGGGGATGGCGTCCCGACACGTGATCGGCGCGGGTGGTTGGCGTCCAGTCGAAGTCGTGGGTCGGCGGGAAGACGTGGTCCCGCTCGCCACGATTGTCGAGGTAGGTGACCGAGCCATCGCTGTCGACCGCCCAGCGCAGCACCTTGACGTCGCGCGGGGTGGCGCCGGTCTGGAACACGGCGAGGAGCTTGGTCTCCGTCACCCGCAGCTGAATGAGTCGCGCGTCCTTGTAGTACTGGTACAGCTCCTCGAACTCGCGCTCGAAGGTGCGGTCCACGAGGAAGGTCGACCGTCGGTCGTCGACCACCCCGTGAAACGCGCTGCCCTCGGACGCGGTCACGTCGAAGGTCCGGAGGCTGAAGACGTCGCTCGGGACGACCTTGCGCTTGAGCCCGAGGTGGACGTTGTAGCCGAAGAGGAGCGCCCCCGAGACCTGGACGATGTCGCAGGGGATGCAGTGGTTCTCGGTGCGGACGCGTTCGTTGCCCAGGATCGCGAGCTCGGTCGACCCAAAGGTCGCCTGGCGCTGCTGGTTCAGCGCATCGGACTTGTCGCGCAGCGACGCTCCGAGCTGCCGGAGCCGGTCGCGGACGACCTCGTAGTTGCCGCCGAGTGCGATGTCCTGGGAGGGCGCGTCGTTCATCTACAGTCCGAGCTCCCGCGCGCGTTCGAGCAGCTCACCGAGCTTCTGCTTGTCCTCGTCGGCCTTGGCTTCGGCGAGCATGCGCTCGAGCAGCTTGGTGGGCGCGGTGACCGCGGGTCCGGTCCCGTTGGTCGCCTGGACCACGTCGCGAACCGCGTCGGGCAGCGTGCGCTCCCCGGTGAGCCACGGTCCGAGGAAGGTCGACGCCGTCTTCGAGCTCTCGAGGAAGCCGTCGAGCGCGTTGCCCATGCTCGCGGCCTCGACGAAGCGGTCGAGGAAGGACCCGTCGCCGCCGACGATCTGGATGTCGGCCTTGCCGAAGGCCTCGGCGAGGACCTGGGCCTGGGCCTCGGCGAGCCGCTTCTGCACCTCGAAGCTCGCGAGCCGGACGGTCTCCTCGTGCTCGAGCCCCAGACGGAACTCCTCGTGCTCCTTGGCCGCGCCTTCCATGGACTGCATGGCCTGGAGCTTCTCGGCGAGTCCCGTTGCCTCGGCGCGGAGCTTCTCCTCGATCGCCTTGGCCTCGGCGAGGCCTGCGAGCTCGATGACCCTGGCCTCGGCCTCCTTGCCGGCGGCCTCGGCGAGCAGTCGCTTTTCGAGAGCCGCCGCGTCGGCCTCCTTGCCTGCGGCCTCCGCGAGCAGCATCGCCTTCTGGGCCTCGGCATCGGCCGTGCGCCCCTCGGCCTCGGCCCGGGCCTTGGCCTCGATGATGGTGGCCTCGACCTGGCCCTCGCGCTCGTTGACCTCCACCTGGTTCTGCTGCACGCGAACCTGGGCGAGCCCGATCTCCTCTTCGCCCTTGGCCTGCGCCTGCAGCTTCTCGAGCTGCACGCGCGCCTCGGCGAGCCCCTCCTTCTCGAGCGCCAGCGCGTTGGCCTCCTTGATGCGGACCTGGGCGAGGCCGGAGGCGGCCTCCTCGGCCTGAACGCCCTCGGCGGTCCGGATCTTGGCCTGGGCGATCCGCTCGGCCGCCTCGAGGTCGGCGTTCGCGATGGTCAGCCGCTCGCGGGCCACGTGCTCGGCCACCCGCTCCTTGGCCTCGGCCTCCTTGATGGTCTTGACCAGGGCCTCCTCGGCGTCGGCCTGAGCCGCGATGACCTGGACCTCCTTGCTCCGCGAGGCCTCCGCCGTGGCGCGGAGGTCCTTGATGCGCTCCTCCTCCTCGGCCACCGACTTGTCGACCGCGATGCGGGTACGCACGACGTCGGCGATCTCCTTGCGCTTGACCTCGAGCTCCATCTCCTTGTCGATCTCCTGGCGCTCGACCTCGCGCTTGCGGGAGATCACCTCGAGCTCACGGTCGCGGTCGACCTGCTCGGACTTGATGGCGACCACGCGCTCACGGTCCTTGTCGGCGACCTGGACCTGGCGCTCGCGGTTGAGCTGGGCGATCTGGATCTCCTCGTCGGACTTGATGCGGGCTTCCTCGGCGCGCAGCCGTTCCTCGGCCTGGACCTTGGCGGTCTCGGCCTCCTCGCGGGCCTTCACGGTCGCGATCTCGCGCTGCTGCTTGGCCTCGGCGTCAGCCCGTCGACGCTCGAGCTCGAGGATGGCCTCGTCGGCCTCGAGGTTCTGTCGGGTGACCTCCTTGCGCTCGTCCTGGCGGAGCTGGTTCGTGTGGAGGTTCTGCTCCGCCGTGATCATCGTGATCTTCCGGATGCCCTGCGCGTCGAGGATGTTGTCCTTGTCCAGGTTCTCGATGGGCGTCTGCTCGAGGTAGTCGATGGCGCAGTCATCGAGGACGTAGCCATTGAGGTCGCGCCCGATGACCTCGATGATCCGGTCCTTGAAGTCGTCGCGCTGGGTGTAGAGCTGCTCGAACTCGAGCTTCTTGCCGACGGTCTTGAGGGCCTCGCTGAACTTGGCCGCGAAGAGCTGCTCGAGCGTGTCCTGGTCGCTCGCTCTGGCGCACCCGATGCTCTGAGCGACCTTCAGGACGTCCTCCTTGGTCTTGTTGACGCGCACGAAGAAGGCGACCTTGATGTCCGCGCGGATGTTGTCCTGGCAGATGAGGCCTTCCTTTCCGCTCCGGAAGATCTCGATGGCCTTGACCGAGATGTCCATCACCTCGGCCCGGTAGATGATGGGGACGACGACGCCGCCGGTGAACGTGACGTCGGGCTCCGCCCGCATCTTGTTGATGATCAGGGCCTTGCCCTGGTCGACCTTCTGGTAGAACCGGGCCACCAGGAACAGGACCCCGATCACGAAGATGACGGCCGCGCCGCCGACCAGCACCCCGAGGGTGACGAGCTCTGGGTTCACCTATGCCTCCTTCGTGGTGGACGGGTCGGCGAGAGGCTCCACCACGAAGGCCTCACGCTCGGTGTCGAAGTGGACGATCAGGGCCTTGCTGCCGCGCGGCAGGGTGGCCTCCGGGGTGTCGCAGCGCACGGGAATCGTCAGGTGATCGTGGTCGACCGTCAGCTCGGCCTGACCGAACCTCGAGTCGACGCGCCCGGTCGTGACGGTGCAGACCTCGCCCACCAGGGCGCGGTTGGTGCGCGCGGTGAACGTGCGGAAGACGGGCTCGAGCGGTTGGCTGCCCACGTTCGTGAACACGACCGCGGCCACGAGCGAAGACAGGAGCACGCCGAACGACCCGAGGGGACCCAGCAGGCTCCCGGCGATCTGGAGGGCGAGCCAGGTCAGCAGGAACGAGGTGACGAAGCCGCCGAACGCGAAGAGGGTCACCGTGACGGTGAGGGGAACCCGACCGAGCCGAAGGAGCTGGGCCATCGCCGTCCACCCGCCCCCCGCTTGGGCGACGTCGACGTCCGCGTCGACCTCGAGGTCCGCGTCGACGTCCAGATCGACGTCTGCGCCATCGAGCACGTCCGCGCCGACGCCCGCGAGGATCGACAGGCACCAGAACGCGGTCGCAATCCCGAGGGCGACCGCGAAGGCCAAGGTCGGAAGGCTCGTGAGGATCTGGAGGAATTCGGCCACCGCTACCCCAGACGATCGCGCGCTCGGCGATCGGTCGATCGCGGGTACGGAGGCCCGCGTTGGCTATTGCAAGGCACCGCTCCCTCGCCGCGGGTCAGGCCCCACCAGGAGCGAAGCTCGGGCGGGTTGCTGCATCGGCAAGCGAAGCATGATTTCCGTACCGCGGCCGGGCTCGCTCGTCGCGACGAGATGGCCGCCCATGGCCGCGGTGAGCTCCCGCGCGATGGGGAGCCCGAGACCGGTGCCACCCTCGGGTTTGGTCGGGTCTCCGGCCTGTCCGAACTTCTCGAAGGCCCGCTTCAGCTCCTGGACGGTCATGCCCTGACCGGTGTCGCCCACGACCACCGCGGCCCGCCCTTCGTCCTCGACGGCACGCACGTAGATCTGGCCGTCGGAGGTGAACTTGGCGCTGTTGCCGACCAGGTTCAGCAGGATCTGACGGAGTCGCTGGCGGTCGCCGATGGCCGTCAGACCGTCCGCGATCTGGGCTTCGATCTGGTTGTTGCGGGCGAAGACGAGCGACCGCGTCGTCTGGAGCACGTCCTCGACGACGTCACCGATCGCGAAGGGCTCGCGGGCGACCACCATCCGGCCGGCCTCGACCTTCGACAGATCGAGCACGTCGTCGATCAAGCGGCGCAGGTGCTGACCGGAGCGGGTGATGCGCTCGAGGTCGGCGAGCGCCTCGGGCACCCGGTCCTCGAGCTCCTCGCCGAGGAGCTCGGCGTAACCGAGGACGGCGTTGAGCGGCGTGCGGAGCTCGTGCGACATCGCGGCGAGGAAACCACTCTTCGCCTCGTCGGCGGCCCGAGCCCGAGTTGCGGCCATCTCGGCTTCCTCGAGGCGGTAGCGGCGCTGTTCGAGCTCGGTGAGCAGGCGCTCGGAGCTGCCCACGCCATACGCGGCGATCGCTCCCACGAGACCGATGGTGCCGATGGTCACGAGCAGGATCGTGCGAGGCCCGGGGTCGGTGGCCATCGGCCCGAGGACCACCGCGGCAACCAGCGCTTGAGCGAGCGCGAAGGCGGACACGGTCCGGGCCGACGCGGTCCACGCGACGACGAGCACGCTCGGCAGCAGCATGAAGGCGGTGGCGTCGAGGTCGGTGAGCCGCTCGCCGATCAGCACCGCGGCGAACATGGTGGAGGCGCAGAGGAGCCCCGCCGAGGAGCCTCGGCCGCGGCAGGCGAGCGACATCGCGTAGCCGAGCGTGCCGATGGCGAGCAGACCCGCCGCGAACACGACCGAGCGACTCTCCGGAGGGACGGCCATCCCGAGGAGCGTCTCGTAGAGCACCACCATGATGGCGGAGAGCACGATCAGGGCGCGGGCAAGCTCCGCCCGCCGCGCACTCTCGAGTTCCCGTGAGGTCTCCACGTCACACGTCCCGCAGCTTGTCCGGTGGCTGATCGATCGGGGTGGGGAACGCCTTCAGGGCAATCCCGTAGCGACTCCTCGCGCGTCACCAGACCGGGCCTGGCGACGCTCCATTACGCAGCTCCAGGTCACGCGCCAGTGTAGGGGGGGTCCCCGGGGGCGCGGTAGCGGTCGAGGGGGCTGCGCTGCGCATCGCTACCGTAGTACCAGCCGTTGCCCTCGAGCTGCCCGAAGAGCAGGTGCAGGGGAGCCCGAGCGCCGTCCGCCGGTGACTTCATGCCCATCTCCTGGGGAGACCTGCCCGTGGCTTCGGCGTACGGCCGCGTCAGGTCGGTCTCGATGAAGCCGGGGGTGCACGCGTTCACCTTCAGCGCGGGATGCTCGCGGGCCACGATCATGGTGTAGACGTTGGCGAGCGCCTTGGAGAGCCCGTAGACGTCCTGGCCGAAGCCGAGATCAGCGAGGCCGGCTGGCGACCCTGCCTTTCGGGCCTCGTCGACGAGGTGCTCGTAGGCCTCCATGCTGCAGGATGGGTCGGTGAACTCCCATTGCTGCTTGGCCTCGGTCGCCGCCACGAAGTTGGGACCCGACGCCGAGGTGATGTTGACGATGCGGCCCCCGGCCGGCTGGAGCAGCGGCAGGAAGGCCTCGGTGACGCGCTGCAGACCGATGGTGTTCACCGCCAGGGTGGTCTCGAGGTCCTTGCCGCCCACGCCCGCATTGTTGACGAGGCCGTACAGCGGGTTCGGGTGCTCGGGTGTGGCCGCGACCACCGTGTCCCGCGCCCTGGCGACCGAGTCGGGGTCCGTGACGTCGAGCTGCAGGCTCTTGACGCGCTCGTCCCAGTCAGGATGCGCGTCGACGAGGGCTCGCCGGGCGGCGTCGCCCCGCTCGAGATCCCGTGAGCCCAGCCAGACGAAGGTCTCGTCGTGTCGATCGAGGATGGCCGTGGCGATGGCGAGGCCGATTCCCTTGTTGGCGCCGGTGACGAGAATGCGCTTCACGAGCCCTCCGGGTTCTGCGGGGCACCCTATTTCGTCGCCTCTCTCCCGGGCAGGTCGCGCACGTCCCCGGCCCACGAGTGGGCGCTGCTATCCGAGGGCGGCGCAGAACTCCGTGAGCTCGCGTCGTTCGACCCCGAAGAGCCCGAGGTCGTCGGGGTCCCCCCAGCCGTGCCAGTCGGACCCGCCGGTGAGGAACAGACCGTGCTCCCGAGCGAGCCGACGCAGACGGCGCCGGTCAGCACCCGACACCGCGGGGCGCCACGCCTCGAGGCCCTGGAGTCCGGCCCGGGCGAACGTGGGGACCGCGTGCAGGGCCTCCACCGGAGGGTGCGCCCACGACGTGACGCCGCCGTGTTCGCGGGCGATCGCGATGGCTTCGACGAAGGGGATCGACACCTTGGGGACGATGGCGCGGTGGTGGCCGAGATGTCGAGCGAAGGCGTCGGCCACGCTCGTGGCCTCACCGAGACCGATCATGGCGCGGGCGAGGTGGTGCCGGGTCAGCGCTTGCTCTCCGCGACGGGCCGCCTCCGAGGGCTCGGGGAGACCCACGATGCCGAGCGCTCGTCGAGCCGTCTCGTAGCGGGCGAGGCGCTCGGCGCACTGGCCGTGACAGAACGCGCGAAAGCCCTCCGGCACCTCGCCCGGGAAGTACACGAGCAGGTGGTACTCGTGGCCGTCGTGCTGGCCGCTCACCTCCGCCCCGGCGAGGACGTGCAGCGTCCGTCCCTCGAGACGGTGCTCACCCGGGGGCAGAGCGGTCGGGAGGTCGTGGTCGGTCAGCGCGACGACGTCGAGCCCGCCGCGAGCGGCGCGAACCAGCACCTCGTGGGGGTCGAAGCGACCGTCGGAGCAGGTGGAGTGGACGTGCAGGTCGAAGCGGGTGGCGGGCCGTGCGCTATCGAACATCGGTCTGGCTCCAGTGGACCGTGGCCTGGGCGGTCAGGCGTTCGGCGAGCGTCGGCAGGGGGGTATCGCTGTCCTGGGCGTCGGCAAGCGCCTCCGACAGCCCCGTCAGCGGCCCGTCGTGGATGGCGAGGAGCAGCCCCGCATCGGGGGAGACGATCTGATAGCGTCCGTCGCCGGTGGCCCAGCGGGCCTTGTCCGCGGCGGACGCGGCCAGCCGGAGCACGTAGAGCTGGTCCCCGCGCAGACCGATCGCGGTGATCCAGGCGTCCTCTCTGACGTCCAGGACGGCGTGGACGTAGCCCTCCTCGGCTGCGATGGCGACCCGAGGCATGCCAGGGTCCAAGGCGGGCGGCAGCATCACCCGGACCGCGACCGGCACGAGGGCCACCACCCCGACGAGCGCGATGCCGAGTGCGAGACTGCGCCACGCGCTCGCCCGCTCGTTGCGGGGAGCGCCGGTCAGGTCCCCCCAGGCGACGCGCTCGAGCTGACTCGTCGCCCCGTCGAGCAAAGGGCCGGCCACCCCGCGGGGTGAGAGCACGCCAGGTCCCCGACGCCGCACCGCGCGAAGATCGCTCGTGCCCAGCCGGCAGGCCCGCATGGCCTCGGCGAGGACGCCCTTCAGTGCGTCACTGTCGTGGGCCGAGATCGCCACTGCGTCCGCACCGACCGGCGCGGCGAGGGGGAAGGCTTCGACGAAGGCGGCCTGTTCGGAGGCTCGCCTCGGGTGGAGCTGCAGCACGGCAACGTCCACGACGGGGCTCGGGACCTCGCCCGGAGGGACGAGGTCCTCGAGGGGCAGGACGCCGCGCTGGATCAAGCGCAGCGCGCGATCGCAACGGGCACACTCCGCAAGGTGCTGCCGCTGGCCGGGGGCCCGGAGCTGCTCCACCGGAGGGCAGGGCCCTGGCGCCCAGGAGGCGAGTCGTCGCAGCAGCTGCTCCACCCGTGCGAGCGGCGCGCCAGGGTCGTCGAGTGCGGTCATGGCGGCGAAACGCAGCCGGGTCTGGGCAGCCTCCAGCGTGTCGAGCGTGATCCCGTGGGCTCTCACCAGCTCGACCAGCTGCCGATGGTCACCGTAGTGTCGACGCAGCACCAGGAGGTCCGGATCGTCCCTGCGGATAGGCACGGTGTCGGGGTTGACGACGCGAGCCCAGTCCTCGCGCCACCGGGGAGCGGGCCGGCCCCGGATCCGGGCGACCCACGCCTCGGTGTGGGCCTCGGCGTGATCCTCGAGGAGCTCGGGGTCCGGATCGCTCCCGAGGCGCAGGACGGCATCGAGCCGAGCCTCGTGAATGACGTCGGCCCGAGGCTGGACGCCGAGTCGGAGGAGCGTCCAGGCGACCCGGGTGGTGAGGCCGGTCCACTGGGCAAGGACCGCGTCGTCCGAGGCAGTCACCAGTCGGGAGGGCATGATCTCGCTATACCTCACGGAGCGCGATCGCTCGTCCCCTGCTTGCCCACGGCACAGCGCGACGCTATCGACGGTCGCCATTCTACGGAGGAAACCATGGCCGATACCCGCGAGTTCTTTGCCACCCAGCTGAAGGACAAGCTCGCCAGCAACCCCCAGCTCGTGAGCGACATTGCGGCGGTCTACCTGTTCAAGATCGACGGTGCGGGCGAGTGGACGGTGGATCTCACCGGCGATGGCGAGATCAAGGAAGAGCCGACCGACAATCCGGGTTGTGTCGTCGAGGCGGCCAAGGCCGACTTCGAGACCATGCTCGACAACCCTGGTCAGGCCATGATGCTGTTCATGTCCGGCAAGCTGAAGGTGAGCGACGTCCAGCTCGGTCTCCAGCTCCAGAAGCTGCTCTCCTGATCCAGGGCCGCCCCACGGGGCGGCATCCGGTCACCGATACCTCCGTCGCACCAGCACTGCGACCGCCCCCACGACGGCGAGTCCGGGCCACGAGAGCACGAACAGCACGGCGTGGAGGGTGAGCGCGCCCTGGGACATCCGGAGCGCCTCCGATGTTGCCGGTCGGGCGCCCACCTGCGCGGGCTCCCGGACCAACCAGGCGACGGTGTTGAGGAACAAGTCCTGGTTGTTGGCCAGTTGGGCACCCCGTCGCGACGCGAAGTCGGTGTCCCCGATGGCGACGATGCGGCCCCCTGCTCGCAACACGGGGGGCGGCGAGTCCGTGGAGAGCGGGCCGAGTCGGCGCGGCTCGTCCACCCGGGCCACCGAGGCCACGGCAAACGGACCGCTCACTGCGGTACGCTCCTCGCCTTCGAGGTACGCCTCGTCGCTCGTCCACACCAGCCCCTCCACCTCGACGCCCTCGACGTCGTAGGCAGGGTGGACGGGGCGGGCGCCAACGAGAGCGAATCCGGCGAGGTCGGCGGTGATGGGGTGCAGGGCCTCGCTCGGTAGCCACAGCGCGCTCGTGTCGGCTCCCGCGAGTCGGTAGGACGCTCGTTCGTCCGCGAGCGGCCGCGGAACGGCCTGGAGTCCGTAGCGGAAGAGCCAGCGGGCGAGCGAGTCGGCCTGCTCGGGCTCCAGCATCACGAACAGCTGCCCCCCGGCGAGCACGTACCGGTCGAGGGCCTCGATAGCGTCGTCCGACATCTCGAGCACCGGACGAGCGATCACGACGAGCTCGCAGGCGGAGTCGATGCCTTCGGCGACGAGCCGGGTCAGCGTGACCTGGTAGTTCAGGCGCTCTAGGGCGGTCCGCACGCCGCCGAGGCCGGTGAGCGACATCTCGTCGTCGGGATCCGCTTCCCCGTGGTCGACGGTCCAGCAGACCCGGTGCATCACCTGGGAGGTGGCCTCGACGAGTCCCGCGACGAAGTCCTCCTCGGTCAGGGCCCCGTCGAGGCGCACGGGCCGTCGCCCCGGCACCCGGATCATCACTACGCCCTGCTCTCCGGTGATCCCGGCCTCGCGGGCGCGAGCGGGCGCTGCGAGCGGGTCCACGAAGTCGAGGATGAGCCGATCGGTGCGCTCTGCAGCGCGGGAGAGCAGCCGAGCGGTGTCCTCGCGCCCGGGCGACAGCGCAGTGGCAAACGCGGTGACCTCGACCGTCGACGGCAGCCCCTCGAGAACCCTCGTGGTCTGGTCCGACAGGGTGTTGCGGCCGCTGCTCGTCAGATCGAGCGTCTGATCGTGGCGGCTCGCGAGCGCAGTGAGTCCGATCGACAGCGCAAAAGCGAGGGCGGTCGCCATCCCCGCGGCGAGGCTGCGCGTCGTCGATGCCCGCTGCGACCAAACGAGCACTGCGTCTCGTCTGACGACCGCGAATCCGACGCCGAGGGCCACCGCGGCGAGGGCGAGGTTCGAGGCGGCCGTCGAGGTCGTGCCCTCGAGCGCGAAGCCCATCAGGGCACCGACGCCCAGTACGCCGGATGCGAGCCCGAGCGTCCATCCCCAGCGCTCGATCATCGCCATCGGAAGGCCTCCACGCGCTGCAGCGCGGCAAACAACCACCCTGCCGAGAAGCTCGTGTAGTAGACGACCGCCGACAGACGGATGGCCCCGTCGATCCCGGGCTCCGCGTGGGTCAAGGTGGACAGTGCGGTGAGCGGATGCCCGGGACCGAACTGGCCCACGACCTGGAGCCCGATGGCCACGGCGAAGGTGAGCAGGCTGGCCACGAGCTGGCTCGAGGTGAGCGAGCTGCAGCACAGTCCTATCGCGGCCAGCAGGCCGCTGTGCAGCCACAGCGTGACGAAGGCTGCCGCCAGGTGGCCCCAGTCGAGGTCGACGACGCCGAACAGCGCGATGGGGTAGGGCACGGTGAGCAGCACGAGGCCGGTCATCACGGCCCATGCCCCGAGGAACTTGCCCGCCACGATGTCGATGGGAGTCACGGGCGACGTGAGCAGGAGGTCGAGCGTGTGCCGAGCGACCTCGTCGGCGAGCAGGCGCATCGTGAGGGCGGGAACCACGAAGGCGAGGAGCACCAGCGCGGTGCCGAAGAACGGTCGGATCAGGGCGTTGGCGACCGTGATCTCCGGGCCGCCGCCAAATGCCGACGGCGGTAGCTCCTGGACCAGCGTCACATAGTTGGCCAGGGTGATCCACCAGAACGTACCGGTGAGGAACAGCCAGCCGAACAGCATCAGCCAGCCGATGGGCGTGGTAAACCAGGCCCGGACCTCGCGACGCGCGATGACGAACGCCTTCACGACGTCTCCTGTGGTTCGGCGGCCACGAGATCCAGGAAGCGCTGCTCCAAGCCTACCTGCCGCAGCTCCAGGAGGCCCCACTCGATCGAGCAGGCTGCGACGTCCGCCCGCACGTCTTCGTCGGTGGTGATGCGGTAGCGCCCCTCGGGGAGAGCCTCGACCCGATCCACGCTCGGAAGCGACCGGAGTGCCTCGAGGGCATCGTCGCCGGGGCGCTCGAGCACGACCTCGATGCGACGTGACGCGGGGTCGGGGGTCTCGACGCCCCGCACACGACCAGCCGACAGCACGATCACACGGTCGCAGATCGCCTCGATCTCGGCCAGCACGTGGCTCGACACGAGCACCGTGGTGCCGTTCGCGGCCAGCGCACGCACCACGGCCCGGATCCCGACCCGCTGGGCGGGATCGAGCCCGGAGAGCGGCTCGTCCAGCACGAGGACCTTGGGACGGTGGACCATCGCCTGGGCCAGCCCGACCCGCTGGCGGAACCCCTTCGACAGGTTGCCGATGACCCGCCGACGCACCTCGGTGATCCCGACGCGTTCCCACAGCCCGGGCTCGACCAGGGCGTCGGGGGGGGCGTCCTTCAGATCCGCACAGAACTGGAGGTAGGACTCTACGGTCATCTCGTCGTAGAGCGGGGGGACTTCGGGGAGGTAGCCTACGATGCGCTTGGTGCCGGTCGGGTCGGCGAGCACGTCGCGCCCGTCGATGCGTACCGTGCCCTCCGTCGCACCGATCGCTCCCACCAACACCCTCATCGTGGTCGTCTTGCCCGCCCCGTTGGGGCCGAGCAAGCCCACGACCTCACCCTCGGGGATGGTGAACGACACGTCCTCGAGCGCGCGCACTGCGCCGAACGACCGCGTGAGCCCACTGACCTCGATCACACCGTGCCTCCGGGCGAACCATACTTCAGCGAAGGGCACTCGCCCGCTGCAGACGGTCCTCGATCGCGAAACCTAGCCCGCTGGACGTTGGGCTGCGCTCGGCGACGATGGTGTCTGCTCCACAGTCGTCGAGCCGCCGCAGCGCGGCGAACAGCTCTCGGGCTGCCTCGGCCAGATCGCCTCCTCGCGAGAGCGACACGACGTCGACGACGGTGTGTCCCGCTGCCTCGTAGGCCCGACGGGCCAAGTCGGGATCGCCGCTCACCCTCAGCAGCGCGAGACGCGACGGCGGCCCTTCGGCGGGAGTCTCCAGGTCGTCGACCAACACGAGTGGGGTGCCCGGCGCGTAGTGGCGCGACAGCTGCCCCGGGCTCTCTGGCGCCGCAGTGTCTCCGCGAGCCATCGCGCGCTCGACGGGCGCCACCGTCTCGATGTCCTCGACAGGCAGGGCGCCTGGCCGGAGCAGCCGCAGCGCTCCGTCTCGATCGATGGCCACGATCGTCGACTCGACGCCGAGCGGGCACCGGCCGCCGTCGAGGACGGCCGCGATGCGCCCCTCGAGCTCGGCGCGGACGTCTGCTGCCGACGTCGGCGAGATCGAGCCGAAGCGGTTGGCGCTCGGCGCCACGAGGGGCCCTCCAAAGGCCTCGAGGAGCGCCTGCGTGACCGGATGGTCGGGCATCCGGACCGCGACGGTCTCCCGACCCGAGGTGACGAGGTCGGGGATGCGGGGGTGGCGCGGGAGCACCAACGTCAGGGGACCCGGCCAGAAGTGATCGGTGAGCGCTCCGAAGCGCTCCCGGCCGCGGCTCGCCAGGACGACCAGCTCGACGACGCCCTCGACCACGTCGTCGGGAGGCCCTTCGGGAAGATGCACGATCAGGGGATCGAAACGAGGCCTCTCTTTCGCGTCAAAAATCTTGACGATGGCCGCTGGGGCGAAGGCGTCCGCAGCCAGGCCATACACGGTTTCGGTGGGCATTGCGACCAGGTCGCCGGCCCTCAACAGCTCGGCTGACGTGTACAACCCGTGGCCATCGGGCACGAGAGACAGCACAATAGGAGTGCCCCCTGTGTCGCAGAGCCCCTTCGGGGGGCCCAGCAACCGAAGTAGCGCAATTGGCGTCCCGTGGTGTCCCACCATGGGCCTGGAGGAACCATGTTGCCCATCTTGGGACTACTCGTCGCCGCGCCGACCGCGGAAGCGTACTCGAATATTGTCTTCAATGTCAGCGGTCCAGTCGCGATCTTCGTCGACGGCGAGAAGGCGACCCTCACCGGAAAGCTCCAGCAGACCGTGACGGGTCTCGAGCCTGGTACCCACCGAATCCGCGTGGCTGGCGTCTTCGGCAAGACGCTCTTCGAGGCGGACATGGAAGTCCCCGACAACACCATGACGTGGGCCGAGTGGGACCAGGGCACGCTCCGGGTGCTTCGCACGGAGTGGCTCGAGGAGCACTCGAACGAGCCCGCCGACCAGGACATGTCGGTGGCGCAGCCCCCAATCACGGTCGAGCCGCCCGCGCAGCCGGCGCCCGCTCCGGCCCAGGCGCCGGTCGCCTCGACGCCGGCAGCGCCCCAGACTCCGACCCCGACTCCCGCGACCGCACCGGTCGTGGCAGCGGCACCGGCGGCGGCTGCGCCTGTCGCCTCCACCGCTCCGACCACCATCACCATCGACCCGGACTCCGGTGTGATTGCCGCCGCCCCGATGGTCGAGGAAGCGCCTGCGACGCTCGGCGCCGAGCCCAAGCTCCTCACCGTCGAGGCGACCGAGGGCACGATGGTCGAGATCAAGGCGAACGGCCGCAGCGTCTACATCCTCGTCGAGGGCGAGACCTTCAAGGTCTCCGACGCGTCGGGCCTCGAGCTCGCGCTCAAGAATCGCGACAGCAAGTAGGCGCTTTCAGGGTGGCAGCAGCTCGCAGGTCGCTCACGAGCGACCCGCGGGTCACTCGGTGATCGTCACCTTGACCATCTGCACGGGCGTGGTCGGGCGGTCGCCAGCGTCGGTCGCCGTGTTCTCGATGGCGTGAACGACGTCCATCCCGTTGGTCACGCGGCCGAACACCGGGTGCTTCGACGGCCCGGCGCTGAACCAGTCGAGGTACTGGTTGTGAACGGTGTTGATGAAGAACTGGCAGCTGCCGCTGTTCGGCCGACCGGTGTTGGCCATGGACAACGTGCCGGGCTCGTTCGAGAGCTTGGCATTCTCGGGATGCTCGTCGGCGAGGTTGCCGTAGGGACTGTTGCCCGTGCCAGCCCGTGCGCTGTTCGGATCGCGGCTGTGCGGACAGCCGAACTGGATCATGAACCCGCGAATCACCCGGTGGAAGTGAAGGCCGTCATAGAAGCCCTCCTTCGCGAGGCGGATGAAGTTGCCGGCCGTGACGGGCATCAGGTCGGTGAAGAGCTCGACCTCGAACGTGCCGAGGGAGGTTTCCATCGTCGCAGTGGGATTTGCCATGCGCGACTCGTAAATCCCTCCCCCGACGACGTCCACTGTCGGATCCCCGTCACGGCCGGGGGCGGACTGACACGAACCGCCACGGACCGTCACCTGGCCATCCGCGTGCCCCGGTGGTGCATACGACGAGGACACCAAGGTCGCAGTGTCCGGGCGCCCTCGGTCTCGGCCGGCAGGCGACTTCGTCGCCTGCTTCGCAAGGTGCGCCGGCGCAGAGACCATGACCCCGCGTTCTCCCTCGCGCAAAGCGAGGGGAGACGACCGCGCGGAGCGCGCTTCGTGATGGCGAGCGGGACCACTTTGCAGTGAGGTTGTCGTGTCACGTCCGCTCATCGCCCTCGTTCTCGCCGGTTGTGCGGCAGACCCGCTCGCCGTGATGCCGGAGGAACCGTCGTCGGTCATCGCGACGGCGCAGACCCCGCTCCCCCGACCAGCGACCGTCACCCCGCGCGATCTCGGGCTGCTCGGGCTCGCCGAGGTGCTGCCCGAGGTCGCGGAGCGTGCTGTCTCCTCGGTCGTCAGCGTGTCCACACGGAGCGCGGCTCGGTTCTCGGTGCGCGGCCCCGCTCCCCAGGGCCTCGGCTCCGGGGTGATCGTGCGCGAGGATGGCATCGTGGTCACCAACAACCACGTCATCGCTGGGGCCGAGCAGGTCTTGGTGACCCTTCCCGACGGCTCGGTCCACCGAGCGGATGTCGTCGGCTCCGACCCGAGCAGCGACCTCGCCGTCTTGCGGATCGTCGACCCTCCGGAAGCGCTCCTCGCGCTGCCCTTCGGCGACTCGGACGGGCTCCGGCTCGGTGAGGTGGTGCTCGCGGTCGGCAACCCCTTCGGCATCGGCCAGACCGTCACCATGGGCATCGTGAGCGCGAAGGGCAGGTCGAATGTCGGGATCGTCCGCTATGAAGACTTCATTCAGACCGACGCGGCGATCAACCCCGGGAACTCCGGAGGGGCTCTGGTCGACCTCGACGGCACGCTGATCGGCATCAACACGGCGATCTTCAGTCGCAGCGGCGGGTCGCAGGGCATTGGCTTCTCGATCCCCGCCTCCATGGCCACTGAAATCGTGGAGGACATCCTGACCGACGGCGCGGTCGACCGCGGCTGGCTCGGAGTGCTGATTGCCGATGTCGAGCCCGCCATCGCCGACGGACTCGGGATCGACGGCGGGGTGCGCATCGATGGCGTCCAGGCCGGAACGCCGGCCGCCGACGCCGGTCTCCGCGCTGACGACATCGTGGTCGCGTTTCAGGGCGAGCCGGTCTCCGACGTCACGCGGTTCCGCAACCGCGTGGCCAAGACGGGGTCGGACCGCCCGTTCGAGATCGAGGTCATCCGCGACTCCCGACGCCGCACCTTGCGGGGTACGCTCGGCGTGCTCCCGCAGTGACCACCGGAGCGAGGCTCAGATGCCCGTGTCGACGGGTCCGGCGGTCGAGATCGTGAACGTACCGACGTAGCCGCAGGGCTGCGGCTTGCCGCACTCGAAGGTCTTCACGATGTCGCCCGTGAAGGAACCTCCGGTGATCGAACCCTCGAGGGTGAGGAACTGCTCGTCGCCCGTGCGCTGGAGGTCGAGGTCGATGAGGTCGTTGAACGCGTCGGCCCGGCGGAGCCCGTAGCTCACGGTGCCCTCCGACTCCTCGACGTCGAGGTCCCCGCTGAGGAAGCCCGCGTACTCGAACAAGCCGCTGATCGCTCGGGTCTCGCCGGCGACGAGGGCTTCACCCGTCCAGGTGCCAGCCAGCGACTCGAGCAGCTCCTCGTCGGAACTGCCTCCACAACCCACCAAGAGTCCGATCCCGATCCACATGGGTCCTCCGTCGTCGCTCCAGCGTCGCCGTGCAACGATCGATCCACTCGCGGGCCGATGTATTCGAACCGGGCGCGCGGTGACGTGACGATCGCGTGCGGCAGGATTGCCGCGCGAGCGTGGGGCGCTCATCGGGGTAGCGGGATCGCGTTGCCGGGAGGCGATGTGGAGCGGGTGGTGGTGGTCGGAGCCGGGGTGGCGGGGCTCACCGCGGCGGCTCGGCTCTCCGAAGCGGGATGCGAGGTCACGGTCCTCGAAGCCCGGGACCGGGTGGGGGGGCGCGTTCGGACCGATCGGAGGTGGGGTGGTCCCCTGGAGCTCGGCGCGACGTGGATCCACGGCCGCAAGGGCAACCCCATCTTCGTGCGGGCGCGTCGGGCAGGCCTCGACCTCCGGCGGTCCCAAAGCGAGCTCGTCGCCACCGACGGACGCCCGTGGTCGCCGGCCGAGGTACGCGCGCTCGATCGGGACTTCGATCGGATCTGGCAGCACTGGGAGGGCTCGAAGCGCCCGACTCACGACTGCTCGCTTCGCGACGCACTCCCGCCGGGCGCGCGGTCGGCCGCCCTCGATGCCCGGCTGCGAGACATCGCGCTCGACCATGGCGCAGACCTCGAGGACCTCGGTCTCGATGCCTGGGAGGAGGACGGCATCTATCCGGGAGGAGACTTCTGGGTGATGCAGGGGCTCGACCGCGTCGTCGAGGCGGTCCGCGATCCCAGCGTCCCCGTGGAGCTCGACACGACGGTCACCGCCATCGAGCGAAGGCCTGGCGGTGTCGTGCTCGAGACGTCCCGGGGCCCCGTCGAGGCGGCGGCCGCCGTGTGCACCGTGCCGCTGGGCGTCCTGCAGGCCGGCACGCCGGCGTTCGAGCCGGCCCTGCCGGAATCGGTTCAGCACGCCATTCGGGTCCTCGGAGCTGGGCGGACGCTCACCGTGGCCGTCCGGCTCGAGTCCCCCCCGCTTGCCGATCCGGTCGACTTCCTCACCGACGTCGGTCCCGACGCCCCCTGGTCCGACGACGTGTTCTGGCCCGCCCCACTCCATCACGAGCCGGTGTTGGTGGGCATGGCTGTCGGACGGTTCGCGGCCAGGATGGGCGAGGCCGGCCCCGAGGTCGCGGCGGAGCGCATCCGGGCCACTGCAGCCCGGCTTCTGGGTCGGCAGATGCCCGAGATCGTCGAGGTGGTGACCTCGTCGTGGATGGAGGACCCCCATGCGCGAGGCACCTGGTCCCACAACCCGGTGGGTGCTCCGTTGAGCGTACGACAGGCCTTTGCGGACCCCGACACGGCGCCCCTGTTCTTCGCCGGTGAGCACACCCACCTCGGCTTCCCCGGCACGCTCCACGGGGCCTGGCACAGCGGCCGCGAGGTCGTCCAGCGGGTGCTGCGGTGGCTCAGGTAGCGAGCGCATCCCAGGTCACGCCAGTCAGGGTCTCCGAGCGTCGCCACAGCTCGGCGGCGTCGGTTCGGCTGCGGGCGGCTCGCGACGGGGTGCTCTTCTTCGGGTAGCCCCAGCCTGCGAAGGGCCCATCGGGGCCGATGTAGTCGCCGCCCTCGACGTCGGGGGCGGTCGCGGCGTACACCGTCGGGAGCGCACCCATCGACGAGGACTGGGCGACGAGGGCGTTGCCGAGCCGCATGACCAGGCTCGTGAGGGCGGCTCCCGTCATGCGCGGCCCGACTTGTTGGAGGTTGGTCGCGGCGTAGCCGGGGTGACAGGCCACCGCTACGGGGGCGTGACCCTCGAGTCGCCGATCGAGCTCGGCGGTGAACAGCATGTTGGCAAGCTTCGAGCGACCGTAGGCCGACCAGGCACCGTAGTGCGCCTTGCTCTGGAGATCGGAGAAGTCGAGGCGGCTGGTGCGGTGCACCTCGGAGGCGACGGTGACCACCCGGGAGCCCAGGGTGGTGAGGAGCCGCGGCAGCAGTCGCCCGGTGAGCGCGAAGTGGCCGAGGTGATTGGTTCCGAACTGCATCTCGAAGCCGTCTTCGGTCTCCGTGCGCGGAATCGCCATGATGCCCGCGTTGTTGACGAGCAGGTCGAGGCGGTCGTGGTCAGCGAGAAAGCCCTCGGCGAAGCGCCGCACGGAGGCGAGGCTCGCGAGGTCCAGCGCCCGGATCTCGAGTGAGGCCCGGGGAACCCGCTCCAGGATCGCGTTGCTCGCGACCCGCGCTCGGTCGGCGTTCCGGCAGGCCAGGACCACGTGCGCACCTGCCTTGGCGAGCTCGCGGGCGGCGTCGAAGCCGATTCCGCTGTTGGCGCCAGTGACGACCGCGATGCGGCCTCGTTGGTCGGGGATGTCCGCGACGGTCCAGCGGCTCATTCGGTGGCTCCGGGTTCGGGGTCGGAGACCGCCACCGACCCATCGGGGTCGCAGGTAGCTCGTTCTCCGTCGCCCGCCTCGGGCACGGGCTCCCACCCGAGCTCGCCGAGCACCGCCAGCGAGACCTCCTCGTCGGCGTACAGATCGACGGTCACGAGGGCGTGCTCGGGCCAGGTGTGCAACACCACGCGGCGGGTCGCGCCGAGGACCGCGACGCTCTCGCCGTGGGGCTCGAAGGCGTGGGCCAGCGAGGGACCCTCGACCTCGAGGAGCTCGGCGGCGTGCAGCAGCTCGGCACGGTCGGGGCTCGCTCGGAACAGCCCCGCATTCCGACGCAAGCTCACCCAGGACCCCGTGGGACCGCGCGAGTGCTCACCGACCGTGGCTCGAGCACCTGCGAGACCCACGCCGCGAGGGGCGCGGGCTCGAGGGCCGCACAGGAGAACACGTCGACAAAGGCCGTGCGGCTGGCCCGATCCGTGTGGACCGACGCGTGGGACTCGGCCAGCAGCAGGACCCCCACGAAACCGGACGGGGTGGGCTGCACCAGCGGCTCCCCGAGCGCGGTGAGCCCCGCCCGGGTGGCGAGGCCGCGCAGGAGCTCGGCGAGGAGCCCAGGGTCCTCGAGCACATCGGCCCGGCACTCCGTGGCGTCGGCGATGAAGTGCAAGCCGAGGCGTCCCTCGAAGCTCACGGGGTGGCCAGCGAGTCGCAGTCCGGAGGCTGAGCGGACTCGTGGCAGCCCGCGCTCGTGCAGGTGAGCGGTGGCTGACCCGGGAAGTGGTTCGGGTCGTCGTGGCAGGAGACACACTGGGCGACCGCGGTGGTGTCGGGGTGACACCCGACGCAGCCCGTGATCCACGCCGTCTCGTCGGGCTCGACGATGCACACCTCCACCTCCGCAGGGTCGGTGATCATGACTCCGTGGGGGCTCCGCCAGGAGTGGAAGATCGCGTTGGTGGACCACTCCTGGGCGACGTGGCAGGGGCCACAGTCCCATCGGAAGGCAGGGTCGGGCTGCTTGGGGTCGCCGCCGACGTAGGCGATGTAGTGCAGGCCGTTCGGCGTGTCGTCGTCGCCTTTGCGGTCGACCTCGTGGCAGTTCCAGCAGTAGTCCGACACGCCAGGAAGATCGGCGTACTTCTCCGTGTCGGTGTGGCAGAGCGCGCAGTCGATGTCGTGCGAGCCCTCGAGGGGCAGGAAGTCGTGGAAGCCATCGACGTTGCCGCCGACCTCGCCCCACGTCAGGTGCTCGCTCGAGTGGCAGCCAGCGTCGTTGCACGTCTGCTCGGCGAAGTGGGTCGGCGAGGGCCGATCGGCCTCGTGGCAGCTTCGACAGTCGGTCGACAGCGGCTGGTAGGGCTGACCCTCGGTGTGGCAAGCCTCGCAGACGAGCTCGGCGTGAGCGCCCGCGATCTCGAAGCGGGCGGGCTGTGGCTCGGGGGTGAAGCGGCTGCAGCCCGCGGCCGCCAGGCCCACGCCCAACCAGACGCCGAGACGCAGCGTGGTTCCAGGTCGAATCATCGTGGTGGCGTCCTCGTCCCCGCGGCGGGACCGTATCCCCGGCCCTCGGTCCCGTCGAAGACCGCGGGGCCGTCGCTCGCTATTCGCCGCTCTTGCCGGACAGACGAAGGGTTTCACGGGGGCGTCCTCGGAGGTTGTAGTCGTTCGCCATGGCGGCCCCGTAGGCCCCCGCGGTGGCGACCAGCAAGACGTCACCCTCCTCGGCTCGAGGCAGCAGGCGGTCGCGGGCGAGCACGTCGCCCGTCTCGCAGATGGGCCCCACCACGGTCACGACCTCGCGCTCCGCGTCGGGACGCGAGAGGTTCGCCACGTGGTGATGAGCGCCGTACAGGGCGGGTCGGATGAGGGTGTGCATTCCGGCGTCCACGCCGACGTAGTGCAGGTCACCCTTCTGCTTGCGCTGGGTCACCCGGGTGAGCAACACGCCGGCCTCGGCGACGACGTAGCGACCGGGCTCCACCCAGAGCTCCCAGCGAGGATGAGCCTCGCGGACGGACGCGAGGGCGGCGTCGACCGCCGAGAGGTCCAGGGCGGTGCGGCCAGGTCGGTCCGGGACCCCGAGCCCGCCTCCGACGTCCAGGATCCGAGCCTCGGGGAAGAGCTCGGCGAGCTGGGCGAGCACAAGGGCGGTGTGCTGCCAGGCGGTGGGATCGAGGATCCCGGAGCCCGTGTGGGCGTGCAGGCCGATCACGCGGCACTGCAGATCGGCAGCGAGCTGGGCGAGTTCGACCAGCTGGTCGGGGGCCACCCCGAACTTGGAGCGCGCTCCGGCGGTGCGCACCTTGGCGTGATGTCCGCGTCCCCGACCCGGATCGACGCGAACGAGGATGTCGCGGCCCCGGAACACCTCGGGCCAGGCCTCGAGCGGGTGCAGGTTGTCGAGCGTGACGTGGGCGTTGGCCACGAAGCCGCGCTCGTAGTCCTCGCGTGGAGCGAAGTTGGGTGTGAACAGGATCGTGGCCTCGGACCCGACGACGGACCGCACCCGCTCGACCTCGCCAGGACTCACGCACTCGAATCCGAGGCCTGCCGCCCCGACGCGCCGCAGGATCTCCTCGTGGGCGTTGGCCTTCACGGCGTACAGCGCCTGGTCCACGTTGGCGAGCCCGGCCAGCGCGCGGGCTCGGGCATCGATCGTGGCGGCGTCGTAGACGTACACCGGCGTGCCCTCGGCCGCGATGGCGTGCAGTTCGTCGCGCGCGTCGACCCACCAGGGGGACGCGCCGGCTCGCCTGCGTCCGGGGCCCGCGAACAGCTCCTGCCACGTCGGTCCGATCACCTCGTCGTCGGGGCGATGGGCGAACAGCAGGGCGTGCAGCTGGGCGAGCAGTCGGTCGGCGGTGGACTCGTCGACCACGAAGGTGAGGTTCAGGTCGCTCGCCGCCTGGCTCACGAGGTGGACCCGATGCTCGGCGAACTGCTCGAGGGCCGGCGCGAGGCGGTGGAGGATCGAGCGGATGCCGCGCCCCACCAGGCTCACCGACGCGACCTGGGTGACCGGTCGTGCGACGCAGAACCGCGACAAGTCGGCGATGACCGCGTCGAGTACCGTGGGGTCGAGTGCGTTCGCCTGCGGGTCCAGCGTCACCGTGACGTTGGTCTCGGAGGTGCTGACCGTGTCGACGGACAGGCCGTGGCTTGCGAACACCCCGAAGGCGTCGGCCAGGAATCCGACCTGCTGCCACATGCCGAGCGTCTCCATGCTCACCAGTACGAGTCCGCGGCGCTGCGAGATGGCCTTCACCTGGGCTGGTCCCGAGGGCGCGTCGGCGGAGATCGTGGTGCCGGGCAGCTCTGGCCGCGGCGTGTAGCGGATGCGGACGGGGATGCGTCGGCCGTGGGCGGGGGCGATGGCGCGTGGGTGGAGCACCTTGGCCCCCGTGGTCGCGATTTCCTGGGCCTCGGCGTACCCGAGGGCGCGCAGGAGCCGCGCGGCCGGCTGCTTGCGGGGGTCCGCCGTGAACATCCCGGGCACGTCGGTCCAGATCTCACAGCACTCGGCGCCGAGCTTGGCCGCAAAGGTGGTCGCGGACGTGTCCGATCCCCCTCGTCCGAGCACGCAGGTCGCGCCGTCGGGGTCGCGAGCCAGGAATCCCTGGGTGATGACGACGGCGTCGCCGGCCAACTCGCGCTGCAGCTCGGGGTCGGCGCTCCACGGCACGTGGGCGGCGAGCATGCGCCGGTTCGGCCCGCCGGCGCCGTCGCTGTGCATCACCTCGCGCGCGTCGAACCAGCGGACGGGTAGGCCGCTGCGCTCGAGCCACGACGCCCCGAGTCGCGTGGACAGCAGCTCTCCTCGAGCCAGGATCCGCGCCTGGACGGGAGGGCTCGCCTCGCCGAGGAGCTGCGCACCTAGAGCGAGTCGGCGAAGGACCGTCATCTCGGGCTCGGTGACGTTCGTCGGGACGCCGAGAGCCTCCCCGAGCTCCCGATGGAGGGCGGCGATGCGTTCCAGGGGGGGCTCGATGTCCTCCGAGGCGCTCGCGCGCGCGATGACCTCCTGCAGCGCATCGGTGACTCCGGCCAGCGCGGAGCAGACGAGCACCACCACTCGCCCGTCGGCGCGCTGGGCCCGCACCTGGGTGGCGATGGTGGCCCACCGGTCGGCGCGGCTCACGGAGGTCCCGCCGAACTTGAGGACGACGAACCTGGGGGCGGGTACGATCTCGGTCACGACGCTCTCCTCGCCAGCAGATAGCCCCGATGGGGCCTCTCGACACTCGATGACACCTGCCGAGCGCCGACGTTCACTACGATAGGGTGTCAGTCCGGGAGTGGATATGCGCGCGTTGGCGGTAGCGGCGGTGATGGCGGCGACCCAGGTGGGCGAGCCGGTCGGTTGTTCGGGTTCGGAGGACTCGGCCATCGAGGTCCGCTGGGAGCTCGCCGCGGGTGCCGAGGCCGTTCCGGGCTTCGAGGTCGCGCTGCACGGCTGCGCCGACTGGACGGTGGAGACCGCCTCCGACCACCTTCGCCTCGACGCTGGCTGGACGCGGTGCGCGGTTTCTGGGCTCGTGCGCGACGGAGCGCTCGTCGTCGAGACCGAGGCCTTCGTGGTCGACGGCGACGAAGACGTGGTGCTTCCGTTCCACCAACTTCCGGTGGGGCCCATCGGCGGCATGGGCGCCGAGGTGGTCGCCCAGCGGCACGGCGTTCTCGTGCGCAGGGTCCACGAAGGAACGCCTGCCGAGATGGCGGGGCTGCGGGCTGGCGACCGGGTGGTCGGGGTCGACGGCTGGCCGACCCTCGAGGTCACCACGCGCGAGTTCGTGCGCATGGCCACCGGGCGTCCCGGGACGGTGCTGGAGGTCGACGTCCTGCGCGACGGTGAGCCGCTGACGTTCCGGCTCACTCGCGAACGGCTCCCGCTCGTCGACTAAACATCTTCGTCGAGGGTCCGCGACTCCACCCGGACCCTTCGGCCGGTGCGCACGCTCGCCTCGACCGCGTCGATGGTCTGTCGAGCATTCGGCCAGATCGCCTTTCGCACCTTGGCGTGATGGAAGGTGCAGCCGTCGATGTTGGCGAAGTCGAAGTCGGCTTCCTCGAGCAGCGCCTCGTCGAAGCAGGCCTCCTTGCAGTCCGAGTGCCACAGCGAGGCGCCCTGCAGGTTGGCACCCCGGAAGCTCGCCCGGGCGAGCGTGCACTCGGCGAGCTTTGCGCGCTGCAGGTCAGCTCCGTCGAAGCTGACCCCGGTGAGGTCGTTCCCTCGCAGGTCGGTGTCGGCCAGCGAGTCGTTGCGGGACAGGGCATCCAGAATCTGCTTCTTGCTCAGGGTGCGGGGAGAGCCCACGTAATCCTCTCGGGTTCGGGAGGTTGGATCAAGCGATCCAGGATGCGCTCCGATAATCGGGTTCCGGATGTGCGGTCGGCGTGAAACGCCCCACCCGGATTCAGCGCATTCACCTCAGTGAGGTAGTCACCGATGACGTCCAGCCCCGCCAGTCGCACGCCGGCGGCGACGAGGTGGGGGCTGACCGGGGCGGCGGCGGCGCGGTCGGCGTCCGTGATCTCGGTCGGCAGAGGGGTGGCGCCGCGCTTCAGATTGTGGCGGAACTCGCCGGGTGCCCGCTGACGGAGATAGCCGCCGATGATCTCGCCATCGAGCCAGACGAGGCGCTTCTCCCCACCGTCTGCCTCGGTCAGGTACCGCTGAACGACGATGTAGCCGTCGCCGCCCTCGCGGGCCCGGTCGAACGCGTGATCGAGCGACGCCGTCTCACCGTGCTCCACGCGGGTGACGTCCCGCCCGCCGCTGCCCCGTGCGGGCTTCACCACGACCCCGTCGTACTGCGCGCTGGCGAAGAGGTGCGTCGAGGCGCGGCTTCGCGTCACCAACGTCTCGGGGATGCGGACCCCCGGCAGCGAGGCCAGCCAGCCCTTGTGCGAGACCCGCAACAATCCCCCAGGGTCGTTGACCACGCGGACGCCACGTTCTTTGACGAACTGGGCGAACGACAACACGGCCAGATCGAGGGGAGACGATCGCAGCAGCAGCAGGTCGACGCGCTCGAGGTCGACGTAGCGCCGTGTCGCCTTGCGTGAGGTCAGCTCGTGGGAGAGCCGCTCCGCAGAGGTGGGGCGGTCGAAGGCATGGGAGCGCGCAATCAGTCGGCCTCGGACATCGACCTCGTAGTCCCAGGGCTCCACGAAGCGCACGGTGTGGCCGCGTTCGAGAGCCACCTGCGCCAGGCTCGCGGTGGTCCACGTGCTGCCGATGGCCGCGGCGCGCGTGATGGCGAAGGCGATCCTCACCGGCCATCCATAAGCCAACGCACGGGCCGCTGCTACGATGCGCGGACGGCCCCTGCGTGAACCCGGTCCGTCGATGACGCCGGAAGGCCCGGGTGCGGGAGCCCGAGGGAGGAAACACGATGCGTTGTACGGTAATCGGAGCCGGTTCTTGGGGTACCGCTCTCGCGGCCCAGCTCGTTCGGCAGGGTCACGAGACGGTTCTCTGGGACCGACACCCCGAACGATGCGATCACATCAACGCTCATCACCGGAATCCCCGCTACCTCCGGGAGGTAGACCTCCCGACCGGGCTGCGGGCGGAACCCGATCTGAGACGCGCCGTGGACGGCGCTTCGCTCGTCGTTCCCGTCGTTCCGTCGCACGCGCTGCGCTCGGTCCTCGCGGCCATCCGCGACGACCTCGCCGCTGACGCCCAGGTCTGCTGTGCGACCAAGGGCATCGAGGACGACACGCTGGCGACGATGCACGAGGTCTGCGTGGCGGAGCTCGGTGACATCGACCGCATCAGCATGCTGTACGGTCCGTCGTTTGCCCTGGAGGTGGCGAAGGCGCTGCCCACCGCCGTGGTGGTCGCGGGGGCGGACGACACCGCGCACATCGCGGCCGAAGCGTTCCACGGCGATCACTTTCGCGCCTACCACACCTACGATGTGGTCGGCGTGTGCATCGGGGGCTCGATCAAGAACGTGATGGCGATCGCCTGCGGGGTGAGCGACGGCCTCGGATTCGGGGCGAACGCACGGGCGGGCCTGATCACCCGAGGTCTGGCCGAGATCACCAGGCTCGCCGTGGCCATGGGGGCGGACCCGATCACCATGATGGGGCTGGCGGGCATCGGTGACCTCGTACTCACCTGCACGAGCAACCTCTCGCGAAACCGGCGGGTAGGACTCGCGCTGGGCGAGGGGCGCACCCTGGACGACGTCCTGCAGGAGCTCGGGGAGGTCGCCGAGGGGGTGACCACTGCCGTCTCGGCCCACAAGCTGGCCCGGAAGATCGGCGTCGAGCTTCCAATCACCGAGCAGGTCTACGCGATGCTCCACGAGGATAGACCGGCGATGGAGGCCCTGACTGCCTTGATGGGGCGTCAGCGACGCGCCGAGAAGGACTGAAGCGCTTGGTCAGCCACGGGTGAGACATTTTCCCGTGCCAGAACCGAACGGTTGCGATAAACGTCGCGCGCGAAACCGAACAGACGCGAAACGAACGTGGAACCGGGTCGTCAGATTGGTGACGGGCTCGGCAACCTCCTCGGGTCGTCGGAGTTCGTCTCCGAGCGCTGGCGCGGCTTTCCGGAGCCCGTCGTCGCCTTGACAGCGCGGTTCGCTTCCCGTAGATTTGATATCAGGTGTTCTCGCTTTTTCCATTCGGGTTTTCGACGGCCTCCTTCGCCGGCATCACACCAGGCAAAGCTCTTGCGTCTCCTCCATCTCTCGCGGTGGATTCGGGCGGAGGAGGCTCTCGAAAGCACCCACCGAGCGCGAGCTCACGCTACTCGACGAGGTGCCTGGCGGCAGGATACGAGGGAGGCCTTCCCTGGAGAATCCATGCCCGTCGTCGGTTTCATCGCGGGGCTCGGACTGCCCGAGTTGCTCGTGGTCCTCGTGCTGGTCCTCATCCTCTTCGGTGCGGGGCGGCTGCCGCAGGTCTTCGAGTCGTTCGGAAAGGGCATTCGCGCCTTTCGTGACGCCTCGAAGGACGAGCCGGCCCTCGACGTCGACGACCAGAAGTCGCACGACAAGAGCGCCACCTCGGCGATCACCGACGCCGAGGAAGTCACCCCGAAGTCCAACGCGAACTGAGCGGCCCCTCAGGTCCTGCTTTCGCGAGGGCGACCTCCGCTGACGACGAGCGTCCTCACGGACCCGCCGACCTGCTGCAGGAGGCTCGCCGGCGTCGCGGGCTCACCGGCGGCGGGGCGGAGCACCACGACGTCCCCGGGGCCGTCGCGGTAGAGCCTGCCCAGGTCCGGACGTCCGAGGGCGTGACCTGCGTGGGACGTGATGCCGAGCAGCGCCTCGTCGACGGTCAGTCCCATGGTCAAGCACGCGAGCTGCGCGCACGACAGGAGGTCGTGGAACGCGGAGCTGCCCGGATTGAGGTCGGTGGCCACGCACAGTCTCACGCCTGCGTCGCGGAGCGCCGAGACCGGGGGTGGGGGCAGCGACAGCGACAGCATGGCGCCGGGAAGCAGGACCGCGGTGGTCTCGTGGTCCGCCATGGCCGCGATGCCCTCTGCGTCGATGCACTCGAGGTGGTCCGCGGAGACCGCGCCGAGTCGGGCGGCCATCGCGGCTGCGCCGGTGAACGTGAGCTGCTCCGCGTGGATCTTGAGCCCGAGCCCGAGCGACCGCGCGGCCTCGAGGATCGCCTGGCCTTCGTCGAGGGTGAAGGCCCCGTCGTCGACGAAGACGTCGACGAAGTCCGCGAGGTCCGCCACTGCGGGCAGCTGCTGCTCGATCACTTCGGCCACGTAGGCGTCTCGATGGCCCAGGTGGCTCCTCGGCACGACGTGCGCGCCGAGGAACGTGGTGAGGACACGGATTCCCGCCTGCCGTCCCGCGTCTCGGGCCGCGGTGAGCATCGCGACCTCGGCGCCGACGTCGAGCCCGTAGCCGCTCTTCACCTCCACGGTGGTGGTCCCGAGGGAGGCGAGGTGGGCGAGTCGCCCCGAGGCGAGTGCGGTCAGCTCGGGGAGGGGCGTGGCACGAACCGCAGACACCGTCCGGTGGATTCCGCCGCCTTCGGCCAGCGCGTCGCGGTAGTCGACGCCTCGCTGTCGAGCTTCCCACTCGTCAGCTCGGCTGCCCGCCCACACGGCGTGGGTATGCGCATCGACGAAGCCCGGTAGCGCGATGCAGCCGGGGAACGACCGCACGTCCGCGGCACCGGGAGCGTCGGCAGACGGACCGACCCAGGCGACCTTTCCGTCACGCAAAGCGACGGCGCCGTTCGGCACTGGCCCGAGTGGCCCCGCGGCCCAGGCATCGTCCATCGTCAGGACGAGCTCGAGGTCGCGGAGCAGGAGGTCCATCAGATCACCGTGCCGGGCTCGATGACCGCGTTCTTCTTCACGATGATGATGCCGTCGCGCACGGAGTACATGGCTTCGTCGCTGTCGGGACGGTCCGGGTCGCCGTGGATGACCGCATCGGCGCCGATGCGTGCGTTCTTGTCGATGATGGCGCGTCGGATCGACACGCCCTTGCCGATGCCCATCGTGATGCCGCCAGACTGCTCCACGGCGTCGCGCTTGCGGCCGAGCTCGTAGTAATCGGCACCCATCACGATCGACTCGCGGACCTGGCAGCCCGGGGACAGCCAGCTGCGCTGACCAATGATCGACCGCTCCACCCGGGCTCCCTGCAGGAAGCTGCCTTCGGCGATGAGCGAGCGGTCGACCTTGGTGTCGCCGCGAAAGCGGGTGGGGGGCAGGAAGCGGGCGCGCGTGTAGATGGGCTCGTCCGGAACGTAGAAGCGGAACGAGGGCTCGTCGTCGCACAGCGCGAGGTTCGAGTCGTAGAACGCCTTGATGGTTCCGATGTCCTCCCAGTACTCGTTGAACTGGAAGGCCGCGACCTTGAGGTCGCCGATGGCGGAGGGCAGGATGTCCTTGCCGAAATCGAGGTGCTCGTCGTGGGCGAGCAGCGACTGCAGCGCCTTGGCCCGGAACACGTAGACGCCCATCGAGGCGAGATAGGACTTGTCCGTGCCCCAGCGCTTCTGCAGGGCCTCGGGCATCGCGTACTCGGTGATGTCCTCGTCGGTGGCGGGCTTCTCCTTGAAGTTGGAGATGAGGCCGTCGTCGTCGGTGGCGAGGACGCCGAAGCCCTCGCATTCCTCACGAGTGACGGGGATGGTCGCGACCGTGATGTCGGCGCCGATGTCCATGTGGTGGGCGATCATGTTGTCGTAGCGCATGCGGTACAGGTGGTCGCCGGACAGGATCAAGATGTTCTCGATGCCGTCGCGGACGAAGCGGTGCAGGTGCTTGCGCACGGCGTCGGCTGTGCCCTGGTACCAGTCCGCGCCGAATCGGTCTGTCTGTTCGGCGGCGAGGACCTCGATGAACCCGTCGGTGAACATGTCGAAGCGGTAGGTCCTCGCGATATGGGCGTTGAGGGAGGCCGAGTTGAACTGGGTCAACACGAAGACCTGCCGCAAGCCGCTGTTGATCGCGTTCGACAAGGGGATGTCGATCAGTCGGTACTTTCCACCCAGCGGCACCGCGGGCTTTGCGCGATCCTGGGTCAATGGGTACAGCCGCGTGCCTCGGCCCCCGCCGAGCACCACTGTCAGAGTCTGTCCCCGATCCGCCATCGCATCACTCCACCGCAGGGATTCCACCACGAACCGCCACCATGCGGTTCCTGTGAGCGCAATGGCAAGTCGGGGCACGAAGTGCAAGCGGTGATCGCGTGCACCCGGATGATGCTCGGGCTGGCGGCTGCGTTCGCTACGGGTTGCAGCGCCGAGTGCCTCGGAACGGATCCTCGCTGCGACGTGGGCTGGCCAGGCGGTCGTCTCTCGATTGTCGTTCCGTTCGCCGAGCCGCAGGTCGATGTCTCCGACGACGATGCGACCTTGGCGCTCTGGCTCGGCCGAGCGGACGCGGTCGTCGACCACGGGACGGATTGGTCGGCCGATGTCGTGGGTGAGCACGTCCTGATCGGCGTGCCCGACGCGAGCGCGGTCCACGCGGTCCCACTCGACGAGCCCGGAGCCGTGCCCTCCGCGCCCGTGTTGCAGGGGCTCCGGCGCTTCGGGGAAGTGCTCCGGACGGTCCCGGAAGACAAAGGGACCACGCTCTACGTGGGGGCGCCGGGGGCGGACCTCGACCGGGGTGCGCTCTATCGCTTCCCGCTCGTCGAGAACGTCCTGTCCGGCCCGGACCCCGACGAGCCGGTCGAGCCCGACCTGCAGATCGTCGGTCAGACACCCAACGATCGGCTCGGCGCCAACGTGACGGTCTGTGGCGACATCGATGGCGACGGCGTCTTGGACCTCGTCCTGGGTCTTCCCACGTTCCAGGTCACGCCCGGCTGCCCCGCCACCGACGACCTACCCGCGAACCTGGCGGGGGCGGTCGCCGTCCTCCGCTCCGAGCGGCTCTCGAAGGTCTTCGGCACGTGGTCGGTGTGTGACCTGGACCTCGACCTCCTCTGGGGCACCCAGATCGGAGAGCAGGCAGGCACGGCGGTGGCCTGCAGCTCCCGAGGTCTGTACGTGGGGGCTCCGTGGCGTGGCGAGCACGGCGCGGAGGACCAGAACGCCGGCGCGGTCTACCGCGTGCCCTGGACCTCGCTGCCGGCCGACGGACCGCTCGACGAGCTGGGGACGATCGTAGAGGGGCCGCGGCGCGAGTCGGGCTACGGCCTGGCGCTCGCCTCGTTCTCGCTCACGGGCACGCCGGCGCTGCTCGTGGGGGCGCCTGGGTTCTCCGCCAGCGACGACGGCCGACGGCGGGGGCTCGTCGATCTCCTCGTCGAGGACGACAGTGGGTTGCGACAGGTGGCGTCGGTCGCCGGTCTCGAGGACGGGGAGCAATTCGGCCGCACGTTGCTCGCCGACGACCTCGACGGGAATGGCGTCGACGACGTGGTTCTCGGGTCTCCGGACGTCGCGATCGACGGCGACCTCGACGTGGGGCGGCTCTGGCTGTGGCGCCACCGTGACGTGGCCCAGTGGGTCGGGGAGGTCGATCGGGGGACGGCCGAGCAGATCATCGAGGGCCCGCACGCCTTCGCGAGGGTGGGCCGCAAGCTGTCGCGTACGATCGTGGAGGACAGCCCCGTCCTCCTGGTTCCCACTCGCGCCGTGCCCGCAACGCGGTAACGTGCCTGCATGTCCGTCACGACCATCGACACGCTCTACGCCGACCGCTCCACCCTCGCCGCGAGCTACCTCGTCCAGGAGGGCGATCAGCTGGCCGTCGTCGAGACCAACACCGCGTTCGCCGTCCCCCGGATCCTCGCCGCGATCGAGGCGGCCGGTCGCTCACCTGACGACGTAGCCCACGTCATCGTCACCCACGCGCACCTCGATCATGCAGGCGGCGCCGGGGTCCTGATGGCGGCCTGTCCCAACGCGACGCTGCATGCCCACCCCAAGGCCGCGAAGCACCTCGTCGACCCCAGCAAGCTGGTGCAGAGCTCGCGGGAGGTCTACGGCGACCAGTTCGACACGCTCTACGGCGAGGTTCGCCCCGTCCCCGAGTCTCGGGTCCGCGTGCCCGACGATGGCGACACCCTCGCCTTCGGCTCCCGGACCTTCAGGTTCCTCTACACCCGAGGCCACGCCAACCATCACTTCGTGGTCTACGACACCGGGACCGATGGGGTGTTCACGGGCGATGCGTTGGGCATCGTCTACCCCGCGCTCCAGACCGAGGGACGGCCGGTGTTCGCGTTCCCTTCCACCACGCCGACCGACTTCGACGAGCCGGCAGCGCACGAAGCGGTCGACCGGATCCTGGCCACTGGCGCGAAGGTCGCCTACCTCACGCACTTTGGTCCCTGCACCGAGCTGGCCGGGATCGCGAGCGAGCTGCACCGACTCCTGGAGGCGCACGGGAGCCTGGTCGACGAGGCCGACAAGGGCGAGGTGCCAGACGAGGAGCTGGACGCCTGGTTTGCCTCCCGGGTCCGCGCGCTGTTCGACGCCGAGCTCGAGCGTCACGGCAAGCAGGACGAGCCCGGGGCACGGCCGTGGGTCGAGTTCGACGCCGAGCTCAACGCCCAGGGACTGGCGTTCGCAGTGCGGAAACGAAGGTTCAAGCGTGGCCGGTGACAAGCCACCCATCTGGATCGGCGACGAGGTCGACGGATGGCGCGTCGAGCGCGTCATTGCGCGCGGCGGGATGGCCTGGGTCTACCACGTTCGTCACCCCGAGCGCGGCGACGCGGCCCTGAAGGTCCTCGACCCGAACCTGCTCGAGGACGCGACCAAGCAGCGCAAGTGGATCGTGTACGCGCGCTTCAATCGCGAGGGCCGGATCCAGATGCGGCTCCGGCACGAGAACCTGGTCGCCGTCCACGACACGGTCGACGTCGACGGGCTGCCCGCGCTGATCATGGAGCTCGTCGACGGGCCCGCCCTCGACGAGATCCTCGAACAACGCGATCTCACGATCAAGGAGATCGACGCGATCGCGACCGGCATCTTCGCCGGCGTCCAGGCCGCCCACGAGCAGGGCGTGCTGCACCGCGATCTGAAGCCCTCGAACGTCCTGCTCTCGATGCGGGGTGGGGGCGTCGTGGCCAAGGTGGCCGACTTTGGAGTGGCCAAGGACCAGGCGAGCGAGACCGACTCGGCCGACGACCTGCCGACGGAGCTCACGCGCACCGGTCAGGTGATGGGAACGCCGAGCTACATGGCGCCCCGTCAGGCCACCGACAGCAAGCACGTCGACGAGAGCGTGGACTGGTTCGCGCTCGGCATCCTGCTCCACGAGGTGTGCACCCGGCGTCGGATCGCCAGCGAGGGGCAGTTTGTCGATGCCCCCGCGATCGAGGACGCGCTTCGTGGGTTGCGCCGGGAGCGCAGGTTGCCCCGGCGCTTCGTTCGGGCGATCGAGGCCGCGCTCGACGACGATCCTCCGTTCGACACGGTGGCGGGGCTGGCCGAGGTGTGGGGCGGGCGCCGCATCCGACGCCGGCACCGGGCCCGCGGCCTCGTACTCGTGGCGTTGGTGATGGTCGCGGTCGCCGCCTGGGTGGGCTGGGGGGATCAGGTCGACGTGGCCGCGCTGGGTGCCATCGCCGACTGGACGGTGTTGGAACGGCTGCGATCGGCGGTAGTGCCCTGAGCTCAGGGGCGCGTCGGAGGCCCCGAGGGAACGTCCGCTTCGTGGTCGACCCTCTGGTCGAAGGCCGGAGGGGCCATCAGCGACCAGAGGTCGTCGAGGAACTCGAGTCGGTTGAGCATCTTGCCGTCCTGGTACTCGATCTCCCAGACGATCCGTCCCGACCGCTCGACCTCGTAGGCGATGGAGCGCGCGCCGAGCACGTGTAGCGTGTTGCCGTTGGCGAACCGGTTGGTCTCCCCGTTGAAACGAGCGTCGTAGCCGGGGTCGAAGCTCCAGACCTGCCGCAGAACCGACTGCTCGCGGTCGATCTCGTACTCCGCCAGGACCGTGTGCACTTCGCCGTCCACACCAGCCAGCCGGTCGGTCGAGACCAGCAGGTTGCCATCGTCGAGGAACACGACGCCGTGCTGCCAGTCGAACTGGGAGTTCGACGGCTCGAAGGTGTAGACCTTGGGGCCGACCGGGCCACCGTCGAACCGCGACGACCAGTTGGTCTTGCCCGTGCCTCGGTCCACCTCGACGATCGCGCTCTGCGTGTAGAACGAGACCCAGTACCGGTCGGACGCTTCGTCGAAGTACATGCTGTTGGACCGGCAGCCGTCGTCGGGGACCCAGTCTGCCTGGCACGTCCACACGGTGCGAGTCGCGGTGGCGCCGGGGGGCAGCTCGGTGATGGCCTCGCCCTCGTCCGACGTCTTGTCGCCCCAGACCAGCGTGCCGTCCGGCAGCTCGAGGAACGCGTGGTGGTGGCCGGGGGCGTCCACGATCTCGATCTCGCGGTCGAGGTAGGTGCGGTGGATCTTGGAATCCCGCGAGCGCCCGGTCCACACGACCTCGTCCCAGAGGACGTGGTCGCCCGATGCGGCCGAGATCTGCGCGAAGAGGACCTGCCGATTGTCGGTGGACCGAGTGGCCCAATACACCACGCCCTGACGGTCCGCGATGAAGGTCCAGTATCGACCGGTGCACCACGAGCAGCTGTTCTCGTTGATGCTGGTCAGGAAGTAGCGGCCGTTCTCTCCCCAGCTCGACTCGTCGTCGACCCGCACCTCGGCCCGCGGGAAGCTCGCCGGCAGCTCGGGCGTGGTCACCTCGCCGGCCGGGGTCTCGAACTCGACGCTCGACGTGCCCACCAGCCGCACCTCTGCCGTTTCACCGGTGGGGATGCCGATGATCGACTGGCGATTGAGCCCAGCGACCCCCTGGTACACAGGGCTCTGCTGCCACTCGCCGCCGTCGACGCGGAAGTCGATCCGGACGTCGAACGGGACTCGCTGCTGCCACCACACGGTGACGGGACCGAAGTAGGTGTCGCTCGGCGCGACGACGATGATGCCAACGGGCTCGTCTTCGTCCCAGGTCCCGAGCTCGGGCGTGGGGCCGTCCTCCGGCGCCACGGAGTTGGGGGCGCCCGTATCGGTCTCGGGCGCGTCGGCCCCGCACGCGAGCAATGCAGCCACGAACCAGGTACGCACGTCTCCTCCTCCGTGGCCTTCGGTGTACCATCGTCGGTCACCCGATGGCGTCCACGAGCTCGACGACTCGCTCCACGGCTGCCTTCACGTCGATGTTCCCCCCTTCCCTCACGACGTGCACGATCTCCTCTTCCGTCACGACCGAGCCGCGGAACCGACAGAGGAGGTCGAGAAGGGGTCCGCGAACCTCGTCGCGGGCGAGGCGACTCCGCAGGGCCGCGGGGTCGGTCGTCGTCACCGCGAGGGTCTGATCGAGGAACAGGTCGCCGAGCTCGACGTCGGGGCCGGACGCCTCCGCGGCTCGGAGCCGTGACCCCTCGGGCAGCGGTTCCCGAAGGCGGCCCCGCACGATGAGCTCCCAGCCCTCGGGGAGCCGACGGGGAACCACGACGGAGACCGAGGAGCCGTCGATCTCCCCCTCGAGCGTGGCTCCGTCGAGACGGGACAGCCCCGTGGCCTGCGACAGCGAGACCACCCAGCCGTGGTAGGTCTCCCGGAGTGCTGCGACCACGGCAACCGCGGTCTCGATGCCCTCTGCGACAGCGTCGGCGTCTCGCGTCCCCGGTCGTGCGCCCTGGCTCGTCACCGAAACGTACGTCCGATCGATGTGGACGGCGAGATCGGGTCGTTGGTCCAGGATGCGCTGCACGGGGGCCGACGCCGCGCCGTCCCGGGGAGCGAGCGGAACCGAGTGGTCGACGATCGCGGTCCAGCCGCCTCCCACGTCGGTCGGAGGATGGACCACCACGGAATGACCGGCGCGGGTGCCCACGAGCTGACCGCCACGCCTGTCGAGATCGAGCGCTTCGGCCAGCGGGGGGAGGGGCAGCCGCGGACGACCAGGGGGCAGGCGGGACAGGATGCTGCTGAAGCCAGCCACGAAGAAGACGACCAGCAGCACGGCAGCAAGCGCGTAGGCCACGTCGACCTCCGGCGTCGGGCGCACGCCCTCGCGAAGACCGATGGCGAGCCACGTCGATATAGCGGGTCCACGTCGAGGAGAGTAGCCTGCACCCTGTCCCAGGATGGGGGGCAAAGGAGGAGACTGTGCGGGGCTGGCTGGCGATGATCCTTTGTTCCGTTTCGTGTACCTCGGGGTCGGACGACGCCGTGGTGCCCGAGCCCACGCTCGAGCCGCTCCCGACCGACGGGGAGCTTCTTCTGCGCCGCGAAGGGGAGATCGAGCTCCGTGGAACCGAGTGGT
>CAZZLC010000007.1:42613-100262 GCA_964655065.1 uncultured Enterobacteriaceae bacterium | reverse complement strand
GGGGAGCTTCTTCTGCGCCGCGAAGGGGAGATCGAGCTCCGTGGAACCGAGTGGTCGGGTATCGAGCGCCTCCGTCTCATCGACGACGACCTCTTCGAGCCAGTCGACGCCTGCGTGATCGTCTACACGATGACCGGAACGGTCGCCCGTGACGACTGTGCGGACTGCAACGCCACCCCCGAGGGCGGGGCCCACGAGTTCACGACCTCGAACGCCAGCATAGAGGCGCAGGCCTACGATGGCGCATGCGACATCGTGCTCGGGGCGGTCGATGCCCCGACGCTCGCCGGTCTCGAGGGTCGCACCCTGGTCTACGGGTGGGGCGAAGAGGCCACGGGCCACGGCTATTCGCTGTTCACGCTCAACGAACAGGGCGAGTGGTTCGATCTCGTTCTCATGGACAACCCCTTCGAGAACGTGGGCGGAGTCCTCGACGAGCGCCAGGTCGACGCGTTCATGGCGTACTTCGTGTTCGAGGGCACGTATGCTCCGTAGCGGAGCCCTCCTCGTGACGGTGGCCACCGGATGTGTCTCCGAGGACCTGAAGCCGCAGCAGATCGAGGCGACCGTGTCCGAGACGATGGGCACGGTGGTCGAGGTGACGTGGACGACCAACGAGCCGACGTCGGGATTCGTGGAGTTCGGCGAGCGTCGTCGTGACCTGTCTCGTCGCACCGCGGTCGAGAGCGAGCCCACCCGACAGCACTCGGCGACGCTGGTCGGCCTGCCTCCGTCCGAGGAGGTTCACTTCCGCGTCGTGACCGCCGAGGGCGACCGCGAGATCAAGAGCGGTCGAGTCTCCGTCACCACCGGTGCGCTGGAGGGCTTCGCGCCCGAGCTCGAGCTCGAGGGCGAGCCCGCGGACCACTTTCTCGTCGTACCCATTCTCGGCCGGCGGGACAGCAACCTCGCCCACCCGGTCATCATCGACCCCTGGGGCCGCATCGTCTGGACGACCACGGACACCCGCGACGCCCAGGTCTACCGGGCCCAGCTGTCTCGTGACGGCTCCGGGATCACCTACTCCGCGACCGTCGTCCGGGGCTCGCCCGTCCGAGACTCGGCGCTCGTGCGCGTCTCCTGGGATGGCGAGGTCATCGTGACCCACGACGTGCCGTTCCTCGCCCACGACTTCGTCGAGCTCGACGACGGAACCCTCGTGACGCTGGCGTCGGAGTGCCGCGACGCGAACGGCAAGCCCGTGCCGCTCGACGACGGAGGTTGTCCCCAGGCGATCGAGGGCAACGCCCTGCTCGCGGTCTCCCCCGACGGCACGGTCGAGACGCTCTGGACCACCTGGGACTGCCTCGATCCCGAGACCCACCCGAGCGACGCCACCGATCGGGACAACTGGACCCACACGAACGCGCTCGACTTCGACGAAGCCTCCGGTACGTACCTCGTGAGCCTGCGGAACCTGAACACCATCCTGTCGGTCGACGTCGAGACCCGGAGCTGTGCCTGGGGACTGGGTGGCGTCGCCGGAACGCTCGATCTCCAGGGTCCGCGCTTTCGTCGGCAGCACCAGCTGGACTGGGTCGGCGACCGCCTGCTCGTGTTCGACAACCAGGGGGCCGGAGGTCAAGAGAGCCGCGTCCTCGAGTACACGTTCGACCCCCCGAGCGAGGCGGTCGCGGTGCGAGAGTTCAAGTCCGATCCGCCGCTGTACACGCTCGTCCTCGGCGACGTGTTCCGGATGGGCGACGGCACCACGCGGGTGCTGTGGGGCAACACCGGCATCACCGAGCTCTTCGATGCCGAGGGTTCGGTGCGCTCCCGGCTCGAGGTCCCCGACATGATTCTCGGTTTCTCGCAGGTGGTCGTGGACCCGGGACGCCCCGACCTGGGCGCGCCGTGATCGGCTGGCTCGCGCTCGCCTGTACCGGCGGCGACTTGCCCGGCGAGTCGACCGCCGACACCGGAGCCCTCGACCTGGGCACCCCGTTCGGGGCGGTTCGCGCGAGCCCGGTCCCCGACTACGGCTCGGTGATTCGGGTGGCGTGGCGGCAGGAGGCCGCGGCAACGGTCCACGTGGAGTACTCCTTCGAGGACGACCGCTTCCTGTCGTCGCCCGCGCGCGCGCTGGAGCCGGGACCCCACGACGAGCTCTTGCTGGGCGTCCCCTACGGTCAACAGGTCGCCTACCGACTCGTGACCGACACCGGCGTGCGGTCCCTCGAGCGGACCGTCGCGACCGATCGGCTGCCGCCCATCGTTCCCACCGCCGAGATCGTCTCCTTCGAGCCGAGTCGGGTCGATCCCGACGTGCCCTACCTGCTCGTCGGGGTGAGCGAGGACGGCTCGCTCCGGCGGACCTGGATCACCCTGATCGACCGACAGGGGCGGGTGATCTGGGCGCACCGCACTCCTTCGCAGCGAAACTCCATGCAGCCGCGGGTCTCGCGCGGGGGAACCTCCTTTCTGATCGACCACAGCTCCTACTTCGCGGACGTGTCCAGCCAGGGCCGCTACTCCGAGGTGGTCGAGCTGAAGATCGACGGAAGCGTGGTTCAGGTGTGGGACACGCCCGGTCAGCACCACCCGTTCGTCGATCTTCCGGACGGCTCGCTGGCCTACGCCCGGTACGACTTCGGCGTGTTTCGCGACGACCGAATCGAGATCATCCGCCCGTCGGGCGCGGTCGAGACCCTCTTCTCTTGCCGCGAGTTCGTGGCAGGCCATGCCCTTCCGCTCGCCGATTGTGGGTCCAACACGACGCACTACGACCCGACCCGCGACACCTTTTTGTTCTCGATGTTCACCTTCGACTCGGTCTTCGAGATCGGCGCCTCGAACGGCGAGGTTCGCCGCCTCGTCGGCACGTTGGGCCTCTCCCCGTTCCCCGCTTTCACGGGGCTCCCGGAGTGGACCTTCGAGCCGGCGGAGAGCCGATTCCACTACCAGCACAATCCGGTGTGGACCGACGAAGGCACCCTCCTGCTCTCCACCCACCGCGGGGCGGAGGACACCGAGCTCGTCGTACGAGAGTACGAAGTCGACGAGGTCGCGCGGGTGTTTCGTCAGGTGTGGAGCTTTGGCGAAGGGGAGGGCCTGCCGGGCTGCCAGATGGGCGAGGCGCACCGGCTCGATGGCGGAAACACCCTGCACAATCACGGAACCTTCGCCGTTCTTCGCGAGGTCACCCGAGAGGGTGAGGTCGTGTGGGATGCCCGCTGGGAAGATCGCGAGTACTCTTGCTACGGCGGCCCGAGTACGCCTGGCCACCAGATCCTGCGCTCGACCCCGGTGGGCTCCGATCTGTATCGGTTCGCGCCGGAGCGTCGCTGACCCGCCTGACCGGCGGGTACGTCATTCGCTCTTCTTCAAGACGAACGGGTAGTCGACCTTGGCGCCGAGCGCGCTGACCGGGAAATCCAGCCCCGTGATCGCGCGCCGGAGGCACCGCTCGAGATCGCCTCGAACGTGGACGTCGGGGGCCACGATCTCGAAGTCCTGGGGTGTGCCGTCGGGCATGATCTTGAACCGCGTGTCGACCTTGTCTGGAAGGATGCCCTCGCGCGCCAGCGGAACAAAGCACTGCTTGGCCTCGGCGTAGTCGCGGAGCATGAAGCGCACCACCTCGCCGGACACGGAGTCGGGCCGGCCGTCGAGAGGGAGGAGCTCGGGGGCGGGCGCCGGCGGCGGGAGGAGGGTCGGCCGAGCCGGCTCGGGGCGCGAGGGCGCGGGCCGTGCAGGCTCGGGGCGTCTCGGACGAGCCGGAGCGGGGGCCGGCTTCGTGCGCGCGACGGACTGGCGCGGCTGTGGCTTTGCCTCGGGCGGTGGTGGCTCGACGGGCGCTGGCTCGGGGGTCGTCTCGACGTCCGCGTCCGCGGAGCGAGCTTCGAGCTGAGGAAGGAGAGGTTCGAGCTCGGTCTCCTCCGACTGGAGTCGCGCGACCTCGTCGAGCGCGGCCTGGCCGGCGATCTTCACCACCAACAAGCTGGTCGCCGCGAGCACCGCCACGGGAATGCTCGCGAACACCACGAGCGGTGCGCGCGCCTTGCGTCGGCCCCGTGCCCCCGTCCAGAGGATGCCCGTGACGAGAGCGGCTCCCCCGAAGGCCAGTACCACACCCACGAAGACCACGGGAAGCGTGTCGAGAGGGGCGACGAGCGCCAGCGCGAGGGCGCCCACGGCGGACAGCAGCGTGCCCACGAAGACCCACGACAGATCGCCCGAGGGGTCGTGGGTGCGCAGAGGACCGCCATAGGAGATGCGCTCCGACGGACGCTCCATCCCGGAGACCCACGTGCCGGGCGGGGGCGCGGAGGGCCGCGACGGCATCTCCCGGCCGGTGGGCGGCGGCGTGGGCGCGGGCATCGGCTGCACGCTGCGCGAGGGCCCAGGCGAGGCGCGGTGGGGCTCGGGGGTTCGCGGGTCGGGGCTCGGCGGCCACGAGTTCGGCGCTGGAGGCCGAGAGCTGGACCTCGGTATCGCCGGGGCGGGCGTGGCGCGAGACAGTGCGCGCTCGGGCACGGGCGCCGGGTCGCCCGGCATGCGGATGGGACGGGACCTCGGGGGGAGGGACGCGCCACCAGGTGGCGGCGAGGGCGGCATCGAGGGCGGCCCCGGGGGGAGCGATGCGGAACGAATCGGCACGCTGGTGTTCGGCGACCGACCGATGGGCACGCTCGGCTCGTGGTGTACGGGACGGCTACCGTCGGCCGGGGGGACTGCGCTGACCAGGACGCGCTCGTTGGGATCCGCCCCGGGATTCGGTCGGGGAATGAGCATCCGGTACCGGCAATTGCGGCAGGTTGCCTTGTTGACTGCCTTGACGAGCTTCTCGTTCGGGACCTTGTAGACCGCCCGGCAGTTGTCGCACACGACCTTCATTGGTTCTCCGCCAGGCCTTCCCGGGAGCGTTGCCACGCCCTCCGGCGAAGCGTGGGCCGGGGAGCGACACCCTACTATGCAATTGTCATTCGCATGGCCGGTCGGAATTCGTATCCAACGGTTCGACGAGGCGACGAACCCGGACCGCGTTGGGTCCGGGCTCGATGGGGTCGCCGAGTGTCCTCGCGACGACGTAGGTGAACTCGGCGCCGAACAGGACAACCTGCGCCATGTAGTAGGCATAGATCAGTACGCCCACGACGGCCCCGGCCGCGCCGAAGGCGGTCGCGCCCAGCATCATTCTCAGGTACCAGGCCATGGCGTGCTTCCCGAGAACGAGCAGCCCCGCGCTCACCCCGGCTCCAACCACCACGTCCCGCCACTGGAGTCGCGCGTCGGAGAGCGTCTTGAACACAATCGAGATGAGCAGCATCGACAGCAGGCCGGTACCGACGTCCTCGCTGATGCGCAGCAGAAACCAGTGACGGGGGAGCGAGCCCGCTGCTTGCAGTGCAATCGAGCGCAGCACCATGGTGAAGGCGATCGAGCCGAGCAGGAGCACCCCCGTCAGCAGGCTGCTCCCGAAGGCAAGGAGATGTCGACGCACGATCTCCCCGAACGTGCCCTGGTGGTGGGCGCGAACCCCCCAGATGAGGTTCAGGGTCGCCTGGAGGTGAAGCAGGCCTCGGAACGCCCCGAACAGCAGCGTCAGCGCCCCGAGCGTGCTCGCCTTCCAGTCGGCGGGCCCCCGGGTCGCGAGCTCGACGAGGCGGAGCACGGTCTGCGCGACCTCCTCGGTGGTCAGCACCGTGAGCTGCGCTGCAAGCTCGTCGCGCGCGGTCTGCTCGCCAAAGACGGCACCGAGGATCAGCGTGGCGAAGAGGATGAGGGGCGCACAGGCGAACAGCCCGTAGAACGCGAGGGCGGCCCCCTGTCGGCTCGCGGCGTCGTGCTGGTACTCGGTGAGGGTCTCGAAGACCAGACGGATCACGGTCACGGCGGTCCTGCCTGCCCACGACCTAACGCGGCTCGGGGCGGCGGGGGTTCGGCGTTGGACCTTCCAGTGGGCACCTCCTGATCCGTTCCGGGGACATTGCGGTGACGTCGGGCTGGGGCGCTGGGCATTACGCAGCGGTTCGCCACGACAACGTCGGATCGGCTAAGGTGCCCGGGGTCCGGCGTCGCCCAAGAGGCGGGCTCGGCGTTCGCACTGAATGGGGAAGAACATGCTCGTGCTGATTTGGACCGCGCTCCTCGGATGTGAAGAGGACCCGAACGCGCCACAGTGCCTCGAATCCGAGCGCATCCGGGTCTTCTTCGACGCCGACAAGGACGGTTTCGGCGTCCCCGGGACCGAGCGGACCCTGTGCCCCACCGAGCTCGGCGCCCCCGAGGGTTTCTCGACCAACGACGGCGACTGCAACGACGCGGTTGCCGCGATCAACCCGGATGCCCTCGAGGAGTGTGACGGTCGCGACAACGACTGCGACACCCTGGCCGACGAGGGCCTCCGGGTCGTGCTGTTCTACCTCGACAACGACGCGGACGGGTTCGGGTCGCCCGACCTCTCGCTCACCCTGGAGTCGTGTGCGCCACCCATCGGCTACGTCGAGAACCGGCTCGACTGCAACGACGCCGACGCTGGGGTGAACCCCCAGGCCCTCGAGGTGTGCGACAACCGCGACAACGACTGCAACTTCCTCATCGACGACGATGACCCCTTCCTGGACCAGGCCTCCTCGCCACGCTGGTTCCCCGACGCGGACCGCGACGGCTACGGCACCAACGACGATTCACTGGTCACCATCCAGTGTGTCCAGCCGAACTCCGACGCGACCACGGTGCAGGGCGACTGCGACGACGCGCGTGACGACATCTCGCCCGACGCGCAGGAGACCTGCAACCAGATCGACGACGACTGCGACAACCTGATCGACGATTCTGACGAGGACATCCCCGAGGCGGAGCTCACCCGCTACTGGGCGGACGACGACCTCGACGGCACCGGCGACCCCAACGTGACCACGCTCGCCTGCTTCCAGCCGTGGTTCTTCGTCGACAACGATCTCGACTGCGACGACGACGAACCGTTGCTCACCGACGCCACCACCGGCCTGTGGTGGGTCGACGAGGACAGCGACGGATTTGGTGCTGGTGAGATCTCGCCGCCGTCGTGCACGCCGCCCACCCCGGACCACGTGCTGGTCGCGTACGGCGAGGACTGCGACGACGACAACATCTTCAACAACCCGGACGCCCGCGAGCGGTGTGACATGGGCACGCCCGTCGACAACGACTGCGACGGCCTCGTCGACATCGAGGACCCGAGCCTCGACCTCACGACCACGCTGGAGTTCTGGGAGGACGCTGACCAGGACGGCTTCGGCAACCCGCTCGTGTCCACGTTCGACTGCGACCGCCCCGTAGGCTTCACCGACAACGATCTGGACTGTGACGACGAGCAGAGGCTGACCTTCCCGGGGGGTACGGAGGTGTGCGACGGGATCGACAACGACTGCGACAACCGCATCGACGATGCCGATCCCGACGTCGACCTGACCGATGCCCCCACCTTCTGGGCCGACCTCGACGAGGACGGCTACGGCGACTTGCAGTCGCCCACTGCGGCCTGTCAGCGCCCCGACGGGTTCGTGGACAACAGCGTCGACTGCGACGACACCGACGATACCCAGCTCGTCGACGGGACCTGGAAGCTCGACACCGACGGCGACGGCGTCGGCGCTGGTGCCGAGAGCATCGAATCGCAGTGCACGGCGCCCTTCCTCGACGCGGTCCCCACGTTCAACGGCGAGGACTGCGCGCCCCTCGACCCGCAGCGGTTCCCCGGCAACGAGGAGATCTGCAACAACGGCATCGACGAGGACTGCGACGGTATCGATCCGGAGTGTATCCCCTGACTGATCAGCCCGACCCGGGTTAGCGGCGGTCGGGCATCAGCGGGGGAATTCCATGCGCATTAGGACAATCGTGGGCGGCGTGCTCGGTCTCGTCGTGCTCCTGGCGGCATTCGTGCTCGCCATCCCGGTCCTCTTCGGGGGCCGGATCGACGAAGCGGTGCGCGCCCAGGCAAGCGAGTCGCTGCTGGCGGACGTGGAGATCGGGGACATCGGAATCTCCCTGTTCGCGCAGTTTCCGCTCCTCGAGGTCCGCGTCGACGATGTCGCGGTCGTCGGCCGCGAGCCGTACGCCGGCGTGACGCTGCTCGAGTTCGAGTCACTGTCGCTCGGCGTCGACCTCTGGAGCGTGGTCAGCGGGTCGACCCTCGAGGTTCGCCGTGTCGAGTGGGTGGAGCCGGCGATCGACGTTCGCGTCGCGGAGGACGGCACGAGCAACCTCGACATCTTCCCGCCCGGCGAGGAGGAGGCCGAGGTGGAGGAAGGTCCGGACAGCGCCTTCGCGATCGTCCTCGAGTCGCTCACGGTCCAGGGGCTCGACCTCGCATACGCCGACGCGAGCCTCGGGGTGTCCACCGAGCTGCGGGACCTCGCGACCCAGCTGTCCGGACGCTTCGATGCGTCCGTGGCCTCCGTGGCGGCCGAGGCGAGCGCGGCGGGCTGGTCGCTCTCCGAGGGAGGGATCCCTCTCGTGCGCGACGCACGCCTCGACGTCGACCTCGACCTCGACTACGCGCTCGACACCGGAGCGATCACGCTCCGCGACAACACCTTCCGCCTCAACGAGCTCGCCGTGTCGTTCGCCGGCACGGTCACGCCCGCGGGTGACGACACCGACCTGGACCTCACCTTCGGGACCGAGCAGTCGTCCTTCAAGGCGCTGTTCTCGCTCGTTCCCGCCGCCTACGTCGAGGGCTACGAGGACGTGAAGGTCGACGGGACGTTCTCGCTCGCCGGGACCGCCGAGGGGCGGTTGCCCGCCGAGGGAGAGGACCTGCCTGGCTTCTCGCTCGACATCGAGGTCGACGACGGGCGAGTCCAATACCCGGACCTGCCGGGGTCCGTCGAGGGGATCGAGCTCGCGATGTCGATCGCTCACCCTCAGGGCCCGGTCGACGCCACGGTGGTCGACGTGCCCCGGTTCGCGTTCTCGCTCGCCGACGCGCCGATGCGTGGCTCGCTGAAGCTCGAGAATCCCGTGACCGACCCCAAGGTCGCGCTGACGGCCAGCGGGTCGCTGGACTTCGTCAAGCTCGCCGCCGCGATGCCGGGCCAGGGTCTTCCCTCCGAGGGCGTGATGGACGTCGACGTCGACATCGCTGGCCGCTCGAGCGACTTCGAGGCAGGCAACGTCGAGGCGGTTCGCGCCAGCGGCACGGTGGCGGCTCGCGACCTCATGATCACCGACACCGGCTACGCCACGCCGGTCCGCGTGCAGCGGCTGGAGATGGCGTTCACGCCCGTTGTACTGGACGTGACCACCCTCGCCCTCTCCTGGTTGGGCTCGGACCTCGACGTGACGGCCCAGCTCGACAACGTCGTCCCCTACGCGCTCGGCCAGGCGCCGCTCGTCGGGAAGACGCAGCTGTCCAGCCGAGTTCTCGACCTTCGGCCGTTCCAGGGCGAGACCGCCGACGACGGAGGCGGCGAGCCGACCGAGGAGTCCGAGGGCGTCGTCGTCGTCGTGCCCGCGGATCTCGACCTGGCGATGAAGGCCGAGTTCGGCGAGGTCGTGACGTCGGACTTCCGCATGCGAGACGTGCGGGGGCAGCTCTCCGTCGCCGACCAGGCCATGGTGATCGACGAGATGACGGCGTCGATGCTCGGCGGGAGGGTCCGCATCTCGGGCCGCTACGCTGCGCGCACGCCCGAGTCCGCCGAGATCGACTTCCGCATCGAGACCATCGCCTTCGATTTGCCCCAGACGGTCTCGGAGTTCGAGACGCTCGCCCGGGTCGCTCCCCTGTTGAGGGGCGTCACCGGAACCTTCGACTCCGACTTCCAGCTCTCGAGCCGGATCGACCGCGACGGCAACCCCGACCTCGGGGCCCTGGCCTCCCGGGGGTCGCTGCTCGCTCAGGGGCTGATGCTCACTCCGGTGACGCTCAACGCGGCGGCGAGCCAGCTCGACCGGCCGTCGCTGAACGCGCTCGAGGTCGCGGAGAAGCAGCTGCAGTTCGTGATCGAGCAGGGCAAGCTGACCTTCGAGCCCTTCGACGCGAGGCTCGGCGGCTATGCGGCGCGCGTCTCCGGTGGGGCCGGCCTCGCCGACCGGACCCTCGACTTCGCGGTCGACCTGGGCCTGCCCGCGAGTGTGATCGCCGGGTCACGGATTCTCGAGGGTGTCTCCGGCGCGGCTGACACGGTCGACCTCCGGCTCGACATCACCGGTTCCTACGACGACCCCAAGGTCGCGGTCGGGCTCGCCGAGGGCAAGTCCGTGCGGGACGCCGTGATCGACGCGGCTCGAGAGCGAGCCGGCGTCGACCGCGAGGCTCTGGTGAAGGAGGCGACCGAGCGTGGTGATGCGCTGGTCGCCGCGGCGGAGGAGCGAGCGGCGACAATTCGTGCCGAGGGCGAGAAGCAAGCCGACAAGCTGCGGCGGGAAGGACGCCAACAGGCCAACAAGCTCGAGCGGGAGGCGGGAAACAACCCCATCAAGAAGGCGGCAGCGAAGACCGCGGCCGACGCGGCTCGCAGGTCGGCGGATCGGGCAGCGACCAAGGTCGAGCGCGAGGCCGATGCCCAGGCCGACCGCATCGTGTCGGAAGCGAAGTCTCAGCGCCAGCGGCTCGTTCGCGAGGCGAGGGGCGACTGAAGTCGTTACGGACGCGGTCCATCCGGGCTCGAGAGGGACGTGCGCGGGATTCTCCTCATGGTGGCCGCGGCGACCCTGTTCACCCTGATGGCCGGGCTCGTGAAGGTCGGCACGACGTCGTACGGCTACCACCCGCTCGAGCTCGTGATGTGGCGGTCGCTCACGAGCCTGCCGCCCGCGATCTGGATCGCGCGCCGTCACCTCCGGGTCGAGTCGAAGGGCTACTTGCTCGCTCGGTGCATCTTCGGCTTCGTGGCCATGCTCTCCTGGTTCACGGCGAGTCGGGGGCTCGCCGTCGGCGAGCTCTCCGTCCTCGCTCGTCTCCAGCCGATCTTCGTCGGCATCGCGGCTCCTCTCCTCCTCGGACGCTCCGAGCGTGCGGGCCCCGGAGTCTGGATCGCGACAGGGCTCGGACTCGTGGGGAGCATCGTCCTCGTCAGTCCCGATCTCGCGGGTGTGGAGCTCGAGCGCCTCGGTGCGGCCGGCCTCGCGCTGCTCGCCGCGCTCACCTCCGCGCTCGCCCACACCTGCCTCCGGGCGCTCGGCAAGACGGACGATCCCCGGACCACCGTCCTGTGGTTCCAGGTGGCGGTTGCGCTGTTCGCCTTCGCCCTGATCGGGATCACGGGGCTCGAACTGCGGATCCCTCTCCCCGGGCACCTGCCCGTCCTGATTGGCATCGGGCTTCTCGCGGTGAGCGGGCAGCTGCTGTTGACCGCTGCCTACCGCGCAGGCAGGGCCCAGCGCGTCGCGACGGCGAGCTACGTCGGACCGGTGGTCGGCTTCGTGTTCGACGGCCTGGTGTTCGGGGTGATGCCGGCGATCACGGCGGTCGTGGGCGCCTTGATCGTGCTGTCGGCGGGCGGGCTGCTCATCCGGCTCACCCAGCGCTCGGCCCGAGCCTGATCAGGTGGCTCGGCGGAGACGTGGTCCGGAGATGACCACCCGCAACCCGCCTTCCTCCGCAGCTTCGTAGGCCACCTCGAACCCCGCGCCGATGACCACCGCGTTGACGATCGCGATGCCGAGGCCGCGGCCTCCTCGCTCCCCGCGGGTGCGGGCGGGCCCCGCGGGCTCGTCGATGCTGCGCAGACGAAGGGCAGCGACGAGGTCGGGGGCGAGCCGGTCTCCGGCGCTCGCCACGGTGAGCGTGAAGCGGTCGGCGCTGGCGTCGAGCACGATGCCGACGTCGCCAGAGCCGTGGAGAATCCCGTTGTGGACCAGGTTCGCGAGGGCTCGCTCGGCGAGGGCCGGCAAGCACTGGATCCACACCGGCTCGTCGGGTCGAGCGGCGGCGACGGTGCCGCCGAGCAGCCGGCCCAGGATGGCGAACCGGCCCTCCACGCGATCCACGAGCTGGGTGAGCTCCGCCTCACCTCCTCCCGGCACGAGCCCGCCCGTCATCCGGGTTGCCTGGTGGAGGTTGTCGGCGAGGGCTTCGAGGTACGCGACCTCGAGTCGAGCGTCCCGAACGGTGTCGGCGGCGGACCCCTCCCCGTCGAGGATCTGTCGGGAGAGGTCCTCGAGCATGAGCTGGAGCGACGCGAGGGGGGTCCGAAGGTCGTGAGCGACCGCCGCGAGATGATGCTCGAGCGCGCGATGGCGACGAACCCGCTCCGCCCGGTCGGCCACGATGCGTCGATGGGCCTGGTCGAGCGTGGTCGAGATGCGCCCGATCTCGTCGTCGCCTTGGTCGCGGGCGGAGGCGAAGCCGTCCATGCCCACACCCTCGGCGGCCTCGTCGAGTCGACCCAGCCGGGAGACGAGCGGCCTCACCGCGAGGACCATCGTCGCCACGAGCGCGCCGACCAGCCCGATGAACACGCCGAGCAGGGTCGTGATGCGAATGCGGGGCAGGTAGGGGAGCGGGTCGGGAGGCTCGGCGTACAGTACGGCGCAGGGGCCAGAGTCGGCGACCCGCTGGATGGCGCTCCACCGCCACCAAGGCCCCTCGTGGGACCGAAACACCTGGCTCGTGTCGTCGTCGAGCCCCGCGAGACGCCGCCGATCCAGGGGGGGAGCCAGGGGATTGGTGGCACGTCCATCGGCGGTGTAGGCCCAGATCCGGAACAAGACCTCGTCCTGGACGAATCGCGCGGGGTCGTCCTCGCAACGGGCGAGCCCAGCTTCGCCGATCACGCCCGCGAGGTCGGACAGGCGCTGGTGGTTGGTCGCCCCGAAGGCCACCACGGTGAGGCCGACCGCGGTCGCCGCGCAGAGCATCGCTCCGAGGAGCGACGCCACCAGGATGCGGACCCGCACCGACGGCAGGCGGCTAGCCCTCATCGACCCGGTACCCCACCCCGAACACGGTCCGCACCAGGGCTCCATCGTCCCCCAGCTTCCGCCGAATTCGGGAGATGTGGCTGTCGACGGTTCGATCCAGGCGCTCGCCTCGCTCGGGGAGCGCCTTCCTGGCCAGCTGCTCGCGCGAGAACGCTCGTCCGCGCGACATCAAGAGGGTGGAGAGGACGTTGAACTCGTGAGCGGTCAGTCCGAGGGACATCCCCTCGCGCCGGACGTCGCGGGCGTCGAGATCGACGTCGCAGGCCCCGAGCCGAACGACACGGGTAGGCTCGATCGCTCGGGCGCCGAGGCGAGCGCGGATCCTCGCCACCAGCTCCTCCAGATAGAAGGGCTTCACCAGGAAGTCGACCGCGCCGAGGGCGAACGATCGCAGCCGGTCCTCGAGGTCGGTCCGAGCCGTGAGCACGATCACGGGGACGGAGCTGCGGCCCTCCCACGTCTCCAGGATCGAGAAGCCGTCCGCCCCTGGCAGCATGATGTCGAGCACCACGAGGTCGAATGCCTCCCCGAGCAGTCTGGTCCGGCCCTGGTCGCCGTCGCTCGCGAGGGTGGCGTCGAAGCCCTCGCGAATCAGACCCGAGACGACCTGGGCCCCGATGCGGGGATCGTCCTCGACGACGAGGATGCGGGACGAAGCGGTCACGATCGGCCTCCTCGGAAAGGACTTGGCAGTGCCTTCCGTACCGTTCCTCTGTTCGGCCATGATGGAGAACTCGTGGAGGAGCCGGTCATGAACATCGGGGTCCTGACCAGCGGGGGCGATGCCCCCGGCATGAATGCCGCGGTCCGCATCCTCGCCAAGTCCGCCATCGGCCTCGGGCACACCGTGACGGGCATCATCAATGGCTACGAGGGGCTGCTGGACGGCACGGTTCGTCCGCTGGACCTGCCGGCGGTCGACGGGCTCTCCCGGCTCGGGGGTACCGTACTCGGTTCGGCACGCTCGAAGAGGTTTCCGACCGAGGCAGGCCAGCTTCGCGCCGTCGAGCAGATCGCGGCCCTCGGACTCGATGCGCTCGTCGTGATCGGGGGCAACGGGAGCCTGACCGGGGCGCACCTCCTCGCGAGGCGCCAACCCTGCCCCGTGATCGGTATTCCCGCCTCGATCGACAACGACGTGGGCTACACGCGGCTGTCGATCGGGGTCGACACTGCGGTGAACACGATCGTCGAGGCCTGCGACCGCATCTCGGACACCGCCGCCGCCCACCGCCGCGCCTTCGTGGTCGAGGTGATGGGCCGCGACTGTGGCTACCTCGCGATGCGGGCGGGCATTGCCGCGGACGCGGACGCGATCTTGTTTGCCGAGGCGGGCCTCGACCGAGACGCCATTCTCGTCAAGCTCAAGATGCTCCTCGATCGGTCGTTCAACGACGAGCGCGGTAAGCTCCGGCTTCTGGTGGTGAAGTCCGAGGGGTTGCCCATCTCCTCGCGGGAGCTCGTGCAGGAGATGCAGGCGCACGTCGACCGGCACATTCCGGGAGTCTCGGTCCGGGAGACGGTGCTCGGCCACGTCGTGAGAGGCGGCGCGCCCAGCGCCCTCGATCGGCTGATCGCGCAACGCCTCGCCGTCGGCGCCGTGGGAGCGATCCTCGACGGCGGGCACGACGAGATGGTCGCCTGGGACGCACCCGGGGTCGGCCTGCCCACGAAGGACCCTTCCGTCCGTCGCATTCCGCTCGCCGACGTGCTGGCGGAGACCCGCGCGATGCTCGACGGAACGAGCCCAGCCACGCGGGCCCGAGTGGCCCTGCTGAACGAGGCCGAGCCCTTTCTCGCCCTGTGACCCAGATTCTGACCGCCCGGGCGCTCGCGTCTGGTCGACGGGATACTCGGTTGCGCTTTTCGTCTCTGGGAGGGCAGGTGTCGCAGCTACTCCGCTGGTTCTTCGCGGTCGGGCTTTTCTTGGCCTTCGCGACGGGTTGTCGCTGCGGCGACGAGGACTCGGGCGAGCCGAACGCGATCGTCGAGGCCGACGCGAACGTCGTCGAGGCTCATACCGCGGGAATGATCGGGCGAGAGGACCCGATTCGGGTGGTGCTGGCGCCCGACGTGATCGCCCTGCTGCGCACCGACGACGGGTTGCCCCCGCTCGACGGGGTCATGGTGCTCGAGCCGGTGGTGGCCGGGTCCACCGAGTGGACCGCCGACAACGAGATCACCTTCCTGTCCGACGAACCGCTGCCCAACGGCACCGTCGTGCACGTCCAGGTCCGTCTGTCCGAGCTCGGCGACGCCCTGAAGGACGCCGATTTCTCCTTCAATGTCGAGGTGCGACCCCAGACCTTCCGGTTCGTGCAGCGCGCGCTCACCCCCGGTGAGAACGGCACCATGAAGCTCACGGCCAGGGTGGTCACCGGTGACCCCGCTGACGACGAAGCGGTCGAGCGAATGGTCTCCGCCCGGTACCTGAACCGCGCCCAGACGCTGGTGTGGACGCACGAGTCGCCCACCAAGCACGAGTTCGTCATTGACGGGCTGGCGCGTGGCGAGGAGGCTCGACAGCTCGAGATCACGCTCTCCGGCGAGCCCATCGGGGCGGTGGAGTCCTTCGATCGGGTGGTGCGGGTTCCCGCCGCCGGGCGATTCGACGTGACCGACGTGATCCCCGTCATCGAGGGCGAGCCCAGAATCGAGGTCCGCTTCTCGGAGCTCCTCGACGCCAGTCAGGATCTGCGCGGGCTCGTGACCGTCGAGGGCCTCCGCGATCCGCGTCTCGTGGTCGAAGGGGAGAGCATCGGAATCTTCGTGGGAGACCGCCCTTCGGGAACGTTCGAGATCGAGATCGTGGGCGTGAAGAGCCAGGGCGGCCAGACCATCGAGGAGCCGCTCCGTCGGAGCATCACCTTCGGTCCGCAGAACCCTGCGGTGCGCTTTGCGGGCCGCGGCGTCATCCTTCCCCGATCCGCTGACCTCACGGTCCCGATCGAGCTGCGCAACGTATCCGGCGTCTGGATCGAGGCCATCGCGGTGCCCGACGCGAACCTGCCCCAGTTCCTCCAGGTCAACGACCTCGACGGGGACCGCGAGATGCGTCGGGTCGGCCGACGCGTGTGGCGCAAGCACGTCGAGCTGCCACAGTCCTCCACCGATGCCAACCGATGGCGTCGGCTGGGGCTCGATCTCGCCGACTTCGTCGAGCAGCATCCCGCGGGGCTCTACCAGCTGAGCCTCCGGTTCCTCCCACAGGACATCGTCTACGACTGCTCCACGCCACCCGAAGCGATCGAGCTGCCCCTCGACGACGACTACACCGACGACGAGTCGTCGAACTGGGACCCCTATGACGGCTACGGCTGGGACTACTCCTACTGGGAGAACCGGGAGGACCCCTGTCACGTGGGGTTCTACGTCCAGGGTGAGGGCCGGCGCGCGGTCACTCGCAACGTGGCCGTCTCCGACCTCGGGGTCACCGTCAAGCGCGGCGCCGACAAGGAGGTGTTCGTCGCGGTGACCGATCTCGTCACCGCTCGGCCGGTGCCGGAGGCGGTGGTCACCCTGCTCGACTACCAGACCGAGCCCGTCGGCGAAGGGGCGACCAACGTCCAGGGCATGGTGAGGTTGTCCGCCCAGCGCAAGCCGCTGATCGCGGTGGCGGAGCGCGGCGACGACCGCACGCTGGTGCGCTTGAGCGACGGGAACGCACTGTCGACCTCCCACTTCGACGCGGGCGGGGTCGCGGTCGACCGGGGGCTGCGCGGCATGATCTACGGGGAGCGCGGGGTGTGGCGTCCCGGTGACGACATCCACCTCACCCTGCTCCGCTTCGACCGCACGGGCCAGCTCCCGAGCGCCCATCCCGTCGAGTTCACGCTGACCGACCCGCGGGGCCGGGAGGTCGACCAGCGCACGGTGCCCGGCGGTGCCGATGGGTTCACCCGGTTCGACACCCGCACGCGGTCCGATGCCACCACCGGGCCCTACCTCGTGACCGCTCGCGTGGGCGGTACGACCTTCACCGAGACCGTGCGGGTCGAGACGATCAAGCCGAACCGCCTGAAGATCGACCTCGACTTCGGCACCGATCGCATCCAGGGTCCGGACGCCCAGCTGTCGGGCGACCTGTCGGCGCGGTGGCTGTTCGGCGCGCCCGCTCCCGGTTTGCGGACCAACATCGAGGTTCGCTACCGGAACCGCAGGACTGCCTTCCCGAAGTACGGGGAGTACACGTTCTCCGACCCCACCCGTCGGGTCGACACCAGCGTCGAGACCGTGTTCGAGGGGCGCCTCGACGAGTCCGGTGTCACCGAGGTCACCGGCGCACTCGACCTGCCGGACGACGCCCCGGGCATGTTGAACGCGACCTTCACCACCCGGGTGTTCGAGAAGTCGGGCAATGCCTCGATCGACGAGGTGACCGTGCCCGTGTCGCCGCACGCTCGCTACGTCGGCATCAAGATCCCCAAGGGCGATGCCGCTCGTGGCATGCTGCTCACCGACACCCAGCACCGGGTCGACGTCGTGCTCGTCGATGCGGAGGGCGAGCTCGTGTCGGGGACGCACGAGATCGACGTTCAGGTCTACGAGATTCGGTGGCGCTGGTGGTGGGAGACCAGCGAGGACTACATCGGCGACCACGCTCGCCGCGAGTCTCACCGCATGGTGGTCGACAAGCTCGTGACCGTGCAGAACGGCAAGGGCTCCTTCCAGTTCCAGGTCGACTATCCCGAGTGGGGACGCTTCCTGGTGGTGGCCAACGACCAGGGCGGGTCGCACCGTGCTTCAAAGCCGTTCTACATCGACTGGCCGGGCTGGGCAGGTCGGGCCCGCAAGGAGGGGCCGGGAGGCGCGACGGTGCTGTCGGTCAGCGCCGCCAGTTCGGAGGTGGAAGTCGGCGACCAGGTCACCATCAACATCCCCGGGGCGGCCAAGGGCCGGGCGCTGGTCTCGCTCGAGACGTCCACCCACGTCGTCGACGCAGAGTGGATCGAGCTGTCCGGCGAGGATCAGCAGTACACCTTCACCGCCACCGAGTCCATGGTGCCCAACGTCTATGCCAACGTGACGCTGGTGCAGCCTCACCAGGGAACGGCGAACGACCTGCCGATTCGCATGTACGGCATCACCCCCATCGAGGTGACCTCGCCGGGCACTATCCTCGAGCCAACGATCTCGACGGAGGCGTCGTTCCGTCCCGAGACGACCGCCGACGTGACGGTCGGCGAAGCCGATGGACGGCCCATGACCTACACGCTCGCGATGGTCGACGAGGGGCTCCTGGGCATCACGCGCTTCCAGACGCCCGATCCCCACACGGCCTTCCACCAGCGCGAGGCACTGGGGGTTCGCACCTGGGATGCCTACGGAGACGTGGCGGGCGCCTACGGTGGCGCCCTCGAGGGGATCATCGCCATCGGCGGTGACGGCGACGCCGATGCCCCTCCGAGCCAGAAGGCACGGAGATTCCCGCCGGTCGTCGAGGTGCTCGGGCCCTTCACCCTGGCTCAGGGTGAGAAGCGGACCCATCAGGTGGCCGTCCCCGAGTACATCGGCGAGGTTCGGCTCATGGTGGTCGCGGCGAAGGACGGGCGCTTCGGCCGGGCAGAGGCCTCGGTACCCGTGAAGGCGCCGGTGATGGTGGCGTCCACCCTGCCCCGGGTCCTCGGTCCGGGCGAGACCATCGACCTGCCGGTCAACGTGTGGCTCATGGACGAGAAGTCGAACTCGGTCGACGTGTCCGTGAAGGTCGAGGGACCTCTCGCGCTGGACGGACCCGCCTCCCGCAAGGTGAGGTTCTCGGGCCCCGGGGAGTCCATCGTGGATTTCGGCCTCACCACCAGCAGCGTGGGGATCGGTCGGGTGACGGTGACCGCCAAGGCGGGCAAAGAGACCGCGACGCAGACCACCGAGATCGACATTCGGCCCTCGACCCAGGTCGAGACGCGTACGGTCGGCGACGACCGTCCTCTCGCCTCGGGAGAGGAGCGAACCTTCTCGGTCGTCCCCTTCGGGGTTCAGGGAACGCGCGAAGCGGTCCTCGAGCTGTCGAGCCTGCCGCCGATCGACCTCGAGCGGCGGCTCGGTGGACTCGTGCGCTACCCCCACGGATGCGCCGAGCAGACCACGAGCAGCGCCTTTCCCCAGGTCCGGCTCAAGTCGCTCGTCGACGTCAGCACCTCGCAGAGCGCGGCGATCGACAAGAACGTGCGCGCCGCGATCAGCAAGCTGACGAACTTCCAGGCCCCCGGCGGAGGGTTCTCCCTGTGGCCGCAGGGCAGCTACGACGCGTGGGTGAGCAACTGGGCCGGTCACTTCCTGATCGTGGCGGATCGGGCCGGATACCGCGTCTCCGACGCGACCTTGCTCTCGTGGATGGACCACCAGACCACCCAGGCCCGGCGCTGGCAGCCCGGTGACGAGGGGGGCTACCGCGGGGCGAGCGAGCTCGTCCAGGCGTATCGGCTCTACACCCTCGCGCTGGCCGGCGACCCCGAGCTCGGCGCGATGAACCGTCTCAAGGCGCGCAAGGACCTCTCGAATCAGGCGCAGTGGCGTCTCGCGGCGGCATACGCGCTCTCGGGGCAGCGCGAGACCGCCCAGAAGCTCGTGGCTGGCCTCCCGGTGGTCGCCGACGGGCCCCAGCAGCTCGGCGGGATCTACAACAGCAAGACCCGGGAGCGAGCCATGATCCTGGAGACGCTCGCCATTCTCGAGCCGCTGTCCGAGCGGACCACCAAGCTCGTGAAGGAGCTCTCCGAGGAGTTGTCGAGCTCGGCGCCGCTGTCCACGCAGGCTACCGCGTTCTCGCTCGTCGCCATTTCCAGGCTCGGCGACGAGCTGGGCTCGTCCTCGGAGCTCGAGGCCGACGTCACGCTCGCTGGCCAAGGGCAGGCGGTGAAGACGTCGCGCCCGCTCTCGCAAGTGCCCGTGGCGCTGACCGGCGACGGACCGGTCGAGGTGACGGTGAAGAACCGTGGCGAAGGGGCAGTCTACGCAAGGGTCGTCAACCGGGCGCTCTCCGAGCCGGGGCGAGAGGTCGCGGTCACCCGCGGACTGCGCCTGCGCACGGACTACAAGACGCCGGACGGCCAGTTCGTGGACGTGACGCGGGCCGACCACGGCATGGATCTCCGCGCCCACGTCACCATCGAGAACACCTCGGGTCGGAACCTCGAGAACGTAGCGATCTCGGCGATCTTCCCCTCGGGCTGGGAGCTCCACGGACAGACCTCGGGCAAGGCGCCGGGGCTCGACTACAAGGAGGTGCTCGACGACCGGGTGAACCTCTACACCGACCTGAAGCGCGGGGCGAAGAAGACGTTCAGCATCGACCTCAACGCCTCCTACCGCGGTCGCTTCTACCTTCCCCAGGCGGTGGCGGAGGCGATGTACGACCCGAGCGTCAGCGCCTCCACCCGGGGACGCTGGGTGGAGGTGCCTTCCAGTCGCCCGGCCCCCAAGAAGTGAGTCCGCGGTGACCGCGAGCAGAGCTGCGCTCGCGCTCGTCGCCGGGTTCGTCGTGGGGTTCCTCTGCGTCCCCGTGCCTGGCTTCGACGTGACCTGGTCGCCGGTCGTGCGCAGCGTCGAGGGGCGCGTGCTGTCAGCCGCGGTGGCGGACGACGAGCAGTGGCGGTTTCCTCCTCCCGAGGAGCTGCCCGCGCGCTACGCCGAGGCGCTCGTCGCCTTCGAGGATCAGCGCTTCTGGTGGCATCCCGGAGTGGACCCCGTCGCCATCGGGCGGGCCCTGCGGACCAACCTCGCCCGCGGCGAGGTCGTGTCCGGTGCGAGCACCATCACCATGCAGGTGGTTCGCATGGCCAGGGGCAACCCCCCGCGGACGCTCGGCGAGAAGCTCGTCGAGGCGGTCCTCGCCCTGCGACTCGACCTGTCCCGCAGCAAGGCCGAGATCCTCGCCCTGCACGCGGCTCACGCACCGTTCGGCGGAAACACCGTCGGACTCGCGGCGGCGGCCGAGCGGTACTTCCGGCGCCCGGCCCACGACCTCTCCTGGGCCGAGGCGGCTACCCTCGCCGTGCTCCCGCACAGCCCGGGGCTCGTCCATCCCGGTCGCGGGCGCGGAGCGCTGCGCCGAAAGCGCGACGTCCTGATCGACCGGCTCGCCCGGCGGGGCGTGATCTCGAGCGACGACGCTCGGCTCGCCAAGCTCGAGCCGCTGCCCCGCGAGCCCGATCCGGTGCCTAGGCTGGCCCCTCACCTGCTCGCTCGCGGCTCCGGTGACACGACGCTGCAGGCGGATCTCCAGGCCCAGATCGTCGCCCTCGCCGAGCGCCACGGCCGACGCCTCGCCAGCCGCGGCGTCCACAACCTCGCGATTCTCGTGGCGGACACGCGGACGGGTGCGGCCATCGCCTACGTCGGCAACGTCGACGTGAGCAAGGGCGATCACGGGCAGCACGTCGACGTGGTCACGTCGCCGCGATCCACGGGCAGCGTGCTCAAGCCGCTGCTCTACGTCGAGATGATCCAGGCCGGGGAGCTGCTCCCTCGGCAGGTGGTGCCAGACGTGCCGCTGCGCATCGGCGGGTTCAGCCCGGAGAACTTCGACCGGACGTACCTGGGCGCCATTCCCGCCGACGTCGCCCTCGCCCGGTCCCGCAACGTGCCCGCGGTGTGGATGCTCCAGCGCCACGGCGTGCTGCGCTTTCACGGTGAGCTCGAGGGCTTCGGGCTCACCACGCTCGATCGCCCCGCCGGCGACTACGGGCTGTCGCTCGTGCTCGGAGGAGCGGAAGCCAGCCTGTGGGACCTCGTGGGCGCGTACCGAACGCTCGGGCTCGCCGCGATGATCGGCGACGAGCCTCGTCCATCGCTCCACCTGTGGGGCGATCCCGAGCCCTCCGTCCCCTCGCACAGCCCCGACGCGGTCGCGGCCTTCGTGACGCTCGAGGCGCTGCGCGAGGTCCACCGTCCCGGCGATCTCGGGGCGTGGTCGACGTTCTCCTCTTCACGACCGATCGCGTGGAAGACCGGGACGAGCCACGGCTTTCGCGACGCCTGGGCCATCGGGGTCACGCCCTCCGTGACCATCGGGGTGTGGGCGGGCAACGCCGACGGCGAAGGGCGCCCGGAGCTCGTGGGACTCCAAGCTGCCGCTCCCGTGCTCTTCGACGTCCTTCGGGCGGCTCCGGACGGCGGGTGGTTCGAGGAGCCGAATGGCGGGGTCACCATCCAGGTCTGTGCCGAGAGCGGGATGCGGGCCGGTCCCGACTGCGAGCACTCTCGCGGTCAACGGGGGCCTGCGGCCGCGCTCCGGGGCACGATGTGCAGTCACTGTCGCCGCGTGCACTGCGTCGACGAGGCCTGTTCTGCGAGAGCGCACGCAGACTGTCGCCCCACGAGTGAGCTTCGTGATGCGTCGTGGTACGTGCTGCCCGCCGCGCAGGCTTGGTACACGAAGCGCCAGGACCCGTCCTATCGCCCGCTGCCGCCGTGGGCGCCCGGCTGCACGCCCGATGACGATGGCATCCAGATGGGCGTGATCGAGCCCAAGGCGGGAGCCCGGGTCCACGTTCCGATCGAGCTCGACGGTCGGCGCGGTCGTCTGGTTCTTCAGGCGGCACATCTCGATCCTGGCGCCACCATCTATTGGCACCTCGACGAGCGCTACCTCGGCGCCACGCGCGGCGTGCACCAGCTCGAGGTGTGGCCCGGCCCTGGCGCGCACGTGCTCACCCTGGTCGACGGGACCGGGGATCGCGTTCGCCGTCGCTTCACCGTGCTCGACCTCGCGGAGGCGCGGAACTGACCCGTCAAGGCGCCGACGGCCACCACGCGACGAGTCCCTCTCGGTGAGCCTCCACGACGAAGCGCGGCAGCGAGACGGCGTCGTGGCGGCGGTCCCGGGCAGCGACGCGCTCCCAGGGCACCATGCTCTCGCGCTGGAGACTGATGTCGTTGCGGGGACCGAAGCGCCAGCCCTTCAACAAGCGCTCGCCCATCCAGCGATTGTGCTCCATCTTCGCCGGCAGATCCGCGTCGTGACCCCGGGCGGTCAGCTCGGTGCGGAACCGCGCGAGCAGGTCGTCGAGAATCTCGAGCAGCACGTCGTCCCCTTGGGTGACGTCGTCGGTGACGTCTCCCGTCGAGGGCCGGGACGAGACGTTGCCCTGCAGCACCAGGCGTTCGCGGACCTCGGGGTCCAACGTGGCCAGGAGGTCGTGGGGAACCTGGTTGTCGTGCCGTGCCTGGAGCTTCGACACCGCGGTCTCCACTTGGCGCTCGAACAGCGGCGCGAGCACCCGGACCGCGCCGCTGGGGGGCGGGGTCTTGGCGGGCAGGATCTCGATGCCCAGCGCGGCGCACTTGATCTCGGCGTGCAGGCTCGCGTCGAGGTTCGACGTCGCGAAGTCGATGTGGTCGTGGGCGGCTCGTCGGGGGCTCAGCAGCGCGTAGAGCTCCTTGGCTCCCGTCGCCTGCCGGTGGTCCTTCTCGGCCGTCACGAGCTCGTAGGAGGCCACGATGTCCCGAACGCCGAAGACCCGGACCGGGAAGTCGCGATCCCGCTTCTGGTGGTGCACGGACAGCCAGTCTGCGGCGTCGGTCTTGGCGAGCACGGTGGCGAGACCGCGCTCGGGTAGGTGCACGTAGATCGGGATGGGCTTCGGGTGCTCCTCGGCCGGGCGGTCGTGGAGGCCCGAGGCGAGCGCGTGCTGGATCCGGAGCGCTGCCTCGAAGCTCGCCCGGTCTCCGTCGAGGCAGACCACGACCGCCATCCGCACTGGCGTGTCGGCGTCGAGTGGCGCCGCGCGCTGAAGGATCCGCTCGGTCAGAGACTCGGCGGCGAGGTCTCCGGGCAGCGACGAGAACTCGGCGTGTACCGCGTACTCGACGGCGTCCCCGTCCTGGACCTGGTGACGCTTGCCGTCCGGACGACCGACGTAGCCATCCCAGGCGTCGCTGCCGGGCGCGCGCAGGGGAGCGCTCGCGAGGTCGAGGCCGGAGGGCGAGAACGCTGGGTATCGCTCCAGAAAGGCGCGAAACTCATCGTCGTTGGCGTCCAGGACGGTGAGTCGAGGCCGCATCTCCGACGCGAAGTGCGCGAACCTCGCGACGTAGCGCGCGACGGTTCGGCCGACGAAGCCAAAGCCCACGATCACCAGATGGAAGGGCTCCTGCCCCGTCGGGCGCAGCTCGGGGTCGTGCGCGATGCCGGCCTCGCCGAAGAAGAGGTCGCGCGCGGCGAGCTCCGGGTACGAGAACGGCACGAGCTTCAGCTGGGGCGAGTCGTAGGCCCAGATCTGCTGCCACCCGAGCGTCTCGGCGAAGGTCGGGTCCGTGATGTGGACGTAGCAGCGAAGGGGCTCGCGGCGACGCCATCGCTGGGACGCTTCGAGGAGGTTCCCGGCGAGCTCCACGTTGAGCGCGTCGTCACCGGTGGCGACGAATACCTCGCGGGCGCGGCGCATCGGCAGTCGGTCGCGGGTGCGAGGGTCGGTCGCGTCGCCGATGAGCACGAGGATCCCGGCGCGACGAGCCTCGGTCACGAGGGGGCTCTGCTCGTCGGTCGCGACCGCAAAGACCGGCCGTCCCGCCCGGCGCAAGGTGGCCGAGATAGGTCCGCCGATCCACCCCAGCCCGAGGAGGATGGCCGGTGGGCGCCCCAGAAGCCGCAGCCCCACACGGGTCATCGTGAAGCGGATGAGGCCTTCGAGCTCGAAGGCCACGGCGAGCCCGGTCGACACCGAGAACACCGCGGCACCCAGGCGGGCGAGGCTCCACCAGATTCCGGGGTTGTCGGGTCCTTCCGAGGGCTGCTCGAACGCGAGCACCGCGACGGCGTGGAAGATCAGCCTCCCTGGCTCGCGAATCCACGGTTCGATGGCTTCGAGGCCCAGGGTGGGCGCGTTCGAGAGGCCGAGGACCGCGAAGCCCACGGTCGCGACGGCGGAGAACACGGCGAGGAGGAGGGGCAGCTGGGTCCGACGAGTTCCGGAGGGGTTCACGGGACCTCCCGGTGGGGTGCGACCGACTATCGCACGACGCTGCCGAGATGTGGAGTCAACGGGTTCGCCGGCTCCACTGGTAGACGTAGCCGAGCTCGAACACACCGCCGCGGCGGATCGGGCCGTCGGTGGGCCGCAGGGTCAGCGTGCCGTCGACGTAGAGCCCGTGGCCCGACTTGCGCGATGGCTGGAGCCACAGCCCGCCACCGACTCGCCCCGCCCCGCGCACCGGCACCTCCTGACCGAACCACGGGAGCCGGACCTCGGCGCCGACGTGGACCTGTGGCTGAACGACGGTTCGGTCACGCCAGGCGGGGCCGAGCCCGAGGAACAGGTCGGCCGGCACGACGGCCTCCATTCGGACGTCGCTCGGCTCCCCGAGTCGCTGCCGGAGGGCCGGAACGACCCGCACGCCGAGAATGGTGGGGCCTCGGTGCCACAGCGTGCCGTGGACCCCGACGGCCACCCCGAGACGCGTGGGCGCCTCCGGAGAGCGCCGGCGTGCCCTCGTGAGTCCGACCGACAGTCGCGTCGGCGGCGTCGACGCGATGCCGCGTAGCCAGCGCTCGGAGCGTCGTTCCAGACGTTTCGACACGGCGACTCGCGGATGCTCGTTGCTCCACGGGGCGAGCCCGCCCGCGGACACCGCGAGGTTGCGGACCCGCTGGTCGAGCGCTTCGGCCAGGTCCGCCGACGCTCGGCACGGCCCGTCTTCGAGCCGGCGCTCGAGCTCCGCGACCACGTCGCGTCGGAGGCGGAACGCCTCGGGGCGGTCGATCGCCTCCTCGAGGGTCATGGGTGCCGAGATCTCGGCCGCGGTCTCCTCCAGCCACCCTCGACACGCCTCCAGTGCAGCCGGGGCGTCTTCGGTGAGGGCAGCGCGGATGTCCCGGGCCTCCTGACGGACCTGGTAGACCGGGTCGTCCTCGATGCGACCGACGAGCTTGATCATCTCGAGAGCCACGCCGTTGCCCGCGCGTCGGTCCACGTCGCGCAGGGCCTCGCTGCGAAGCGCGGTACCCACCCGCTCACGCTGACGCTCGAGCTCGGCGAGGCGGTCGCCAGCGTGGGGAGGCCAGTCCGACCAGGACCCCTCGAGCTCGTCCAGCGCGCGGAGGGTCTCGGCCGTGCCGGCATCGAGCTCCGCCAGCGCAGCCCGGTCGCGGTCGAGCGCCTCGGTGAGCCGCTGGCGCGACGCCTCGTACTCGTCGACGGTTCGGCGGGTGAGCTCGAGGGCGCGTCGATCCTCGAGCGCGGTCGTGGCGAGTCGGCCGAGGTCGGGGGCGCGGAGGGCGGGAGCCGCACCTCCCTCGGGATTCAGGGCGGCGAGGAGCGCCGACCCGAGGCCTTCGTCGCTTCGCCACAGCTCCGCCAGCAGCTCACGGTCGGCGGCGTCGTCGATCGTCCTGGTGGCCAGCGCGAGCACCAGGCCGTCAGGGTCGAGATCGGTCGGGTGCACGGCACAGCTCGTGGCGGCGCCAGCCTCCACGGCCTGCTCGATCGTGCGCTGGCTCCCTGACCACTCCGCTACGATCTGATCGAGGGGAACGGGCTTCGGGCCCTCTTCACAGGTGCGGCTCGGCCGGACCGGCGCCGGAGGCGGCGCTGGCTTGGGCGGAGGAGGCTGCGAGAGCTGTCGGACTTCCTCGTCGGTGGCGGCCAGGACCTTGAGGTGGGCGGTGCCTGGATCGTTGCCGCTGCCAGCCACGAGTCGGCGAAGATCGGACCAGATGATGTCGCCGCCTCGATCGCCACACCCGTCGGTCACCGAGGGGCGCGGGGTGCCGCGACACGTCGCCACGATCGTGCGGGTACGAGGCGTCGTGCGCTTGCCGTCGAGCTCGAAGCTCCCCCTGCACACCGCGTCCGGGAGTCGCAGGGTCTCGGGGCCGCGGACGGGCTTCGACTGGCCGAGGCCGGTGACGAGCGGAAAGCCCTCGTTGTCGACCGTCAGCGTCCACACTCGGAGACGAGGTTCCTTTTCGGGAGGAACGGTTCGCTGGGCCACGAGGTTCGGGAAGTTTCGGCCGAGACGGGTCGCGACCCCCGCGAGGGGAACGCACCGGGAGTCGGCGGGTACGATGATGGCTACACCATCGATCCAGGGGCCCGACCGGACCGCTTGCAGCAACGGTGGGTCCTGCGACTTCGCCTTGGGTGACGGGGCCGGACGGCGTCGCCTCTCGGAGCAGGTCAGCCGGTAGTCGGCGACGGTCGGCTCGTCCTCTCGAAACGTGGTGCGGGTCCGGCAGCGCGGAAGCAGCGGATCCACGCAGGTCTCGGGCTCCGGACTGAAGTCGCGAGAGACGACCAGTCGAGGCGGTCGCGGCAGCTCGATGCTGCAGCGATCGGCGGCCGCAGCGGGAGCGGCGGAGAGCAGCCATGCCGTGAGCAACGACGAAATCATCACGGATGCTTAGCACGCCGCCTGGGGTCACCGACGGGTTCCGACCCACGTCAAGCCTTCCCTGGCCTCCGACGATGACCGGCTTGGACACGGGGGCGATTCCACGTGACAGTCGACGAGATCCTGCCTGGGGACGTGCCCTGCACGGTCGGAACCAACCTGCACGGGCGCTACTGTGTCCCCTTGGCACTTCGACATCGCCCGGTGGCGCGCACCATCTTGAGCGGCGAGGTGTGGAGGCCCAGGGTGCTCGATCTCGTCGCGGCGCATCGACGCTGTGACGTGGTCCACGCAGGGGCCCTCTTTGGGGCTCATCTCCCCGCGTTGTCGCGGTCGCGGGCGCTCGGGTCGCTGGTGTGGGCGTTCGAGCCCTCCGCGGAGCACCACCGGTGCGCTCGGTCCACTGTCAGCATGAACGAGCTTCGGAACGTGCGCTCGTTCCACGCGGGTCTGGGAGAGCGGCGCGCCCCGAGCGAGCTGTCCGAGGTGTGGACGATCGACGAGACGGTTCCCCCCGACCGCGAGGTCGGTGTCATCCTGCTCGACGTGAAGGGCTCCGAGGGGCCGGCGCTGCGCGGCGCACGACGCACCATCGCGCGCTGTCGACCCGTCCTCGTGCTCGAGTCACAGAGCGCGCTGCTCGCCGACGGCTGGTTCCACGAGCACATCTACGGCACCGGGTACGAGCGAATCGGCACCATCGACGAGAACGTCGTGCTGTCCCCACCGCTCCCTGTCTAGAGGTTCGGAAGCACCCGCTCCGCCGTCTCGCGGTCGTTGTTGCCCTGGCGGGGTGATGTCCCCTACGATGGACAAACCCCCACAACCGGAGGCACCGTGGACATCTTCGATCGCATTGCGGAGCGTCATCACGAACAGGTGGTCTTCAACCACGATCCCGAGACAGGTCTGCGGGCAATCGTCGCGATCCACGACACCACCCTGGGCCCCGCGCTCGGCGGGACTCGCATGTGGATCTACGAAGACGACGGGGCGGCCATGCTCGATGCGTTGCGTCTGGCGAGGGGCATGACCTACAAGTCTGCGGCGGCAGGGCTGAACCTCGGCGGCGGCAAGGCCGTGATCATCGGCAACAGCAAGACCGACAAGAACGAGATGCTGTTCCGGTCGTATGGCCGCTTCATCCAGGGGCTGTCGGGCCGCTACATCACCGCCGAGGACGTGGGCACGACGGTGCAGGACATGGAGTGGGTCCGCACCGAGACGGACTACGTCGTGGGCATCGGTCGGGCGCTCGGTGGATCGGGCGACCCGAGCCCGTTCACGGCCCTCGGCGTGCTGCAGGGCATGCGCGCGGCGCTCGCCGAACGCACCGGCCGCGACTCGCTCGATGGCAAGTGTGTCGCCATTCAGGGGGTGGGCCACGTCGGCATCCACCTCGTGAACATGGTCGTGCGGAGTGGGGCCCGGGTGATCGTCGCCGACATCGATGCCGACAACCTGCGCCGGGTGACCCGCGAGCATCGCGAGGTCGAGGTGGTCGAACCGGACGAGATCTACGACGTCGGATGCGACATCTACGCGCCCTGCGCGCTCGGCGCGACGATCAACGACGACACCCTGCCGCGCCTCAAGTGCTCCATCGTGGCGGGAGCCGCCAACAACGTGCTCGCCGAGGATCGCCACGCCGGCCTGCTCGCTGAGCGCGACATCCTCTATGCGCCCGACTACGTCGTCAACGCCGGCGGGCTCATCAACGTCGCGAACGAGCTCGAGGGATACAACCAGGACCGCTCGACCCAGCAGGTCGAGAAGATCTTCGACATCACCCGGGAGATCTTCCGAATTGCCAAGGAAGAGGGCGTCACCACCGCCGAGGCAGCCGACGCCCTCGCGGAGCGTCGGATCCGATCCGTCGCCCGAATGAAGGCGACGCACGTTCCGATCCCGCCCCGCCGCAATCGCTGACCGGGTGACCCCGCGCGGAGGTCAGTCCTCCGCGCGGAGACCGAACAGGCGCATGAGCACCAGGAGCACGATGGCGCCGAGGATCGAGCCGCCGAGGTTCGCGGGCTCGAACGCGAAGAGGTCGTCGTTGCCCGTCACGAGCAGGTTCCAGGCGAAGCCTCCGGCAAACGAGCCGGCGACGCCGAGCACGATCGTTCCGATGAGTCCCATCGGGTCACGGCCGGGTACCAGGAAGCGGGCGATGAGTCCCGCGACCAGTCCAAAGACGCTGTAGCTGATGATTGTCCAGACCATGGTTGCTCTCCTCGTCAGGGTCGTCGGTTGCCCTCTCCGGGCTCGAGCTCGGCGCTGCGCCGGGCAAGCATCGCTTCTACGCGCTCGAGCAGCGCCTGGGGAGGGAAAGGCTTGGCCATGAACTCCCGGACGCCGAGGGCTCCGAGCTGGGACTCGGGGTCCACGCCGTAGGGGATGTTGATGTGACCCGAGACACCCAGCAGGGCGAGGCGCTTCCGGGCCAGCTCGGGGCGCATCCGAAGCGCTCCGGCGAACCGGATGCTCCCGTCCGGCGCGTCCTGCTGGTTCAGCGGCTCGATGAAGAAGTCCAGGATGCACAGCTCGACCGGGTAGAGCTGCAGCAGCGCGAGAGCCTCGCTCGCACGCGTCGCGTGCAGGGCGTCGTGGCCGGATTGGCGAAGGTGGAGCTGCCACTCTCGGGCCAGGGCGATGTCGTCCTCGAGGATCAGGATGCAGCTCATCAGTGGGTCCAGTCTCGCACGCGGTCCAGAGCCCCCTGCAGCGCCGCCTGGTCGATGGGCTTGACGAGGTGGGGGGCATCGAGTCGAGCCGGCCCGTCACCGACGTCGTAGCCCGAGACTACGACGAGCGGGACCCCGAGCGCCAGCGCCCGCAGGCCCACGGGCCTTCCCGACGACCCCCCGAGCTCGAGATCGAGCAGGCAGAACGCATAGTCTCGAGCCTCCAGGAGGGTCAGCGCGTTCGTCGCGGTCGAGGCGACGTCGACCTCCTCGAAGCCGAGGTCCCGAAGCTCGCTCGTCAGCTGCTCCGCGAGCAAGAAGTGGTCCTCGACGACGAGGGCACGACCCTGCGCGACGGTTCGCGCTCGCGGCGCGGACGAGGCCGACCCCTCGGCTCGGCTCACCAGCTCCGAGGGGAGCCAGAACGTGGCGCGGAGGCCGGACGGGTCGAAATCCAGGTGGGCCCTGCCGCCGATCTCGTAGGGTAGGGCCTGCTCGAGCAGGGTGAGTCCGAAGCCCTGGCGGTGCGGAGGGGTCACGCGCGGTCCGCCCGACTCCTCCCAGCGCACGACGAGCCCCTCGGAATCCCAGTCCCACCTCACGGTCAAGCGGCCCTGTGCTGTCGAGAGCGCACCGTGCTTGACGGCGTTGGAGGTGAGCTCGCGGACCAGCAGGGCCACGAGGGGGGCGGCGGGAGCGTTCAGGACGACGTCCGGACCCTCCACGTCCAGGGCCGCCGGCTCGGGAGGGACGAAGGGGGCGAGCTGGCGATGGAGGAGGTCGCGCAGATCTGCCGTGCCGTCGGCGGCACGGTGCGCGTCGGCCAGGGCGGACAGTCGCTGTTCGAGCTCCCCGAGGCCCTCGGGCCCTGGCGCTGTGCGGACCACGAGCGCCCTCACGAGGGAGAAGACGTTGCCCAGACGGTGGCGGAGCTCGGCGACCCCGAGGTCCGCGCCTCGGGCGAGGGAGCGCCGTAGTGAGATGGCGTCGACCAGAGCGGCTTGGATTCGGGCCGCCGCGTCGAGATCGTCGGACGTCCACTCGTCGGAGCGGCCGCCCACGGCCTCCACGTACCGCGCGAACGAGGCGCGGGGATGAAGCTGGTAGCCGTGCTCCCCTCGCGTGATCTGCTTGTCGGGGCCGCCTGCCCAGGTGATCTCGCGGGCGACCTCGCCTCGCAAGAAGACGAGATCGGTCTTGGGGGCCTCGGCGAGCGGAACCAGCAGGGCCCCCGCCGCGCCCTCGAGCGCCGTGTCGGGGAGTCGCGCCGAGAGATCGTCGAGACCGGTGGGCCCTTCGCGCGACGAGAGCTCCCGGACGGTCAGGCAGACCTCGTCGGAGGGGACCTGCCCAGCCTTGAAGACGCGGTCGCCTCGGGCGAGGAACAAGCCGCGAGCGGCGATGGCGGCGAACAAGGCCCGCGCGCTCTCCGGGTGGGTGACGAGGGCAGGCTCGTCGGCCAGCTGGGCTGCGAGCGCGAGACAGCGACGCAGCCGTGTCTCCTGGCTCACGAGCTGCGTGTGCTCCACCACCAGGCTCAACGCGCGACCCGCGAGCTCCCCGGTCGCGAGCACGTCGGGATCCGGGTCCCGCGGCTCGGCGTGGTGGAGGGCGAACAGCCCCCACAGCGCTCCGCCGACGACCAGGGGGAGGCTCATCGATGCCCGCACGTCCATGTTGTCGAGGTACCGGAGGTGGACCGGGGAGCTCGCGCGGAGCACGGACAGCGAGAGATCCAGGGGCTCGGCGTCGGGGTCCCGAGAGACGAGGGCGACCGGCTCGCTGCGGACGTCCGCGATGATCCGTAGCGGCGTCCTTGCGTACAAGGCCCGCGCCTGCTGGGGAATGTCGGACGCGGGGTAGCGAAGGCCGAGAAACGACGGCATCGCGTCCGCCCTTGCTTCGGCGACGACCTCCCCGGACCCGTCCGGAAGAAAGCGGTAGGCCAACACCCGGTCGTAGCGGGTGATCTCGCGGAGTCGCTGCACGGCCGCGTTCAGCACGGTCCGCAGGTCCGCGCCGCCCATGGACTCGGCAAAGAGCTGCCGGGCGGTGTCGGACAGTCCCCGGCGGCTCGTCGAGGGCCTGGGCAGGAGCTCGACGATGGCCCGTCCCCCGTGGGCGTGCACGGAGATCGTCGCGGAAGACTCGAGGACGTCGAGCTCTCCCACGACCTCCCGCTGTGTGGACGAGCTCGCCCGAGACAGCGCGTTCCGCGCGCGATGCACCACCTCACGGGTAAGGCAGCTCGCGAACGGCGATCCGAGGAGCTCCTCTGCGTCGACGCCGAGCAGCGTGGCCGCGTTGCTCGACGCGATCGCGATCGTCGAGAGGTCGAGCGGACCGGCGAGGAGGACCCCGAACGACTGAATGGCGCCTGGAATGTGAATCGGCTCGCGGTCGCAGTTCGCGAGCGCCTCTCGTAGGGCGTCGTCGTCGGTCATCGAGCGACTGCGGGGCCCGAGTGGGGCGCCGTCACGAGGTGGTCAGCGAGCCAGCCGAAGGTGACGCGAGCACCTCGGACGACCTCGTCCGACCGTTCCTCGAAGCCCGCGAGGCTCCGCACGACCACTGGCCATCGTCGAGGCGCCTCCTCCGCGAGGAGCGCCAGGTAGGCCGGCACGGGACGCCCGGCTGCGGTGAACTGGCGGACCAGCGTCGTCGCGCCGAGGGCCGAGCCCTCGAAGACGTAGAGCACGCCGATCGCCGCCGCTCCGTGGAGCGCGGGTGGGGCTCGAGTCACCTCTGGTCCGGCTTCCGGGACCTCGTCGAGCAGCTCGAGGATCCGGGCCGACCGGGCCGGCAGACCCACGAGGCTGGCCGCGCGATCCAGCGTCACGGCGAACCTGCGGTGGGCGGCGCGCATCGTGCGGAGGAGGAGGTCGCGGGACGCCGGCTCGACGATCGGCCCGTCGAGCGTGAACGCCGACTCGACTGCCGCGTGGAGGTCCGCCGTTGCATCGCGGAGCTTGGCCCGGAGCCCGTTCAAGATCGACTCGCCTCTCGGGGTCGGGGTGGAGCAGGTCGGACCCCAGTTGTCGCTTACCTCCCGATCTCGACCATGTCTCGGAACCTCGTCAGAGGACGCCGATCGCCCGGGCCTTCTCCGCGAGGGCCGCGACCGTCCGCGACGCGTCTGCGAGATCGGCGCCCAGGGTGAAGAAACCGTGATCGCGCCGGATCACGGTGCGGTGGTCCGGCCAGGGGGCGCGGGCCAGGAGCTCGAGGAGCGCCTCCCGGTCGGGGGGCGTGCTGAACGACGTGGCCTCGATGGAGATCGGGAGGCCGAGCTCGGCGGCCGCGCGGCTCGTCTCGAGGACGTGCCCGTGCAACGAAGCTGTCGGAGGCTCGGTCCACCCGAGCCGAGCTGGCGCCTCGACGAGGGCGGCCCAGTGGAGGGGGGCGTCGCTCGTGGGTCGCGCAGCTGGGGAGAGGCTCCGGTAGGTCGCCACCCAGGCTGTAGGGTCGAAGGCGACCAGCTCTACGACGTCGTCGACTTCGATCCCGCCCGGGGTCCGGCCGCTGCGAGACACGAGGAGGGTGCCCTCGGGCGTACGGACGGCCCCGTTGCCCGCGGCGAGCCCATCGTCGAGCACCGGACAGCAGCCTGCCCGCTCGAGGGCGCCGAGGGCCTGCGCCAGCGCCTCCCGAAGCGGACGGAGCCCCTCTGAGGGAGCTCCGAGACGCCGGAGCTCGAACTTCACCCGCGGGCGATGACCGGTCTCTTCCACGCCGGCAGCCTACCACCGCCAGTAGCCCCGATTGTCGACTCCCCGTCATGCCTCGGGCCAGATTCTTGCACTGGTGGCAGACCGCCTCCAATCCGGAACACGCACGTGTCGTGCGGGACGCGAGACGCGACATACGTTTCGCCTGTGGTCTAGTACGAGCGCCGATTTCGAACCGGAGGACAGACTGGCAGACGGAGACGCCCGGCCCACGCCACGCGAGTCGTGGGTGGACGCGCTGACGGCAACCTCGGTCGACGAGGCCGTGCGGAGCCGAATCGCCGAGCGCATCGGCCGGCCCTTCCTCTGGTCGTTCGGCGTGATCGTGGTCCTCTCCTTTCTCGTCGCTGTGGTCTTTCTCGTACCGACCCAGCCCACGCGATTGTTGGGCCCTGTCCTCGGCATCCTGCTTACCGGTGCGGCGACGCTCCCCGCTCGGCGGGGAGACTGGCCGAGCTCCCTTCGTGTGCTGTTGCTGGGCACGGCGCTGACGATCACCGTCCACGGTCTGCTCAACGGACTGACGGTGTTCGGATTCTGGTTGCCCCTCGCCGTGCTGCCCGTGGTGGTGCTGCTGTTCGGGTCGCGCGGGGCGATGGTCCTCCTCGCTTGGCTCGCCACGACCGTCGTGGTCGCGTGGAGCCTCGAGAAGGCGGGGTGGATCGTGCCGGGCGAGAACCCGAGGTGGCTCGTCGGCTTGGTGGTGGTCGTCTTCACCGGGGTCGGCAGTGCGCTCACGATCACGCCAGTCAAGATGCTGACCGAGGCCCTCGAGGAGAGCGAGAGGGAACGGCAGGCGGCCGAGCGGGCGCGGGCCGCCGGTGCCGAGGCGGACCGGCGCTTTCGGGCCGTGTTCGAGCAGTCGTCGTCGGCGCTCTGCCTCGTGACCGAGGACGGGTCGCTCGTGCACGCCAATCGCCAGGCTCAGCGACTCCTCGCCGACGACGACGACGAAGCGCTCGAGCGGCTCGGCGCTGGGCGACTGTTCTCCGAGGCCGACCGCGACGTGCTGCGCGAGCGACTGCGCATGGCCTCCCAGGGAGTCGCGAGCGCCTTCGAGGTGACGCGCAGCTGGCCCGGGAGCCCACGGGAGGAGGTGCACGCGATCCGGGTGTCGCCGTACCGCGACGATGCGAACACCGCGACGATGATGCTCGTCGAGATGCAGGACGTCACCGAGGTGGTCGACACGCGACGGGAGCTTGCCCACCTACGCCAGCTCGAGTCGCTCGGTCGCATGGCGGGCTCCGTGGCTCACGACTTCAACAACCTGCTGGGCGCTATCGTCTCGGCCAGCGAGGAGCTCGGTGACGACCCTGTGGTGGCCGACGATGCGGACCGCTCGGAGCTCCTCGGTGTGCTCCAGGGAGCGGCGACCCAGGCCGTCGCCTTGACCGCGCAGCTCCTCGCGTTTGGTCGAAGGGACCGTCCAGCCTCCGAACGCCTCGACGTGACGACGCTGATGGAGGAGTCGCTTCGGCTCGTGCGCCACGTGGTGCCGCTGCCCACCCATATCGAGGCCGACCTCGAGAGCACCGACGCTCAGCTGATCGGGGACGGTCCTGCCCTCCAGAACGCCATCCTCAATCTCGCCCTGAACGCGCGAGATGCGATGCCCGACGGGGGCGAGCTTCGCATCCTCACCCGAGTGATCGACCTCGAGCCGGGCTGGGCCAGCTCGTTGCCGAACCCTGTCCGCCCCGGTCCTGCGTTGCACATCAGCGTGGCCGACACCGGGCAGGGCATCGACCCGGCCGTCTTGCCCCGGATCTTCGAGCCGTTCTTCACCACCAAGGCGCGTGGCTCGGGCACCGGACTCGGCCTGTCCACGGTGCACGGGACGGTTCGCCGCCACGGTGGCGCGCTCACGGTCGAGACCGAGCCGGGCCGCGGGACCACGTTCGAGCTCATCCTGCCCCTCGCGAACGACGCACGGCCTTCGCAGCCTCCGCCGCCCGCGCGGCCCTCGACACCCCCATCGAAACGAGGGACGGTGCTCCTCGTCGACGACGAGCGCGTGATCCGAAAGGCGACCAGCCGGGTGCTGGCATCGGCTGGGTTCGAGGTCGTGACCGCGGCATCGGCCGAAGAGGCCAGGGTGCGGCTCGCCCAGTCTCCAGGGATCGATCTGGTCCTCACGGATCTGTCGATGCCCGGAGAATCCGGCTGGGAGCTCGCGCGCTCGCTCCGGGAGGCGCGGCCCGACCTGCCGATCGTCTTCATGTCGGGGTACGTGCTCGTGGCGAACGACGAGCCCGCACCGGCAGGAGCGGAGATCCCGCTGCTGCGCAAGCCGTTCCGGCGTGACGAGCTGCTCGAGACGCTGGCGGCGGCGGCTGGCTAGGAGGCGCGTTCGGCGCCCACCCCCCACTCCGCGAGATCGCGGGCGCGAATGCCGAGCAGGTAGAGCACTCGGTCCAGGCCCCCGGCGGTCAGCGCGGCGTCGGCAGCCCGCCGGAGCTTCGCCTTGGCGTGGAAGGCGATGCCCAGCCCGGCAGCCTCGATCATGAGGCGGTCGTTGGCGCCGTCCCCGATCGCGATGGTCTGCGACAGGTCGATGCCCTCGTCGGTGGCGATCTGCGCGAGCAGGGCGACCTTGCGCTCCGGCGTCACGATGGGCTCCAACACGCGGCCGGTGAGCACGCCGTCCGCGACCTCGAGCGTGTTCGAGTGGGCATGGTCGAGGCCCAGGCGCTCCTGGACGCGTCGAGCCGCGACGTCGAACCCGCCGCTGATCACGGCGGTGCGGTAGCCCAGGTGCTGCAGCGTGCTCACCAGGACCTCCGCGCCCTCGGTGAGCGGCAGTCGGTCCGCCACCGCCTGCACGCTCGCGGCGTCGAGGCCCTCGAGGAGGGACACCCGACGGCGGAGGCTCGCCTCGTAGTCGAGCTCGCCGGCCATCGCGTCGGCCGTGATCCGGGCGACCGCGTCACCCACCCCGTGCAGTCGGGCCAGCTCGTCGATCACCTCGACCTGGACGAGCGTGGAGTCCATGTCCATCGCGCACAGGCGCATCCCGCGCCGCAACAGTCCGTAAGGCTGCACCGCGAGGTCGAGGTCGTCCTCGAGCGCGAGACGGAGCAGGGCGCTCCGGAGCGTGGCCACCGCGTCGTCGTCGCCGGCGAGGTCGGCGCGGACCTCCATGGCGGACAGCCCGGCCCCCGAGAGGCGCTCGATGGCTCCGATGTTCGCGCCGTGATCGGCGAGGGTGCTCGCGATGGCGGCGACGTGGCGTGCCTCGAGCGGGTCACCGAGGGCCGTGATCGCCAGCCGTCGCGTGCCTGTCGGTCCAGGATCCGACGGTAGCTCGGCGAACGTGGTGGCGAGCCCCCGCTGACTCGCGGCAAACAGGAGCTCCTTGAGCACCGGGGCGTCGGCGACGCTCCCGAGGAGCAGGCAGAGCGTGAGCTGGCCCTGCACGACCACCTGCTCGACGTCGAGCAGCTCGGCGCCCTCGCGGGCGACCACTTCGACGAGGCTCGCGGTGATTCCGGGGGTGTCGAGGCCCGTGACGGTCACGAGGACGATGGATTGGGACAGGGCGGCCTCCTCGCGGGGGCTATGCCATTTCGAGATTGGGGTGCCCAGTGGAAGGTGCCCTCGACCCAACCTCGCGCCGCGCTCCACGCCACGCCGCTCGGCCGAAGCGGTCAGAACAGCACGTTGGTGAGCTTGCGTCGGTACTCGTGGACGAGCGGCGTCTGGGACCCGATGGCGTCGAAGATGGCGAGCATCGCCTTGCGGGCTCCATCGTCACGGAAGCTCCGGTGGCTTCGGACCAGCTCCAGCAGGAGCTCGAGCGCGGTCTCGTGATCGCCCCGGGCGGCGTGGGCATGGGCCAGGGCCCAGCGGGCGTCGAGGTCGTCGGGGTTGGCCGCGACCCTGCGTCGGAGCTCGGCGGGGTCGACGTCGCCAGCCTCGATGGCCAGCTCGAGCGCGGCCTTGCGCGCGGCGAGCGGCCCGTCGAGCTTGACGGGAAGCCGACCGAGCAGCGCCCTTGCCTCGGTAGGGGGGGAGAGCTCCGCGAGACCGAGGAGGGCGGCGGGGTGCTCTCGAAGGCCGAGCGCTTCCGCATACCTCGCTCTTGCGACCTCGGGGTCGGACTGTCGTGCCGCGTCGCCCTTCGTGACGAGCTCGTCGGCCTCGTCGACGACGAATCCCTTCAGCCAGTCCCGGATCCGACCCTCGGGCAGCGCGCCGACGAACTCGTCCACGACCTGGCCGTCGACGAAGGCCTTGACGGCCGGAATGCCCTGGATACCGAATTCCTGGGCCAGATCGGGGGCGCGCGTGGTGTCGATCTTGACCAGCGCCCAGCTCCCACCGGACTCGTCGGCGAGGCGCTCGAGGACGGGGCCGAGGACCCGACAGGGACCGCACCAGTCCGCCCAGAAGTCGACGACCACGGGGACTTGGTACGAGCGGGCGATCACCTCGGTGTCGAAGTTGTCTGACCGGACGTCGACGTGAGCCATGGAACTCTCCTCGGGCTCTCCTTAGGCACCACGCGCCGCGAACCAACCGTCGTCAGTCGCGCGCCGCGGCGAGCGACCCACCGTCGCCCGGGGTGGCGCTCAGAGCATCGCGAACGCACCCGCACACAGGACCACGGACCCGAGGAACGACGACAGTGCGAAGAGCGCGACCCACCGTACTGCCCGGCGCCGTCGCCGCTCGACCAGCGAGGCCCCCCGCGTGAAGGAGGCTCGCGAGGCGGTGCGCGATTCGCCAGGGCGCGAGGGGGCTGGTGGCGCGAAGGTGGCACGCGAGGGCGTTGGGGCTCTCCGAGGCGGCCGGCGGAGGGGAGGGGCGCTCCGATGGTCGCCCGTGGGGTGCGGGGTCGACCGCGCGGGCGCGTCCATCACTTCGTTGGGTGCCCGGGTCGTCCCGACGCGGAGGCTCGCCGCCCGGGGCGCGGACGCGGGTGGCTCGGAGAGGGGTTCGAGCTCGATCTCCGCCGTCTCCTCGCCGAGCGAGGCCGCGCCGAGGGAGTCGTCGGCACCGAAGGAGTCGGCGGCGCCCAACGAGTCGGCAGCGCCGAACGAGTTGTCGGCGCCGTGCGAGACGAACGGCGGCTCGAAGTAGGAGGCAGGCAGCGACCCTCGCGGTACCGGGTCCGGCGTACGAGCCTCGGGGGGAAGGGCCGGCTCGCCCTGGATCGACCACACCGTGCTGGGATCGGAGGTCTCTTCGGTGGGATCGGGGTTGAGGAACGAGTCGAAGAGCGAGTTCTCGAACTTCGCCGTCGGCTCCGTGACCGGCTCGGATTCGTCGTAGCCGTCGAGCCGCCATTCGATGCCGGTGGGCTCGAGGTCTTCGTCGAGCGGATCGGCGTCTCGCCGGCCTCCGCGGCCTCGCTCTGGCTCCCTGCTTCCCCCCTCGTGCACCTGCCCTCCACGGCGCCGCAAGTGCCGCGTTCCGACGTCCTGCGCAACCTTTGGCGGTCAGTTCTGGGTCCTGACGCGGCTCGTCCAGCGTTCGACGCGGTCTCTGGCCCGGATCTACCGGATCAGAAGAGCGCGGCGGCCACCATCTCTGCAAGGTCTCGACCGTCCTCGTCGGTGATGCGGTGACCGTCACCCGCCTCCAGTCGCACCACTGGGCTCAGTCCGGCTTCGCGTAGCCGCATCGCCGTCTGATCGAAGCGCTCTCCCGGGATCCACGGGTCGCGCTCGCTCTTGGACACCACGACCCGCGATCCGGCCAGGGTGGCGAAGTCGCCGTCCACGTTCAGCTCGGCGCCCGAGAACGCCAAGACGCCCCCCGGGGAGACGTCCCGGAGCTTTGCCCAGGTGAGCAGCAGACAGGCCCCCTGGGAGAACCCCGCCACCACGATGCGTGACGGGTCGACCACCGCGACGGAAGCCTCCCACGCCGCGTCGAGGACGGACAGCGCGCTGTCCAGGTCGGGCTGGTTCTCCTGCAGCGGCGCGGTGAAGCCCTTGGGGTACCACCGGTTGTCGAGGGCCTGCGGAGCGAGAATGCAGAGTCCGTCAGCGTTGTCGAGGTGAGCCTCGAGGTCGCGGGTGATCCGATCCGCGGCGGCACCCCGTCCGTGGACGGCGATCAACACGGCCTTCGCGTCTCGAAGTGGCGTGCCGCGCTCGGTCGCCTGGAGGCTCGCGTGCGGCGGCTGGCCCCCGAGAGCGCGACGCCGGCTGGCTCGGGAAGGTCGGCGGGCGTGGTAGCCGTCGCTCACCAGCTCCTCGAGCGCCTCGCGCGGCGTGGGCCGCGGATTGTCGTAGGGTCGCACGAGCAACTGGTCCACGAACCGGGGGAGGTCGTCCAGCGTCAGCCCGAGGCCCTTGAAGCTGTGGGGCAGGTCCCAGGCTCGTGCCCGGTCGTAGAGCGCGGCCGCCGGATCGTCGCCGAGGACCCCCGCCAGCGCATCGACGAGCCCGGGCACCGCCTGCGAGTTGTAGTGGAACGAGTAGGGCAATGCCGCCGTGTGAGCCGAGGCGTGCACGACGTCGAAGGTGCCGCCCAGCACGTGGGCGAGCTTGTGGTGCAGTCCGAGCTTGCCCCGCTCGATGAACGCCGAGGCGAGGTAGGCGCCGTAGAGCGCCTCGTTGCGGGCCCGGAGCCCGCTGGGATCGACCGCGACCTCGTCCATCGAGGTCAGCAGCTGGTGGGCCGCCTCCTGGGCGGCCACGGCGTCCTCCCGGGTCGCGGGGTCGGTGAGCACCGCGATGCAGTGAGAGAGCGCGTTGAACAGACTCTGCAGCGAGATCTCGGGGCGGAGGCCGAGGGTGAGCTCGGCGTCGTAGACCACGAGCGACGGCTTGACGCGGGCGTCTCGGCCCGTGGTCTTGCCGTCGGGGCCAGTGAGACCCCAGATGGTCGTGCGCTCGGAGCCCGCGTAGGTCGTGGGCACGGCCGCGACCTTGACGGGCGCCGCGAGAGCGATGGCCTTGGCGAAGCCGGTCGCGGTCCCGCCACCGTGGGCCACGACCCAGTCGGCGCCGCCTTCTCGAGCCATGGCGACGGCCTGGTCGACGAGCTCGGTCGGGACGTGCTGCCGTGCTCGGTCGAAGATGCCGACGGTGCGGTCGCCGAGCTGACCGGCGATCCGCTCGGCGCCGTCCCGGTGGCGCCCCTGCGCGACGAGGAGCACCCGCTCGGCCCCCATCTCCAGCAGGAGCTCGCCGACTCGCGCTTCGACGCCAGGGCCGAAGACGATCCTTCCTCCGTCGTCGTGATCGAATTCCCGCACGCGTCACCGCCCCTCGACCCGTCGGCCAGCCCGGTTCACCGATGCAGCGTATCGATCGCTACCGGAGTCCCCACGCGAACCATCGCTTCAGCCAGCGGCCGAGCGTCGGGGTGAGCCGGGTCTGGTTCTGCTCGTTGGCCAGGTACAGCGTGAGCCACGAGCGGGTCGGATAGGGATGGACCGTGTCCAGCACGGTCCGAAGCCCGCGACCCGCCGTCATCAGCACCGCGATCTCGCCGATGAGCTCGCCAGCGCCTCGGCCCACGAACGTCGCGCCGAGGATGCGGTCGGACCCTCGCCGAACGTGGATCCTGCCGAACCCCCGGGCGTCTCCTTCGGTGCGTGCGCGGTCGTTGCGGTCCATGGGCAACGTGATCGTCTGGACGTGACCCCTCCGCTCGGCGAGCTGCTGCGGGGTGAGACCGACGTGCGCAACCTCGGGGTCGGTGTAGGTGACCCACGACAGGGGACTTCGGGACCGCTTGGCGAGGAAGGGCACGATCGCGGCGTACACCGTGCCCACGCTCTGCGCGAATGCCGCGTGGGTGAAGTTCGGCCCCTCCGCCACGTCGCCGACCGCGAAGATGCGCCGGTTGCTCGTCCGCTGCATCCGATCGACCACGATGCCGCTCCGACCGACCTCCACACCTGCCTCGTCGAGGCCGAGGTTCTCGACGTTCGGAACGCGGCCCGCCGCGACGAGCACGGCGTCGCAGGCCAGCGAGGACGTCCCCTCGGCTCCGCGGACCGTGGCCTCGAGGCCGGTGGTGGACTTCCGCACCTCGGTGACCTCGGTCTGCAGGCGGACGTCCAGCCCCTCCTGGCGAAGGACGCCGAGCAGGAGCTCCGATGCGTCGGGATCGTCGACGGGGAGCAGTCGATCGCCGCGCTGGACCAGGGTGACCCGGGATCCCAGGCGGGCGAAGGCCTGGCCGAGCTCGCAGCCGATGGGGCCGCCCCCCACGACGAGCAAGCGATCGGGGCGATCGTCGAGATCGAAGATCGTCTCGTTGGTGTGGGCGTGCTCGGCGAGCCCGGGGACGTCGGGCACTCGCGGACGGCCCCCCGTCGCGACCACGGCGCGCTTGAACCGCACCGGCGCGCCGTCGACCTCCAACGTGCGCGGACCGGTGAATCGGGCGTTGCCGAAGAGAACGTCCACCCCCTTGTCGGCAAGCTGGTACGCAGCGTCGTCGTCGGCGATGTCCGCGCGGATCGACCGAAGCTTGGCCATGACCTGGCGAAAGTCGACGTCGTCCACGGTGGCGGTCACGCCCCACGCGTCGGCGTTCCGGATGTCGTGGACGACCTGGGCGGCGTGGAGCAGCGCCTTCGAGGGAACGCAGCCGTGCACCAGGCAGTCCCCTCCGAGCAGGTGACGCTCGACGAGGGCGGTCCGTGCCCCGAGCAGGCCTCCGCCTGTCGCGGCGACGAGCCCGCCCGTGCCGCCGCCGATCGCGACGAGGTCGTAGATCTCGCCCGCCGGTACCACGGACCAGTCCGGTGGACGTACCAGCGCGGTCATTCGCTGGTCGTGAGGGTCGCCTTTCAGGGTCATGTCAGCAACACCCGGTCGAGGGATCGCAGGCCGTGGAGCGGCGTGCCGACGCTACCGTCGACCGCGCTGCGCCCTCGCGGAAGCCGAGCCGGCCGTAGCGCACCGTGCCGTCGTTCACGAGGGTCTTCGCGCGGTCGAGCATTCCCCGGAGGGTGGGCAGGTCGATGCCCATCCCCTGCTCGATGCCCTGCGCCTGGCCGAGACCGGCGACGAGCAGTCGCTTCTTGAGCTGCAGGACCATGTCGTGCAGTGCGGCGCTCTCGTCCTCGACGCGAAGCACGGCGAGGCCGGCGCTGGCGAACAGCGCTCGGTAGCCCTCGAGCGTCAGGGCGTCGTCGACGCACGCCCAGCCCTGGCCGAACGCGGCGAGGTCCTCGGGAAGTGCGTCGTAGACGGCCATGTCGGTGATTCCGAGGCGTCCACCCGGCGCGAGCACCCGCCGTACCTCGCGGGCGACCGCGGGCTTGTCGGCGAAGGTCGACACGGCGCACTCGCAGAGCACCGCGTCGAAGGCATCGTCGTCGAACGGTAGGGCGTGGGCGTACCCCCCGACGAAGGTGACGGGTCGTGAGCGGGCGCGTACCCGGGCCCGGTCCAGGTTCGAGGTGGAGGCATCGAGACCGGTGACGCGTACGTCGTAGAGGTCGTGCGCCAGCAGCGCGGTGGTGCCGGTGCCGCAGGCGAGGTCGAGGACCCGGTCACCGGTGGCGAGCTCGAGGTCCTCGAGGAGCCGACGCGACAAGGCCTCGCCGCCCGGGTGGAAGGCGTCCCCGAGCAGGGCACGGACCCAGTCCTGCTCGTAGAAGGCAGCACAGCAAGCGGCGGCGTCGTGGGGGTCGACGGACATCAGCCCCTCCCCATCGGGCGGTTCAGGGCGTTGTACTCGCAGAAGCTCACTGGCTCCCCATCCGAACCCAGTACGTGGACGCAGCACTTGTCGATGCGATCCTGGTCGTAGGTCCACGCGTCCATGAACGGCTTGACCCCGATCGCGAACAGCCCGCCGAAGCGATCGCTTCTCGCGGTGGCCTGCCAGGTCATGACCTGGTCGAGCAGCGCGTCCACCGCGTCCTCGTCCAGGGCGTCGAGCGCGCCACTCGACAGCGCCCACTGCAGCGCGGACGAGAGCTGGGCGGGGTCGTCGAAGGTGTCGGACACCTGGCTGATCATCGAGATGTTCTCGGAGTCGGACCAGGTCGCGTAGCGCGGGAAGTACCGCGAAACGGGCAACACGCCGCCGTCGGGGGTGCGGAGAGCCACCGCCGTGGCGAAGCAGTTCGGGTCGGAGCACGGGATGGGGCCGAAGTCTGCTTCGGACCACTGCCCGCCGGTCTGCGCGGCCACGAGCTTCGCGACGTCCGCCACCGTGATCCGCTGGGCGAGTCGGGGGTTGTCGTAGCGACCGGACCAGGTGGCGGGCTGGATCATGATCTTCTTGACCGCGCGCGGGTGAGCGAGCGCAGTCTCGACCACGGCTCCCACCTCGTCCTCGTTGACGCCCCGGGCGAGCGTCATCACGAGGACCGTGTTCAGCCCGAGGTCCTCACAGTGGGCGAGCGCTTCGAGCTTGCGGGGGAACAGGTCCTCGCGCCCTCGAAGCCGATCGAGGGTCGTGGGCTCGAGCCCGTCGAACTGCAAGTAGACGGAGACGCGGTCCCCGAACTCGGCCAGGCGCTCGGCGAAGCGTCGCTGCGCGAGCCGCAACCCGTTGGTGTTGACGTAGACCTGCTTCACGCCGCGATCGAGGGCGTAGGTGATCAGCTCGAAGAGCTCGGGATGGAGGGTGGGCTCGCCACCGGAGAGCTGCACGAGGTCGGCGTCTCCCTTGCCCTGCGCGAGCAACCCGTCGACGAGCTCGCGGAACCGGGCGACCGAGAGGGTCTCGTGCTTCTCGGGGCTGGAGTCCGCGTAGCAGGTCGGGCAGGTGAGGTTGCAGCGCTGCGTGACCTCGATGAGCACGTTGCAGCTGTGGTTGGCCACCTGGTCGCCGCAGTGCTGGCCTGGGCCACAGCAGCCGCCCACGCTGTCGAGCCGGGCGTCGTGGACGTGGTAGTGAGCTTCGTCCGACGCGAGCAGAGCGCTGAACGCGCCGTGCTCGGGGCATTCCTTGTCCATCCAGACCTCACCGTTCCGGCGAGACACCCGCGCGGGGATGTGGGCCAGACACGATGGGCACAGACTCGTGGTTGTCTTGACCAGCTCGCCCACGCCGAAGCAGGTGGGGCGACGGGGCTCGGAAAGGGACTCCATGCGGCTCCTGTGTGGTTGCCAACGAGAGGTTGGCACGACCCCGACCGTTACGGATCCGGTGTGCCGAATTCCGACCTGCGTTGCCTCGTCGCGGTCAGCGCCCCGTGCCGTCTTGGCGGACTTACCGGCGCGGCGTCGGCCGTCGTCCGCGGGCGCTCCCCGAGGAGCGAAGACTATTCGACGCGCTCGATGGACAGGCGCTCGGCGTAGCTGGCACCCGGCGCCACGTTCCACTCCTCCGCCCCGTCCGGAAAGGTGAACGCGACCTCGACGGCGCCGGTCCAGCCCATCACGTCGAGATCCACGGTGACCTCGCCTCCTCCGGTGGTCGTCACGCTGGGGTGGTCGGCGGTGGTGTGGCGCCGAAGGTCCAGCGTGTCCGCGGTTCGACTCGTGACACGAGTGGTCTGGGCCACCACGACGTCGAGGCCCCAGAGGTCCCGGGGCGCGTTCGACACGAACGTGGCTCCGTCGCCGAGCGGGACGTCGGTGGGCCAGGACACGACGTCCGAGAAGAGGTGGGCGAGGTGACCGAGGTCGGGCCGCACCTCCGGGTCGTCCACCGCGAGGTCGACCGAGTCGATCGCACCTCCGTCGGCGAGGCGGAAGCGGATCGACCCACCGCGAAGGGCCTCGAGCCGCCTCTCGGGCTCCGTCGGCGGCTCGATGCCCTCGAGCGCCTCCATCTCGACGTCCTCGATGGTCACCCGGACCGTGCGGGAATCGTCGACCTCGTGCCGCACCGTCAGTCGTCGTGCGAGTCGCAGGCGAGGCGAGCCGTCGACGGCCAGCGTCTGTTGGTGTCGGAGGGTGTAGCGAGCCCGTGCCCCCTCGGTCGGCACCAGGGGGAGCGGCGATCGGGGCTCGGCACCCGGCTCGAGGATCGCGGGGGATCCGTCGGGAGCGGCACGCGCCGCCAGCAGCCACACCCACCAAGGAATTGGTCCCACTCGACGCCTCGCTCGCGTCAGCTTGCGTCACTCCGGCAATTGACGCAACCCGGCCGCCGGGCGACCATGCGTCGCAAGACCCGAGAGAAGCGCGTGTCCCGCATCTTCATCAGCCACTCGAGCCGCCAGAACGCCGAGGCGCTCGCGCTGGCGGACTGGCTGACGTCTCAGGGGTGGGACGACTATTTCCTCGACGTCACGCCTCACCGGGGCCTCGCGCCGGGCGAGCGCTGGCAGGAGGCGCTGCGGCAGGCGACCCACCGCTGCGAGGCCGTCATCTTGATGCTCTCGCCAGCCTGGTGCGCCTCCCGCTGGTGCCTCACCGAGTACATGCTCGCGAAGCAGCTCGGCAAGGTCATTCTCGGTGTCGAGATCGAGCCCACCCCCGACGAACTGCTGCCTGTCGACATGTCGGCCGAGTGGCAGCTCTGTGACCTCGTGCAGGGCGAGCGTCGCGTGGAGCGCACGGTCCACCTCGATGGCGTCGTGGAGCGCAAGACGGTCTCGTTCTCGGCTACCGGGCTCGATCGACTGCGCCACGGGCTCCAGAAGGCCGGCCTCGACGCGTCGACGTTCCCCTGGCCGCCCGATCGCGACCCGGGGCGCTTGCCCTACCGGGGACTGCGAGCCCTCGACGTCGACGACGCGGCGGTGTTCTTCGGGCGCGAGGGCTCGATCACCGCGGCCCTCGACACCCTGCGTCGGCTGCACGAGAGCGGCTCGGAGCGATTCTTGGTCATCCTCGGGGCGTCGGGGTCGGGCAAGTCCTCGTTCCTCCGCGCGGGACTGATCCCGCGGCTCCTGCGCGATGACCGGCACTACACGGTGCTGCCGCCCATCCGGCCTGGCCGCCGACCCATCACGGGCCCGACCGGGCTGCTCGCGTCGCTCGAGGAAGGCTTCTCGAGGGTCGGCGACGTCCGGACCCGCGGCGACCTCGGGGCGGCCGTCGCCGAGCGCGGGCTCGCGCCCCTCCTCGCCGAGCTCGCGAGAGCCGCGCAGCAGCGGGTCGGAGCCGAGGAACCGCCCCCGTCGATCGTGCTCTCCGTCGATCAGGCCGAAGAGCTCTACGATGCCGAGGCCCACGACGAGCCCCCTCGACTCCGGCAGTGGCTCGGCGAGGTGGGCCGCGCTCCGGACGTGGACGCGTTCGTGCTCTTCGCCATTCGCTCCGACTCCTACGAGAGCCTCCAGACCGACCCGCGGCTCGGGGACGTCTCCTCCCACCTCTTCGACCTGCCCCCCGTGCCTCGCACGGCCTACCGCGCCATCATCGAGGGTCCCGCCGAGCGTCACACGGCGTCGGGCCGGTCCCTGCGCGTTCATCCGGCGCTGACCGAGGCGCTGCTCGCCGAGGCCGAGGGAGCGGACGCGCTTCCCCTGCTCGCCTTCGTCCTCGAGCGTCTGCTGGTCGATCACGGCGCCGACGGCGAGCTGACCCTCGCGGACTACGACGCCGCGGGGCGCATCCGGGGGGCCATCGAGGCAGCGATCGACGATGCCTTCGCCGATCCCGGTCGCGCGCCTGCGATTCCCGCCGACGAGGAGACGCGCCATCGTCACCTTCGCGCCGGCCTCTTGCCCTGGCTCGCCCGGATCGATCCCGACACCGAAGAGCCCAAGCGCCGGGTCGCGCGGTGGGAGGAGATCCCGGAGGGGAGCCGAGCGCTGCTCGAGCGCCTCATCGAGCGGCGCCTGTTGGTGCGAGACCGGCGGCGGGTGTCGGGTGAGGCGGTGGAGACGCTGGTGGTCGAGGTGGCACACGAGGCGCTCCTCCGCCAGTGGCCGCTGCTCACGGGATGGCTCGCGCGTGACGCCGAGGCGCTCAAGGCCATCGACATCGCGTCGCGCGCCGCCGCCGACTGGGACCGCAATGGCCGCGAGGTCGCGTGGCTCGACCACACCCAGGAGCGCCTGCAGCTCGTGGAGCGCTTCCTCGAGCGGCCCGACCTCGACAGGCTGCTCGGCGAGCTCGGTCGGGTCTATGTTCGAGCGTGCCGGGCCCGCGACGATGCCGCGCTCGAGGCGGAGCGAGAGCGGGAGCTCGCGCTCGCCGAGGCCCAAGCGGAGGCCGAGCAGGAGCGGCTGCGCCTCGCCGAGTCGCAGGCCACCTCGGCGAGGAGGCTCTCTCGACGTACCCTGTTCGGCGCGGGCGTAGCGGTGGTCCTCATGATCGCCGCCCTCGCTGCCGCGGCGTTCGCCATCGGCGAGCAGCGCAAGCAGGAACTCGCCCTCGCCACCAGCGACGCGACCGAGGCGGCCCGACGGGTCGACAACGGTGACGGGGCCAGCGCGCTCGCCTTCCTCGCTCGCGCCGTGCGCACCCAGCCCGACCGGGCGAACTGGCGTGGCGCGTTGCTCGACGCGGCCCTGCACCGACGCTGGCACCGGCTGACCGTGGACTTCTCGGCCCCCGAACCCGTGAGCCTCCTTCGCTTCTCGCCCACGGGCGACCGGGTGGCGATCGCGGCCGGCGACGTGGCGAGACTCTACGATCCCGACACGGGCAAGGAGGTCGGCGCCCGGCTGGCCCACCGCAACCTCGTCCTCTCCGTGGACTTCAGCGACGGCGGACGCTGGCTCGCCACCGGATCGGCGGACCGGACCATCCGCACGTGGTCGTCCGAGGACGGGTCGCCGGGGCCCGGCCCGTGGTCGCACGACATGCGCGTCCGCAACGTCGACTTCGAGCGCCACACCGGCGCGCTGGTGGTCCGTGCAGTTCCGACTTGGGGGAGTCGTGAGCGGCGGGTCATCGCCCGGCACCTCCTGCCGGTCGACGCCGTCGACGTGCCTCCGCGCGACTTCGACGCCCCAGGTCCGGCACGCCTGCGCTTCCGCAAGGCCGAGCAGGACGGCGCATGCTGGCTGGTCGACGATTCCGGAGCACCCCTCGGACCGTCGCTCCGCGTCGGGAGACGCAGGGACTCCAGGTGCGACGCGGGTGGATCGGACGACGGACGGCTGGCCTTCGTCACGACCGCCGCTGGCGCGGCTCTCGTCGACGTGGACACGGGCGCCACGCTCTGGACGAGTCCCCGGGCAGGCTTCTGGCGCTGGCACGCCGGGCCGTCCACCGTGATCGTGTGGCCCGAGCCGTACAACTACTGGCGGAGAGGCGGCTCGGAAGCGGACGATGCGGTCCACGTCCTCGATCGGGGCACCGGCGAGGCCCGACTGCCGCCCCTGGCGCACCCCCAGGTCGCGGGCTTGGCGCTGTCGAGCGACGAGCGCGTGCTCGTGACCTACGGGGAGTCCGGCGGAGCGCCCTCGTCGTTCCGGTTCTGGGACCTTTCGACCGGGCGGCTCGTGAAGGATCGGCTGAGGGCCTCGCGAGCCTGGCGCTGCGAGAGCGACGCTCACCACATCTGGCTCGATGGGTCGGTCTGGTTCGACATCGAGGACGAGCGCATCCCCGCCCGTCGACTGCCCGCCGCGGTCCTCGACCAGGAGCAGCCCGCCCGCTTCTCCTTCAGCGAGGACTGCCGGCACCTCGCCGTGCTCGTCGACAACGAAGCTCACGTCGTCTTCATCGAGGCTCCGGTCGCCGCCGAGCCGAAGGAGCGGATCGTCCACGCCGAGCCCATCGCCGAGGCGACGTTCTCCCCGGACGGCACTCACCTGGCGGTCGTCGGCGAGCAGTCAGCCCGCATCTTCCGTCTCACGTCGGGCCGGACCGAGCCGCGCGAGCTCACGATGGACGAGCCCATCGTGCAGTGGTCGCTCTCCGACGATGCGACGCGGCTCGTCACGGCGAGCGCAACCGCCATCCAGGCGTGGGACGCGGTGACGGGAGCCTCGCTCGGAGTGCCGCTCCCGGTCGACGCAGCGCCCGGTCATCTGAAGGTCCGTGCCGACGGTGAGCAGTTCGTGGTGGAACACGCGGACCGCGTGGAACGCTGGGCCCTCGGGCCCGAGGGTCCGACCCTCCTCGAGAAGCGGGAGACGACGCCTCGCCGAGGCGAATGGCTGGACGACGAGTCGTACTTCGATGACGAGCTGGCGCTGCGAGCGTCGACGTTCGGCAAGGGGGCCAGCGTGCGCACGCTCTACGATGGGGAGCGCACGGGCCGTCTCCTCCGGCACCATCGCCGGATCCACGATCTCGCGTTCAGCTCGGACGGGCGGTACGTCGCGACGGCGGCCTCGGGCGGAGAGGCGAGGGTGTGGGAGGCCATCTCGGGTGAGCCCATCAGCGACCCGCTCCGGCAGCGGCGCACCGTTGGCCGCGTGGCGTTCAGCGGCGATGCTCGGCGGATCGTCACCACTGAGGCCGGCCGCGTCGCGTCGTACAGCGGAGAGGCCATCGATCTCGGCGGTGTGACCGTCTGGGACGTGCGCGCGGGGGCGCAGGTCGCCGAGTCGTCCAGCGAGGAAGCCCTCGCGCTGGCCGTCAACCGTGACGGGTCGCTCGTCGTGCTCGGGGTGGGCGACAACGCGTACCTGTGGTCGCCCGACACGGACGAGACCGTCGGCTCGCCGCTCTTCCTCGGCGAAGACGCCACCGCGGCCACCTTCTCGCGTGACGAGACCCGGGTGGCGGTGGCAGGGGGGAAGGTGCTCCGGCTCTGGGACGGCGAGCTGGCCATTCCCCTCGGCAAGCCCCACGTGCTGCCCGGCTCGACGATCACCGAGATGCGGTTCGTGGCGGGTGAGCAGCGGCTCCTCGTGTGGACGACGAGGAAGCGCTCGTGGTCGGACCAGGGGCAGCTCTTCCTGGTCGACGTGCCCACCGGCGAGGCGGAGGACGCGAGCTGGCTCGCCGAGCTCGCCGAGGTGCTCGGTGGCTATCGCTTGTCCGAGGGCGGGTCGCTCGAGCCGACGCCCGACCGCGACGAGCGGCTCCCTGCCCTGGTCGAACGCGCCGACCTCTCCCCGACCGCCGCCCACGTCACGAGCTGGCTCGTCGAGGGCTCGCCCGTCGCCGAGCTGGGCCTCGGCGGAGACCCCGAGTGATCGCCCTCTGGCTCGCGTGCGGTCCGAGCCAGCCGCCGCCGATGTCTCACGAGGCCTACGTGTGGCAGCGGGTCTGGACCCCCGCCCTCGCCCGAGCCTGGAACCAGAGCGCACCGCTTCTCCGGGGATGGCGGGTGCTCGCTGGCGAGATCGAGTCCGGGCCTACCTTCGTCCGATCCCGCGTCGAGCGGAGCGTCCTCGCGGGCCCGGGGCGCTCGGTCACGGCGGTGTTCAGGGTCGACCGCGCGATTCGCCCTTGGCCGGGCGACGAGCTGGTTGCCGCGATCCGGGACACGGTCGCGCAGTGGCGCGCCTGGGGCGTACCCTTGAGCGGCGTCGAGATCGACTACGACTGCGCCACCAGCCAGCTCGACGCCTACCGGGCGGCCCTCCTCGTGCTCCGGGGAGCCGTCGCGGACCTCGAGCTCTCGATCACGGTGCTGCCGACCTGGCTGATGAGCGACCGGCTCGGCTCCCTGCTCGGGGTGGTCGATCGCAGCGTGCTCCAGGTCCACTCGGTGCTGCCTCCCGGGGAGGGACTGTTCGATCCCGAGCGGGCCCGCCGCTGGGTCAGCCACTACGCGCGAGTGGCGCCGCACCCGTTCCTCGTGGCGCTGCCCACCTACGGCTCCAGGGTGAGCTGGGACCGCGACGGTCGCGTCGTCAGCGTCACGAGTGAGGGGCCGGGGATGGATCTCGGCACCTCCACTCGCGAGCTCGTGGTCCCTCCCGAGCGGGTGGCGGCGCTCGTGCAGGACCTGCCCACCTTGGCAGGCCCCGGGGTCGCTGGCGTCGCGTGGTTCCGGCTGCCCACCGCCGACGATGTTCGGTCGTGGCGACTCGAGACCTGGCACGCCGTCATCGAGGGGCGTCCCCTCTCGGGCGACGTCCGGGTGGAGGTTGCCCCGGTCGGGGCCCCGGGTGGATTCGATCTTCGGCTGGTCAACCCGGGCCCCCACGACCGGTCGCTCCCTCGACGGGTGGACGTGACGGGAAGCAGGTGCTCCTCCGCGGACGCGCTGCCGCCCTACGAGCTCGTGCACCAGCCCGACGGCGTCGGCTTCGAGCGGTCCTACGACGGGCTCCTCGCCCCTGCCGAGGGCCGTGCCCTGGGCTGGGTCCGGTGCGCAGGAGAGGTGCATGTCCGTTCGATTCCCTGACCTGGTCGCCGGATTGGTGGCCACCTGGGTCCTGCTCGCCACACCGGGCCCCGCCCGGGCTTGTGGGGGCTACTATCCGCTGTCCATCATCGCGGATCGGGCGCTCGTCGACCTCCGGTTCTACCGGGAGTTGGCCGACCGCACGGTCGAGGTTCCCGCGCCGGACGGGCCGCCGGTGGGAGTGGGCAACCGGCTCCTCACGTTCGAGTACGAGCGGACCGAGCCCGACGAGGTCCAGGAGCTCGTCCGGGCTGCCCGGGCCGCCTCCGATCCGGCGACGGCGTTCGCGGTCAGCGAGGGCCTCCCCACGGCATCCCGTCACTACTTCGCGGGGGCCGTCGCCTACCACGACGGCGACCACGAGGAGGCGCGCCGACGGTTCGTGGCTGCGCTCGCCGAGCCCGAACGGACGGTACGCAGCGGGTGGGCCGCGTGGATGCTCGGGCTCCTGGCGGCCGATGCGGGAGACCTCGACGCGGCCCGACGACACTTCGACGAGCTCGCGCGACTCGTGGCCGAAGGCGTACCGGACCCGCTCGGGCTCGCGGTCGCGCGCTTCGGGCACCTCGCCTGGCTCCACGAAGTCCGAGGAGAGTACGTCGACGCCATCCACGACTATGCGATCGAAGCGGTCAACGGAGGGCGTACGGGAAAGCTGCGGTACGCGCTCGACGAGACGCTCGCGGACCCCGCACGACTCGAGGAGGCGCTCGCGGACGACGTGGTCCGCGTGCTCTTGCTGCTCCACCTGGAGCGCAGCTACCGGCCGCCGGAGGACCTGGAGCCGTTCGTCGAGAGCGTCGAGGCGGCGGGCGCCTGCCCGGTGCTCGGCGCGGACCTGCTCGCCGCCAAGCTCTACGAGCGTGGCCTCCACGAGCTCGCGGGGCGTGTGGCCGCGTGCTCCAGCAGCCTGCTCGGCGACGTTGTTCGGGCCAAGCTCGCGCTGCGGGCCGGGAACATCGACGAGGCGCTGAGCCGCTACCACGACGTCGTGAACCAGATTCCCGAGATCGACCAGCGCGAAGACGAGGCCCGATGGAAGGCTTTCGCTCGCCTGGGCGCCGAGCGGGCCACCCTGTTGCTGTACCAGGGCGAGCTGGTCGAAGCGCTCGACGCCTTTGTCCGCAACACGTCCGCCCGGCGCGACTTCTGGGCCGACGCCGCCCACGTCGCCGAGCGCGTCCTCACGATCGACGAGCTGATGGCCTACGTCGACGCTCGTGTCCCACCGGTCCCCCAGGACAGGATCGACGACGCGCTGTTGTCGGGTGAGCTCGTCCCCGAGGCGGAGGTCCGCGCGCTGCTCGCTCGCCGGCTGGTGCGCGAAGGGCGGATTTCCGAGGCCCTTCGCTACTTCGACGACGAGTACCTGCGGGAGGCGGCGACCGAGTTCGCGGAGGCGATGGCCCGAGCCCGCAGACAGGGGCCGTTCCGCAGCGACGTGACCCGCGCCCGGCTCCTTCACGACGCGGCGACCATCGCCCGCTTCGACGGGCTCGACATCCTCGGCTACGAGCTCGACCCCGACTACCGCATCCACGACGGGGATGCCCAGTTCGGCGGCGGCACTCCCGCAGCGGAGGAGCCCTTCACGTCGGCCGAGGAGGTCGCGCGCTTCGAGGCCAACGCCCCGGACCTCGAGCAGGTCGAGCGGTTCCACTATCGCTGGATGGCAAGCGACCTCGCGGTCGAGGCTGCAGAGCTCCTGCCCCCGCGGTCGCAGGCCTATGCCGCCGTGCTCTGCGAAGCTGCAGGCTGGGTGATCTACCGCGACCCCGGCCGTGCGGAGGAGATCTACCTCCAGTACCTCCAGAACGGGCCCTACGTGCCCTGGGGGCGCGAGTTCGGCACGGACTGCCCACCCCCCGACTTTGACGGGGCGGCCGATCTGGCCTGGCGACAGTGGCGCGACGCCACGTTCGGCTCCGAGCGTCGCTTCTGGGCGGCGGTGGTCTCGGGGGTGGCGATGCTGGTGAGTCTGCTGGGGCTCGGGCTGCGGTCCCTGGTCCGAGGGCGACGCGGTTGACCGCTCCTGCGGCGTCGGGCCTCGTGAGTGTCAAAGCCGGCAACGAAAGCCGGACTCGTGTTGCGGGCCGGCGGCGCGGGTGTGACGGGGGGGCACGATTCTGGAGAGCCCAATGGAAATCTTCCTTACCAAGGACCTCGAGACGTGGATGCGCGACTGCGTGCGCGCCGGAACCTATCGCTCCGAAGGGGAGCTCGTCAGGCACGCCCTGCGCTTGCTTCGCGCCCAGGAGAAGCCCAAGCAGGCGGTCGGCGGCACGGCTCGGGAGCCGGTGCGTCGGAACGCACGTGAACGTGAGCCATAGGTTCGATCACGACGTCTCCAGACGGTAGAGTCGCAGGGCCGTAGAGGGCTCGTGAAGGGGGCGCGATGTTGGTGTTGCAGTGGGGGGTCTGGATCGCGGCCGCGCAGCCGGTTGGGTTGGACGGAGAGGAAATCGAGCGCGTGTCGTCTGCCGACGCCGAGGGTCGCTGGCCCGCGTTCGTCCACGTCGATCCGGCGGAGCGCGAGCAGGTCGCCCAGGAACTCGACGCCTTGGGGCTCGAGGTGTCGCGCCGCGCTTCGGGGCGCCCCCGGGGGCCGAGCGGTACGCTCGTGGTGAGAGGACGGGTCGGTGCCCTGCAGCGAGCCGAACGTCAGGGTCATCGGATCCAGGTGGCTCGTCGGGCCGATCCACGGCTGCTTCCCCCGCCGCTCCGCGAGACCGCGCAGGAGGTCGAGGCTCGAGCCCTGCAGCTGCCGGGGTCGTGGCGAGGCGAGGCGCTCGGGGCCGGCATGGTCATCGGCAACATCGACGGCAGCATCGACATCTTTCACCCACACTTCTTCCGGGCCGATGCCGGAGCGTTTGCCTGGGTCGACCAGGACGGTGACGGCGAGTTCACACCGGGCGAGGACGCCGTGGATCTGAACGGCGATGGCGCCATCGGGAACAACGAGCGGCTGTTCGTGCTCGATGCGCTGACCGAGCGCCTTGACCGGCTGACCTTCGAGGTCGTTCGCGAGGGCGACGATGGCGAGCTCGACCCCTCCCGCGACTGGCTCTACCTCGATCGCAACGCCAACGGGGCCCGCGACTTCGGCAACCTGGACCGGCGCGCGTTCGGAGAGCCGCTGTTCGTACCCGACGACGCCAACGGCAACGGGCGACTCGACCCCGAAGAGCGCATCCTGAGGCTCGGGACGAGCGTCATCCGTGCCATCTGGACGCCCGTGGAGGTACTGCGCCCCGAGGACTTCGAGGACTACGTGCTCCACGACGGCGACGGCAGCCACGCCACCGCGGTCTCCGGCATCCTCCTCGGCGGTCAGCTCCCGCTGCAGCGCCCGGAGGCGGGGCTCGCGCCCGAGGCCGAGCTGGTGCTGATGGACCGCTACCACTGGGCGGTCAGCTATGCCGACTTCGTGGACTTCCTCGACTGGTCCGAGGAAGAGGGCGTCGACGTGATGCTCCACGAGTACGCCGCGTGGACCGACGTCGCGATGGACGGCAACCATCCGATCGAGCAGCTCCTGGCCGAGCAGGTCGACCGAGACGCCATGGTGCACGTCTGTCCGGCGGGCAACCTCGCCGACGCGGGCAAGCACTCCGTCGAGACCGTCGAGAACGGAACCGCCACCTTCGACGTGAACCTCGTCGACCCGCTCTTCGTCAGTGTGTTCTGGTTCCAGCAGCACGTGCCCGACGAGGTAGACGCCGTGTCGTGCGAACTCGTTGCCCCCGAGTTCACCTTCCCCGTCGCGTTCGACTCGGAGATCCTCCCCGTCGTCGAGACCGAGACCAGCATCTGGTCGTACGTCGAGGACGTCCCAGGACCCAAGAAGCTCTTCACCGTGTCGGTCTTCGACGACGACCGGCTGCCGAGCGGCACCTACCGGTTCGTGTGCACCTACGATGGGGAGGTCGGCGAACCGATCCACGCCTACCTCAACGACTTCTTCGGCTGGTCCCGAGGCGCGACCTTCGAGCGGGAGGTCCAGGCCAACACCATGGGCATGCCGTCGACGCACCCCTCGTGCCTGGCGGTGGCTGCTCACGCGGGCCGCTTCCCCGACCCCTCGGTCGAGCGTGGCGAGTTGCGGAGCTGGAGCAGCCGGGGGCCGCGTCCCGACGGAATGCGGACCCTCGATCTCTCCGCTCCCGACGACCCCTTCGCCCCCGGGACGAGCGTCGACTACGATCACGGCAGCTTCCGGAGGTTCGGCGGCACCAGCGGGGCGGCCCCCCACGTGGCCGGCGTGGCCGCGCTGATGCGCCAGGCCGAGCCCGAGCTGACCGCCCACGAGATCCGCGAGCGGCTCCTCGACGCGGTGGAGCCGCACGGCGGAGACATCGACCACGGAGGCCTCGGCAAGCTTCGGGGCTGGGGGGCCCTGTACGAAGGGGAGGCCCCCGTGGTGAACGTCGAGGCCGCGCCGGTGACCGTCCGCGCGGTTCGCGAAGGCCGCGGCGATCAGTGCACGGTGCGGCTGTACGGGTCCCTCGACCCCTACCGGTCCGCCACCTACCGCTGGGACGTCGACTACGACGGCACCTGGGACACGGATTGGGGCGGGTCGTTCCTGGTGGAGACGCCGATCGACGGCGTCGTCCGCGTCGACGCGGCGAGCCACGGCGTTCGCGTGGCCGGCGTGGCGCAGTCGATGACCGTCGATCCCGTCGAGCTCTGCTCCCGGCGCTGCGGATGCGCGAGCCCGCTGGAGCCCTCCAGCGTCGTGGTGGCCGGGTTGCTGGCCCTCGTCACCGTGCGTCGCCGTCGCTCGTCGGGCGCCTGACCGGCGCACTCAGAAGCGGTTTCGCTCCATCCAGCGGATCCGCCGCGCGAGGTCTCGGGCGACACACCGCACCAGCTCGAAGGCAGCCTTCGGGTTCTCCGCTGCCATGGCCTCCACTGCCGACGCGTCGAGTCGCACCACGGTCGTGGCCTCGATGGCGGCAACGCTTGCTTGCCGGGGGGAGCCGTCGAGCAGCGCCACTTCACCGAACACCCGACCCGGTCCCATCACGCGCCGCACGCGTGGCTCGGATCCGAGCGCGCGGTGAGCCACCTCGCACTCGCCGTCGACGACGAAGCCCATCCAGCCTGCATCGGCTTCTTCGACGATCGGTTCCCCCTGGCCGTATCGGTGGGTCGTCGACCGCGCGGCCACCTCGCGGAGGGCCAGCTCGGGAATCTCGGGAGCCCAGGAGGCCCCGGCGAGCATCGCGTACCGCTCGTTCGTCGTGGAACCGGTCGGGGACATGCCCACCTCCGACACCTGACCGTTCGGCACTTTGCGTCCGACATTGAGCCAGGTTGCTATGGCATCGGCATGAGTTCCCTGTCCGACTACCACCGCCTCGGAGGTCCCGAGGGCGTCGAGCGGATCATGACGATCTTCGTCGATCGCATGCGCTCCGACTTCGTCATCGGGTTTCTCTTCGAGGGGCGAGACCGCGAGCGCATCCTGAAGCACGAGATCGAGCTCGCCTCTGCTCACCTCGGGGGCCCGGCGCGCTACTCGGGACGCCCGATGGGCGTCGTGCACCGGCCCCTCCGCATTCATCGCGGCCACTTTCAGCGTCGGATCGCGGTGCTCCGCAAGGTCCTGACCGAGCTCGAGGTGCCCGACGACGTCGTCGAGCGCTGGGTGGCTCACGACGCCTCCCTCGAGTCGGTGATCGCGGAGCCCATCGACTGTGCGCCGCCCGACTGACGCAGCGCGAGTGTGAGGGCCCTGTGAGGCCCAGAGTCGACGGCGAACCGGTACCTCGATGACGACGCCACTCCGGCGCGAGGAGGTGCCGATGTCCCGAGACCACGAGGCCGACGTGCCGGCCCGCACGCACGACGCTCCCGGGATCCTCGCGTCGCTGCCCCCGCGCGTGCGCCGCGAGTTCGTCGCCTGTTCGCGGCCCCGGCGCCTCATGGCGCGCGACGTCGCGAGGTGTGACGACA
>CAZZLC010000007.1:2511-42513 GCA_964655065.1 uncultured Enterobacteriaceae bacterium | reverse complement strand
GCCTGTTCGCGGCCCCGGCGCCTCATGGCGCGCGACGTCGCGAGGTGTGACGACACCCGCATGCAGGAGCGCGGCTGGGTGTGCCGACGGGGGCGGCGCCTCGACATTCCGAACCCCGATCGCCTCGAGCGCATGGTGCTCGCACTCTGGTAGCGCTTGCCCACCCCGGGCGTCCCTTGGAGGAAACCTTGTCCCTTCCCGAAGCCGAGCCCACGCTCCCCTGGCTGACCACCGAGCAGATGATCGAGGTCGATCGACTGATGATCGAGGAGTACCGCATCGGGCTCGTGCAGATGATGGAGAACGCGGGGCGGGGCCTCGCCTTGCTGGCTCGTGACCGCTTTCTCGACGGCAACCCTGCCGGACGGCGCGTGATCGCGCTCGCGGGTCCGGGGGGCAACGGTGGGGGCGCGCTGGTCGCCGCGCGACGACTTCGAGGCTGGGGCGCCGACGTGGAGGTCGCCCTGGCCACGGCGCCCGAGGCGTTCACCCCGGTGCCCGCGCACCAGCTCGATATTGTCCGCCGACTGGGGGTCCCGGTGCACTCGGCCGACCAGGTGGACGGTCTTGGCCCTGCAGATCTCGTGCTGGACGGAGTGATCGGCTACTCGCTGCGGGGCGCCCCCCGGGACGGCGCGGCGACCCTCGTTCAGTGGGCCCAGGCTCAGGCCGCACCCATCCTCGCCCTCGACGCCCCGAGCGGGCTCGACACCACGACGGGCATCATCCACGAGCCGGCCATCCGAGCCACGGCAACCTTGACGCTGGCCCTCCCGAAGGAGGGGCTGCGGCACCCGGGCGCAGTACCGCACGTCGGCGAGCTCTACCTGGCGGACATCAGCGTGCCACCTTCGCTCTACGCCGAGCCCTCGTTGGGGCTCGAGGTGGGTGCGCTCTTCGCTCGCAGTGACGTGCTGCGCCTCCGCGGGTAGTCCCTCAACCCTACAGGACGCGCCGGAGCAGGGCCTTGAGGCGGTGCTCCGGGCCCGCGGATGCCACGACCTCGCGCCACGCCGCGGCGCGTTCTGCGCCCTCGGCCGCGGGGAGTACCACGGAGGCACCCAGCGTGAGCTCCTCGAACGTGATCGTGCGGCCATCGAACCCGATGGTGAAGCGGTCTTCGGCCTCCACGTCGAGGCGCCAGGTGCCGGGGGCGTCGCCCGGCCGTTGGTTCGTCAGCGGCGGTCGCAGGCCGAGCACGCCGCAGTTGCGGTTCAGCACGCTCTTCGTCTGGTCGAAGGTGTGCGGCTTGACCCCGGGCCCCCACACGGCCCGGAGGATGTCGTCTCGGTGTACGGCACCGCCCCGGAGGGCCTGGAGCACGACGACTCGGGACCACAGGCGGTGGGAGCGACCCCGTAGGGGTCCGTGCGCAGACCCCGCCACGTCGGTGACGCCGACGACGTGGGTGTGGCCAGGCTCGTCCGGCTCGTCGAGGTACATCTTCACGTCGAGACCCTGGCGGACCCGGGTCTGGGGATCGCCCGAGACCGGACCGGCCTCGAGCCGCACCGTCAGGTCACCGAACGTGAGGGCATCGCCGTAGTACACCACCTCCGGTTCCCGACCGGGTCGCTCGAGGTGCCACGCCTCGTCTGCGCCCTCGAACAGGCGAGGCAGCTCGGGACGCGCTGCCGTCATGGGCAGGAAGCCGAGGTCGCCGCCCTCGAACGAGACGAACACCCCCGAGCCGGGCACCACCCAGCGCCGGGGGGCGCCCTGGTCGACGAGAGCGACCCGGTGGGCGTTCTGAAGCTCCGTGACCTCCAGCTCGGTCGTCTCGGACAAGGCGACGCGGTCCCCGACGACGAGCCCGCAAGTCCGGGGCTCCTCGCGGCCGTTGCGCCAGAGGCGTCCGCGGACCGGCACGAGCACGGGTCGGCCTCGGCGCGAAGACAGCACGGCGTGCTCGCGGCTCACGAACCCGTCCTCGTTGAAGGGGATGGGCGACGACGCGATGCGACCCAGGAGCTGACCCTCCGAGACGGTGTACCGCTCGTGGCCGTACCGGAACACGACTCTCGCCTCCGACACCCTGCCTCCTCGGCGGGTTCGTATCCCGTGAGAGTGGCGTGAGGCGCCGTCCAGCAGGGTCCCCCACATGCCCGTCTTCATCCGACACGGAGGACGGCATGGTCGACGGTGAGGACCGAGAGATGAGGGAGCTGTTCGCAGCCCATCACGAGGCGCTACTCGCCCACGCCCAGCGGATCTGCCGGCGACGCGATCTGGCGGAGGAGGTCTGTCAGGACGCCTGGATCGCCATCGCCCGCGGCCTGCACCGCTTCGAGGGCCGCTCGTCCATCCGCTGGTGGATGACGCGAATCGTGGCGAATCGGGCGTTCACCCAGGTGCGCAAGGAGTCGCGCTTCGTGCCCACGCCGCTCGTCGACAACCGCGTCGACGGACTCACACCCGAGGCCGTCGCCGTAGGCGCCGAGCTCGGATCTCTGGTGGAGCGGACGCTCGAGGAGATGCCGGTCCGCCAGCGTCGCGTGTTCGAGATGCGCCAGGTCGAGGGTCGCTCCGCGGAGGACGTGTGCGAGGCCATGGCGGTCTCCCCGACCAACCAGCGGGTGCTGCTTCATCGGGCCCGCAAGCACGTGCGTCGGGCGCTCTCCGCCGCGGCGGGCTGAGCCACGCGGCGCCGTCCTCGACGGGCGGGCAACGCTATGATTGGCGGGGGAGGGTGGCCCTTGCCAGCGAGGATCCGAGCGTTGACCGAGTCGTTCATCGGGTCTCGGGTCGTCTGTGGGCCTGTGGAGGCCGTGCCCGCGTCCCATGATGGCCGGGAGTGACCGTGGCTCGACCGCGAATCCCGTCCACCCCCGCCCTGCGGACGTTGCGCGCGCTCGGCGTCGCCTTCGAGCCGCGGCTCTACCCCTACGTCGAGCGAGGGGGCGCCCGCGCCGCGGCCGAGGCTCTCGGGCTCGACCTGCACACCGTGGTGAAGACCCTGGTCTTCGAGGACCCCCGCAGCGAGCCCTTTCTCGTGCTGATGCACGGGGATCGGGAGGTGTCGGCCAGCGCGGTGGCCCGGGTGCTCGGGGTCAAGCAGGTCCGTCCCTGTCCGCCAGCGGTCGCCGAGCGCCACACCGGCTACCGCGTCGGCGGCACCTCCCCGTTCGGTACGCGCAAGCTGCTGCGTGTGGTCGTCCAGGAGTCGATACTCGCTCTGCGGTCCATCGCGATCAACGGAGGCTCGCGCGGTCTCCTGGTCGAGCTCGCGCCAGTCTGCCTCCTCGCTCACCTCGATGCCACCGCGGCCGACGTCGCCCAGTGAGCGACGCTCAGGGGGCGAGGAGCGACCGCAGGGCGTCGTAGTTGTCGGAGTCGGCCAGGTCGTGGTTGGTCAGGTTGTAGACGGCGACGACCACGCCTTCCTCGTCGAGGACGACGACGTCGCGGTAGGCGATCGACCAGAGCGCCCACACCTCGGTCTCTGGGGTGTCCTGGAGCCAGGGCAGGTCACGGCCTTCGGTGATCGTGGCGTTGCCCGACTCGTACCCGACCCCGTTGATCCCGAGCACGATGGCTTCGGGCACCTCTCGCTGCAGCTCGTCGAGGTAGCCGAACTGGCTACTGCAGTAGCTTCACGTCGAGTGGCCGAAGTACCAGGCGCTCACCCTCCCGCGCTGATCGGCGACGGACACGGGCTCCCCGCTCGTGGGCGAGGTGGGGTTGACGTCGTCGAGGGTGAAGTCGGGCAGTACCTCCCCGGAGCGTGCGGTGGAGATGCCGTCGGAGCCGGTCTCGGCCGTGCAGCCGAGCATGGCGAGGGCGACGAGCGTGCGCATGGAGTCCTCCCCCGCGGAGCATAGCCCATCACTGCAGGTAGCCGAGGGCCTCGAGTGCCTCCCGGACATCATCGGGGAGTGAGGCGTCGACCTCGCCGTCGGGAAGGGTGCGCCCCTCGGCGGCGGCGAGCGCGGTGTCGCCTCGGGCCTCGAGCTCGGCAAAATCGGGCGCCAGCTCGTCGGGGAGAGAGCGCCACGCGTGCTCGTCCTCCGGGCGGGGCCACGATGCCGCGTGGCTTCGCTGTACGAGCTCGATGGGGTCGGGCAGGCCTGGCAGCCCGAGGATGCCGGGGGGGCCGGTTCGCTCCAGCTGGGGCAGCTTGGGCGGTTCGGGAGCGGGGGCGTCGTCGTCAGCGCGGAGGGGAACGCGCTCCCAGGGGTCGTCGTCGAGGGCATACCGCTCGTAGCGGTTCCCCCCGAGGCTCAGCACCTTGCGATCGCCTCGTCTCAACGCGACGTGGTGCGGACTGAGGCCGGGGAGCGGCGAAGGGGCCACCGCGACCTCGATCTCGGGTCCCGCCGCTTGCCCCTCGGCCACGGCCAGGAGGTCGCGTCCGCCGATGCTCCCCGGAGGGAGGCCGGCGAGTCGAGCCAGGGTGGCTGCCACCTGGACCGTGCCCACCGGGCGATCGACGACCGCGGGCCACTCGGCCCGGCCGCCCGGCGGGCGCACCAGCAGAGGCACGCGGAGCACCGGCTCGTACAGATCGAACTGGTGCGAGATCATCTGCTGGTGCTCGGTGAGGCTCTCGCCATGATCGGCGGCGACCACGATCGCGGCATCGTCGAAGCGACCGCGGGCGCGCAGCCCGGCGAGCAGGCGTCCGAGCTGTGCGTCGGCAAACGCGACCTCGGCCGCATAGTCTCCGAGCCGGTTCTTCAGACCGGTCCAGGCCCTCTCCCGGCACTCGGCCTCGTCGACGAGGATCGGCTTCTTGCCGAAGCGAGCGGCCGAACGGGCCCGCTGTGCGGGATGCCCGACGTAGTCGCAGGGATGGGGCAGCCGCTCGAAGGCCCCGGCGCGGCCGCCGCGCAGCGGTCGGTCGAGGTGCGGCGCGTGGGCGTCGTAGAGGTGGACCCACAAGAACACGGGATCGTCACCCACGCGATCGAGCCACGAGAGCGCGCGAGTGACGGTGCGGTCGCCGGGCTCCTTCTGAAGGCGGCCGACGGATTCCGCGCCGAGCACGAAGCGCGACAGCGGGAGGGCGTCCCGCGCGGGGTGGGCGCCCAGGCGGTCGCGGTACACCGAGAACCACCTGGCGAGGCCGTGCGCGCCGTGGAGCACCGACGAGCTCGTGAAGGCCGCCGTTCGGTAGCCTGCCCCGGCGAGGAGTCCCGGCAGCGCCGTATCGTCGGACACGGGCAGCACCATTCCGTTGCGGAGGATGCCGTGCTCCACGGGCAGCTTGCCGGTGAGCATCGACGTGTGGACGGGCAGGGTCAGCGGAGCGGGCGCCCGCGCCAGGTCGAAGCGGATGGCCTCGGAGGCGAGCTCCTCCAGCACGGGGGTCAGCCCGGGCAGCTTGGCGTCGGGGTAGGCGGAGACGTGGTCGCGGCGCAGCGTGTCGAGCGTCACCAGCACGACGGTGCGGGGGCCGGTGACGGAAACGGCGGCCGGCGCAGGACCGCGGGCCGGCGCATCGAAGTCCCCCACGAGGAGGAGGCCGACGAACAGTCCGGACCCCGCGAGCCACCCGATCCAGCGCCGCCGGGACAACCCGGCGAAGAGCCACGCGGTGGACCCCACGACGAGGCCGGCGAGCAACGACTCCACCACGAGCGCCGGACCTACCTCCGCCGCTCCCCATCCCTGACCAGCCCGAGCGAGGATCACGCCCTGCGCAAACCCCGTCAGGAGTGCCACTGTCGCTCCGGCAAGCCCCCCCGTCGGGACCGCCTGGCCAAGGGCGCGGAGAATTCTGGTACGGTCCATCACACAGTCCGTTCGAGGAGGGCGCGTGAGGAACGTTGTACTCTGTCTTGCCACCGGGGCGCTCGCCGCCGGCTGCAGCCTGTTTGCCCCTGGCTCCGTCGAGGTTCCGGCGGGAGTCGACGACTTCGGCACCGTGCGGTCGGCCAACTGGGTCGTCGTGACCAGCAACTACGATGGTGACATCGACGTCGACAACTCGCTCGTCGTGTCGTCGGACGGGGGCTACTGCCGCAAGGCCCAGAACGCCTACGACGAACTCACCGGCGCCTACGAGGAGTTCTACGAGGACTTCTACGGGCTCTACGAGGATCTCAAGCGTCAGTACGGCGGCGACTACAAGGGCTTCTACACGGCGCTCAACCGCGAGACCTGCAAGGCGGCCTCGAGCCTCTTCGAGACCTACGCCGATGCCACGAACGGCATCATCAACGACACCAACATCGTCACTCTCGAGACCGTGACGTTCGAGACCGGCAAGTACGGCGTCTCCGACGAGCCGCGCGAGGGCACCTTCAGCGCTCCCGAGGGCTACTACGACGATTCGTACTACTTCGGCTCGGTGGCGTTCTACGACGAGAACCCGTACCAGGCCGCCCTGGACGAGCTCGAGGAGGTCGACTGCGACTCGCTCGGGCCGTACGACTACTTCTACAAGCTGATCAAGCCGGCCTACTCCGAGCCCATCCGCATCGACGGCGGTGAGCTCGTGCTCGAGGAGAACGGTGACGATGCCTTCAGGGGCGAGCTGACCGGCGCGTCGCTCGGCGAGGCCAGTGGCTTCGAGCTCGAAGCCAACTTCAAGCGCTGCGACATCTCGGTCAGCGGCTACGTCTACTTCCTGTTCTGACCCGCGGCGCCCGAGGCGCCGGAACACACGTCGGCGGCGGTCCGGCGCTCTGGGAGCGCCGCCGCTCGCCGGTCTTCGACCTGGACCTGGCTCCGGGGAATCCCGTCGATCCGGCCCACGAGCCGCGTCTCGCACAGCCTGCGAACGACGCCGGGTAGCGCGTCGCGCGGTACCGGTGCGACGCCCTGGAGCGGGACGAGCCGCAGCTCGCCGTCGCCGCCCCAGGTGGCGAGTCGGGCTTCGTCGTCGACCAGGGCCGCGCCCGTGACCGAGGGGTGGAACACCGTGAGGATCTCGGCGCCCGACGCGACGTCCCAGACCCGGGCCGTGTTGTCGCGGCTCCAGGTGAGCAGGCGTGTGTCGTCCGCGAACAGGGTGGCCCCGGAGACGGCAGCATCGTGGGTCACTCGCATCCACTCGACGCCGGTCGCGAGATCCCACACCCGTGCCGTGTGATCGGCACTCGCCGTCAACAAGCGCTGGTCGTCGGCGAAGCGGGTCGCCGCCACCACGCCAGCCCCGTGGTCGAACCGTGCCACGAGTGAGCCATCGTCGAGGCGCCAGGTGGCCACCCAGCCCCGGTCGTCCTCGCCGTAAGGCTGGGGGCGACGCCGCCCCGACCAGCTGAGCCCGAGCGCGCCGTCAGCGAAGAAGTCGACGCCGCGGACCTCCGTGCCATGGTGGACGGTGGCCAGCGGGGCTGGGGTCTCGAGCTCCCACAGGTGCAGGATCCCTTCGCCGCCAACGTCACGGGTCCAGGCGGCGAGGCGACTCGCGCCGGGCGCGATGCGGGCATCGACGAGCTCGCCGGGTAGCTCGGCCTGATGGCGCAGCTCCGCGGTCCGTCCGTCCCAGATCCGCAGCTCGCTGCCGCCGGACCAGGTGACGAGGACGTCGAGGTCGGGGGACGCTGCGAGTCCGAGAAGTCCTGGGTGATCGAGACGGACCTGCTCCGTCGCGGTAGCGAGGTCCACGACCACCACGGGCCCCTGTCCGACGGCGATCGCGGCCGCGCGGCCGTCCTCGGCGAGCACAGCGCGGACCTCCCCGTCCCACCCGCCGGCCGGCACGTCGGCGGGATGGGTCCATTCCTGCAGGACCTCGCCGGTGGCCGTGTCGTGGACGCGAGCGGTCAGCGCGGTGCCGGGAACCCCGTCGCCCGGGTCTACCCGCTCCGGACCCCGGAGGGTCACCAGGCGCGCCCCATCGTCGACGAGCGCGTGCCAGAGGATGTGCCCGTCTCCATCGAGCTGCGCCGTGGTGGCGCCAGTGTCGGGCTGCACGATGGTGAGCGCGGACGGGCCGCGGAAGAGGGCGCGGGCGGGGCGATCGAGGACGGCCACCGGCAAGGCACCGGCGAGGTCCGGGGCGTCGAGCCACCGATCGGCTCGAAGGTCGAGGAATCCGGTGGTGCCGGGCCCACCGCTCGCGATCAGGTAGCGCCCGCCCGGCAGCCGCATCACCTCGTCGATGCTGCTGCGGACGCCGTCTTCGCTCAGCGTCCGGCTCACCGTTCGGACCAGGTCGTCGAGGTGCCAGACCCGCCAGGTGGAGCTCGCCCCCGGAGCCGTGAGCGTCAGCAAGCGGGCATCGCCGGCCAGCGGCAGGGCCTGGATCACCTCGCGGTCGTGGTCGAGCGCGCCGATGGGGCGTCCCGACACGTCCCACAGGAGCACCCGGGCATCGGAGGCCACGAACAGCGTGCGCTCGTCGGCCGACAGCAGCGGGGTGCCGATCCGGTCGTCCGCCTCGAACCTCGCCTCCTGCCGTCCCGTGTCGAGGCTCCACAGGTGGGCGGTGGTGCCCTTGGTCCAGGTCAGCGCTCGGGTTCCGTCCTCGAGCATCCGGATGCCCTCGACGGGCGATTCGTGGTCGAACGCGTGGGTGCGCGCTCCGGTCTCGGCCGAGAACACCTCGAGGCGGCTCCGGCGGAAGGCTCCCGACTCCGGTCTCGTGAGATCGACCGCGACGAGCAACCTCGCGCCCGGCGCCGTCTCGCACCACCGAGCCCGGCCCGAGGTCTCGAACGTCGCCGTTGGCTCGCCCGTGACGAGGTCGAAGATGGTGTGCTGCCGGTCGTCCCCGAGGACCACGGCGCGGGCGGGCTGCGCGAGCAACGTGGCGTCACGCCGACTCGGGAGAGGGATGGTGACTCGCAGCGCGCCGGTCAGGGCGTCCCGCACCTGGAGGACGCCCTCACCGTGGAGGAAGAGCGCATCGTCGCGCAGGGTCATCCGGCGCACTGCGCGAACGCCGAGGGGCTCGCGGACCGCTCGCTCGCCCGAGGGGAGGTCCCAGCGGTGGAGCACCGCTTCGCCCTGGCTCCCCGCGGGAGGCTCGGTCACCGTGACCAGCGTGCGCCCGCCGTCGAGGAGCCGGGCGCGTCGCACCTCGCCGTCGTGCTCGAACACCCCGAGCGGCTGTCCGGTGTCGACGTCGAAGACCCGGACGAGCGGACCGGACTGTCCCCACAAGACCACGCGACGGTTCGTCTCGTCGAAGCGAACGCGCAGTCCCAGGGGGTCGGGGTGGGCCATCGCGGAGAGCTCTCGTCCCGTCGCGAGATCCCACACCCGGACGACCCGATCCTCGGCCGAGGTGAGCAGTCGGGAGTCGTCGCCGAAGAGGCGGGCGGTGATGACGTTCGCGGGGTGCTCGAAGCGCCGAATGAGGGTCCCGGAACGCACCTCCCAGAGCTCGGCGACGGGTGAGGGACCGAAGGTCAGGAGCCGGCTCTCGTCTTCGAAGGCGATTGCCCCGCGGACGCTCTCCTCGGTAGAGCCCGCCACTCGAAGGCGGTCGTGGAAGGCAGCGCGTGCGAGCACGGACCCGGCCCGATCGGCGACCGGCGAGAGCCACGACCGCGAGCTGGCTGCGGTGATGGCGAGGCGCAGCGCGCTGTCGAAGGCCCGATCGCGCACCTGCGCCTCGGCGGCCGCGGCGAGCACCTCGGACCGCTCCCGATTGACCTCGCGGGTCTGCCGGACGAGCCAGGCCCCGAGTCCGAGCACCCCGACGAGCACGATCGAGAGCACGCTGATCAGCGCGCCCTGGAGTCGCCGTCGGCGGGCAAAGTCGCGACGCTGCTGCTCTCGCTGCGCGTCGTCGGCCGTCCGGGCGGCCTTGAGGTAGTCGCGGGCCGGGTCGAGCTCCCGCTGCCACTCGGGCCCCCGGTCGCCGAGGGCGATCGCGTCGTCGAGGCGGGAGCCGCGGTGGGCGAGGAAGTCGTCGCGTCGGGCGTCGGGCGCCGTCTGCCACTCTTCGGCCGCCTCGAGGACGCCGTCGAGCAGGACGAGCCCCTCCCGATCTGCCTCCAGCAGCCCGACGAGGAGGGGCCAACGCCGGAGCAGGGCCTCGTGTGCCACCTCGATCGTGGCTGCGGTGGGGTCGGCCTCGCTCCGCTTCCGGACCACGAGTCGGCGCGCCACGAAGGCTTCGATCAGCCCGCGAACGTCGGGGTCGACGAGCTCGCTCTCCCGGACCACCCGACGCTCGAAGGCCTTGGACTCGCGGTCCACGCGAGCGAGCCGCGGCACGAAGGTCCGTCGCACCAGGGCGCGTCGGGCCTCGGGGTCGGATGGCGGGCCGGCCTCGCGCAGTGCAGCCTCGGCGGCCTCCTCGATGGCCCGTGCAACCCCGCCGGTCACCTCGAGCGCCTCGGGACCGATCTCGGTGGTGTCGGCGTACTCGCGCATCAGACGCTGCATGGCGAGGGCGAGGAGGGGCAGGGCGTCCTCCTCACCCGCCATCTCGCCCTGGAGCGAGGCGACGACCTCCGGGGCGAAGACCGGCGCGTCGGGACCCACCCTGGCGCGCAGCACCTGGGCGGGGGCGCGGATGATCCGGGCTACCTCACCCGATGGGACGGGAAGGAGGCTGAAGGTGTCCTGGCGTAGACCCTCGAAGGCCTCGGAGTGCTGCATCCGCGCGTAGCTGTCGGACCGGATGGTGGCGAGAATCACGGCGTCGCCGGAAGCCACCGAGTCCCGCAACCTCGTGAGGAGCACGGCTCCGTCGGGATCGGCGTCCGCGGTGAACAGCTCCTCGGCCTGATCGAGGGACCACACCACCCGAGGGCGCGGCGTGCCCGGATCGAGCAGGGCCCGGTCCGCGGCGGCCCCCCGCAGGGTCCCGAGCTCGGCGAGGAAGGCCTCGCGGTGGTCCAGGACGGGACGCAAAGACGCGTGGTCCACCGGCAGACCGAAGCGTCGACGCACCTCGGCCAGCGCGGCGAGCAGCCCCTCTGGTCCTTCCAGCGCTCCCTCCGAGCCGGCGCGCAGCGGGGGCGCGGCGAGCCACGCGGCGTCGTCGCGGACCAGCCGGGGAACCAGTCCCGCACGGAGGAACGACGACTTCCCCGCCCCGCTGGCCCCGAGGATGACCAGCAAGTGCCCATCCGGACGCTCGGCGAGCCCACGGAGTGCGTCGAGCGCGCGCACCGTGTCCGCCTCGCGCCCGAAGAACACCGCCGCATCCGCGGACTGGAGCGCCTCCAGGCCCCGATAGGGGGAGCGCCAGCCGAACGGGCCCTCCGGGTCGGGCTGCAGGGTGAACGTCTCGGGTCCGACCCCCGCCTTGACCAGGCCCTGGTGCAGGCGAACGAGCTCGCGCTCCGCGAAGTACACGATGTCGTCGCGATCGGCTGTGGGGAGCACGACCACGAAGCGCCGAGCCGGCCGACGGTCGAGGCGCACGACCTGCCACTGCGAAGCAAGACCGCCTGGCAGCCGCGACAGCGGGATGTCTTCGATGAGCAGGGCGAAGAGCTTCTTGTGGTAGCTCGAGGCCAGGTGGTACTCGTCGAGGCACCACCGCGAGGCGAGCCAGGCCTCGCTGATCAGGAACAGGACTGCCTCGCAGCGGCTCGCCGCCTCCTGGAGCGCCGCGAGCCAGCGCTCGCCGGCCGCGATGCCACCGCTCGGATGGATGTCGAGGAACAGGTCGTCCTCGGCACCCCAGCCCTCGCTCGAGAGCCACTGGTGCAGGGCCAGGGCCTCGGCGTTGTCCTCGCTGGAGTGCGAGATGAAGATGCGCGCCACGTCTCCCCCCCGGTCGCCCGTGAACCATACCCAATCGGCAATGCGAAGGTGCAGCCCGCGGCGGCGATGCTCACGCCCACCGAGCCGAGCCTCACCCCGCGCTGGTCGCGAGTCCTGCCGGGAAGGTGACCGCCGACTGCCACCAGGCCTCCGTGCTGTCGGCGTCTGCGGTCGCGAGGTCGAGGGGAGCCCAGATCAGGGCCTTCTCCATCTGCTCTCCGAGCGTGGCGAGCCGCTGTCCGAGGCGCACCTGCTTGGCGCTCCACGACTCGAGGGCCTTGTCGAACGACCCGAGCGACTCGATGGTCTCCAGGAGGCCGACCGTGTTCTGGAATCCCTTGAACACGCCGGAGCCCGTGAACGGAGGGGTCACCGTACCCGCGTCGCCGATCACCACCTGCCGCCCCCGCCGGTAGGCCGGCATCTCCACGGTGTAGACGAGTTGGGCGTGGGTGCTCTTGGTTCGCTGCACGATCTCGCCGAAGAACTCGGGCAGGACCGGCTGGAGGCGGGCCTTCAGCCGGCGCTCCTCCTCTTCGCGCATGGTGCCAGGGGGCAGCGTGCCCTCCCTCGTGTGGCCCTGGCGGTCGATCATGAAGGACGGGACCTCGTCTTCGGGGAGCTCGACGTACGCGGCCCAGTCCACGAGTCGCTCACCAGGTGCCGTGGAGCCCCGGGGCGACGGAAGCAGGTAGACCACGAGGCTCCCGGTCCCTTCCGCGAAGGAGACCCTTGGAAATCCGCTGCCGAGCAGCTCGGGGTCGTCGAGGGACGACTCGGGGAGCAGCCCGCGCCAGTGGACGTACCCGCGGTACTTCAGGCCCGTGTCGGGGAACAGCCGGGCGCGGCCTGCCGAGCGGTGGCCATCGGCGAAGACCACGAGGTCGAACACCGACTCGGTGCCGTCGTCCAGCTGGACGGCGACCCGGCCGTCGTCACGCTCGACGGTGCCCCGCACCTCGCAGCCGGCACGAAAGCTGTCGTCGGGCACCCGCTGACGCAGCTGGCGCCACAGGGCGCCCCAGTGAAAGGCGGCGAGGCTCGTCGGCGCCGCCCAGGGTCGGTGCCCCGCCCGCGGATGCGCTTCGGTGCGGATCACGAAGGGTATCGACTCGCCGACGACGTGAGGGAAGTCCTCGTCGATCATTCCGGCCTGAATCATCGCCTTCAGCACCCGCTCCGGCGTCGCGATGCCTCCGCCCCGCCCCACGAGGGCGCCGGTGGCCCGCTCGTACACCTCGACCCGGTGCCCTGCACCTCGAAACCGAATCGCCGCCGAGCAGCCCGCGATCGAACCGCCAACCACTGCCACGTCCATCACCATCTCCCTGGTGCCTGTTCCCGGGCTCCATCATGCACCGGTCGCGGAGCCGGGCGGCACAAGGCGACCGGGATCCGAGCGAGCCCGTCGGGCCAGGCCGCGCTGGGTCCCGGCCTCGTGGCCCTCGCGAGCCGACTACAGGTCGAGCGACTCGTTGCTCACGAACACCCTGGCGACGTAGAACGCGTCGGTCGCGTCGATGTTCGACGTCGACTCGAAGGTCACGAAGAGGTTGCTCGAGTCGGTCAGCACGGCCTCCACGATCAGCGGGTCGGACCCCGTGCCCGAGGCGAGCTCGGCCGCGGTGCCGTCACCATTGTCGCGCCAGATCTTGACCACCGCGTCGGAGAGCGAGGAGCCCGCGGTGGTGGTCTCCACGAAGACGGTCGCCACGGCGTTCGGGCGGACTCCGTCGCGGATGTTCCAGCTGTCGATGGTGTCGGGAGTGGTGCCGCCGAACAGCGTCCCTGCAATGTCGCCGAACCAGAGGCCCTCGGTGGCCGTCGACTCCTCGAGCGGGATTCGCGTGGCCTCCGTCACGTCGTCCGACCCGTTCTCGTCGTGATGGACGATGTCGGTGAACGCGCAGTTGGCCCACACCTGGTAGGCGTGCAGCGGGCTGCCTCCGCCGCTCGCGTCCGTGATGCGCAGGTAGTACACGCCGGCCCCGGGCACGGGGTAGCTGATGCCGGCATCCCAGGTGATCGCGCGCACGGAGTTGCTGTAGATGGCGGGATCGGTCGTCGACGCCACCCGCACCACGTTCTCACCGGTGCAGTCGCCGGCAAAGGGGTCGCAGTCCTCGCGCCAGAGCTCCCACTGGTGGTCCAGGCTGCTCAGCGCGGGCGACATGCCCTCGAGCGAGAGGTGCGGGTAGGACGAGAACTGGCAGAGTCGGTCGCCGAGGACCTCGAACTGCACGACGTCGACGTCGCCGGGCGCCCCGATGGTGCCCGGGAGCCAGTCGATCGAGCCCTCGTAAGGGTCGAACAGGGGACCGGGCTCGCCGGCCGCGGCGTTGGTGGCCGCCTGCACGAAGTCGTCGTTGCCCACGTCCTCGTTGGGCTCGTCGAGGTCGATGGCCGAGAGCAGCACGTCGTACTTGAAGTTCTGGCCACCCTCGGCGGTCTCGGTGTCGGGGTCCCAGTCGGAGAACTCGAGGACCTGGAAATACAGCGTGTCGTTGCTCTGAGCCACGAACTCCATGCCCGAGTCCGTCTCGGTGATCCGGTAAGGGAGATCGTCGTTCTCCCCGATCAGCTGGAAGCTCGAGTCGAACACCTGGAGCACCGTGTCGGGGTTCGCGCCCCGGTGCTCGAGGTACAGGATGTACAGCTGGCCTTCCACGGGGTCGAAGGCGAAGCAGTCGCGGTCGCCCGGCTCGGCGATGAGGTCGGCGGCCGCGAAGCCGAGGTCGGCGAGGAAGATGGGCTCGGCCAGCGTACCGGCCTGGATGACGGGGATCTGATCTTCGTTCCCGGCCTCGCAAGGCGGCGGATCGGCGTAGCAGACGTCGTCGATGTCGAGGCCCGGGCACTCCTCGCGGTCGTCACAGTCGACCAGGTCGTCGCCGTCGTCATCGATGCCGTTGTCGCAGATCTCGGGCTCGAGGTCGCCGCCATCCTCATCGCCGCCCGCGCATCCGGCCAGGATGCCGAGGGTGCCGAGGCCGAGCAGCAAGGTCTGAATGCTCATCTTGGATCCTCCACCAGCGCACACGATACTCGCGGCGATCCCGGGCTGGCTCGTCGCGGGTCCCAGGTGCCCTGCTGGACGGGGTCGTGTCTCGGCATCGTCGGTCGGGTTCGAGAGGCCGCGAGGGGCGACCTCGACGATCAGCGACCGGCGGCGTCGCGTGGCGCGACCTGGCCGAAGGTCAGCGTCGTGGTCACGGCGTCGGGCATCGGGAGGTTCCACAAGGGCCCGTCAGGCAGCGTTCCATCAGCGGTGACGCTGACCTCGGAGACCCCGTCGTCGGTCGACAGTGTGGCGAAGACGTCGAGCTGGGCGGCATCCCAGGCGGCGCGTACCCCGGCTCGCACCGTCACCTCGTCGACGAGCGCCACCACCGAGGCCCCGAGCTCGCCGATGGACTCGACTCCCTCTTCCAGCGATGTCCACTGGCTCGTCTCTCTCGACAGGAGAGCGAGCGCGAAGCCCAACCCGATCAGGGCCAGGCGAGACCGCTTCCGACCCACTGCTCACCTCGACGAACTCCTCTTCGGAGCCCGCGGCGCACCCACGGGCCCGGGGGGGTTGCGGCGCGTCGAACCTGGGCAATCCGGCAAGTCCGAGGGCCTCGGGCCGAGGCGCGACGGAGGTTCCCGAGAGGAGTGCATTTGCGGATTCGATGATCCGACGTCTGGAGGCGCGAGATGGAGTCGGCCTCCGACCCGTCTCTTTCGTGAAGAAGTGGAGGGGCGCGTGGCGTCGACGGTCAACACGAGCATCGAGTCACTTCGGGCCACATCACGCATCCATTATGCCGAGCAGAACCTGCGGCGGTCCCTCCAGCGGCTCACCACCGGCGTGCGCATCGCCCGTACCGCCGAGGATGCAGCGGGACTGGGCGTAGCCGAGAATCTCTCCGCCGAGAATCGCTCGCTGGGCATGGCGATGCGAAACTCCAACGACGGCATCTCGGTCGTGCAGACCGTCGAGGGAGCGACGTCGGAGATCTCCGACATCCTAAAGCGGATTCGCGAGCTTGCGGTGCAGTCGGCGTCGGACACGCTGGCGAACCAGGAACGGAGCTACGTCCAGGACGAGTACCTCGGCCTGGTCAGCGAGATCGATCGGATCGCCGAGGTCACCGAGTTCAATGGGCTCGCCCTCGCCAACTCCACCCAGACCATCGAGGTGCAGGTCGGGACGGACGGCACCGCCGACAGCCGGGTCGGCATCTCGCTGTTCGACCTGCGCTCCACCTCGGCCAGCATGCTCGTGGACCCGTTGAACGTCGACCTCACGAGCTCGGCGAACGCCCGTTCCGCAATCGACGACATCGACAACGCGATGGACTTCATCAACTCGGTGCGCTCGGGCTTCGGAGCGGTCTCCAACACGCTCGCCGCGGCGCTGCGGCAGTCGGACAACTACTCGGTGAACCTCGCCGATGCCGAACGGCAGATCCGCGACACAGACTTTGCCGTCGAGTCCGCCGAGGCGACCAAGCTCGAGCTGATGTCGCAGGCGGCGGTCGCGGTGTTGGCGCAGGCCAAGAACATCTACGACTCGGCGGCCCAGCTGATCTCCGGGTAGGGGCCCTCGTTCGAGCCCCGGACCGACCCGCAGCCCGCCGGACACGGTACGCTCCACCTCGATGCGTACCGACGTTCTCGTATTCGCTGGGCTGGGGAGCCTGATCGTCCTCCTCGTTGCCGGCACCTGGGCGCTCCTCGGACCCCGGCCCCCCACTCCCGTGGCCGCGACGGGCTGTGCGTCGTGCCACGAGGCGCCGGTTCCGGAGCACTTCGGGGCGTCGTGTGTGGCTTGCCACCTCGGCGACCCCTCGGCCGACACGGTGCCACAGGCCCACGCGGAGCTCGAGGCGGAGCCGGGGGCGCTCGAGACGGCTGGGCGAACGTGTGGAGCCTGCCATCCGACCGAGCACCGCCGGGTCGTCGGCTCGCTCATGGCCACCGGGCGAGGCTTGGTTGCCGTCGACCGCTGGGCGTTCGGGGAGATTGGGGCCCCGAGCGGCCATCAGACGTTGACCGAGGTGCTCGAGACCCCGTCGCCGACCCCGGCCGAGGACCACCTGCGCAGGCTCTGTGCGGGCTGCCACCTGCACACGCGGCGGGACAACCGCGACGACGCGGTTCAGGGAACGGGGTCGGGATGCGGGGCGTGCCACGTGCTGACCGACACCTCCGGCCACCCCGACGTGGAGCCCGTCCCGCCGGACGCGACCTGCCTCGGTTGTCACAGCCGGAGCAGCCGCATCAGCCTGGCCTACGCAGGACTTGCCGAGATCGCAGGCCCGGCCGCCTGCGCGAACCCGACGACGCTCTACGATGGCCGCGAGGGATGCAGGCTCGAGGCCGACGCCCACCACGAGGCCGGTCTGGCCTGTGTCGACTGCCACCTGCACACGGAGCTCATGGGGAGCGGCGAGCTCGCGCTGCACAAAGCCGACGCGCTCGAGGTGCACTGCGAGACCTGCCACGATCGCGAAGCTCCGACGACGACGTGGGGGCGGGTGGACGACCCCATCACCCGCGCGATCCTCCGACTCCGGGGTCAGTCCCGTCCGGACGGAGAGCCCGTGCGTCTCGGCGCCAAGGGGACGCCCGTGTGGAACCTCCGCCCGGGCCCCGAGGCGTGGTGGCTACAGCCCAAGGGCGGGGGGGCGCCGCATCGGGTCCCGCCCACCCCGCGGGACGTCGACCACGAACGGGCCGGCCACGAGCGCCTGACCTGCGACACCTGCCACGCGGCCTGGGTCCCCCGGTGTACCTCCTGCCACACGGAGTTCGATTCCGAAGGAAGTCAGTGGGATTTTGGCACCGGCCGCGTGGAGCCGGGCGCCTGGCGCGAGCACGCGTTGGCGATGGAGGTGGGAGAGCCGGTGCTCGCCGTGACGGCCGAAGATCAGGTCGTGCCCGCCGTACCCGGCATGATCATGACCCTCGAGCTCCCCTCGGGCGTTCGGCGGGAGGCCCGGCTCCACGCGCCGACCTCTCCTCACACGACCCGACGCCGAGCTCGGTCCTGTGTGGATTGCCACAGGTCCGGGGGCATGCTGGGACTGGGCACCGGTCCGCTCACCATCGCGAGTGGCGGTTGGCGATTCGAACCGGAGAACCTCGGCTATGACGGCCTGGTCCGCGACGCTTGGGTCGCTCCGGGACGAGCCGAACCGGGCGAAGGCACCCGGGAGGGATTCCGATCGCTGTCGCGGGCGGAGCGGCGGCGGGTTCTGCGAGTTGGATACTGCCTGGGCTGCCACCCGGGCTCCGACCCTCGGTACGCGGATTTCGAGACGGCGCGTATCGCTTTCGGTCTCGGGCAATGCGAGGATCAATCTCCATACTGGATCGATTAGCGTCATCGGATTCCGGTGAGGTGCTTCGTCTGGTACGGCCGTTGCAGTGGGCCCTCCCGTACGGGAGGCTGTGCATGGCACTCGACCGACGACAGTTCATTCAGCTCGGCGGAGCCGGGATCGGCGCGGCGACCCTCGGGTCGGGACTCACCACGAACTGGTGGGGGCTCCAGCCCAACGCGACCCACGATCCCGCGACCGACGGCGACGAGGTGGTCTCCACCTTCTGCGAGATCTGCTTCTGGAAGTGCGGCGTGCTCGCCCACGTCAAGGACGACCGGGTCACCAAGATTGTCGGCAATCCGCGCCATCCGCTCTCCCGCGGGCGGCTCTGCCCCCGGGGCACCGGTGGAGCGGGACTTCTCTACGACCCCGACCGGCTGAAGACGCCGCTCATGCGGGTCGAGAAGCGCGGTGCGCAGACGTTCGCCCCCGTCTCCTGGGACGAGGCGCTCGACCACGTCGCCTGGCGGCTCACCGAGCTCCGGAACGAGCACGGCCCGGAGTCGCTCGCGATGTTCTCGCACGGCTACGGAGCGAGCTGGTTCAAGCGTCTGATGAAGGCCTACGGAACCGCCGCCATCACCCACCCGTCCTACGCACAGTGTCGGGGTTCGCGCGCCGAGGCCTTCCAGCTCACCTTCGGTAGCCCCGTGGGCTCGCCCGAAGCGCTCGACATCGAGAACACGCGCGTGCTCACGCTGATCGGCTCGCACCTCGGCGAGAACATGCACAACACGCAGGTCCAGGAGCTCGCTCGCGCCCTCGACAAGGGGGCCCAGCTCGTGGTGGTCGACCCGCGCTACTCGACCGCGGCCGGCAAGGCCCGGTACTGGCTGCCCATCCGACCCGGTACCGATCTGGCCCTGTTGCTCGCGTGGGCGCACGTCATCGTGAAGGAGCGTCTCTACGATGTGGACGTCGTCGAGCGGCACACCACGGGCTTCGAGCAGCTGAAGGCGCACCTGGACGACAAGACGCCCCAGTGGGCGTTCGTCCACACCTCGATTCCACCCGAGACCATCGTGGAGACCGCCCGATTCGTCGCTGGAGGACGCCCGGGGTCGCTCGTGCACCCGGGACGCCGGGCGGCCTGGAACGGCCAGGATGCCCAGCGCGGAAGGGCGATCGCCATCCTCAACGCGCTTCTCGGGAGCTGGGGACGGCGGGGTGGCTTCTTCGTGCCTGGCTCGGTGCCCCTCCCCGAGATCGCCCCCGACGTCCACCCCGCCGCCGAGCCCCCGCTGCCGCCCGACGTGCCGCGCGGCACCGTCTACCCGTTCGCCAACGACGTTCTCGCCCACGGGCTTCGCGACGCGTCGATCCCGGGTGCCGACGTCGACTACCCCATCAAGGGCTGGTTCGTGTACGGGACCAACCTGATGCAGGCGGTGCCCGACCGCGACAAGACGCTCGAGGCCCTGCAGGCGCTCGACTTCGTGGTGGCCATCGACGTGCTTCCGTCCGAGATCGTGGGGTTCGCCGACGTGGTGTTGCCCGAAGCGACCTACCTCGAGCGCTACGACGATCTGCACGCCCCCGGGTGGAAGGAGCCCTACGTCGCGCTTCGCCAGCCCGTCGTGCCGCCACGGCACGAGAGTCGTCCCGGCTGGTGGATCGCCCGCGAGCTCGCGCACCGGATGGGCATGCCCGAGGTCTTTCCGTGGGCCGATGCCGAGTCCTACCTCTCGGAGCGGCTCGCGAAGATGGGGCGGTCCCTCGAAGAGATGAAGACGCTCGGGGTCATCGAACCCGAAGAGCGCGCGCCCGTGTTCTACGAAGACGGCATCACCCCCTCGTTCGCGACGCCGTCGGGCAAGATCGAGCTGTACTCCCAGCAGATGGCGGACGCCGGGCTGTCGCCGATGCCCGACTTCGTGCCTCCCGAGCCGCTCGAGCCCGGTCAGTTCCACCTGCTCACCGGACGGGCGCCGATGCACTCGTTCGGACGCACCACGAACAATCGGCTGCTCGCGGAGCGGTTCGACGACAACCCGCTCTGGATCAACGCGAAGACCGCCACGGAGAGCGGTATCGCCGCGGGTGACGAGGTGGTGCTCACCAACCACGACGGCGTTCGGTCCGCCCCGTTCCGGGTCCGGGTCACCCAGCGAATCCGACCCGACACCCTCTACACCGTCCACGGCTTCGGCCACCACAGCAAGCTGCTCACCTTCGCCAACGAGCGGGGGGCCAGCGCCATGGACCTCGTCACCAACCCGAAGATCGACCCCGTCATGGGCGGCACCGCGCTGAACGGCGCGCGCGTCCGAATCGAGCGGAGGACCGCATGATCACGAGCAAGCGCTACGTGATGACGATGGACACGCGCAAGTGCGTCGGCTGCCAGGCCTGCGTGTATGCGTGCAAGGCCGAGAACAACGTTCCGGATGGCTTTACCCGCGACTGGATCGTCGAGACCGTGCGGGGGCGGTTCCCCGACCTCACCGCCGAGATCCACTCCGAGCGTTGCCACCACTGCACGAACGCGCCTTGCGTGACCGCGTGCCCCACCGGCGCGAGCTTTGTCGGTGAGGGAGGAATCGTGCAGGTGAGCCACGACAAGTGCACGGGCTGCAAGGCCTGCATGGCCTCGTGTCCCTACGATGCCCGCTACGTGCACCCCGAAGGCTACGTCGACAAGTGCACGTTCTGCGCCCACCGGGTGGCTCGCGGCGACGACCCCGCGTGCGTGAGCGTCTGCCCCACGGAGAGCCTGGTGTTCGGAGACCTCTTCGACCCCACGTCGAAGGTGGCGCAGCTGCTCGCGAGCCGCAGGTTCGAGGTGCTTTACGAGAGCGCCGGGACCGAGCCCAACCTCTTCTTCCTGCAGGACTGACGATGGAACCCGTCGAAATCATCCACGGCAGAGGCAATCCCGCTATCGACGGCGCCCACGGGCTACACGTCTGGGGCTGGGAGGTGCCGACTTACCTGTTCCTCGGCGGCATCGTGGCGGGCACCATGATCCTGCTCGTCGCCTGGGAGCTCACCACCCGCGAGCGCCCCCGCTCGCTCGCCGCCCAGCTCGTGCCGTTCCTCTCCGCGGGGCTGATGTCCGTGGGTATGCTCGCGCTGCTCGTCGACCTCGAGTACCCCGGGCACCTCTACCGGTTCTTCATGGCCTTCCAGCCCACCTCGCCGATGTCGTGGGGAAGCTGGCTCATCGCGCTCGTCTACCCGGTGCTGGTGGCTCTCGGGGTGGGGGCGCTCTCGGAGCCGGTCCGCGACCGCGTGCGGGAGTGGCTCGCGCCAGTGCGGGGGCTCGTCGACGGGGCCTTCCGGCTCGCTGACACCTACCGACGGCCGATCCTGTGGACCTCGCTCGTCTTCGGCATCGGCGTCGGCATCTACACGGGCTTGCTGCTCGGCACGATGGTCGCGCGCCCGATGTGGAACACCGCGCTCCTCGGACCCCTGTTCCTGACCTCCGGAATCTCGACCGGCGCCGCAGCGATGCTCCTGCTTCCGCTCGACGAGCGAGAGCAGCACCACTTCGTGCGCTGGGATGCGATCGCCATCGTCGCAGAGCTCGTCCTCGTGGCGGTCATGCTCGTCAGCTTCGCCACGGGCGGTGAGGCCTCGCGGCACGCCGTGAGCAGCCTCCTCGGCGGGGAGTGGACGCCCTGGTTCTGGTCGTTCGTCGTGATCGGCGGACTGCTGGTGCCGCTCACGCTCGCCGGCATGGAGATCCGTCTCGGCCGGCCCACGATTCGTCTCGCGCCCGCGCTGGTGCTGGTGGGCGGCTTCGCGCTGCGCGCCATCCTCGTCGCCGCGGGCCAGGAAACCTCGTTCGCCGACCTGGCGATGGCCCATTGAGGGAGGGACCCATGCAAGCGGAAACCACCACCGCGCCTCGCCCGTACTGGAACCCGTACGTCGCCGGGGTGGCGCTCGGGCTCGTGCTTCTCGCGAGCTACGTGCTGATGGGCTGGGGACTCGGCTCCTCCTCGGCGCCCGCCCGGCTCGGGGTGGCGTTGATGGACGTGGTCGCGCCCACCTGGACCGAGAACAACGCGTACTTCGCGCCGTACCTGATGGGCGGTCAGAACCCGCTCGCGGACTGGATGGTCTTCGAGGTGATCGGCGTGTTCCTGGGCGGTCTCGTGGGGGCCTATGGCTCGGGTCGCATGCTGCTGCGTCCCTCCGTCGACAAGGGCCCGCGGATCGGCAACGGCACGCGACTCGGTGCCGCGCTCGTCGGCGGCATCCTCCTCGGATTCGCGGCCCGCCTCGCGCGCGGCTGCACCTCGGGCCAGGCGCTCACCGGCGGGGCGGTGCTCGCAGCAGGCTCGTGGGCTTTCATGCTCGCGGTGTTCGCGGGCGCCTACGCGACCGCCCCGCTCATCCGGAGGCTGTGGCGATGAGCCCCTTCTATTCGTTCGACCTGTTCAGCTACGCCACGGCCATGGCCCTCGGCACGGTGATCGGCTTCTTCTTCGGACTGGTGCTCGAGGGCGCGGGCTTCGGGCGCAGCCAGAACCTGGTGGCGCAGTTCTACGGCGAGGACATGCGCGTGTTCAAGGTGATGTTCTCGGCGATCGTCACCGCGATGCTCGGGCTCGGGCTGCTCGGCGGTCTGGGCTTGGTGGATCTGACGATGCTCCAGGTCCCGGCCACCTGGCTGTGGCCCCAGATCGTCGGGGGCCTGCTGCTCGGCGTGGGCTTCGCGATGTCGGGGTACTGCCCCGGGACGGCCGTCGTCTCGGTGAGCACCGGCTACGTGGACGGACTCGTCACGCTGGTGGGCATCGGGATCGGCTCACTCGCGTTCGGCTTCGTGTATCCGAGCCTCGAAGCCTTCTACCTCTCTGGCGACCTCGGCGTGCTGCAGCTCACCGACCTCACGGGGCTCCCGTGGCCCGTGCTGGCGCTGGGCGTGATGGTGATCGCGATGGGCTGCTTCCTCGGTGCCGAGGCCTTCGAGCGTTGGTTCGCCGCCCGGAAGGGAGCGGAGCCGCCTCCGGCCTCGCCGCCGCTGCGCAACCTGAGCTTCGGCACGATGGCCGCCGGCGCCGCCCTGGGGCTCGCCACGCTCGCGCTTCCCGCGGCCAGTGACGCCGACGCGCCGAGGGAGATCGCCGCCCTGACTCCGTCCGAGCTCGCCTCGCGGATCGTCGAGGATCCCAGCGCTGTGTACATCGTCGACCTTCGGGACCGTGCGGTCTGTGAGGAGTCCCGCGTGCCGGGCGCCCTCTGCCTGCCCGAGGACGACCCGGACGCCAGTTTCGTGAGCGACTTCCCGCCCACGCGTGCGCTGGTGCTCTACGCCGCTGGCGACCTCGGGGAGCTGCCGGTGGCCGCACGCGCCTACCGTGGCGCCGTGTTCACGGTGGCCGGGGGCTTCGACGGCTTCGAGGCCGAGGTGCTGACCGCCCCCGTGCCTCCCGACAACCCGACCCCGGAAGCCGTGGCCAGCTACCAGCTGAAGAGCGAGATCCACCGCCACTTCACCGGTACCGCCGTCCGCGCTGCCCCGATTCGGGCCCGGCCGAAGAAGGTCGTCCGCAAGATCAAGAAGGGTGGGGGCTGCTGATCAGGGACAGTTCGGGTCGTTCGCGATGTCGACGGGCGTCCGCTCGACGAGGGGGGTCGGCTCGCTCTGCCCTGGCACGTCGACGATCTGGATGTCGAGGCAGACCGGCTGGCCGTCGTCACAGGCGACGCAGCCGACGCCGAACGGGACCAGGCCCACGCAGACCCCCAACGGGCTGCCGGTGTTGAGGGTGGCCCAGTCCCGGGTGTCGAGCCGGCCGTCGAAGCTCGCGGTCACCGAGTCGAGGGTGAGGTCGAAGGTGCCGGTCAACACGAGGTCCTCGAAGGGAAGAGAGGTGCCTGCGACCCCCAGGACGATGCTCGGCGCCAGGAGCTCGAACGACGGGTTGGTCGAGAAGTCGACGGTGGTGTCGAAGGTCTCCTCGCAGAGGTCCTGGGTCTGGAAGAAGCCCGCGCCGGCGATGCGCAGGTCGAGGAGGGGCGGGGAGGACTGGACCGCGCCCAGCAGCACCTCTGAGCCCGACAGCAGCGTACTCAACACCGTGCCCGTACCGGTCGGCTGGACGACCGTGCCCTGATCGAGCTCGAGCCGGTAGGCGCGGCCGAGAAGCTGTTGGGGATTGACGCCCGTGGGAAGGGTCTCGGTGCTGAACGTCCACTGGTCGGTGCCGCACTGCCAGTCCACGTTGACGACGTAGACCCGGTTGGGATCGAGGTCCGCGTCGGGGACGAACGACAGCGTGTCGTTCACCGAGGTCGAAACGCCGCTCACCGGTCCGCCGGGGCCCACGAGGGACACCACGCCGTTCGGATCGGGGCTGTCGAGCTCCACGGTGATCACCGCCCCGAGCGCTACGTCGACGGCTCCGGGCGCGGGATCTCGGCTGGAGATCTGGCCGAGGGTGACGCTCGAGGTGGTGTCGTCGCAGTCGTTGGGGAACGGCGCCCAGCCCGAGGGCTGACTGCACGCCTCGAGGGTGACCGCAGGATTGCCGAAGCCGTCGCTGTCGCTATCCTCGTAGTAGGTGGTCGTCACACCGTCGTCGGGCACGCCGTCGCAGCTCTGGTCGACGCCGTCGCACTGCTCGGGAGCGCCGGGAAAGATGCTGCCGACAGCGTCGTTGCAGTCGGTGGCATCGGCGACGAAACCCAGCGGCGCCGTGCACGCCTGCGTGGTGACGAGGGAGTCGCCGAAGCCGTCGTTGTCGCTGTCGGCGTAGAACGTGCTGGTCACGCCGTTGTCGGCAACGGTGTCACAGTCCTGGTCGATGCCGTCGCAGATCTCGTCAGCCCCCGGGTACACGGAGCCGAGGCTGTCGTCGCAGTCCGTGCCGTCCGTGACGTGACCCGGGGGCGGCGTGCAGGCTTCGGTGGGCGTGAGCGGGTCGCCGAACCCGTCGTTGTCGGTGTCGGCGTGGTAGGTCACGGTGACGCCCTCGTCGACCGTCTCGTCGCAGTCCTGATCGACCCCGTCGCAGACCTCTGGCGCGCCCGGGAAGATGGTGTCGTCGAGGTCGTTGCAGTCGACGTCCGAGGTGAATCCGTCGTTGTCGGCATCGACCGGCGGCGCCAGAACGGTGAACGCGATGGCGGCCGTGCTGGTGAGCCCGTCGGCGTCACGGGCAGTGACGGTGAGCGACGCCGCCCCCGGAGAGAGGTCGCCCGGGAAGAATACCGCCCGGCCCGACGAGTCGGGCGCCGCGGGGGCCTCGCTCGCGTAGTCGCCCGCCCAGGTGAGGGTCAGCGTCTGGAGATCTTCGGTGTCGGGGTCGGTGACCGCGATCTCGATGCGGAGGGCGGCGTCCGCTTCGACCTCGTCACCGTCGACCGGGGCGACGAAGGACACGGTCGGTGGCAGGGGCGACCCCGGGGTCTCGGTGGGCTCGGCGCCGGGAGGGTCGGTTCCGTCGTCTCCAGAGAACAGGCCACAACCAGACATCAGAGCGAAGAGCGACCAACGGAGCATCGCGACCTCCACGTGGGGGACGTCTGGTTATCGCCAAATCGGCAGGGTCGCTCACCGATCTGCACGCACTTCCGGTAGAGTCTCGGCAACTGCAGGGAGTGGGTGTGAGCTTCGACCACGAGAAGCGGACTGCGGCACGAATGCTGGACGCCATCGAGAACGCGAGCCTCTCGATTGCCGATGCGCGGGACCTGTACGAGGAGGCTGACCCGGCCCTCGTGTACCTCCTCGTGGCGTGGCTCCGCGACCGCTACCGCAGTCACTCGGCCGCCGAGGGCGTCCTCGGAAGGATCGTGGAGCTGCTCGACCGCAGCCCGGTCACCGCCCGACTGGCCCGCGAGGGCGAGAGCGACGCGATCGCGCGCTGGTTCGAGGAGACCCACGAGTACCGGGACTTCGATCGCGACGCCTTTGTCGAGATCATCGTCGAGAAGCTCGAGGGCTGACGGGCGCGAAGGCGAGCGAGACGGACGGCTCTCGACCCCGGGCTGGCTACGGAGCTGCCTGCCCTGGGGTCGTGGGCCAGCCCCAGGCCTGCTCGAGCTGCCTCGCCACCGCGAGTAGGCGGTCCTCTCGCCCCCAGGGCGCCATCAGCTGAATCCCGATCGGCAGACCCGTCGACGACAGACCACCTGGCAGCGAGATCGCAGGGATTCCCGTCGCGTTGGCGATGGGCGTGAAGCCGATCAGGCCGAACAGCTGCTGTCGTACTGCGTCGTCGGGAGCACGGAGGTCGAGGAAGCCATGGCGCGGGGGCGGCAGGCTCATCGTCGCGGTCAGCCAGAGATCCTGGCCCTCGAAGTAGCTCCTGACCTGGTCGCTGGTCCGATCGAGGGCCTGCTCGGCGAGCCAGAGATCGCTCGGGGACAGTGCCGCCTCGACCCGCGCGAGTCGTCGCGTGAACGGTTCCACGGCGCGGCCCAGGGCGGTGAGACGACGAAACACCCCGGGTGAGGCGGTGAGCCTGCGGAGCCAGGGAGGCAGGGGGGCCTCGCGTTGCGCGATCTTGAGGAACACGCCCGCGGCCGTGCACCACAGCACCTGGAACGCCTCGGCGAACGGCTCGTCGTCGACCGGCGTCGCGCTCGGTTCGACGTGATGCCCGAGCTCACCGAGCCGTGCGGCGACATAGGTGAGCACGGTGTGGACATCCGCGTGGAGCGGCTCGCCCCAGAATCCTTCGGCGGTGAGGCCGATGCGGAGCGATCCCGGCGGCCGGATCGTCGACGCCTCGAACGGAGGACCGTCGTCGACGCGGACGACGTCGAGCAGGGCGGCCGCGTCGCGGACGCTTCGGGTGACCGCGAAGTGGCTCACGAAGCCCTGGGGAGGATCGTCGGGCCACCGCGGCTCCCGGCCCCGCGAAGGCTTGAGTCCCACCAGGCCGCACGCCGAGGCCGGGATGCGGATCGAGCCCCCGCCATCGGCTGCGTGAGCCATGGGCACGACCCCTGCCGCCACCGCGACGGCCGCCCCGCCACTCGAGCCGCCTGGTGAGTGGCCAGGCGCCCACGGGTTGTGGGTGTCACCGTAGGCCCTGGACTCTGTCGTGGGCAGGAGCCCGAGCTCGCTCATGGTGGTCCGGCCGAGCACCACCAGCCCCGCCTCGGCGAACCGTCGGGCCAGGGGATGGGTGTGCGATGGTCGATACCCCCCGAGAAGCCGAGTACCGTAGGTCACCGGCTGGCCCGCGACCTCGAGCTGGTCCTTCAGCAGGAAGGGCACGCCGCGAAAGCGCCCCGTGGAGGGCATCGCCCCGAGCTCCGCCTCGGCGTCGAACCGGTGGGCCACGAAGTGATGAAGGGCATCGGCTGCCTCGAGGCGCCGGAGCGCCTCCCGGACCAGCTCGCGGGGGCTGACCGCGCCGCGGCTCACGAGCTCGGCGAGGCCCACCGCATCGAGGTTGGGATCCAATGACGTCTCCGGGAATCGAGGAGGAGAACGGCTCTCGTCTCCTCTGTGGCCAGCTCTCCACCGATGGCCCACCGAGTTTCGACCATCGCAGTCGGGCGTCGCGGTCCGGTGGACTGGCCTGGTGGACAGGCGACCCAATCCGTGGCAACGGGGGTAGCGAGCCCGTGGGCAGCCGGGCAGGAGGTGTCGTGGACGAGCCAGACGTTGCCGAAGCCATCGCCCGAGGGGGCCGGGGTCGCGGGTTCGTCGAGCGGATGGTGCTGTTGGCGTTCGCGTATGGGCTCACCACGCTGGTCGGGGGCTACCTCGCGTACCAGTACCAGGAGTGGACGCGCGAGAACGAACACCACGCCATGATGTTCGACTCGCAGAAGGCCGAGGCGATGGACCTGTACCGTGAGGTCTCGGACCTGATGGGCGAGCGGTCGTACCTGATGCTCCGCATCCAGTTCGGCTCGAGCAGCAACCCGTTCCCCGACGACTACGAAGCTCGTTGGGAGGCCTACCGCGAGCTGCTGCACCGCTGGAACGCGACCCGCTTCACCCGCCGCGCGATGCTCGACGCCTACTTCGGTCGCGAGTTCTGGCAGATGGAGAAGGACATCCACTACAAGTTCCGCGATGTCGGAGTGCTGCTCGAGGAGGGGGTTCGTGCCGGTGCGTTCACCGAACGCCAGCTCGCGAAGGTCGAGGTCGGCATGAACGAGGTGACCGACATGATCAAGGCGTTCAACGATCGGGCGCTCGGTGCGGTCCTGGCGGGCGACATCGGCAGCTTCCGGACGCAGGCCGACGTCACCGTCACCGAAGACGACCGAGCCGCCGACGCGGCTGACGCGGGTTTCTGACTCGCGAGCTCAGAGGTCCGGCGTCGCCCCGCCGTCGAGCTCGGGCTCGCCGAGGAGCACCTCGAGCTCGGGGGCGACCAGCTCGAGGAGCTGATCGGGGTCGTCCACCGCGACCCCCTCGAGTTGCCAGCTCACGATCCGCGGGCCGGACCGAACCGCGAATCTCACTCCGACCGGAGGCCCTGTACGGACCCACCACGCGTGCGTCGTGTCGAGGTCGGCGATGCCTGGCCGAGGCGCGAAACCGTGAGGGACGGGGCGCTGCCCAAAGGCGTTCTCGGCGGCGACGGGATCCCGGAAGGTGAGGATCTCGGTCTGGACGGTCGCACCGATTACCCGCTCCTGGTGATGGAGGCGCGACGCGCGCGCCGTCACGTCGCTCGCGCGCAGCGTCTGGCGATCCACGTTGCCGGGGAGCTCGATCGCGAGTCGCTCTCGGACCTCGTCGACCGTGAGCACGGTCGTCTCGGCGTCGGGGCCCGGTCCGGGCGGCAGGGTCAGGATGCCCCACCCGAAAAGACCGAGGCATCCGAGGCACACGAGCAGGGCGACACCGACGACGGCAAACACGACGTAGCGTCCACAGCCCGCAGGTGGGTCGGCTGGCTCGGTCATCGTTCCCCTCCTCGGCGGAGCTTATCGCAGGTCCCCGGCTCGACGCCCGCCGTTGTCGGCGGGATGCCGGCCCAGCCCGAGGTCCTGAAGGGCTGCGAGGGACGGGGCCCCTTCCGCGCCGAGGCTACCCGCCGCGGATGGTGCGTCCGGCTACCTCGCGCGCTACGCTACCCCCCGCAGGAGCGACCTGATGCAGCCAGTCCACGACCCGGCCTCGGAGTTGATCGGCACCGTGGTCGATGGTCGCTACCGTGTCGAGTCGCTGATTGGCCAAGGTGGCCAAGCCACCGTCTATCTGGCCCGTCACGAGAAGCTCGGCTCTCGGCACGCGATGAAGGTGGTCGCCGCTCGGCCCGACGCGCGGGCGCGGATCCTGCAGGAAGGCCAGGTCCAGGCTGCGCTCGTCCACCCGAACGTAGTGCGGGTCACCGATGTCGTGGAGCTCGGCCGCGCGCTCGGGCTCATCATGGAGTACGTCGAGGGGCCCGACCTGGCGCGGGTCATCCAGCACCGCCGTCTCACCCTCGATCAGGTCGACGGCGTGGCTCGGGCCATGCTCTCGGCCATGGTCGCCGCTCACGACCTCGGCCTCGTGCACCGCGACCTCAAGCCCGAGAACGTACTGATGTACGAGGGGCCCACCGGGGTGGTGCCGAAGGTCTCCGACTTCGGGCTCGCGCTCCGGCTCGACGCGCCGACGCGTCAGACCCCGACCGGCGCGGTGATGGGCACGCCGTTCTACATGTCCCCCGAGCAGATCAAGAACGGTCGCTCGGTGGATCACCGCAGCGATCTCTGGGCGATCGGGGCGATCCTCTACGAGCTGCTCTCGGGCCGGGTCGCATTCGACGGCGACGATCTGCTCGAGATCTTCACCAAGGTCGACCGCGCGTCTCCGCCGCCGCTCGATGGCGACCTTCCGCCCCGCATGGTGCGCACGATCGACCGGGCCCTCTCTCGGGACCCCGAGGAGCGCTTCCTCGACGCGCGGGCGATGCTCGCGGCCTGGGAGGGCGACGAGCACGTCGTGCCGAGCGAGGAAGTGCGCATCGTGGGGCTCGACCTCGGCGCGGTCGCACGAGACGGCGGGGCCACGTCGCCGCAGACCTGGCGACCCTCGACGGTGCGCACCAGTGTGGCGATGGGCATCGGACTCGTGGGCATCCTGGTCGCGGGCCTCGGAACGGTGGTGGCGGTGGCCGCGGTGCTCGTGCTCGTGGTCGGAGTGGGGCGCTCGACGTCCGACCCGCCTGCCGAGGCCGCGTCGCTCCGCGTGAGCTCGGCGCTCCCCGCCGTGCCCGAGCCCGAGGAGGCCCTCGAGGCGTTCGTCGATGACGAAGGCGAGCTCGAGCCGGTCGAGGACGCCCCCCCGGAACCCGTGACGGTGGAGCCTCGGGTGGGCACCGTCATCGCGTCGAACGCGACCGTCCACCTCCGGCGCGAGGGCCGCAGTTATCCCGTGCCCGGAGAGGTCCCCATCGGGGAGTACGAGGTCGTGGTCGCGTTTGGCGCCCAGGACAGCTTCGTGTACGAGAAGGTGCTCACCGTGCAGGAGGAAGCCGTGCACGAGGTCCGCTGCAACCCCGCCGCCCAACTCTGTGGCTTCGTGATCGAGGAGCGCTGACCGTGTGGTGGTTCCTGGCCTGGTCGTCCGCGTTCGCCGCGCCGTGTCCTGCGTCACCGCCTACCGCGGCGGCGGTGCTCGCACGCGCTCAGTCCGTCGAGGGCGCGCTGGTCGAAGACATCGGGGTCGTGCACCGCGCTCGCTCCATCGAGGCCGAGCTCGTGCGTGACGTCGAGTGCACGCGCGAGCCGCTCACCCCCTACATCGCCGGGGTGATCCTGCAGGTGCGTGGCTACACCGCGTTCTTCGCGGGGGAGCGGGTGGAGGCCGACCGCTACTTCACGACCGCCCGTCTCGCTCAGCCCGACCTGCTGCTGTCGCCGGAGCTCGCACCTCACCCGGCCCACCCGTTGGCCCGCGCGTGGGGGGAGGCTCGCTGGGACGAGCTGTCCGCGGTGCTCCCTCCACCTCCGGCCGGCGTGTGGTTCGTCAACGGACGGCCGGCGCCCACGATGCCGAAGGATCTGCCCGTGGTCCTGCAGATCGTGCATCCCGACGGTACGGCCAGCGGCTCGTCGATCGTCGATGGACCGCCGGGGCCCACCAGTCCCGTGCTGTCGCCGCCACCCGCTACGCCCGAGCCCGCGCCGGTGGTCGCCGCCGCCGCCCCCGAGCTGGCCGTCGACCCCGATCAGAGACGGCGACGGTTCCCCGCCAAGATCGTGACCGGGCTGGTCCTCGGCGCGGTGGGTGGTGTGCTCGTCGGCCAGGCGGTGGCGCGGTCCGACGAACAGTGCACCCTCCCCGACGCCAACGGGGACGGGTTCCTCGACTGCCCCACCGGGCTTCGGGTCGGGTTCTGGTCGGGAGTGGGCGCGGCATCGGCGGGCGGCGGGCTCGCCATCTGGGGCTTCGCCACGGAGCTGGGGGCTCGGTGATGCTTCCACCCTCGCGAGTGGTGCTGCAGCTCGTCGTTTGGATCGGACTCGCCTGCACCCCGGCGCCACTGCCCGAGCCGGAGTGTGGTGACGGGCTGGCCACCATCGGCGAGGTCTGCGACGGAACCGACCTGCTCCGGCAGACGTGCCAGAGTCGGGGCTTCGACTACGGAACGCTGTCCTGCGCGTCCGACTGCCGAGCCTTCGTCACCGACGAGTGCGTCGCCGCGGTGTGCGGGGCGGGCGGCCGGGAGCCGGGCGAGGTCTGCGACGGCGTCGATCTGGATGGTGAAACCTGCCTATCGCAGGGGTTCGACTCGGGTGACCTCGCGTGTGACGTCGTCAGCTGCACCCTGGACACCTCGGGCTGTGGCACCTGCGGCAACGACACCGTCGACGGCGACGAGGCATGCGACGGGGCCCAGCTCGGGGGGGCGGACTGCCTGTCGCTCGGATTCGCCGGCGGCGGCACCCTGGGCTGTGACGGCTCCTGTGAGCACGACACCTCGGGGTGCCTGGAGAGGCCCACGATCACGCTCGAGGCTTCGCACGTCTTCGACACGGACACGGGCGAGCTCGACGGGGAGCTGCAGCCGAGCTGGGTGGTGGCCACCGCGACCTGGCAGCTGAGCCAGCTGACCGTGGCCACGGACGCGGTGCTCACGGTGGTCGGCACGAGGGCCTTCACGGTCGACGCCGACGGTCCCGTGGTGATCGCGGGACAGATCGACGTCTCCGGGGGCGACGGGGAGGCCCCGTTGTCCGCAGCCGCGCTCTGTGACACCGCGGGCGCGGGGGGCCGTGGGGGCCCCGGCGGCTTCGACGGCGGGGTCGGGGCGGGTCTCGGCGGCACCGGAACCGAGGACGCCGCCCCGGGTGGGGCGCCGGCCGGGGCTGGGGCGGCGTCCGGGGGCCGAGCTTCGACGGCGACCATGCTGGCGTTCGCGGCGGGCGGCGGGGGTGGGGGAGGCCACGCGAGCGGGGGTCAGCCCGGCTCGGGTGGGGGCTTCGCGACCCCGGGTAGCGGGGGCTCGGCGTATCCGAGCCTTCCGCCTCTGGTCGGGGGCGGCGGCGGGGGCGGCGGCTCTGTCGAGAAAGACGAGGACGTCCTCGGCCTGGCGGTCGTCGACGACGAGGGTGCGGGTGGCGGCGGCGGAGGTGGCGCGATCGCCATCTTCTCCGCCATCCGCATCGAGGTCTCGGGCACGATCGACGCGAGCGGTGGTGACGGGGGCACCGATACGGGCTGCGACGAGAGCACGGGTCTCGGCGGAGGGGGCGCCGGCGGCGCGGTCCGCCTCGTGTCGCCCGACACCGACGTGACGGGCACCGTCGACATCGCCGGCGGGCGCGGCGGACGGACCACCCTCAACGATCCCGACGCGGTACCGCTGTCCGGTGGCGACGGTGCGCAGGGACGCTTCGTGACCTTCTGATGGAGACCCCATGACCCTCTACATCCTCGCTGCCCTGGGGCTGTGGCTTGCCCAGACGTTCTTCGCAGCCAGCTTCAAGACCGTGCTCGCTCCCGACGCCTCCGCGGCCGTCCAGGACCATCTCCGGGGAAAGGACCAGTCGGTCGAGCTGTCGGTGCAGGGTGCCCGAGCCCAGCGCGCCCAGCAGAACCTGCTCGAATCGCTCCTCGTGTTCCTCCCGCTCGCCCTCCTGCTCGAGATCCAGGGCGAGACCAGCGGGATCGGGGCCCAGGGCGCGGGCTTGTTCGTGGTCGCGCGCGCCCTCTACGCTCCGGCCTACCACCTCGCGGTGTTCGGTCTGCGCACCGCGACGTGGACGCTCGCCCTCGTGGGACTCGGGATGATGGCGGTGGCGCTGATCTCCTGACCTCGGCTCGGAGGGCCTGGCCGGGTCGACGAGCCTCCTCGTGACCCTCGCGCTCCGCTCACCGCTCGTCGCGGTTGAGCACCTTGGCGCCGGGCACCCGACCCTTCAGGATCACGAACTCGACGCGACGGTTCTCCCGGTCACGGTCCGAGATGGGCTGCGACTCACCGAACCCGACCGACTCGAGCCGCTCTGGCTCGACGCCGACGTCGACGAGGTACCGAACCACCGACGCGGCCCTGCGCTCCGACAGGTCCTGATTGTATTCCTCGCTCCCCACCTGATCGGCATGCCCCTGCACGGACAGCAACTTGAGCCGTGGGTAGGCGTCGAGCACCTGGGCGAGTGCGTCCAGCAGGTCGTGGCTCTCGGCGAGCAGCACGTCGCTGTCGAAGGCAAAGTAGACCACGCCGTTGTACTCGAGGCGGTCACCGTCGGCGACGAACTCGATGGGCTCCATCACCACCGTCTTCTCGACGGTCGACGACGGGGGCACCCGCACGTCGATCTTCTGCGGCACGTAGCCGCGAGCGCGTACCCAGAGCGTGCGGCGGCCGGGCTCGACCTGGACCTCGTGCACGCCGGGCCCGGTGTTGGTGGCGGGGACCTCGTCGACACGGGCCCGCGAGCGGGTGACCGGCTCGCCGTCTTCGTCGACCACGACGGCGCGCACCAGGCTGGTGTCGGGGCCGAGGGTGGGGCAGGGCGGGCACTCGTAGCACTCCGCTCCGGCCCGTGCGTCTTCGTCGCGTGAGCGAGACCACTGGAGCCCCGCATAAAATCTCAGCGTCGGGGTCCCGAACCCGGGAACGAGGCCGACCGCGGGCCCGAACTGGACCGCCAGGTCGTCGGTCAGTCCGAGCTTGGCGTAGAGCTGGCCTTCGAGCGGCGCCTCCTCGATCTGCAGGGCCGCGAGCCCGGCGCCGCCGTGCACGTCGACGCCGAGCGTGACGTCGCCGTCGTGACCGCCAAACGTGTAGGCGAGCGCAGCGCTGTAGGTGAGCTCACTCGCTGCGCGGACGTTGCGGAACTGTGTGCCCTCGCGGAGGAGCACCCCGAGGTTGGCGCCGAACCGGAACGACTTCGCGAATCGCTGGTCGAAGGCGAGTCGCGGCGCGAAGATGGGCGAGCGCGCCCCCCCAGAGAACTCGTCGTCACTGTGCGTGGGCAAGCGGACCTCGGCGAGGATGGCCAGCCCGCCGTTGTCGCCGCCCACCACCCTGAGCTTGGGCACGAGGCGAAGATCGCCGATGCCGGCTGGGTTGGGGTCGGCATCTCCGTCCTGGGCCGCGAAGAGTGGCAGGGCGAGCCCGATCCCGAAAGCGTCGGTGAGGCGATATGCGGCGATGAGGTCGAACCCGACTCGCTGATCGACGAGCCGACCCTGGATTCCGTCGCCGGGCGCGACGACGACGAGAGGGTTCGCCTGCGCGTGGAGGTCGACGGCGAGGTAGACCGGGTCGTCGCGGAGGTAGCCGTTGAAGGCCGACCCCTCGGTGACCACGAAGCCGTCGTGGGTCGCGGCGGGACGGAACCGCTCGATGTCGATGGGCTCTTCGACGTCCTGAGCCCACGCGACGCTTAGTAACTGGACGAGGACGAACCACAGCTGCAGCAGCGCGGTCATGCGTCACCTCGACGGCGACGGGCCACCACCAACAGCAGCCCGATCGGGAGCCCCCACGGCGTCAGGCCCGAGCCCGTCTGGCAGCGGGTCGCGCCGCCCTGGACCCTCGGCTCGCCCGACGGACCGTCCTCGTCGGGATCGTCTTCGTCGGGCACGCACACGTTGTCCTGGCAGGTCTCGTCGTCCGGGCAGTCGTCGTCGGTCTCGCAGACACAGCCGATAGCGATGTCGATCTCGCCCTCGAGAACGTCGCGGACCTCCTCGCAGGTGACGTCGCACAGCGTGATCCGCGAGCCGTCCTCGGTGAGGTAGAAGCCGCCCTCGTCACACGCGGCCTCGTCGTCGACCCGCGGGATCCGGACCGACTCGTCCTCTCGCTCCAGCAGGACGCGGATGCGTGCCGGATCGAGCTCCTCGCCCATGGGGAAGTCGTAGCTGCACGACAGCACGTCACCGCCGATGAGCAGCAGGGCTTCGAGCAGTGCCGCCTCGGCGTTGTCGCTTCCCACGAGGAACGCCTGCTCGGTGCCCCCCGCGGTCGCGATCTCGTCCACGTCGGACTCGCGCGATCCCTCGATGCCCAGCACGTAGGTGGGCACGTCGTCGGCCAGGGCGGTGGCCGCAATGCCGCTGATGTTCTCGATGCTCTCGTCGCACCCGTTGGGCATGCCGTCCGTGGCGAGCGCAATCGCCACCTGCTCCTTCGGAACGGCCTGTCGAACGTCACTGGCCCAGGCGCGGGCCCCTTCGAGAGCGGCCGACATCGGGGTCTCGCCCGCGGGTCCTTGGCCCGCGACCTCGTCGAGGAGCCTCTTCCGCTGGGCATCGTCGGTGAGCGGTCCCACCGCCACCTGGGGCGCGCTGCAGGCGTCGACGTCGCACTCCTCGCTGTTGCAGCCGTCGTCGGCCGGCCAGAGCCGAAGGCCGACGCGGAGCTGCTGCGAATCGGGTGTGTCGACGAACGCCTCGAGGGCTCGCGTCATCGCCTCCCACTTCGAGATGGGCTGCCCGTCGGACATGGACTCCGAGCGGTCGACGGTCAGCAGCAGGTTGACGGGAACCCGGCTCGCGGTCTCGCGGATCGTCTCGCAGACCTCGAAGGTCACGGTTCCCGAGTCAGCGGGGATGGGCTCACCGGTCTGACAGCCCATCGACACGGCCAACACCATCGTGCCGAACCACCCACGCATGACGCCTCCTTTCCGCTCACGCGGACACAGGGACGGAAGATACTCCATTCGCGAACCCTCCCCCCGTCTCTTCCCGGTGTCGGCTGGGTTCGTCCTCGGTTGTCCACCCAGCTTCGGTCAGCCCCAGGACAGCTGGGACCGCGTCGCCCAATAGGCCTCGGCCGGTTCGGGGTCGACGTTCGAAAGCGCGGACCGCGCGTCGTCGGCCACGATTTCCAGGGCCTGGGCGTTGGACCGCAGGTGGGCGGTGGTCGCGGCTCCGCTGAGCACGACGTCGACGAAGGGTCGAGCGAGCACCGCCGCCAGCGCGAGGGCGTCGACGCCCACCCCGATGCGCTCGGCCTGCGCGACCAACCCCGGAGGGGGCGTGCCCCGAGCGGTCAGCCGGCCATTGGCCAGGGCTTCCTTGACGATCACGCCCATCCCGAGCTCACGTGCCTCCGTGAGCGCCTCGTCCGCACTGCGCTCGAACAAGTTCCAGGTGGCCTGGACCACGCCGAAGAGCCGGCGACCGGACCGCTCGATCTTGAGCGCGCGCCGAAGCGTATCGGCCTGGCCAGGGCCCGACAACGACAGCCCGATCACGGTGCCCTCGTCGCGCAACCTGGCCAGAGCATCGAGCAGATCGGGATCGTCGAAGACTCCACTCGTCAGCGTGGCCGAGTGGACTTGATACAGTCGCAGCTGGTCGCCGAGCAGGGCGCGCGTCTCGGCGAGCTGGGCGACGAAGTGGTCTCGCGAGTGCTCCTTGACCTCGTGGACCTCGGCATCGACGCGCCAGTCCGCAGTGTAGCGGTATCCCCACTTGGATCCGACACAGACATCGGGCGGATTGCGGGCAGCGAGCCAGTCGGCGAGGAATGCTTCCGCGCGCCCATAGGATCTTGCCGCGTCGAAATACCGGACACCACTGTCGTATGCGACGTCGAGGACCTGGTGGGTTCGCGCCGCGAGGGCGGCGACCTCCTTGTTCTCGCCGAGATCCTCGTCGTGGCCGAGGGTGATGTACCCGGGGCGCCCGAGGGCCGCGAGACCCAGGCCCAGTGGGGTGACTTGCAGTCCGGTGTCGCCCAGGGGTCGTGCGTTCACGTGTCGCCTCCTCGGAAGCCCGTGTATCGAGCGAGGGCCGCGAACTTGTCGCCACGGCACCGGGCCGATTCTGCGAGTTTCCCGTCCCGTTGCAGTTCTGTCGCGCAGGGCGCCTACCGTGGGGCTCTTCTGAGGAGGAACTCACGATGCGTTCCATCATTGCGATGGCGGCGGTTCTCGTCGCCTGTGAAGGTCCCGAGGGCCCCCAGGGTCTGAGAGGGGAGCAGGGCGAGGCAGGCGAGCAGGGCCCTGCGGGTCCCCAGGGTCCGGCTGGTCCCGCGGGCGACCAGGGCGAGCAGGGGGACCCTGGCGCGGAGGGCCAGCCCGGCGCCGACGGCGCGGATGCGGCGGTCCGGACGACGACCGTCGATCCGGGTCCGATCTGCCAGTTCGGCGGCGTTCGTGTCGAGTACGGCCAGGACGACAACGGCAACGGTGTGCTCGACGATCCCGAGGTCGACGGCGAGACGCTGGTCTGCAACGTGGACCCGGCCGATGTCGCCTTCGAGCTGCAGGTGCTCCACAGCTCGGACAACGAGTCCTCGTGGCTCAACCCGAACACCCTCGAGCCCAAGGTCGAGAACTACAGCGCCGTGCTCGACGGCCTGCGTCAGCTCGCCACCGACGAGGGCATGGCGTCGCTGCACCTCACGGCCGGCGACCACACCATCCCCAACCCGTTCTTCCAGGCCTCGGCCGAGCTCGGCACGGTCGACGTCGACGGCACGCAGGTGACCATCGACAAGGTCGGGGTGGCCGACATCATCGCGTACAACGAGATGGCGCTCACCGCGAACGGCATCGGCAATCACGAGTTCGACGGGGGGGATGGCGACATCAACACCTTCGCCGAGATGCTCGCGCGCGCCGACTATCCCTTCCTCGCCGCGAACCTGGACTTCAGCGCCGTCAACGCCAACCTCGACCCCGGCACGCCCCCCATCGAGATCGGCACCGACGGCGACAACGTCACCAACCTGGCCGGCAAGGTGGCGCGCAGCGCGTTCGTCGAGGTGACCAGCGGCAATGGCGTCACCGAGCGCATCGGCCTCATCGGCCGCGCCCCCGCCGACTTCTTCAACGTCATCGCCGGCTGCACCCCCGGCGTGGCGTGCCTCGGGGGCCTCGACTTCGTCGGCGGCCGCTCGGACGTCGACAACCAGCCGGTCGTGTCGGCCGTGCTCCAGGTGCTGGAGCAGGTTCGCATCCTCGAGCAGCAGGGCGTCAACAAGATCATCCTCCTCGACCACGCCCAGGACTTCACGGGCGACCCGCTGTCGGCCGAGCTCCTGCGCGGCATCGACATCATCGTCGCCGCCGGCTCGACGGGCTTCATGGCCAAGCCGTTCCCCGAGGGTCCGTTCAGCCTACTGCGTGACGGCGACACCTCCGAGGCCAGCTACCCCACCGTCCGCTTCGACTCCGAGGGCGAGACGGTCGTGGTCGTGAACAGCGACCAGCTGTGGTCGTACGTCGGTCATCTCATCGTTGGCTTCGACGCCTTCGGCGAGATTGCCTACATCGACCCGCGCTCGGGCCCCGTCGCGACCAACGACGCAGCGATCGAACTGCTCGAGGCCGAGCTCGGCCAGGCCCCGGGCAGCCTCGGCCCCATCCAGGGTGTGGCCGACCTCGGCGCGGCGCTCCAGAGCACCCCGCTCATCACCGACCTGTTCGCGCCGATCGGAACCACCAACTTCCCGCTCAACGGCGCGCGCGCCGACGTCCGGACCCGCTCGACCAACCTCGGTCAGCTCGCGGCCGACTCGACCCTGTGGTTCGCTCGAGACACCGTCCCGGCCCGCGGCGTCGACGTCGCTCTCAAGAACGGCGGCGGCATCCGCGACACCATCGAGGGCCCGAGCATCATCGGCCTCACCATCGGGACCGCGCTCGCGTTCGACAACGCCATCGTCGTCGTCGACATGACCGGTGAGCAGTTCCTCGCCGCGATGGAGAACTCGCTTAGCCGTATCCCTGCCGCCGACGGCCGCTTCCCGCAGCTCGCTGGCGTGACCATCGAGTACGATCCCTCGCAGCCGGGGATCGAGGGCGCCACGAGCCTGACCACCGCCTCGCGCATCGTCAACATGTTCGTGACCCGCGACGACGGTTCCGTGCTCGACTTCGTGATCGGCGGCATCGTGAGCCCGTCGGCGCTCACCGAGACCTTCACGCTGGCCACCAACAGCTTCCTGCTCACCGGCGGCGACGGCTACACCTCGATCGCGGCCGCCGCGAACGACGAGATCATCACCGAGACCGACTTCACCGACGGCGACGACCCCGACCTCGAGAACGGCGAGCAGGAGGTCCTGCGCTCCTACATCGTCGAGGTGCTCGGCGGCACGGTCGACATCGCGGACCCGCCTCCCGCCCCGCGCGTCGACACCTTCGACCCCCAGTTCTTCATCTCCGAGTTCCACTACGACAACATCAGTGGTGACGTCGGGGAGTTCATCGAGATCACCGGCTCGGCCGGCTTCGACGCCGCCGGCTGGTCCCTCGAGCTGTACAACGGCAGCAACGGCCTGGTGTACGACACCATCCCGCTCGCCGGCACCTTCACGAACCAGGACAATGGCCTCGGCACGCTCGTCGTGAACTTCCCGAGCAACGGCATCCAGAACGGGGGCCCAGACGGGATCGCCTTCGTCGACCCGTCCGACAACGTGGTCCAGTTCATCTCTTACGAAGGCGAGTTCACCGCGCTGGACGGGACCGCGGTGGGCCTCGTGTCGACCGACATCGGCGTGCAGGAGACCGGGGACACGCCGGCCGGCTACTCGCTGCAGTTCGTGGGCGGCGAGTGGATCGGTCCCTTCCTCGAGAATCCCGGTGAGATCAACCCGGTTCAGCTGCTGTCGAACCCGAGCTTCGAAGCCTCGGTCGTCGACCCGGTCGCCTTCACCGGTATTCCGATCAG
>CAZZLC010000007.1:0-2411 GCA_964655065.1 uncultured Enterobacteriaceae bacterium | reverse complement strand
CGAGCTTCGAAGCCTCGGTCGTCGACCCGGTCGCCTTCACCGGTATTCCGATCAGCGGCACCTACCCTGCCGGCTTCTTCTGGTTCGATCCTGCGGGTACGGCCTGGCCGCTCGCGGTCACCGGTGAGTCGATCTTCGGCGCCACGGGCGGCGAGACCTTCTCGGCGCTCGACGGCGACAACGGCATGAAGATGTTCGCGTTCTTCGACGGTGCCGAGACCGTGTTCTCCGTCTACGAGCAGTTCGACGTCGGAACCAACGGCATCGACGTGGGTGACAGCTTGACCTTCAACGCCTACGTCATCACCGAGAACCCCGACAAGATTGGCGTCGACAACGAGGCCTACATCGCGATCAAGTTCTTCGACGGCGGCTTCGCCGAACTCGGCAACTCCCCGTCCACGGCGCTCACCAACGCCGACGACGCCGGCGTGTGGACGCCCCTCGCAGTCACCGCGACGGTGCCCGCGGGGGCGGTCTTCGCCCAGGCCGTGTTCGAGTACAAGGACTGCATCGGTAGCGTCGCGGCCTGCGACGACACCGGCTCCGTCTACTTCGACAACGCGTTCTTCTACGTGGACTGATCGCGCCGTTCGACGGGTCCCCGAGGGGCCCACGACCCCCAGGCCCGCCGCGCAGCCCGAGCTGCCGGCGGGCCTCCGTCGTCAGGGTGGCTACGATGGCCAGGGTGGAGGAGCGTTTGCGGCAGGCGACGATGGGTGTGTGGATGGTCCTGGGGGTCTCGGGGTGCCAGGACCCGATCGACGACGCGGCGACCCCGGACGCGCAGACCGTTCCGACCGAGGGTGCCGGACCTGACGTCACGTGCGTCGCGTCGCCACCCGAGCTCTCCGCGGGGGTCACGCTGGGCTCGGTCCTGCCCGGGCCCGTCCTCGCCCCTACCCACGAGGGCTTCGTGTTGGTCGGACGCGACGAGAACGAGCACGTGTTCGCCACCTTCGTGGGTCCGAACGGCGAGGTTCTCGCCGAGGTGGACGCGACCAACGAAGTGGGGCTGCCGCCCGAGGCGTTCGAGATGGTGGTTCGTCCCGACGACTTCCTCGTGGTGTGGTTCACGGAGTTCGAGCTCGGCTGGCGCGCGCTCTCCCACGAGGGCGAGCTCGGACCCTCCGTCGTGGTCCCCATCTTCCCCCACACCGTGCCGGCATCGGCCGAGTGGTACGCAGGCGGGCTCGAGCTCGTGGTCAGCCGCCCCGGCGACCCGGACCGGTGGACCCGCTATGCCGCTGATGGCCAGGTGCTCGCGGGTCCTTTCGATCTGCCGCTGTCCAACCGGCGGGGCGGCGTGGTCGACCACGACCCTGCCATGGCGCGGATGCTCCACCTGCACACCCTCTCGCCCGGTGAGCACGAGGAGCTCTGGCGCGTCCCGATGGACCCCGACACCGGGCCCGGGGAGCGGGAGATCCTCTACACGGGGCGGCTCCTGTTTGCCGGCGACGTGCTCCGGCGGCCGGCGGGCACGCTGCTTGCGTTCGAGGACACCGATCGGGGCACCGTCCTGATGACCGTCGACGACGCTGTGGTGAGGGAGAGCCTGCCCAACTTCGATCGCGGCTACCCCGCGCTCGCCGAGGGGGCGGGCTGTGTCGCGCTGGCTCACCAGCCCCGGGGCCTGCCCGGCAGTGCGGGCGTCGAGCTCCACGTCCTGGACGGCACGCTCGCCCCCCAGGGGACGTGGACGCTGCTCGACGTCTCCGCCGAGGCCATGACGGGTCCCCATCGCCTCGCGTGGGGACACGGCCGGTTCGCGCTGGCGTGGACCGAGCGGCTCGCGGATCGGGTCGTGCTCTGGTTCCACACCTGGGAGCCGTGAGGGCGCCCGGTCAGGGCGTGTAGGTACCGATCGGGAACGGCGTGCCGGCCGCGTTGTTGGTGGTCTCGTTGTCGAGGGCGTCGGCGCCGCTGAAGGACCACGAGCCGATCTGGAAAGTGACGCCGTCGGGGCCGGTGCCGTCGTTGCGGTACGCCCAGCCGTCCTGGTAGCCCCACGCGAGCGAGCCGCCAGCGTGCGTGATCTCCCCGAAGGTGTCGACCACCATGCCGTTGCAGAACAGCTCGATGGCGTCGTCGCCGTTGATCGCGACCGCGAACGTGTCGGTGGCCGTGGGGTCGAACCCGAAGAACGCATTGAAGTTGGGCTGCTCGGTCGCAATGTACAGGAACTGACCCGCGGTGACCGCAATGGCGGGGAAGGTGAGCTCCTCGCCGTCGGTTCCGCCGCCATTGTTGGCCGACCCGATGCCGCAGACGCTGAGATCGGGGGCGTCAGCGAGCGAGTAGATCTCGACGGCCTTGGGCGTGCCGCCGGGAAGCGGGCCGTCGACCACGCCGGTGATCACCAGCGCGGGGGTCACCGGCGGCATGCCGGTGTCGGTGTCGGTGTCCGA
>CAZZLC010000006.1:173817-200880 GCA_964655065.1 uncultured Enterobacteriaceae bacterium | reverse complement strand
AGCAGATCATGGCCAACGAGCGCATGACCGTGCACCCCTGGCGCTGGCAGGACGGGCTCATCGTCACCGCGATGAAGCGCGGCTGGTGGGTCGTGCTCGACGAGCTCAACCTTGCCGAGCCGCAGATCCTCGAGCGGCTCAACCCGGTGCTCGAGCGCCACCCCATGCTCGTCCTCTCGGAGCACGACAACACCGTGATCGGCTCGCGCGACGTGCCCGTGCACCCCGCGTTCCGCATCTTCGCGACGATGAACCCCGCGGAGTACGCCGGTCGATCGCCGCTTTCGCCAGCCTACCGCGACCGCTGGCGGGCCTACCGCCACGTTCAGGCGCCGGGCGAAGGCGAGTACGTGGCCATGCTGCGGTTCCTCGTCACGGGCCAGCAGCCCGACGTGGTGCTCGGCGGCTCGCGGTATCGCGGGGTCGAGCAGGCCCCACCCCTGGCCCAGCTCTCCGAGATCGAAGGGATCGAGCACTTCCTGCGGGCGCTCGCGCGGTTCCACGCCGCTCTCGAGGAGGCTGTGGGTCGCAAGCCAGGCTCAGGCTCGCAGCTCGGAGCGAGGCGCCGCGAGCGCTACGTGTTCTCTCGCCGTGGCCTGCTCGCCGTCATGGACTACCTCGCGTCTTCGCTGAACCCCGAGGATCGCTCGGTGATCGCCATGCGCAAGGCGCTCGCGCGCTACTACCTCGGCCGGGTCCAGGCAGGGACCGATCAGCGAGTCGTCGCCCGCCTGCTCGACGCCGCGGGTATCGGCCCCTCGACCTGGGCGCCGGAGCGGCTCGACACGCTCAACGCGGGCGACACCGATGACGGGGAGGTCGCTTGAGCGTGTCCGAGTCCGTCGCGGCTCGCGCGCGGGAGCTCGGCGCGCTCGCGGTCGGTCTGTGCCAGGACGCCGGCATCGGGCTCGAGGTCGCGCCGGGTGGCTGGTCGTGGGACCCCGTGCGACGGGTGATCCGCGTGTCGGCCGAGGGCCTCGCCCAGCAGGGGCCGGAGTACTGCGCAGGCATCGTGGCCCACGAGGTGGGTCACTACCACATCAGCCGGTACAACCTCTTTCCCCTCGACGTCCGCTCGGTCCGCGCGGCGCGCAACTTGCTCAACGCGATCGAGGACCCTCGGGTCGACCGGTGGATCACCTCCCGCTACCCGGGCGCGCGTCCCTGGCAGAACCAAGCGCTGGTCGAAGAGATCGCCCACGAACCCGGGACCCCTCGCTTCCTGGTGTTCTGCCTCGAGTGCGCAGCCGAGGGCGATCGCAACTGGCAGCCGAGCGCTCGGCCGCTGCCCGAACGGGTCGTCGAGGCGCTCGCAGCCACTCGCACCGCACGACGTCGTTACGCGCTCCACTTCCCGCCCACCAACCTCGACGAGCCTGTCAGCGACGAGATCGTAGCCGCCTACCGCGAGGACGTGTGGCCGTACCTGCCCGATCTGCGCTGGATGCCATCTCGCCGAGAGCAGCGCGTACAGCACTCGGCGTTTACCGCCTTCCGTCTCGCGCGAGACGAGATCTTCCCCGTCGGGCTCGCGCTGTACACCGAGGACCGACGGAAGATCGCGCGGTGGCTCATGGCCCATCCCGACCACGCGGCCCGCGCACGCCGGGAGCTCGAGGCCGGCCGTCCGGGTCCGGTCGTGGCCGAGGCCATCGAGGCCGACCTTGCGCCCAAGGCACCTCATCGCTGGGCCGACGAGCTCGCGGGTCAGGTGCTCGACGGCGCGCTCGACGGTCGGGTCACCGCCCCCGTGATCGTGCTGCCCGGCTCCCCGCAGGAGTTCTCCGAGCTGCCGTGGGACGCCGACATGGTCGATCTGCCTCCGCTCCCCAGGGTGTGGCAGCCCGCGACGAGCTACGACCTCGCCTACGCCGAGGTCGCCGATCAGGTCGAGCAGCTCGTCCAGCACCTCGACGAGATCCTCCGGCCCCAGCAGCGCCTCCGGCAGCGGGCGGGCTACCCCACCGGGCGGCGGGTCGATCTGCGGCGTCTCATGACCTTCGAGGCCGATCCCCGCCGCTACGACGAGCTGTGGGTCCGCACCACCATCCCCGACCGCCGGAACGCCGCGATCGGGCTGCTCGTGGACCTGTCGGGATCGATGCAGGGTCAGAAGGCCCAGAGCGCGCTGCGAGGCTCGATCCTGCTCGCCGAGACCCTGCACCGGCTCCAGGTGAACTTCGGGGTCTATGGCTTTCAGGACGTGCTGATCAAGCTGCACGACTTCGGCGACCCGCTCACCCCCGCGGCCCGGAACCGCCTCGCAGAGATGACACAGGAGGTCGCCGGCTCCCGCCAGGGCGGCAACAACCAGCCTGGCTACAACGACGACGGCCCGTGCCTCCTGGAGTTCGCCGCAGTCCTCCGGGAGGTGCCCGCGGTGGACCGGATCCTCGTCGTCGTGAGCGACGGACTGCCCGAGGGGCGGCGGTCGAACGCACAGGACCTTCACAACGCGGTGGCTTCGCTGCTGGACGAGCCCGATCTGCGACTCGTTGCCCTCGGGCTCGGGGCGGGCACCGGCCACGTGCGCAACTTCTACCCGGAGAGCGTGGCCGACGTACCCCTCGCGCGCTTCGCGGAGACCATCGGCAACCTCGTGGAGAGCGTACTGATCGGCGAATCCCGATAGGATGTCCCGCAGCGCCCTGTGAGCGCGACGTGACCCGCCTCACGTCTCTTCGAGCCCCAGGAGCTTGCGCAGGTGCCGCGAGCGTCGGCGGCTCACCGCCACGACGTGGCCCCCCTCGAGCTCTGCCTCGCAGGTGCCCGACCCTGGAGACCGTAGCCCGATCACTCGCTGCAGGTGGAGGAGCGCACTCCGCGAGACCCGCACGAACGGCGGGCTCGGCAGCCGTGCCTCGAGCTCGGCCAGGCTGTCGCCGAGCCGAATCCGACCTCCCTCCCGACGCTGGGCGAACGCGACTCCGTCGACGATCTCGACAAAGACGATGTCATCGGCGATCACGGGCTCCTCGCGGGACCCGTGGTACCCGGTGAGCACGGTGCCCACGACGGGACCCGGCTCCGGCGCAGGCGAAGACACCATCGCGCTCGGGGTGCGCGACCACAGCCGCATGCGCACCCGGCGCAGGGCCTCCGCCAGTCGCTCCCGCTCGACCGGCTTGAGCAGGTAGTCGAGCCCCTGCACCGCGAAGGCATCCACCGCGTGCTCGGCGTGCGCGGTGGTGAACACGACCGCCGGACGGACCGCTTCGGGCAGGTACAGGACCAGCTGCTCGGCCACGGCAGTGCCCGACGCACCCGGCATGCGGATGTCGAGGAACACGACATCGGGGCGAGTGCCGAGGATCTGCCGAAGCGCCTCCTCGCCGTTGTCGGCCTCTCCCACGACCACCACGTCGGCATGCGCGTCCAGCAGGCGGCGCATTCGGGACCTCGCCCGCGGCTCGTCGTCGACCACCAGCGCGCGGATGCTCGGCATCATCGAGGACCTCCCACGGGCAGATCGAGCACGATCCTGGTTCCCCGTCCACCATCGCCCGGCTCGACAGCCATGGAGGCCCCGCCCTCGGACCACGCGAGGCGGACGCGCTCGGCCGTGGTGTACAGGCCCCCGCCGGCGCCCTCGGTCCCTCGTCCGGCGGCGTGGAGCTGCTGCGCCACCTCCTCGGGGAGCCCAGGCCCATCGTCCTCGACGGCAATCCGCAGCCGACCCGCTCGTCGGGATGCCCGCACCGAGACCCGACCGCCCTCGGGTCGCACCGAGACCCCGTGTCGCACCGCGTTCTCGACGATGGGCTGCACGAGGAGACCGGGCACCCGAACGTCGGCGGCGTCCACGTCGACCTCGACCGTCCAGGTGAGCCGCGACCCGAGACGCATCCCCTCGAGGCGGAAGAAGCGACGCACCACGTCCATCTCCTCGCCGAGCGGAACCCAGCGCGAGGTGCTCCGCAACGCGTACCGCATCATGTGGGCGAGGTCGGTCACGTGCTCCTCGGCGGTGTCGGCGTCCTCGTGGACGAGCTCGGCGAGCGTGTTGAGCGTGTTGAAGAGGAAGTGGGGGTTGATCTGGGCCGTCAGCGCCTTGAGGTGGCTCTCGAGGGCCCGCTCGCGGAGCCGTGCGACCCTTGCGGCCTGGCCGGCGACCTCACGTGCGAGTCGGCGATGGGTGTAGCCGAGCACCACCACGAGGCTGCCGACCATGCCAGCCGCCACGACGGTGGCTGCGAGCTCGGGTCCGCGCAGCACCGCGTACGCGATCCCGCTTCCGAGACCGGTCGCGGCGACCCCGAGGAGTGCCACCACCGTGGCGACCCCCGCGGCGAGCCAGCCGGTGACGAACGAAGGGAGCTCCGACCAGGTGGGGGCGAGCCCCACCGCCGCGACCCACCCGAACGCGCCGCAGAGGGCCGCTTGTCCGGGTCGGAGGTCGCCGTGGAGAAAGGCGAGCGCCAGCAACGCCGTGCCCAGGCTCCAGGCGGCGAGTCCCCCGAGGGCCGCGGCTCGCCTCACGCCGTGGCCTCGTCGGCGTTCCGGCGAACGATCGCCTTCACGACCGCACCCATGCCCAGGAGCGACGCGGTGAGCACGGCGAGGAAGGCGAGCCAGGGGACGCCGAACAGGATCGAGACCGGGACCAGACCCACCGCGAGGGCGGCGTAGGGGGTCGGTGCGGACTCGGGGCGGGCCGCGCCGAAGATCAGCTCACCCAACCACTGGGCGGTCACGATCTGGCCGAGGAACAGGAGCACGCCCCAGGTGAGCAGGCCGAGGAACCCGAGCGACATCGGGATCACCGTCGCGATGCAGAGGACCGACGCGACGGGGAGCACGATGAGGGTCAGGAAGCCAATGCCGAGGCTCTCCGCCGGAGCCTCGCGGAGCGTCTGCGACACGCGGGCCGCCGCCACCCCGCCCAGCGCGATGAACACGGCGCCCACGAGGAGCTTCGACAGGTAGTCCCAGATCCGCCAGCCGGTCCAGGCCATCACCGCCTCGAGCGCGGTCGGAGGCTCCGGCTCGAAGCCCGAGAAGCCCGCGTCCATGTCGGTGTCCTCGGTGAAGGTGACCGTGCCGGCGACGATCGAGTCGACGTCGAAGGGCCGGGGAGCGATGTAGTCGAGGTCGCCATCGATCCGGGCGCCCGGCTCGATCACGAGCTCGCCGATCCGCAACTCGACGTCTCCGCCAATGGTCGAGGCGAGCTCCACCCGTCCGGCCCCGACGTGGACCGAGCCGCCCACCGGACCCTCGAGCCGCAGCTCGCCCGACAAGCCATAGACGTCGCCGCCCACCGAGGCCCGAGGCCCGAGCACCACTTCGGCCCCGAGCGCGTAGAGGTCGCCCGCGATGGGCTCGTCGATCGTGATCGTCTCGCCACCAGCGAACAAGTCCCCGCCGAGCGGGGCGCTCGTCAGGACGTCCTGGCCCATCAGGAATGCATTGTCCTGGACGGTGCCGGTCACCGTGACCTCTTCGCCCATCCCCATCACGTCGTCATAGGCTCGATCGAAGACGACGCGATCGTCGAAGCCGGTGCCGTCGGGCAGGCGGGGAACCCCCGCCTCGATCTCGACCGGAGCCTCGATCACGTCGGGCGCGGCCTCCGGTACCTCCTCGGGAGCCGCCAGCCCAGCGGTGGGAATCAGGAGCGCGCCGGCGAGCGCGAGCGCGGAGAATGTCGAACGGACCATGGAGCCCTCCTCGTTGGTGGGGACACGATCCACTTGCTCCGCGGAAGCCCAGGGCGCAGCGGCACGACCACTCACTGGTCGCTTCGACCGCTCGCCGGTCCGGCGAGGCTCAGCTGTCGGAGCGACCCTCGGGCTCGGGGGTGAGCGTGATGTGCTCGACCCGCGTCTCCCGACCCGACTTCACGACGATGGGACCCACGGTGCGGGGCAGGAAGCCGACGGCGCTCGCCTCGAGCGAGTACACGCCCTGCGGGAGATCGTGGAAGGTGAACCGTCCCCCTCGGCGGGTGCGCTCGACGGAGACCTCCTTTCGGGAGCCATCGCGACGCAAGACGACCTTCACCTCCCGGATCCCGATGCCGTCCTCGGAGTCGGACACCACGCCGAGCATCTCGCCGACTGGAGCCTCGGTGGCCACTCGGGGGGCTTCGGCGAGCGGAGCCGCGAGGCCAGCGGGCTCGAGACAGACGAAGGCGGACAGCACCAACATCAGCAGTCCACTTGGTCGTGTCATCTCGCCCCCCGAACGAACCAAGGAGTGTCGACACCCGCCCCTTGGGTGAAGCGCGTCCCCAAACCCCGACGGTTCTTGACATATCGCTGCGAGTCTGGATCCGCACCGACCGCGCTCAATCGGGGGTCGGAGCCCGCTCGGAACCCACCCGCAGCGCACGGTGCATGGAGAGCGGGACCACCCCCGCCGGGGTGATCACGGCCCCGTCGACATCGAGCGAGAGGACCTCCGCTTCGCCATTGACCCAGGCCCATCCTGCGCGGGTCGTTCCTCCCGGGTCCACCACCAGCGGCAGGTGCAGCTCTCCCTCGGAACGCGACGCGAACCGCCCCTCGCCGAGGCGGTGCTCGTCGACCGCGAGCCGCCAGGTCCCGTCGTGCAGCGCGAACCCCTCCGGCAGGCCGAGCTTCACGATCACGTCCACTTCGAGGTTGCCGTCGCGAGTGGTGGCGGACCAGTCGACGAGGTCGAGGGTGGGGGGCGAGATCTTCGGGATGGCTCCCTCGATGGCGACGGGCCAGTGCCAGGGGCCGCCGGGCGTCGTGGCGTGCACGTCCAGTGCCAGACGGTAGGGGACCTCGGGGGCGCCCAGTGACCTCGTGGCGGCGGCCAGATCGGCGTAGGCCAGCGTGATGGGCACCTCGACGGTGGTGATGCCGTTGGGGCGTACGAACACTGGCTTGTCGAGCTCGCCCGACGTCAGGGTCGCGCTGCCCACCGAAAGGGACCAGGTCAGCGCGTCCAGGGTGAACGACGACCACCAGGGGTTTGTCACGTCGACCTTTGCCGTGACCTCGACGTCCTCGAGCGTGACGTGCGACAGCCCCACCCCGGTCACCTCCACGGCCGGCGCGAACACGCCACACCCGATCCACATCCAGACCACGTCGCCACCTCCGTCGACCGACGAGCGCCCCCGCCGCGGACCCGATGGTACACCCCGGGCCTCGGGGCTGGTGCTACCTTGCTCCTGTGTCGACGCACGCCCCGAGGCCGCCCGACTTCTGGCGCCGCTACGAGCGCTACCCCTACCTGCTCGCGAAGATCCTGTTCTTCGCCCTGCTGGCGCTCGGGGGCTACGCGCTGGTGCGCTCGGTCAGCAACGTGCTGCTCCCCATCGTGCTCGCGATGCTCACGGCCTACGTCCTCAATCCGGCCGTCGACTGGTTCGAGGAGCGGGGCTTCTCGCGCACGACGAGCATCGGGTTGTTCTTGTTCGCGGGCGCGATCGGCGTGTTCGGACTCGCGATCTTCCTGTACCCGACGATCCGCCACCTCGTGGGGCGCGTGCAGTCCGGGATTCCGAGCCTGCTTTCGCTCGCCGAGACGCGGTGGATCCCCTGGGTCGAGACCCAGCTCGGGGTCGACACCCCGCACACGCTCCAGGACATCCTGCACGACGCGATCTCCCGCTCGCGCGAGTACGTTCCCGAGGTCGTCCAGACCGTCTCCGACACGCTGACCTCGGCGCTCACCCAGGTGTGGACGCAGACCGCGGTCGTCGTCGACAGCCTCGTCACCTTGGTCCTCATTCCGGTGCTCGCGTTCTACTTCCTGCGGGACTTCGACCGCATGCGAACCGTGGCCGTCGACTTCCTGCCCCTGCCCCAGCGTAGCTGGCTGCTCGAGAGGCTCCGGCAGATGGACCAGGTGGTGGGTCTCTGGATCCGCGGTCAGCTCGAGGTCTCGCTGTGGCTGGCCGTGCTCTACGCTATCGGGCTCGGGATCACCTTCGGCTTCACCGGGATGGGGGTGTCGAGCGGCATCGCCATCGGCGTGTTCGCCGGCCTGCTCGGTGTGGTTCCGTACCTCGGCTTCTTCGTCGGCTTCTTGCTCGCCTCGCTGCTCGCGCTGCTCGACTGGAGCGGCTGGGGCGGCCTCGCGGGCGTCGTGTTGACCTTCGGCACGGTTCAAGCCGTCGAGGCCTACGTCATCACCCCCCGCATCGTGGGCGACAAGGTGGGGTTGTCCCCCGTCGCGGTGATCATCGCGCTGCTGTTCGGTGCCGAGCTGCTCGGCCTGCTCGGCGTGCTGCTCGCGCTCCCGGTGGTGGGCAGCCTCCGGGTATTGCTGCCCGACCTGTTGGCCTGGTATCAGCGCACCGAGTTCTTCCGCGGCCGGAGTGAGGCAGCCGAGGAATGAGCCTCGGTCAGGGTGTGGAGATCACGAAGTCCACCCCCGAGGCGTGGCAGCCGGAGCACAGCGAGACCCCTCGACCGTCGGCCTCCTCGTTGCCGTTGAAGATCTCGTACCAGTACCACGCAGAATCCGACTCCTCCGCGCCCACCCGCACCATCACGGCGTGCCCGACCACCTCGCCCGCGCCACTCCGGCCGTAGAGCTCCTTGACCGACGCGGCGCCCACGGGGTGACGGTCGGCGCCCGCGTCGAGGCTCGCGACCAGCGAGGGCGAGAAGTAGGTGAGCACGTCCCCAAAGTGCGGGCCGGCCGAAGGGTGGATCGCGTCCTCCGCGGTCCACTCGAGGTAGGCCCCCGTCTCCAACCAGCCGAGGATGTCGTCGGTGGGAATCGGCTCCTCCTCGACCGGTGGCTCCTCCTCGACGGGTGGCCCCATCGAGTCGACGATCCCCGGGTCCTCGACACCGCAAGCCATCATCAGCGCAACCAGCAAGTCGTCCTCCTCGTTGTCTGCTCGCGTGCGGACGGGCATCGACCCACCAACGTTACGCGGTGCGGTTTCCGCGAACCGACGCGTACGGTACGAGGGGCGCATCTGGAGGAACGATGTGGTGGTGCCTGATCCCTTCCGCCCTTGCCACGCCGCCGGTGAGCGCGCAGATGCACGAGCGGTTCGCCAAGGTGACCGAAGCGCGCGATCACGTCGTCCAGGGACGACTCGACGACGCCAAGACGGTGGCCTCGCTCCTCGCGGACAGCGATGACCCCGAGGGGCTGCCGAGCGAGTGGAAGGCACCGCTCCGCAAGCTCCGGAAGGAGGCGAAGAAGACCTCCCGGGCGAAGAACCTGGTCGACGCGGCGGCGGGAATCGGCGAGGTCGCCCAGAAGTGCGGCGAGTGCCACGCGAGCACGGGAGCCGACCTCGGCCTCGACGAGGCGGCCATCCCGTCACAGGCCTGGGACGAAGGCCAGAACATGGCGCTGCACGCGTGGGCCTCCGAGTGGATGTGGCTCGGTCTCGTGGGCGCCAACGAACAGGCGTGGCAGCGTGGTGCGCGCAGCCTCCTCGAGCATCCGATCGAGCTCGCGTTCCAGTCGGCCCCCGCGCCGACCGACCAGCCCCAGCTCGAGCAGCTCGTCTACATCATCGCCGAGCGGGCCACGACCACCGCCCGCAACTTCCGCGGCGAGATCGTGGGTCAGCTCCTCGCCACCTGCTCGGAGTGCCACGTCACCGAGCGTGACCAGCCCGCCCCCGGTCAGAAGGCGCAGTAGCCGTTGCCCGCGCTGGTTCGTGCGCAGTTCGACCACGCGTAGGGCCGGCAATCCCCGTTCGTCTCGCAGGTCGGAAAGCACAACCCGAGGTCACCGCTGCCGGTGCGCACGCAGATCCCCCCGTCGGGACAGCCCTGCCGCTCGACACTGCAGAAGCTCGTGCACCCTCCCTTGCTGCAGAACTGGGACTTGCACTCGTTGTCCTCGCGGCAGTCTTCTCCGGTGCCAAAGCCGAACGGCTCCGGATCGCCTGGTTGACTGCACCGCCCCGAGTACGGGTTGCAGATCCCCGACTCGCAGTCCGGGCCCGACGAGCACAGCGGGAAGCACGCATCGGCCTCGCCCGTCTTGCTGCAGACCCGGGACGACTCGCAGTCCGCGTTGTCGTTGCACGGCGGCGCGCACCACCCGAAGTCGCAGACCGTGGAGCCCTCGCAGTCCTCCGAGGTCTTGCACTCGCGGAAGCACATGCCCTGGGGAAGGCCGGTGAAGGCCTCGAGAAAGCAAGTGCTGGAGCTGCACTCGTCGTCGCACACGCACGTCTCGCCGTCGCGCCGAGTGCCCTGGTCGAGGCAGGTCCGCGTCTCCGTGATCCGCTCGTAGACGAGGCAGCCTGGGCTGGCGAGGATGGTGAGGATCCCGACGGTGAGCATCGTCCCTCCGCTTCAGGGGTTCATCTGGACGGTCAGCTGGGGACCGAGGCTGATGCCGAGGTTGCCCGACTGGGTAACGAGGACGACGTTGCCGACGAAGCTGGCTCCGATGGTCGTGCAGCCGAGCCCTCGACAGGGTCGGTCGTCGCGCCAGGTGACCTTGCGGTCCTGACGGAACAGTCCGACCCGGGCGTGCATCGGCAGCCACGCCGACCGACCCGTGACGAACCCGAAGTCGACCGCCACCCCGGCGGAGCCAAGCCCGACCCGCGCGCCGTACTCGAGGCCCCACGCCCCCCGGGGGCCGTAGAGTCGACCTGCGAGATCGGCCCCGATCGAGAACAGGGGCGCGCCCTGCAAGAGCACGTCGCCCTGGCGGAGGTGGAGCGTTGACGACAAGCCGAGCAGCAGGTCGTGCACGAAGCGCCCGGAGACCCCGGAAGCCACGCGTTCGAGCCAGTGCAGACCGATCTCGGGGCTGAGCGACCGCTCGTCACCGAACACGAACAGGTCGGCGGGGAGCTGGACCAGGCCGGCGTGCACGCCCACGAAGGTCGGGTGGGCCGGCTCCACGATCACGAGGTGGGCGTCGGCCTCCGTCTCGCGGCCCTTGCTCCGTGGCGTCGCCTCGACCGTGTAGCGGCCCACGGTGGGTGGCTCGAGCACCCGGTCCCGCGACGTCTCGCCCGCATTGAGCGGAACCTCGTAGGCCTCCACCGCGGTGGTGCCCGACGGGCAGCGCTCGAGCATGGGCAAGACGATGGACCTGCCGTCGCGGGTGGTCGTCTCACAGCCGGGAACGGTGGCCGTCCAGCGCAGGATGAAGGGATCACCGTCCGGATCCCACGATCGTCGCGCGTCGAGACGCACGCGCCCCTCGAGCTGCACGCGACGCGGACCGCGAAGCTCCACCGCGGGGGCTTCGTCCTGCCCCGAGGCAGCCCGGTCGATCGCCCGCGAGAGCACGTCGCTCCAGGACAACGTCTCGCGGAACGGCCGGTGGGCGAAGCCGCCCACGTACACCGTCTGCTGGTCCGCCCCCTCCCCCAGCGGGATCAGCTGGACGTTGGCCCGCCGCTGATTGCCGAGGTCGGGATCGACGGCGAGGCTGACCTTGGCGGCGTAGAACGTGGTTCTCGGGTCGGAGGGCGTGCACTGTGCGGTGAGCACCTGCTTCTCGGCCAGGAGGTCTGGATCGTGGCGCCAGGTCGGGTAGCGCTCCGCGATCGTCTCGTCGAGAACGGCATCGCGCTCCCGCAGCTCGTCGCACTGCGAGATCGTCATGCCGAAGGCCCGGAGCTCGATCTCGAGCTGGTCGCGTGTCGCGTCCATGTCGACATCGTCGGGAGCGGCGATGGAGACGTACCGGACGAACCCGTCGAGTGCGGCGGGCTCACTCTGGCCGAGGGCGAGAGGCGCGCTCAGCGTCGTCAGCAGCGAGAAGAGCATCATCGAGGGCGTCCTGGGCGGCTTGGACCTTGGGGTGGTAGCGCTCGTGGCACGACTTGCGCTCGGTCGCAGTCGAAGCGCGACCGAGCTCGACCACGCAGCGCTGCTGGTAGAGCTCCCGGGCTCGGGCCAGCCTGGTCTCGAGTGCCTCGACGGCATTGCGGGGCGCACGGACCGCCGCGGCGCGAACGCTCGGCGGGCTTCCACAGCCCGCAGGCTGGAAGCGGCTGAACCCGGTGCCCGGGGACCCCCCGATCCACGGCACCTGGTGCCCCTCGCTCGCGACCACGACATCGTCGCGCACCTGGTAGAACGCGTCCATGATGCTCTGACAGGGTCGCGTGAGACGGTCGGCGAGGGCCCGCGCGTAGATGCCGGAGTCGAGCGCGGCCTCTCCCGGGTTGGTGGCGTACGCGACGAGCTGACCCTGCGTCGCGAGCTGGGCGAGGCCGGTGCGAGCTCGCGATGCGTGGTTCCCCGTCCACGCCGCGGCGAACGGGTTGGTGCGGCAGGCGTCGAGCACGACGATGCTGATCGGCGTGTGCGTCGTCTCGAGGGCGCGCACCACCCGCCCGGCATCGATGGTCTCGGTGGAGGCGGTGTGTGGGTCGGTGAGCTCCCCGTCGATGGGCACGAGGTAGTTGACGCCGCCCAGCTGCACGGCGTGGCCTGCGTAGTAGAACACCCCGACCCGGGCGCTCGGCAGCGCCTGCTCGAAGGCCTCGATGGCGCGCTTCATCGCGGCCAGGTCGGCGTCGATCACGAGCTCGGTCCGGAATCCCAGGCCCTCGAAGGTCCTCGCGAGCAGCCGCGCATCGTCCGGAGCCTGGGCCAGGGGGGCCACGTTGCGGTAGGCCCCGTTGCCAATCACGAGCGCCTGCCGCTCGGCGTCCGCGTCGACCCGCTCGGAGGCGACCGCCCGTGGTGCCTCGATCGAACGCTCGGGAGGCGGGCTCTGCGGCCCCCCGAGGGCGCCGAGCACGACGATCCAGGCGAGCCACCCGACGCCCATGCTGCCCCTCCGTTCGACGGACGCGAGACCTAACCGGCGCGGTGGGGGCAGGCGCTCGGAAGCCTTATCCGAACCTTTCAGCCGTCTCTCAGCAGACCGCCGGACAGCCAGAGTACGGACGTGAGCCCCGCCGCGATGATGCTGGTGGCACCGAACAGGAACCAGAAGTCCCCCGACGCCGACGCGAGCGTGGCCAGGCCCACGAGGCAGGCGGCCAGCACCATGCCTGCGGAGAGAATGCGGGCCCCTCGCGTCACGGCCTCGCCGAGCCCCGAGAGCTCCCGCGACGTCACCTGCAGGCGCATCCGATTGTCCGCGTGGACCGAGAGGATACGGGCGATGCGATCGGGCAGCGCGTCGGCGAGCTCCTCGGCCTCGATGAGCGCCTGGAGCATGCGCGGGGCTGACGCCGCTCGCGTGACCGTCTCGGAGATCATCTCGGCGGCGTGCTGGCGGATCGCCTGATCGGGACGGAACCCCGGATCGAGGCACCGCGCAATCTCGTCGAGCTGGAGCAGCGCCTTGCCGATCATGGTGAACGACGGCGGCACCGCGACGTGGTTGCGGGTGGCGATCTGCTGCATCTCGAGGAGGAGCGCCCCCGTCTGGATCGATCCGAGGTCATCGCCCACGACCCCGGTCAAGGCCCGGGCAGCTTCGTCGCGGAACCGGTGGGGATCGGCATCGTCGCTGGCCGGAGAGAGTCCGACGAAGATCTCGGCCGCATCCTCGATGCGACCGTCCGACACGGCGAGCAACAGCTTGACGATCCCGCGCCGCAGCCGTGTGGGCACGACGCCGACCATGCCTGCGTCGATCACGGCCAGCGTGCGCGCCGGCGTGAGCATGACGTTGCCGGGATGGGGGTCAGCGTGGAAGAACCCGCGAACCACGATCTGCTCGAGCCAGCCCTCGAACAAGGCGTCGGCGAGCTCGGCGCCGAGCCCGGGCTCCACGTCCATCGAGGGGGTCAGCTTCACGCCCTCCACGAAGGTCATCGTGAGTACCCGCAGGCTCGAAGCGTCTCGGATCACCTCGGGGACCACGAGGTTCGGGTGTGAAGACAGGATCTGGCCGAGGCGCACGAGGTTCGCCGCCTCGCGCTCGTAGTCGAACTCCCTGAGCATCGCGATACGCAGCTCCTGCAGCGTGGCGACGGGCCTGAACCCCACCACGAGCTTCGAGCTCGCCTCGGCCACGCGAGCCACCGCCATCCAGGTGTCGAGGTCGCCGAGCATGCGGTGCTTCACGCCGGGCCGCTGGATCTTCACCGCGACCTCGGTGCCGTCGACGAGCCGACCGCGGTGGACTTGACCGATCGACGCGGCCGCGAGGGGCGTCTCGTCGAGCGTGCCGAAGTGCTGCGACCAGTCGCCGAGCTCGGAGGTGAGCGTCTCCTCGATGGTCGACCAGGGCAGCGGCTGCACGTCGTCGTGCAGCCGACCGAGGGCGACGCGGTAGGGCTCGTCGATCAGGTCGGGGCGCGAAGCCAGGATCTGCCCGAGCTTCACGTAGGTCGGGCCGAGGGCCTCGAGGTCGCTCGCGAGCTCTCTCGCGCGCACTGCTCGGTCCTCGGGGGTCTGCGAGAGCTGGCCCACGAACCGGTCCGCGCCCACGGCGGACACGACGGTGGGCCCACCGTATTTGGCGATGAGGCGCAGCACGTCCGTGGTGCGAGTGGACTCCTCACGCTGCGCGTTCGCCACGGGCCTCCTTCAGTGCGCCCAGACCTTCACGGTCTCCCCGATGTGGTTCAGGACTTCGCGCAGACGGTCATAGTCCGGATCCCTCACGCACACCCACGCGTTGGCCAGGTAGCCAGCCTCGACCGACTGGGTCGGCGTACCAGGGTCCGGGAGGTGGTGCGCGAAGATCTGGCCACCATGGCGCTCGAACATCGCTTCGACCCCGGAGTAGCCGGAGATCGTGCCGTCCTGACTCGGCCGGAGGCTGATGAGCCCCGCCGAGTACCGCTGGCTGGGGGCACCCTCCACGCGGCCGGTGAGAACGGCGCGAGCCCACTCTCCGTACAGGTCCAGCTCGTTGGCCTCGCAGTAGACGTCCCAGTGGTTGCAGCCGGGCGGCCTCGCCCCGATCTCCGAGAACCACAGCCCCATGTCGCCCGCGAACCACTCCATGTGGGTGGCCGTGGTCTCGAGCCCGAGGATGTCGATCACGCGTCGTCCGAACTCCCGCAGCTCCCCGTAGCCGCCGCGGTCCAGGCGGTTGGTGTGCACCATCTGGGGACTGATCCAGCGGGTCCGCATCGCCTCCAGCACGTTGGGGTAGTAGTGCGTGACGAAGTCGAAGCGGACCTCCCCGTTCACGGTCAGCGTGTCGTAGAAGCCCTCGTGGCCCGACACGAACTGCTCCGCGGTCATGGTGCCGCCGTGCTCGTCGAGCCGGGTCTCCGACAGCGCGCGAGCTGCGTCCTCGGGGCCCTCGATGCGGAAGGTCTGATAGGCCCCGGCAGCATCGCGAGGCTTGAGGACGATGGGGTAGCCCACCTCCTCGACAAAGCCGAGCAGATCGGAGCGGTTCGCGACGACGGCGTTGCGCGCACACGGGATCCCGCGCTCGCGCAGGAACTGCTTCATCACGAACTTGTCGCGACACAGCTCGACCTGCTCGGGCGTCGGGCCCGGAATCCCCCCCATCTGGCGCGCGATGGCGGCGGGGAGGACGTGCGACTCGATGGTGGCTTCGATGCGGTCGACCCAGGTCCCGCGCTCCTGTATGCGACGGGTGGCCTCGGTCAGCGCCTCGGGATCCGTGACGTTGTCGACGAACTCGCAAGCGTCGAGCAGCTCCAGAACCTGCGGATCGACCTGCTCGATCGGGTGGTCCACGATTCCCGTCACGAAAGCCCCGTGACGCTTCAGCCCGTGGACGAAGCGACGCTGGTTGGCGGGAAAGTGCGGCGCGACGAAGATCACGTGCGACATCGAGTCACCCCTGGGGTTGCCATTGTTGCACGCGATCGAAGAACAAGGCAGTGAACGGCTCGATCTCGTGATCGGGGTAGAGGGCGGCGACCTTCTCGCGCACCACGTCGCGGAAGGTATCGGTCGCGAAGTAGTCCCGAGCGCGCATCTCGAGGTCACGCAGGTGCTCGGCTCGGAACGCCTCGAAGCGATCGGCGTCGAACAAGTCGCGGGCGATGGCGTCGTACCGGAGGATCTGCTCGTTGGTCGGAAGCTCGGGATCACGGGCGGCAAAGAAGCGGTCCCAGGCAAACCCGAGCCCCTTCTTGCGCTCCGTGACCGCCGAGAACACCGTCCACGCGAGCAGTGACGTGACGAGCCAGGGAAAGTGGACGTGCAGGCTCGTGACCTGGCTGTCCGGGCAGGCGTTGGCGTAGTCGATCGGGTGCAGCAGGCCGTCGGCCCGCAGCATCTCGCAGCTGTTGAAGTCCCAGCCAAAGAAGGCGTTGATGGTCCGGCACGTCGCGGCCGCGAGGCGGGCTTCGTCGGCGGTGAGATCGGCCGTGGTCAGTTGGTAGCGGTCGTGCATGGGCTGGTCGGGATCGTAGTCGGCGAGCCTCACCTGCGGTCCGACGCCGACCGCCCGCACGAACCGGTCCCAGTGCTTCACCGCGGCCTGCACGTGGTGCACCCGCATGCCGGACTCGTCATAGGCGGCCTGCAGCTGGTCGAAGCTCGACACCCGGCGCACCCCCACCCAGCCGCCGCCGTCGTAGGGCTTGAAGTACGCCGGATAGCCGACGCGCTCCCCAATCTGCCGCAGATCGAACATCTGGTTGTACTTGCGGACGGTCACCGGCCAGTCCCCGTCGTTGGGGTGCTCCTTCGGGGGGACGAGGATCGTCTCGGGCACGGGCAACCCGAGCTCCATCATGGCGACGTAGGTGGTGTGCTTCTCCATCGCCTGCACGGCCCACGGGTTGTTCAAGACGTACACGCCCTGCAACGCGAGCTGCTTGATCCACTCGCGCTGCGTGTAGACCCAGTGGGTGAGGCGGTCGATCACCAGATGGTAGGTGGGACGTTCGCGAAGGGAGAACGGCCGGACCGGCGTGCGCTCGCAGGTCAGCTCCACCTCGTGGTCACCGACGCGCAGGGGCCCGAGCTCCGCGAGGAGCGCCTCGAAGGCCGCAGGCCAGCAGATGTCCGCCCCGAGTGACAACCCGATGCGTCGCTTCACGATCGCCATACCCTCTCCTTCGGTCGTGGCGCGACCGGGATGTCCCCCAAACCGTTGCGTAGCCGGCAACGGTCACCCGGGGTGTGCGAAGATGCCTCATGCCTCACGATCGCCAGTCCGACCCGCTCAAGGCCCTCGCCCGAGTGGCCCAGGTGCTTCGGGCCTCTCGAATCGAGTCGTCCACACTGCGCCGCGGTCTGGAGGCCGCTCGGATTGCCGGAATCTCCGGCCTCGCGGTGACCGAGGCCCCGGGTCGTCGCCCGCTGGCGGCCGATCCCGTCGGCTTCGACCCGGCGGACGAGGAACTCCGGTGCTGGTCGACGTCGCTGCACCGAGGGCTCCTGGAGGCGGCGGGCCCGGACCTCCGGACACCGCCGTATCCGACGTATCTCGAGGCCCTCGCTGCACTGCTGAGCCAGGCGATGCGGTCGCAGGAGCGAGTGGAGGCGACCCGCCAGGAGTTCCGCTCCCTCCTCGCGAGCTTCCCCGCGGCCATCGCCATGCACCGTAACGGCATGGTGACCTACGTGAATCGCCCCTGGACGGTGCTCACCGGGGGGGTCAACGTCGGAGAGTCCGCGATTGGCTGGGTGCTCGAGCAGGATCGCGAGCGCGCGGCCCGTGCGGTGGAGCGGGCCGAGTCCGACCCCGTGGTCGTCCGATTGAGCTACGACCCGACCCGCTGGGTCGAGGTGGAGGCCACCACCCAGATGGCGTTCGACGGCCAGGAGGTGAGCCTCGTCGTGGCGCGGGAGATCACCGACCAGCGGGCGGCCCGGGCCGACGATGCCATCCAGGACCGGCTCGACACCACCCGCTGGATCACCTCGGGCATCGCGCACGGGCTCAACAACCCCCTCACCGCACTGATGGCGAACCTCGAGGTCGCGGTTCGGCGCATCGAGAAGCACGGAGGCGACCAGCCGTGGACGCGCGAGCTCGTCGAGGAGCTGAACGACACCCGTGAAGCGGCCGAGCGGATGCGGATCTCGATCCGGGACCTCCGCGACCTCGGGCGCGAGCCGGGCCCGAAGTCCGAGCCCGTCGACCTGCGCCGGGTGGTCGACGGCGCGCTCGGCGTCACCCACCGCCTGCTCGGTCACCGCTGCCGAGTCGAGCGTCACTACGAGGACGTCCCCCCGGTGCTCGGGCGTGCTGACGGCCTCGGCCAGGTGATGGTGGCGCTGTTCCAGAATGCTGCGCAGGCCTTTGCTCGCCAGGACGCGGCCTCCGAGCTGCCCAGCTCCGAGCGCCCGCTGCACGTGCTGGAGATCTGGATCCGCCGACGCGGCCGCCACGTCAACGTGGAGGTCGCCGACGATGGCCCCGGGGTGCCTCGTGAGATGGAGGCGGGGCTGTTCGAGCCCTTCGTGGGGACGGGACGAGGGCTCGGGCTTGCGCTCGCCAAGCGGATCGTGGACGGGCTCGGCGGGACGATCAGCTACGACGCGCGCAGCGGCCACGGGTCGCTCTTTCGCGTCGGGGTGCCCATCGCCGAGGCCCGGGACCCCCAGCGCACCGCAGCAGAGCCGACCAGCGCGCCGACGACGCTCGGGCGGGTCCTCGTCGTCGACGACGAGCCGATGATCGGTCGGGCGGTGCGGCGCATGCTCGCCCCCGACTACGAGGTCGTGATCGCCACCACCGGCGCCACGGGGCTCGATCGGCTCACCACGAACCCGAGCTGGAACCTGGTCCTGCTCGACCTGATGATGCCCGGCATGGGCGGCGTCGAGGTCTACGAGGAGATCGAGCGCCAGCTCCCCGAGCTCCTGTCCCGCGTGGTGGTGGTGACCGGAGGCATCTACACCCAGCAGGCCCACGCGTTTCTGGAGCGGACCGGCTGCGAGACGCTGCGCAAGCCGTTCGATGCCGCGGACCTCCTCCGCGCCATCGAGGAGCACCAGAGCCACTGATGCTCTCGCTCTGGACCACGAGAAGGTCGGGACCGCTGTTCGCCTCCCACATCGGGATGTCGCTCGTGCACGGCGGGCTGCTGCGCGTGTTCGGGGCCTACGTCGCCGCCAGCGGGGTCCCCGTGCCCGGGCTCACCGCGAGCCAGGCGGCGACCCTGTCGCTCGCGGTTTACGCAGCCCCCTTCCTCGTGCTCTCGGGCCCCGCGGGGAGGCTCGCCGATCGCATCGACAAGGCGCAGATCCTCCGCTGGACCAGCATCGCGGGCATCCTGGTCACCGGGTTCGGCGTCTTCGGGTGGATTCTCGGCTCGCCGCTCGCGATGTTGCTCGCGATCGGGCTCGCCGGAGCCCAGGCCGCCGTGGTGCTGCCCGCCCGCTACGCAGCCGTCGCGGAGCACCTCGACGAGCCCGACTGGATCGCTGGCCACGCATCGCTGCTGCTCGGCACGCTGTCCACCGGCATGGTGTTCGCCATTCCCTACGGCAGCGACATCGTGGTCGCGGGGGCGCGCGTGTGGCACGACGGCGTGGTGGCCGACGCCGCCGCTCCCCTCGCGCTGGTCGGCGCCTCGGCCGTCGTGGCCCTGATCGCCTCCCTCGTCTCCCCGCTGCCCCCCGTCGAGGTCGACCCGGACGACGTGACGGCCCAGGAGCGCGCTGCAGCCGCGCCCCGCACCCTGATTCGCTACCCCGCCGCGCGATGGTCCGCGGTCACGGCGCTCGTCTGGTACTGGACGATCGGGGGCATGCTGCTCGAGCTGCTCCCGCTCTACGTCGGTCGGGTGATCGGCGCGGGCCCCGAGGTCACGACCTGGTTCCTCCTCACCTTCGGGGTGGGGACCCTCCTGGGCACGCTCGGGGCCACCGCACTGTCGCGGCGACGCGTGGAGCTCGGCCTCGTTCCGCTGGGCTCACTCGGCCTCTCGGTGTTCCTCGGCGACCTGTGGCTCGTGGGTGGCCCCTACGGGCCAGGCTCCGTGGATCTCGTCACCTGGGAGACCTTCGTGACGTCGTTCTCGGGGCTCCGCATCACGATCGACTGCGCGCTGATCGCGATGAGCGGCGTGCTCGTGGCGGTGCCCCTGGTGAGCTACCTGCAGCTGCGCTCCGAGCCGGACGTGCGGGGCGCGATCCTCGGCGCCAGCCAGCGGCTGAACGCGGTCGGGGTGATGACGGGGTCGCTGCTCCTGGTCAGCCTGCTCGGCGAGGCCTCGTCTCCGACGACCGTCCTGCTCGGCGTCGCGCTGGCCAACCTCGCCATCGCGGGCGTCATCTACCACACCATCGCCGAGTTCCTGCTGCGCTTCGCGGCTTGGGTGGCGTCGTTCGCCGTGTACCGTGTACGCACCGAAGGCATCGAGCACGTGCCCGAGGAGGGTCCGGCGGTCCTCGTCGCGAACCACGTCTCCTTCATCGACTGGCTCGTCATCATGGCCGTGGTCCGGCGGCCGATCCGCTTCGTCATGTACTGGCGCTTCCTCGATATCCCGGTGCTGAAGTACCTGTTCCGCCAGAACAAGGTGATTCCCATCGCGGGCCGCAAGGAGAACGAGGCCGTGATGGAGGCCGCGTTCGAGCAGGTTCACGCCGAGCTGGCGGACGGATGGCTCGTCTTGATCTTCCCCGAGGGAGACCTCACCCGGGACGGGGCCATCGCGCCGTTTCGGAACGGCGTCGAGCGCATCCTTCAGCGCGATCCCGTGCCCGTGGTTCCCATCGCGCTGAACGGGCTCTGGGGAAGCTTCTTCAGCCACGCCGGCGGCTCCGCGATGACCCGACCCCTCCGGCGGGTGTGGTCGAAGGTGTGGATCACGGTCGGCCCGCCGGTCGACGGAGCCACCACCGACGCATCGTCCCTGCAGTCGCTGGTCGAAGACCTCCACCGCCGACACTCGGACCCCTGACCCGCCCGAACGCGAGTGCGTGCCGCGGTGCCTGGTTAAGCGACCGTCACAGGGAGCCGTCGTGAAAATCCGAGATTGCATGTCGACCGAGGTCATCACTGCCAACCTGCGAGATGGTTTGCGGCAGACGTTCTTCCGCATGCGCGAGCGCGACATCCGGCACATGCCGGTGGTCGGCGAGCAGGGCGAGCTGGTGGGAATCATCAGCGACCGCGACCTGCGACAGCCCGACTGGATCGCGGCCGAGGAGAACGTCGCCCAGTACTACCGTCTGGACAACGCCTACAAGGTCGAGGACGCGATGACCGGCGACCCCGCCACCATCACCGCCGACCAGGACCTCGGCGAGGCCGCCGACATCATGGTGCAGCACAAGTTCGGTGCGCTGCCCGTGGTCGACAAGGCCGAGGGCCAGAAGGTGGTGGGCATCATCTCGGCCATCGACCTGCTGCGGGCCCTCCGCGAGCAGACGCGCTGACGAGGCCGGCTCGTCAGGGCCCCGTCTCTCGCACCGCGTCGCGCGCTCGCGCGAGATCACGACGCAGGGCGCGAGCCTCGTTGGCGACCTCGGGACCCCCCGGCGCCCGGAGCTCACCCAGGATCCCGGCGAGTTCGGCGGCCGCCGCCCCCTCGGGCTCACGCCGAGCCTCGTCGGCGATCGCTTCGGCGCGTTCGACGAGCGATCGGCCGATCTCGTCCGGCAGGCTCCGAGCAAGCTCGCGAATGGCAGCCAGGGCGTGCTCGGGATCGGTGTCGCGCAAGGGAGTGCCGGCGAGCTTCTGCTCGCCCCGCGAGACGATGGCCCACAGGTTGGCGGCCGGGAGGGCGGTGAGCGCCAGGCTCACCCCCAGCAACACCGCCGTGGTCACGAACCACTCTCCCAGCGTACGCCCCGTGTCCACCTGGCTCGTCACGCCCGGGATCACGGTGAGCATCGCCAGGGTGAGGAGCGCGCTGCCCGCTCCCGGTACCAGCGCGACAGCAGACAAGACCGCCGCCCCCAGCGACCTCGCGGATCGGCCCCGAGCCTGGCTCGAGGGCACGATCGAGGCGTGGAGGCCCAGTGCACGCAGGTCCTCGGCAAGCGCGAGGGCTTGGGCCTCCGTCCGGTCCGAGGCAGCGACGAACTCGAGGTTCCGCGCTGCGAGTCGGGAATACGACAGCCCGTGATCGGCGAGCACCCGCGCGACGGCGTCGTGGTCGACGGACCGCGGCCAGCCGGACGCGATGAAGAAGGAACCCCCGAGGGGAGAGGCGACGACAGCGAGACGACCGCTCATGGCGGGCCCGTATCCCGCGAAGGCCGTGCGATCTTCAAGTCCCCCGCGGCCCCGGGGACCGGCGATGGTAAAGCTCCCGTCATGCGAGTCGTCACGCTCCTGCCGTCGGCCACCGAGATCGTCGCCCGTCTGGGCGCGGAGTCCGCGATCGTGGGCATCAGCCACGAGTGCGACCACCCGGTGTCGGTGACCGACCGTCCCCGCCTCACGACGTCGACCCTCCCCGACGACCTCGGCACCCGGGCCATCGACACCCGAGTGGTTCGGGCGATGGTCCGCGGTGACCCGCTCTACGTGGTCGACGCCGAGCAGATCGCGGCCCTCGAGCCCGACCTCGTCGTCACCCAGGGCGTTTGCACCGTGTGCGCGGTGACCCCCACGCAGATCGGGCTTCTCGCCGGCGTCACCGACGTCGAAGTGCTGTCGCTCGGTGCGATGGACTTCGCCGGTGTGCTCGCCGACATCCTCGCCGTCGGCCGGGCGATGGGGACCGACGACGCCGCCGAGGCCTTGGTATCCGAGCTCCGGGACCGATGGGACGCGCTGTCGAGCCCGAATCCCAGCGGGCCCCGGGTGCTGTTCGCGGAGTGGCCCGATCCCCTGTGGCTCGGTGGCCACTGGGTCCCCGAGCTGATCGAGGCGGCGGGGGGAGTCGACCCCTACGGCAAGAAGGGCGAGCCGTCCTTCCGAAGCACCTGGGACGTGGCCCTGGCCAAGTCGCCCGACATCGTCGTGTTCGGCGCCTGTGGCTACGACCTCGCCGCCAACCGGGAGTCCGCACAGGCCATCGCCACCCCGGGGGTGCGTCGGTACGCCCTGGATGCGAACCGGCTCGCGAGCCGTCCTGGCCCCCGCCTCGTCGAGGGGCTCGAGGTCATGGGCGCAGTGGTCCGCGGCGACCTGGCCCACGTGGATCCCACTGCGGTGACCGCGCTGGCTCCGATCGGCTGACGCGATACGTTCCGCCCCGCGATCAAGCCCATCGGGAGGAACGATGACCGGGGCTCTCTGGCTCCTGTTGGCTGTGCACGCCACCGCAGGACCCCTCCGCGACAGTGTCATGACGTTGCTCGCCGCTTACGAGGCCCCGGTTACCGCCGAGGCGATCCAGGCCCTCGGGCCCGAGGTCCGGGCCGAGCTCATCGCGATCGCCGACGACGCATCGGTCCCGCCGACCCGACGCGCCCGCGCCCTGACTGGGCTGCAGCACGTCGAGCGCAACCAGGAGGTGGCTCGTGCGTTCCGCCGCCACCTCGACAGCGAGGTGTCGCTGATTCGACGCCACGCTGCGCTCTCCATGGCGGTTCTCGGCGACGACGCGGTCGACGCTCTCGAGAGGTCGCTCGCCGCGAGTGACGTCGAGCTGCGGCTCGCCACCGTGCAGTCGCTGGCGCGCATCGGCACCCCGAAGGCGAGGGCCGCGCTCTCGGCTCGGCGATCCGTCGAGTCGGAGGCTCGTGTCCTGAAGGCGCTCGACGACGCCGGCGTGGCTCCATGATGCGGCTGCTGCCAGGGGGGCTCCTCCTGATCCTCCCCGCGTGCGAGCTCCTCGAGGGCTTGGGCGGTGGGCCCGAAGACCTCGGCCAGTTCGAGGTCTCCGACACCGGCGGCTACGTCGAGGTCACGGTGACCGTGCCGAGCTCGCCCGTGGGCACCATGGCGTACTGCGGCGGGTTCGGCGATGACCGTCTCGGCGCGGTGTGGACGCTGACCGACCCTTCGGGAGCCGTGGTCTACTCGGGCGACGATGCAGGCCCGTCCTCGTTCCGCAGTGACTTCGTCGACGATCTCTCGCCCACCGTCTGGCCGATGACGCCCCGGCTCCCGCTGACCGCCGGCGACTGGACGGTCGAGTGGTTCGTCGGGGCGGGCGGCAGCGGTCCCCGGACCGTCGAGTGCGGGGCCATCCATCGCACGGGCTCGGTGTCCGACATGGCCACCGTCGACGTCGAGGTGGTGCTCGTGGGGATCGGTCTGGACGCGACCACGGCTGCCGACGACCCCAACCTGGCGGTCGCGGTCGATCAGCTCGTTCAGGAGTGGTCGACCGCCAACCTCACGCCCGACATCAGGTTCGTGGACTTCGAGGGCGACGTGGCTCGGTTCTCGGTGGTCGACATCGACACCGCGGCCGACGACTATCGCGAGTTCAACGACCTCCTCCGCACCGCGAGTCCGGCAGACGACGACACCCTGACGTTCTTCCTCGTCGAGGAGCTCCGCGATGGTGGCGGGGGGGTCATCCTCGGGCTGTCGGCCGGGCCTCCCGGCGCCGCCGGCTTGTCCCGCACGTCCAAGTCCGGCGTGATCGTGACGGCGGCCGATCTCGACTCGGCGCCCGCCGACATCGGCAAGATCATGGCGCACGAGGGCGGCCACTTCCTGGGGCTCTACCACACCTCCGAGCGAGGCGGCGACCGGCACGACTCGCTCGACGACACACCCGAGTGTCCCGCGTCGGCCGACACCGACAACAACGGGCGACTGTCGGTCGGCGAGTGCGCCGGCCGCGATGGGGAGAACGTGATGTTCTGGACGCTGACCCAGGGGGTCGCCTCGCTGTCCGCCGATCAGTCCTGGGTGCTCCGCCGCAACCCCATCGTGCAGTGATGTGGGGCCTCCTGCTCCTCTCGCTCTTCGGATGGCTCGCCGCGGTCGCACCGGCCGCCGAACCGGTTCCCTCGGTCGACTTCGCGAAGATCGAGGATCCGCGCCGGCTGAACGCCATCGGCCGGAAGGCCCTCGCCAGCAACGACTTCGACCGCGCGAGGGCTGCCTTCACGGCCCGGCTCGATCGACTCGAGTTCGCCACCTACGTTCCGCTGCGGGATCAGCTCCGCGAAGCCCTGATCGCGGAGTCGATGGACGAGCTCGGGAAGGCGGAGCGGCTCTATCGCGAGGCCATCGACATCGATCCGCTGCGCGTCGTGCTCGTGCTGCGGATCGTGTCTCAGCACCCGCAGCGTGAGCAGCTCACGGCCGAGATCCTCGATGTCATCCGCGAACGCGGCGAGGCGGCGGCGAACGGTGCCAAGGATGCCCGCATCTACACCACCACCAAGGGAGCGCCCCGCTATCTCGAGGCGATGACCACCGACGAGGTGGTCGCGCGGGCGCGTCGGGGCGAGGTCACCCAGTACTGCTACGTCAAGGAGCTGGACTTCACCAAGGTCCGGGACCTGCCGGACGACATCCTGCTCAACCGGTGCGTGATCGGTGAGGTCAGAGGTTCGGGGGTGGCGTTCGGCAAGCTCGTGCTCATCCGCTCCTTCGTGCTCGGCGACGCCATCTTCGGCAAGGTGTTCACCGGCGAGCGTCACCAGTCCAAGTCGCTGTCGCCCGCCACGTTCGAGGACGTGACCTTCCGCGAGACCGTCTTCATGGGCGACGCGGTGTTCGCAGCGGTCGAATCGGGGCCCAAGCGGGCATACTTCCCGCTGGTGGTCTTCGAGGGCACCGCCGACTTCAAGGGCGCCGAGTTCGACGGGGTCACCGACTTCCGGTTCGCTTCGTTCGGCAAGGGCGCGAACTTCCGCCTCATGCGCATGACCCAGAAGGTCTACTTCGGCGGAGCGCGCTACCGGGCGAACACCATCTTCAGCTCGGTCTACTCGGAGCGCCAGGCCTACTTCAACGAGAGCGAGTTCGAGGGCTCCGTCGACTTCGACGACTGCGAGTTCTCGCAGGGCGTGACCTTCGAGAGCAGCCGATTTCGCGGCAAGGCGTCCTTCGGAACCACCCGCGTCGTCGACACCCTCAACCTCTCCCGCGCGGTCTTCGAGGACGACGTCAACGTCAAGGAGCTTCACGCGGGCGCGCTCGACGCGCTCGGCACCCACTTCGCCGCCGACGCCTGGTTCATGGACGCCACGATCGACGGTCGGTCCCGGTTCTCGCTCGACGAGGTCACCCGCCACGCCGTGCGCGAGAGTCTCGACGAGCTTCTGCAGATCTATCGCGACTATCAGGGCGACGAGGACGCAGAGGAGCCGATCACCACCCAGTCGAGCTATGGCGTGACCTCGCTCGACGACCTCTCGGCCCGCATCGACCGGAACATCCACTTCGCGAACACGCGGTTCGGCGGCTACACCGTCTTCGAGGCGGTGAGGTTCGGGACGCCCGGCGAAGACACGGTCGCGAGCTTCTTCAACGCGCAGTTCCTGGGCGAGACCCACTTCGAGAACACGAAGTGGACAGGCAAGGCCGACTTCACGACGATCTTCGGTCGCGAGGTCGCCTTCAACAACGCGTTCTTCGAGAAGTCGCTCGTCCTCGACGACGCCAACATCGCGGGGCGGGTCGCGCTCACCGACGCCACGTTCGCCGACTCCGCCGACCTGTCGTTCTACGGCGCCGAGATCGCGAGCTTCGAGATCGACCCGGGCCAGATCGAGAGCGCCGCGGGCAGTCCACACCCCCACCGCCTCTTCTACGAGGCGTGTGCTCAGGGCGACATCGCGGACAGCAGCGACCCCCGCATCGCGCGCATGCGCTACGACGGCATTCCCGAGGACCAGTTCCGCCAAGCCTGCCACGACTTCGTCGTCGACGAGTTCGTCACCCTCAAGCAGTCGTTTGGCGAGCGTGCGATGACCTCGGCCGAGGACGATGCCTACTGGTACACCCGGCACTACGAGGCCCTCGCCCGCTACCGCTTCGGCAACCTGCAGCAGCGAGCGTTCGCCGTCGTCGAGCTCGTGTTGTTCGAGGCGGCGTTCGGGTGGGGCGTCCAGCTCGCGAACCTCGGGCTCGCATCGGCGGTGGTCACCGTGCTGTTCGCGTTGCTCTACCGGCTGCTCTGCCCCAACACGATCCTGGTCTACGACGGGCAGAACATCCCGATTCGCGAGGTGTCGTTCGTGGGGCTGTGCTTCGTGTCGCTGCAGTCGCTGATCGCCATCAACACGGGCTGGGACTTCGGCGACGACGACCACACGTTCCGCTACCTCAACACCATCGAGACGCTGGTGGGCTTCATCGTGCTCACGTTCTTCGTCGGCGCCTACACGAGGATGATCCTGGCGTGAGCGACGTCGAGGTCTGGTCCACCCGGGTGTCGGTGAGGCGCCCGAGCCGCTCGCCGAGGTCGGCCTT
>CAZZLC010000006.1:125554-173717 GCA_964655065.1 uncultured Enterobacteriaceae bacterium | reverse complement strand
CGGCTCTTCGCCGGCCTGCGGCGCCCCCGCCAGCCCATTCCTGGCTTCGGCGTGGGCGCCCGGGTCACCGGGGTGTGCAGCGGCCGCAACGCCGAGCTGGTCCGTCGCCTGGGGGCCGAGGACATCGTCGACTACACCCAGCAGGACCTCACCGAGCTGCCGAACCGCTACGACCTCATCGTCGACTGCGTGGGCGATCACGGGTTCCCCACCCTGCGCCGCCTGCTGCGCCCCGAGGGCCAGCTGCTCACCGCGGTGATGAGCGCCCAGGCCCTGCTCTGGAGTGTGCTCACGCGCTTCGGAGCGCAGCGCTGCCGGCTCCCCTTCGCCGGCCTCAACCAGGACCCCGAGCACTACGAGGTTCTGGAGGCCATGATGGCCGATGGCGCCCTGCAGCCCGTGATCGACCGCGAGGTGCCCCTGGACCAGGTGCCCGAGGCCTTCCGCTACGTGCAGAGCGGCCGCAAGCGGGGCGTGCTGCTCGTGTCGGTGGCCTGAGTCCGCCGCCGGGGCGTGGTGGACCGCCGGCCTCGGCCAACGCGAGGTCGTCGAACAAGCCCATGCGCACGTCAGCTCCGCCGGGGCGCCGCGCGACGACGTCGCCGGCGCGATCGGGTTGTCGGTGGGAACCCGCGGTCCGTTGGCCGCGCCGGGGGGCGAGGCGTCGGGCCGATTCAGGCCGCCTTACGCTCCGCGTACCCGAGAGGGATCTGGGCAACCGCCGCGAACGCGGCGCCGATCGCCGTGGCCGTCGCGAAGCCGGTGCAGATTGCCGCCGCCGCTCCGCCCGACACGTCGAGGTCCGCCGCTCCCCCGAGCACCGACCGGATCTGCTCGACGTCACCGGTGATCCGCCCCACGACGAGGAGCAGGACCGCGCCGACGAGCGCGTTGCCCACCGCGAACCCCAGGTTGCGCACGAACTGGTGGGCGGACACGGCACGGCCGACCTCTCCGTCGGCGACCAGCCGGCGGATCGAGGTGAGCGCGGCGTTGGTGGCGGCCCCGGTGCCGACGCCGGCGAGCACCATGCAGGGGAAGATCAGCCAGAGCGAGCCCCCCGTGGCGGCGACCAGGGCGGTCCCCCCGAGGGCGAGGGGCACCACGCCGGCGCCCACCCGCAGCACGGTCCAGTAGCGGAGGTGATCCGACAGCCGGCTCGCGAGGTTGGCCCCGGTCGTCCAGCCGAGCACGAAGAAGAGCAACGACCAGGCGGTGAGGGCCTCGCCGCCGCCCCGTCCGCCGCTCACGTAGACGGGGAGGAACGTCTGGACCCCGATGCCGCCGACCATCAGGAGCGCCATCGCCCACGCGAGCGGTCCGAGCGGGGAATCCACGGCGTGTCGCGATGCGAGCAGGGCGCCCGGGTCCCGGCGGCCACGGCGGACGAGCCAGCCGCCCAGCCCGAGCGCCACCGCGAACGCGAGCCCGGAGGTGGCGTCGAGGGCGTCGACGCCGTAGAGCACCGCGCCCGTGAACCCCAGGATCAGCCCGAGGTCGAGCGCGCGCACGGAGGGACCTCCGGGCGAGGCCGGATCCGGACGACCCGGCAGCGAGCGCCAGCCCGCGAGCAGCGCCAGCGCCCCCAAGGGCAGGTTCAGCCAGAAGATCCATCGCCAGGAGGCGAACGCGAGGAGCGCCGCGGTCAGCACCGGACCGGCCACGCTCATCACGCCCCACACGGTGGAGTTGGCGGCGAAGGCGCGGCTGACCAGGCGCGGGGGGTACGTGAGCCCCACCGCGCTCAGCCCGACCGCGTTGACCGCCCCCGCTCCGATCCCCTGCACGACGCGCCCAGCGACGAGGAGCGGCATGCTCGGCGCGCTGCCCGCGAGCAGACTCCCGACCACGAACAGCACCACCGATGTCCGGAAGATCGAGGCCACGCCGAAGCGATCGACGAGCGAGCCCGCGGCGACCGTCGCCACGCCCGACACGAGCAGGTAGGCGGTGACGACCCAGGGCAGGAGCTCGACATCCCCGAGGCTGGCCGCGAGCTGGGGGAGCGCGGCGGCCACGGCGAGCGTCTCGTAGGCGGACAGGCCGACCATCGAGAGGATCGCGAAGGTCGCGCCGCGGAGACGCGGGTCGAAGAGGCTCGCCGGCTCGGCGGTCGGAACGGGGAGGGTGCCCATGCGGGCCCTTACCCTCCGCGCGAGGGCCGGGACCGCACTGTTGACCGGTCAGCCCGCCACGTCGAGCACGAACTCCACCGCCGGGGCCGTCTCCCCCCACGGGGTGATGTTCGTCATCTGCACCACGAGCGCTCCGGTGGGGCGGTCACACACGCGGATCATCCACGCCCAGGGCTGATCGTCGGGCCCATAGCGGTAGCCCCCGGCGAACCGGGCGCCGAACGCAGGCTGCGGCTCGAGCGCCGCAGGGACCGGCTGGTGGAAGGTGTCGTGCCAGCGAGAGCCGTCGAGGTGCAGGGCCCCTTGGTGGATCTTCTCGCCTCGCGTCCAGCGCCAGGTGAGCACATCGTCCACCAGGGTCGCCGTCACGTCGCCCGTCTCGGCGTCCTGGCCCGGCTCGAGCCAGAGCTGGTGTCGTCCTGCGTACTCCATCGGACCTCCCAGCGGGCATCTTGCCACGCGCGGGCGCCCGTCAGGGGACGACGCAGCCGCACCCGCACACGTCGCCGAAGGACCCCTCGCCGGCCTCGCAGTCGAAGTCGAAGTCGGCCCGCTTGCACTCCGCGGGATCGCGGCTCACGTAGGCCCGACCGAGGCCCGGCTCGTCACACTGGAAGCAGCGGCCGCTGCAGTCGTCGTCCTCGGAGAGGCGGCAGTCCGAGTCCGGGTCGTCGAGACAGGTCGGATCGTCGTCACACGGCAGGTTGGCGAGGCCCGCGCAGGGCCCGGGGGCTCGGGGTCATCGCCGGTTCAGCCGATCAGCAGGCCGAGGCCCAGCATCGCAGGTCGCAGCATCGATCCTCCGCGCAGCGGACCTCCGACATCCGGGGGGGGCGACGCGACCTCCTTCACTCGCCGCGGAGCACGAGCGTCGCCGCGTACTCGCCGGAGGCGACGTCGTCGCCCACGGTGCGGCGCGGCTGAACCTCGAGCAGTTCGAGCGCGTAGCCGGAGGCCGAGAGCGCCTCGCCGGGGAGCGCGACCTCGCTCTCGACGGCCTCGTCGCCCACCGCGAGGACCGCGGCGAACCGCGCCCGGCCCGCCCAGATGCACTGCGCCCCCTCGGGACAGCGCGAGTCCTCGACGACCTCACCGAGCGTGACCCGCGCCGCGGCGATCCGGATCTGCTCGCCGACGGCCAGGGTGAAGGGCTCGTCGAGCGATCCGGTCTTGCCGGCGCAGGCGGCCAGCAGCGCGAGCAGGGCGATGGCGTGCACGTCGTACCTCCGAGGCTCAACCTACACCCAGAAGCTCGAGCATGCGGGCCTCGTGTCCGCACGTGACGAGGAACGGACCACGTCGCCGAACGCCGCGGATCGGCGTTGTTGCACAAACGGACTCTGTGCCGCAGAACCCCATGGCGACGTTGTTCGAGCACGAATGTTCGTCACCCGGTAGTGGCGCTTGTGCCGAGGATGCACCTTGGAGCGCTTCGAACGCCCGGATCCCCCGTGGAACCGCTCTATTACTACCCGCTGCTCGCCTTTGTGCAAAAACGCCCCGTCCTCCGCGACCGTCCATCGCGTCAGTGAGTCGCTTGCATCGTCATAGCGCGGCTCGAGAACCCGAAGGTGCGAGACATGGGTGGCGCGAGCCCCCACTCGCAGCTCTGTCGCAACTTTGTCGCAAGAGCATCTGAAGATTTCTGACCAAGTTAGCCAGGCATTGCGAACAGGGAGGAATCATGTACAAAATCATCGCCACAACGATCATCTCGGCGGCGACGCTTTGGTCTACCTCGGCAAGCGCCCAGAGCGCGGACATCAACTGGAACCAGTGTGATGCGTTCGAGGCACCCGACTTTCCCTACATCCGCGACAACCTCGGGAAGACGGGTTGCGAGTTCAATGGCTTTACGTCGCAGGGCCACAGCTGCGGGGTTCGCGACCTCGCTGGCGGCAGCTGCGATGTCGGTGAATCGTGCGAGGCCTTTTGCGAGTTCTGGAACCCGCCACCTTCACAGGGCACGAGCGACCGCGTCGAACTCTACGCCGCCGAGGGTGCAGACTTTCGGCCCCCGGGAGACACTTCGGCGCTGCCACGGGCCGTGGCCTTCGGGACTCATGAGCGGAGCGGTTTGTCTCACCAAGACTACAACTTCTGTTGCGAGCTCGAAGGCAACGACGTGAGCCAGGTCACGCGCTTCCGCTTCGACACAGTCGACGGGAGCGACGAGATCCGTCTTCTCTCGAGCTGGAGCGGAATGTGGATCGGTATGAACACGCTGACCGAGGTGCTCGCGGGTCCGTCGCCCGAGAATGGCGCGGATCTCATCATCGGTACGGACAATCGGGACATCCTCCGCGGGGGCGATGGCTTCGACGTCATCTACGGCAACGACGGAAACGACGACATCTTCGGTGGTCGCGACACCGACCAGCTCTACGGCATGGGAGGCGAGGACCATATCGAGGGTCGCCGTGGTGACGACAGCATCGACGGTGGTACGGGCGTCGATACGTGCATCGGGGGTCCCGGCGTCGACACTTTCCTCGCGTGTGAGACCGTCATGCCCTAAGCGCCGCCGGGGGAGCCGTCGCTCACCGCGCCGCTGGTCGCGAGCATCGTCGGCAACCTCGGCCTGCTCGGCCTGTGGATGGTGATTCTACCGGGACACGAGCCGCGACTTCATCTACTTCGCATTCTGAGTCCGCGCCGGGATAGGGGCGTTGTCATGGACGAAGCAGACGAGTCGCCCCGTTCGCTCACGCCGACCGAGCTCCGCGAGCTGGAGGAGCGTACCGGGGTTCGTCACGAGCTGATCGATGGGGTGCCTCACGCGATGTCGGGCGGCTCTCCGGAGCACTCCCGGATCAAGACGAACCTGGTCGCGGCCATGGTCGACGCACTGCGAGGCTCGGACTGCCGGGTGGCCGACAGCGACCAGCGGCTCCACGTCGAGATGACGGGAGGTAGCTTCTACGCTGACCTCAGCGTCGTGTGCGGGCTCTTCAGCTACGCGGAGGACGACGACTACGCAGTGACGAACCCCTCCATCATTGTCGAGGTCGTCTCCCCCGGCACCGAAGCGCACGACCGGGGCACCAAGTTCGAGCACTACCGTCGCATCCCGACGCTGAACCAGTGTGTGCTCGTGAGCCAGGACGAGCGTCGCATCGAGGTCCGCCGGCGGGTAGGAAGCAGCTGGATCCTCGAAGAGCACACCGGGGGCGTCCTGGAGCTGGAGCCCGATCTGTCGATCCCGTTCGACGAGATCTACGACCTGACGAACCTCCGACCCGACCCGGGGTAGTTCGGATTCGCAGATCCGATGCTCCGCCCCGCTGAACCCCCGCGAGGTGCTTCAGGAAGTGGATGGCCGTGCCCGCGCCGTAGGGGATCGCGGCGGCCACATCGTCGGTGACGTTGTCGGGGGTGTGGGCGACGGCGCCGTCGGCGTCGACGACCACCGACTCGGCCCACGCGCATCCCCGGGATCGGCCCAGGCGAACGCCGGCGTCGCTTCCGGCTCTCCAGTCCTCCCGGAGCGCCAGGACGAACGCCGATCCGAGCCGAGGCTACTCGCGGACCCTCGCGGAGAGGATCGCGTCCAGGTTCGGGAACAATGCGTCCAGGTAGGCGTTCCCGCGGGCGACCAGCTCCGCTTGGTCCACGGCCTCCCCGTACTCGCCGTTGAGCGCGCGCAGGCTCGGCATGCCCTCGATCACCCGGCCGAACGGGGCGAAGCCGAGGTCGTCGAGGCTCGAGTTGTCGTCGTAGTTGACGAAGACCTGGGTGGTGCGCGAGTTCGGCGCCGACGTCGCCGCGAACGACAACGTCCGTCGCACGTTGGACTCGACGACGGGATCGTCCTCGATCGGGGTCGTCCACTTCGCGGTGACCGCGGGATCGGCCGCGATGCCCCACTGCACCACGAAGCCGGGAAGCACCCGGAAGAACCGCGCGCCGTCGTAGAAGCCGGCCTCTACGAGCTCGCGGAACCGTGCCACGCCGATGGGCGCCCAATCCTCGTGGATTTCGAGGACCACGTCCCCCTGGGTGGTGTCGAGGTCCACCAGGAACACGCCCTCGGGCAGGGCCAGGTCGGGGGCGGTGTCGCCGGACCGGCCGTCACCCGAGCTCGAACAACCGACGGCGAGAAGCAGGAGTGGGATCATGACGCGACGGTACCACGCTCCAGCGCCGTCACGGTGGGGGCTTTGCCTCGCGAAGGAAGGGGCGCCCCCTTCCTCGCGTCGAGCCGTGCGCGACGGATGAGCCGGGGCAGGGATCACGCCCTTCTGGGACCACCCCGACCTACCCGCTCCGGCGAAGCCACCGCGTAGGCTACGCCTCCGGCGCGTCGCGGAGCAGGTCGGCGCGGCGCCGCTCGTCGTCGGCGCGCGCGGCGTCGCCGAGCCGGGCCCACAGGTCGGGCACGTACACCCGCAGCGCGTCTTCGGCCTCGAGCGCCCGGTCGAGGGCGCGGCCGATCTCGGCCGGATCGCGCGCGTCCGGGAAGACGAGCTTGCCGGTGACGACCTGCCGCGGCTCGGTCTCGTGGGCGTGCCCGGCCTCCCCGCGCTCGAAGCAGGTGCGGCAGAGGACCCGGGTCTGCTCGGTGTGGACGTAGAGCAACGCGCCCTCGCCGAGCTCCGCGCCCACCCCGGCGAGCGCCCCCTCGGCGGGCTGGGTTCCCGCGAACCGCAGGATGGTGAAGCCCCCGCGCGACAGCGTGGCGAGGTGGGGGAACACCGGCACCTCCCCCCGCTCGCCCCAGTCCCTCCATCGTCTCCTCCCTCGGGACACCGCCGCCCTACGATGCCACGAAGCGACCCGCCGTTCAGCTCGGAATCATCTGGTCCATCGCGACCGACGCCCCGGCGAGCGACCAGCCGCCGTCGACGGGGATGACCGCGCCGCTCACGTAGCTGCTGTTGTTTCACGATGACCATCCGCGGTCGCATCGCGAATTCCGGACACTGAGGTCCTGAACGCCGGCAGGGGGGCGAACTCGAAGGCGCGCTCGCCGCCGACCCCGAGCCGACGCCGCGACGTGCCGAGGCTGCGTAGCGACGGCGCGGCGTCGAGCCAGCCCTCGATGTGGTCGGCGACCTCGGGGGGCAGCTGCTCGAGGTTGCGCGGTGCACCCGAATCCGCTTCCGATCGGTCGAGGTCGCGGACGTGAGCGGTGCGACGAACTGCCAACGGGGCAGCTCGACGTGCATGACGTACCGCTTCGGCGTCGGGCGCTGCGGCTGGCGCTTGGCGAGCCGCAGCGCGTGCTCGACCGTCGGCGAGTCGGTTCGCGATGCCTTGGCTCACCGGGGAAGACGCGGCGCCGGCGGGTCACCGCCTTCGGCCCAGGCTCTCACCGCCTCGGTGATCGCCGCGAACACGGAGCCCCAATCGTGGGGCTCCGGCTGGTGGAACAGCCGGTGGTGGCGGTACCACGGGGTGTCCGGTGCGCCCGGCACCCACCGCCAGCACGGCGCGTAGGCGAGGGCGAGGAAGCACGGTACTCCCAGCGCCCCCGCGAGGTGGGCCACCGCGCTGTCGCAGGCGATCACCAGGTCGAGCTCGCCGAGAACTGCGGCGGTGTCGAGGAACGCGCCGTCCGCGTCGAGGCCCCGGCCCAGGAGCCGAACCTCGAACCCCACGCCGCCAACCTGCGCCTCGCCAGCGCCGCGCTGCAGGCTGACGAGCTGAACCCCCGACAGCGCGGCCACGGGAGCCAGGGCGGCCAGAGGGAACGACCGGAAGCGATCCTCGTCGTGGCCGGGGTTGCCTTGCCAGGCCACCCCGATCCGGAGCCGAGCCGGCGGCAGGCCGTCGAGGAAGCGGCCCGCTCGGCGGGGGTCCGCGACGAGGTACGGCTCCTCCCGCACCAGGTCGTTCTCCCCGAGTCCCAGGATCGCCGGCACGCTCATGAGGTAGGCGATGTCTTCGTGGGCTACGTCCTGGCTCCGCGACACCGCCTCGGCCACACCGGGCGCGGTGGCGAGCAGCGGGACCAGACGGGCGGGCGCCCGAACGACCACGCGAGTGCCACCACGAGCGGCGGCCTTGGCGAAGCGCACGAACTGGATGGCATCGCCGAGCCCCTGCTCGGTCTCGAGGAGGAGCGTCTGGCCCGAGCGACCTCGCCACGCGCCCTCGGTCCACCGTGGGGCGTCGACCGAGGGCCGACGATAGCGTGCTTCCGAGCACTGGAAGCCCTCGCGCACCTGGCCAGACTGGAACAGCGCCATCGCGAGGTTCCAGCGGATGCTCGGATCGTCCGGCGCCGTCTGGGCAGCGAGACGCAGCTCCTGCACCGCATCTTCGGCGCGCCGCGCCTGGCGCAGGTGGTTGCCGAGGTTGCTCCTGTACCCCGGCACGTCGGGGTGGTCCTTCACCAACCCCTCCGACACCGCGACGGCCTCGTCGAACCGCCCCAGCGCCGCCAGGGTACCGGCGCGCTGGGTCCGCGCCCTCGGATCGCTGGGGTCGATGGCCAGCGCCTTCGCCGAGTACTCCATCGCCGCGGTCAGCTCACCGCGTCGGCGCACGACGAGGGCGAGGTCCGCCCAGACCGAGGCGCGACCGGGCGCGATCGCGACCGCTCTGCGCAGGCCGAGCTCCGCACCCTCGAGCTGCCCCTGGGCGAGCATGGCGGTCCCGAGGAGCGTCCAGAGCTCGGGGTCCTCGGAACACTCGTCAGCCGCGCCCAGGCAGACGTCGATGCAGCTCGCCGCGTCGCCGTGCTCCATGCAGCGTCGGGCGAGTCCCACCGGGCCATCCTTGTGGACCTTCAGCGTCGCGCGAATCTCTTCGACCACGTTGGCCTGGGACCGGACGGCCTCCGCGAGGGCCTGCCGGTCGACGACGCCCTGGTCCACGCGCTCCTGCCACCTCGGGTCGAGCACGAGCTGCTGGGAGACGATCTCGAAGTCGACGTCGAGGTGAAGCGCGAGCGGCGTGTTCGCGTGTCCCTCGGCCTGCCACGCCAGGTTCTGCCGCTTGCTGAACATCGCCAGCGTGCCGAGCAGGATTGGTCGGACGTGGGTCGGATCGGTGAGAAAGGCGTCGTGGCGTGGGTGGGGAACCCGCACGTCGATCGTGGCGCCGTCGCGGCAGATGCGGTGGAGCTCCTTCATCACCGACAGAAAGACGTCCGTGCTCCGGCCCAGGTGCTCGAGGACGTGATGCAGCCGGACCTCGACGACACTGTCGTCGTCGAACGGCCACGGAAACACCTCGAGGTCGCAGCGCACGTCCGGCTCGCACCGGGCCATCACGTCGACCCGGACGAAGCCCTTGGTTCGTCGACTGCCGCAGCCGAGGTCGAGCCGGAGGGCTCGACTCTCGACGGACACGCTGTCGAGCGTGGGGGATCCCGCCATGCCTCCTCCGCGGTTCTCTCCGCGGTCATCGGCTGGCCGAGCTGATGCTTGACGAAGCGACAAAGCCCCCCGGGAGCCTGGGGTGTCCAAACGGGCCTTCGTCGCCGCGCCCTTCGCCGCTACTCTTCGTTGATGTCGGCTTCCATGCGATTCGTGTTCGACCGCTTCGCCTTCGCCTTCGCCTTGGGCTTCCGCTCGGGCTCCGGCTCGAGCGCAGCCGCGTACAGATCCGCGATGCGCTGCGCGAGCTCGGCCCGGTCCTGGAGGCACCGCGCCTCCTCCGCGAGCGTGTCGGCCTTGCACTTCCCGAGGTCCTTGATCTGCTTCTCCAGATCGTCGCGCGTGGCCTCGCGGATGCACACCGCCTTCTCGTCGCCTTCGAGCTTCGCGCAGTCGGCCTTTCCCGCCGAAGCGAGTGAAGCGAGTGCCCAGATCACCACCATGAGATCCCTCCAGTCCTGATGCCGGAGGATTCTAGAGCGTGACGACGATCTGCGTCAGGAGACCTGCTCGACCCGCGTGATCTGACCGGGAAACGCCTCCTTGAGCGTGCGTTCGACCCCGTGTTGCAGCGTCATGGTGCTCGCGGGGCACGACCGGCAGGCGCCGACCAGCGACACCTTCACGACGCCCTGAGACACCCCCACGAGCTCGATGTCGCCGCCATCGCGGTGGATGGCGGGAGCCACGCGCTCGGCGAGGACCCGGCGGACCTGCGACGCCAGCTGTCCGTCGTCGCTCTCCTCGACCCGCTCGCCCTCGAGGGCCCGACCGCACAGTAGGAAGTGCTCGCGCAGCGCGGTGTCGACGTCGCGATCGATCCGGTCCCACGGCACCCCGGGCACCCGCTCGACGGTGACCGTGTTGTCGCGCAAGAGGATCGAGGCCACTCCGTCGATCGCCACGAGCCGGCCCGCGAGCTCGGGAGCCTCGGCGCCGGGGTCGGCTACGAAGAATGCCGGCGCGCCGACGGCGAGAGGCTGGTTGGAGAGGTACAGGCGCCCGTTGGGATTGGGGGTCTCGCGCGCCCGCAGCTCGATCGGCACGGAGATCGACCAGCGACCCTGAACGTAGTCGAGCGTGCGGCCTCGCAGCCGCTCGAGATCGCCGTCCGACGAGGTGAACGGCCAGGCCTCGAAGCCTGGCGCAGGGGGCCCCTGCAGCTCCCCCTCCGTCACCTGGACGAACAGGCCTCCCGGCACCTCCACGGTCTCGACGTGGATGCCCTCGCCTTCGCCCATCGCCTCGAGGCGCGCGGTGGCGTTCGCGGAGAGGACGAGCGGTCCGTCGGGATCGTGTACCTCCAGCGGCCGCTGCAGCCCGAGCGCGTCGCGCAGCGTCTGCCAAACGCCCATGTCTCCTCCTCGATGGGCTCCTGGGGGCTCCGTAACTCGACGCTCGCCCCTCAAGCGGGGGCGCGAGGCGAACGATGAAATAGGCCTCGCCGGAGTCGTCGATGGGTCCTCGCAGCTGGCTGGCCGCTCACCCCCACTCCGGAGCCGCCTGGGTCCGCACGCTGGTCCAGGAGATCGTCGGCTCCGTTCCCGCATCTGACGTAGAGGTGGGCGAGCTCCTCACCACTGCCGTGACGTACGACCGGCACATCGACCGGTTCGGCGCCACGATGTACGGCTTCGTGCACGTCGTGCGGCATCCTGCCGACGTGCTGCTCGCGGAGGCCGCCCGGACGAGCCGGAGCCGCCCGAGCGAGGCGTTCCGGCCGAGCGTGCCCCTCGACGCCGACCAGCTCGACGCGCTCGTGCTCGAACAGCTCACCCTCGTCGGGCCCGCCGGCCGCGGGGTGGGGTCGTGGGCGGACCACACGGCGTCGTGGCTCGACGCTCGCGCCGACCACCCGCACATCCTGCTGCGCTTCGAGGATCTCGGCGCGGATCCCCGCAGCGAGCTGCGGCGGCTCGCCTGCTTCCTCGGGGTCGAGCTCGGCGAGCGGACCCTGGAGCGAATCGTGAGGCTGCGCTCGACGAGCTGGCTCGAGCGACTCCAGGCGCCAGCCCTGCGCACGGCCTTGGGGAGGGCAGCGTCGCTCGGAGCCACAGTCCGCGATCGCATCGTCGAGCACTTCGGCGAGCAGATGGGCCGTCTCGGCTACTCCATCGCGCCCGAGCGCCCGGTCGTCGCACTGCGGGAGCCGCTGCACGGCGTCGCCCCGCTGCCCGTGGAGGCGCTGCGGAGCCTGGCCACCCTGGTCAGCTGACCCAGCGGTCGTAGATCGCGCGCAGCGAGTCGAAGTCGTCGCGCCGCACCGCCAGGAGGTCGATCGACAGGTCGAACTGCTGGACGAGGAACCCGATCAGCTCGACGATCCCGACCGAGTCGAGCGTCCCGTCCGACACGAGCCGATCCTCGTCGAAGGGGCGATCGCCGTGGCGCTCCGCCACGAAGGCCCGACAGCGCTCCCGGAAGTCGACCCAGGATCCGTCGAAGGGCGGACGCGGCTGGCCGCGGGCCGGCGTGAGATCGACGAGCCCGATCGCTTCGGTGAGGGCGCCCACCCACTCGCGGCGGTGTTGCGGGTCGAGGTGCACGCCGTCGTGCAGCAGATCTGCGCGGACCGTGCCGTCCGGGTGGGCGAACGGGGTGCAGGCGTCGCCGAACGCGATGTCGTGGGCGTCACAGTAGGCCCGCATCGCGTCGTAGAAGGCGGCCTGGTGGGCGAGGCGGTCGGCGAGCGAGCCGAGACTGCGCCACTCGGGCAGCGCGTTCGGGGGATCCTCCGACCGGGTCGGGATCCCCGTGAGGTAAGCGAGCCCCCCGTCGGGTCGGACCTCGCGGATCGCGTCGAACAGGGCTCCGTAGCCTGCGACGGAGGACCGGATGCGGGCGGCTGGGTCGTCGGCGACGCCGAACACGCTCCGGCAGTCCACCTCCCCCGCCGAGACGACGAGGACGTCTTCGGGACGGATCGATCGGGCGACCCGCTCCACCAGGGTCCACACGCGGCGCCAGGCGTCCGCCCAGAGCTGCCCCACCCAGTGTGCGTGGACGCTCTGGTAGTGATCGTGCTGAAACCCGCGCCACAACACCTGGACGTGGCTGTCGCCGAGCACGTGGACCTGCCGCGTGATCTGCTGGGCTCGACGGCGCGCGTTGGCCCGTCGCGCGATCTTTCCGCTCGACGTCTTGCGCAGCCAGCCGCGGGGCACTGCCACGACGTCGGCTCGAGTGAGGAATCGGGCCTGGAGGACCTCCGAGACCGCCTGGGCCACCCGGTCCGCTTCGGCGTACCCGACCCCGGCCCGGGGCTCGAACATCGCCCACACCTGCTCGGTGCCCGCAGTCGGGTCAGGGACCCCCACCACCATCGCGCGTCCGGGGTGCACCCCCGCAATCCCGTTCACCGCCTCCTCGAGGTCGTGGGGCTGCAGATTGCGACCGTGGCTCACGATGAGGTCCGCGATCCGACCCGTCACGTAGAGCTCGCCCTCGTCGACGAACCCCAGGTCCCCGGTGGGCGTCCAGCCGTCGTCGCGCTCGGGAGGCCGCCCGAGGTAGCGGTCGAGCGTCGATGGCCCGCGAAGCAAGATATGGCCTACCTTATCGGGCCCGCCATCGATTCGGATCTCGACCCCGTCGATGGGTCGGCCGCAGCTCGCGAGCCGGGTGCCTCCGCGAGGCATTCGCCGTACCTCGCCGCGGGCCAGAGCCTCGGGATCGAAGGCCGCGAAGCGAGGCGGCTGACCCACCGCGGTCTGCGTGGCCGCGAACACGTTCTCGGCCAGCGCGTAGCAGTGGGCGAGCTGGTCGCGGCGCACGGGGAAGGTGTCGAGGAACCGGTCGGTGACCTCGGCCGAGATGGGCTCGGCGCAGTTCACGAAGGCGCGGACCGAGGAGAGATCGACGTCGACCGGCGTGCGACACGCGAGCGCATAGGCGAAGTTCGGCTGCCACACCAGCGTCCCGCCCACGCTCGCGACGACCTCGTAGAGCGCGGCCGGGCGGGCAGCCCACTCGAACGGGTCGAGGAACACGACCGGCAGGTCCATCAGCAGCGGCAGCCACAGCGTCGCGACGAGCCCCATGTCGTGGTAGAGCGGCAGCCAGCTCACGACGCGGTCGGTGTTCGCGTCCAGCTCCAGGGCCCGAGCGTACGCCCCGATCTGATGCTCGAGCTGGGACCGCGTCACCGCAACCGCCTTCTGCAGTCCGGTGGTCCCCGAGCTGCACTGGACGAACAGTCGGTCGTCCTTCCCCGAGACCTGCCAGGGGGCGGGGCCGGTCTCGCGTTCGAGGTCGCGCGACGTGACGAGATCGGGCACGGCGCCCCGGTCGTCCTCGTGGCCGACCACGGGGGCCCCGTCGAACAGGGCGCGGTAGCGCGCGATCTTCTCCGCGAAGTAGGCACCCTGGATCTTGGTCGACGGGTAGGACAGCAGCGTCGGCGAGCGACCGGCCAGGATGGCCCCCAGCCAGGCGGCCAGCGTCTCGGGCTCGGTTCGGCCCAGGATGGGGACCACGGGGTGGGGCTGCTCGGCAAAGAACCGCGCGAACGGCCGCGCCTGGTCCACCCACTCCTCCCCCGTCACCAACCGAACCGGCTCCCGAGGCCGCACGATGGCGAAGGCCCAGTCGCTCTGCGTCTCGAGCCTCCGCAGCGCCGCCTGTACGTCCGCGACGGGACGCGACTCCCTGAGCTGGCGCTCGGGCACGGGCACCTGCATGCCGCCCGACGTGGGCAGCGAAGGCAACGGCGTGGTCTCCGCCGAGACCTCCCGCGCGGCCAGGGTCGCGTCGAGGGCGACCGCGCGCTGCATCGCCTCCTTGGCCGCGCGACGCTCACCGAGCGCCTCCAACGCCAAGGCCTGTCCGTACCACGCGAGCCCGTCCCGCGGCGCGAGCTCCAACGCCGCGAGAAAGGCCTGGGCTGCGTCCACCCAACGCTCGGCCGAGAGGGCCCGCAGCCCCTCCCGCACCTTCAGCCGCGCCTCGATGGCTGCCGTCCGGGGGTCGATGGTCGTCATCGCTGGACCATCGGCCGCACCGCGACCCACTTGACGCCATCCGACGCGGCGAGGACCGCGGCCTACTGTGGGTCTTCGCCGTTCTCGCACGCGGACAGCGGGTCGGGCGAGCAGTCGAAGATGACGTCCGCGAGCTGGAGCTCGTTCGGGACGATGTCGTCGATGTCCAGGCAGCCATCGTCGAAGGAGCCGCCCACCGGATCGTCGTCGGCGAACACCGAGCGATACACCCGGATGCGTGCGCCCTCCTGGGTGAACACGCCGCGGCTGGCCCCCTGACCGTCAGCGTCCCCGTTCCCGACGTTGCCGAGCACGGTCACGTTGGCGAACACGGGCGACGTGGTGGGCTCCGCGTCGAAGTTGCCCCCGTTGCCGTCCGCCTCGATGCCGTTGTTTCCGTTCTCGGCCCCGAGCCGCACGATGCCGTACTGCAGCGACCCCGAGTACCCCGCGTCGACGTCGAAGGAGTCGTCGCCGGTACCGTTGCACACGACGTGACGAAGGTCGGTGGTCCCCCCGAACGCCCCGATGCAGTCGGCCTCGGCCGTGAGCACCTGCACGAAGTCGATCGTGGTGCTCTTGCCGACGCCTTCGAGCAGCAGGCCCGGCGTGCGGGGCGGGTTGTTGCCGCCTCCGATCTGGTCGCCGGACTCCGCGATGATCGCGTACCGAAGCGTCCCGCTGGAGTCCGCGTCGTCGGTGCCCCCGTACCAGGTCCCGAGGTAGAACGAGTCGTCTTCGGCGTCGCTGTTGGCGGTGTTCACGCGAGCCCGACCCTCGAGGATGACCCCGCCCCAGATCCCACGCTGCGTGAGGTCGGCGAGGTTGCCGTCGGTGAGCTGCTTGTCGTTGCCGAGCGCGCCCGAGAAGACGATCGGAAGGTCGGGCGTACCCTCCGCGACCAGCTGAGAGCCGCGGGTCACGAGGAGCAGCGAGTTGTCGACGCCCGAGGCCCCGTAGACCTGGGTGCCCGGTTGGATGGTGAGGGTCGCCGAGGTGGTCGGCTCGCCTCCCCGCAGTCGCTGGTCCCCCGTGCCGACGATCACCGGTCCGGCGAGGAAGAAGACGTGGTTGTTCGGCCAGCTGACGTCCTCGGTGATCCGCCCGGTCACGATGCAGACGGGGAACGTCTCCTGGAAGATGTCGACGGTTCCGCCATCGGCGTAGTTGCCGCCGAGCGAGCTGCAGGCGCTCTGCGGGGACCCCACGATCTCGCCGGCGATGATCGCGGCCGCGAGCGGGTAGCCGCCGCCCGGGAGGCTGCCGTCGACGGAGAAGGGGTCCTGAAAGGTCCAGCCCTGCCACCAAGGACTCGCCGCGTTCGGGTCCACCGCCCCGTAGTAGTCGACGTCGTCGACCGACCCGGGCAGGGCGACGGACGGAGCCGGTGCGCTCGTGGTCACCGCCAGCGTGTCGGCATCGATGGTCACGTCGTCGGCGAAGAACGTCACGTTTCCGGACGCGACGGCGCTGTCCTGGAGGCAGTCGGGTGGAGGGGGCGCGGTGTCGGTGGGGACGGTGTCGGTCGGCTCCTCCGTGTCGCCGGTGTCGGCAGTGGGATCCGGGGCCGGCGTGCCGGTCTCGCCGGTCGTGGCTGGGTCGTCGTCACCAGCGCAGCCCATCCAGAGCAGGAGGGGGACGGAGAGCCAGGCAGACTTCGTCATCAGTGCATCCTCACGGCGATGGCCAGGGAACTATCGAGTCGACGCCCGCCGTGGAGGCCACCGACCCTCGCGATGGCGCCCTCTACTGCGACGCGCCTGCATCCCCGTCGTCCGTCCGAATCCCGTCAAACTTCGGCCGATCGGTCTCGGACGCGGCGCGACACCGTCCCAGCACGGCTCGAGCTGCGCTGGCGTGGCGATCGTCGGCGAGGAGCCCCGAGCGACGGAGCCGAGTCTTGCAGGCCTGGGGACGGCCTGCCTCGAGCAACAAGCGCGCGTGCTCCAGCCGGGCGTCTGGATGCAGGCGAGACACGCCGTGCTCGAGGAGCAGGACCTCGGCCAGGGCGAGGGCGGCCTCGACGCCCCGGGCCCGTCGCGTGGCGCGGAGCGCGTGTGGGTGCGCCCGAGGCTCCTCGTCGGCGAGCCCGAGCCAGAGCTCGGCCGCCTCCTCGTGGCGGCCCTGGCGACCGCGGAGCTCGGCCTCGAGTCTGACCAATCGCCGATCGTGCGGTCGCTCCGCCCGGGCCTCCGGCAGCAAGAGGTCCGCCTCGCCGAGCCGATCGAGCTCGACGAGCAGCCTCAGGTGGCGAACGTCGGCGCGGCCGTCCCGGATCCGTGCCTGCTCGTGGGCCACGATCGCCGCCTCGGGGTCGAGAGAGGCCAGCACGCGCGCCAGGGCCCGGGACGACGACGCCGGACGCTCGGCCACGGCCTCGACCCAAGCGAGCCCCACGGGAAGCCGCTCCCAGACCCGCAGCAGGAACGCGGGGTCCGCCCCGCGACGGATGGCCTGCATCCACGCGTCGACCGAGCTCTCCGGATCCTGACGCTCGACCACGCCGGCCCGGACCAGCCACGGCCGCCAGTCGCTCGGGTCGCGAGCCACCGCGCGCTCCACGGCGGCTCGAGCCTCGTCGAGCGCCCCTCCTCGCGCCAGGAGATCCGCGGCGTGGCGCAGCACGTCCGGATTCTCGGGATGCTCGTTCACGAGGTTCCGCGCGAGCTCGGCCGCCTCGACCACCCGCCCCGCCGCGCTGAGCGACCAGCCCCGATGCAACGCAATCTCCGCCCGCCACGGGGCCACCCACGCGAGCCGCCTCGCCGCCTGGACCGCGGTCGGCGTGCCTCGCGCGAGCACCGCGTGGACCGCGCGCTCCTCGAGGGCGGTCCGGACCATCCACGCTCCGAACCCCACCTGCAGCACGAGCGCCGCCGCGAGCCAGCGACGGATCCGCCCCGGGTCACCCTCGGTGGTCGATCGCGTCCCGATGAGCGCGATCGCGTAGAGCGACGCCGCGCAGAGCAGGATTCCCGGCACGTGCAGCGGGAACTCGACCAGACCGTGCAGACCGACGCCCAGGACCCCGAGCATCAGCCAGCGCGAGCTTCCCACGTGCCGAGGTCGGCTCCGCAGCGTCCAGACCACCCCCAGCCCGACCGCGACGATCCCCACCAGACCAGTCTCGACGAGCCACTGCAGCGGCTCGCTGTGAGCGTGGTGCCAGCTCGCGAAGTCCGTGTCGCTACGGTAGGCGTCGACCACGCGGCCGAAGGTCCCGGCGCCGGACCCGAAGATCGGGTGGTCGACCCACGCGCGCAGCGCCGCGCTCCACAGGCCGGCCCGCCCCGGCGCCGCCATGGGACCGACCACCACGAGCAACCCCACCACGACAGCGCCAATCCCGATGCCCAGCCCGTGCGGCAGGCGTCCGCGGGACATGGCGACCAGGGCCGCGACGGCGAGGGCGGCGAGGAGAGCGCCTCGGCTCCCCGTGGCCACGAGCAGCCCCCCCGACACCACCAAGGCGATTGCCGCGAGCCAACGGTGGCTACGCTCGCGCTCGGCGTCGAGGAGACGGTCGACCCACAGCGGCCACGTGAGCAGGAGCCAGGAGGCGGTGTGGTTGTTGTTCAGGAACGGGGCAAAGAACCGCTTCGGAGGCGTCACCCAGGTCTCCGCCACCCCGAAGAGGCTGGTGAGCCCGAAGCACGCGTGGAGCACCGCGGTGGACACCACCAGCCCGGTCCCCACCACCGCCGCCACCTCGAGGACTCGCCGGGACGGCAGGGTCGCCGCCCACACGCCAGCTACGATGGCGGTCCCGCCGGCGAGCCCGATCATGGCGAGCGCGTCGACGGTGTCGGGCACCGACCAGGTCAGCGTGTGCGCGTGTCCTGCCGCCGCCGCCGCCGTGCCCGGCTGGACGACGGCGAGCACGAAGGCAGGCACGGGCAGCAGCCCCAGCCCGGCCACGACGAGCGCGGCGGCGCCCACGACGAACAGCCCGCGTAGCCTTCCGCCCTCGGCGAACACCGCATCGTGCTGCCACAGGGCCAGGGCCATTCCCACCACGAGCATCCCGTGAAGGACGGCACGACTCGCAGCGTGGACCCCACCGAACGACAGGACCGCGAAGCCGAGGGTCAGGGCGAGCCAGGCGCCGAGGATGGTCGCCCGGCTCGGCCGACCGTCAACCCGTCTCCGTCGACGATGGCGCCGCCTGCTCCTCGTTCTCTTCGTAGTACCTGCTGTATCGATAACCATAGCCGTAGTAGTACTTGTACGAGGTGCGGGTGGTGCCGAAGTCGACCGCATTGACGATCACCCCGAAGACCTTGGCTCCGACCTGTTCGAGGCCCTGAATGGCTTCGCGGACGAGGACCCGGGACGTGGTGTGCTCGCGGACGAGCAGCACCACGCCGTCGACGTAGCGGGAGAGCAGCCGGGCATCGGAGAGCAGCACCGACGGCGGCGAGTCGAGGAGGATCAGGTCGAAGTCCTCCTGGAGTTCGTCGAGCAGCTGGGTGAAGGCGGGCGAGGCGAGTCGCTCGTTCGGTCGCTCACCGCTACGCCCCGACGACAGGTAGAACAGGTTCGGCACCGGCGTCTCGCGGACCGCGTCCCGACGGGAGACCTTGCCGTCGAGAATCGAGGTGAGACCTGGCTCCCGATCGGTCTCGAAAAGGCGGTGGATCCGGGGCTTGCGAAGGTCGGCGTCCACCATGAGCACGCGTCGGTTGAGGTGGGCGAACGCGATGCCCAGGCGGATGATCGTCGACGTCTTGCCCTCGGCGCTCACCGCGGACGTGACCAGCAGCCGCTTCAGCGGAGCGCCGTCGGTGGTCGACAGCTCGAGGACCGTCCGAATCCCCCGCAACGCTTCTGCGGCCGTCGATCGGGGATTGTCGTGGGTGTGCAGCGCGAGGTCGGGCTCGTGGTCGGGGGCCTCGATCTTGGGCACCATGCCGAGGTAGGGCGCGCGGAGGAAGGTCGTCACCTCGAGAGGCGAGCTGATGGTGTCGTCCACGTACTCGCGGAGCAGGCCGAGCGACAGCCCGAGCACCAGCCCGCCGCCCAATCCGAGGGCGAGGTTCAACAGGATGCTCGGCTTCACCGGGCGATCGTCGGGCAGCGCCCCCTGCACGATGCGGACGTTGTTGAGCTGGGTCTTGGACTGCAGGTCGAGCTCGTCCTTGCGCTGACCGAGCCGCTTGAAGAAGTCCTTGGCGCGCTCGAGGGCGAGGCGCTTCTTCAGGTACTCCTCCTTGCGAGCCTGGCTCACGAGGAGCTCCTCCTTCAGGTTCTCGGTCTTGGAGGTGAGCTCGCGGTCCTTGTCGGCGAGCTTGCGCAGCTTGGCCTGCTCGGCGGCCAGGGTACGCTCGACCTCCTGCTCGAGCTCGGTCCGGATGCGCTCGAGCTCCGCGTCGGCCGACCGCCGCTCGGGCATCCGGACGCCCAGGTTCGCAGCAATCCGGGCCTGCGCGGTCGACGCGCGCGCATAGTCCTCGGTGAGCGCCACGATCAGCGGCGTGTTCATGTCCTTGGCGAGCTCGGCGGTCTCCCCGCGACGAAACAGGCGCTCGTAGGTGCGGACCTTGGCCTCCTGCTCGGCGAGGGCGGTGCGCGTCTGTCCGATGGCGAGGTTCAGGCTGTCCATGGTGGCCGAGCGGGAGGTGATCTCCTCCTCGACGTCGGCCATGTCGTTCTCTCGCTGAAAGGACCGGAGCTCCTCGCTGGCCTGCGCGATCTCGGCCTCCTTGTTGCGGAGCTGCTCCTGAAGCCACACCTTCGCCTCGACCGCCGCATCGGTCAGCGTGTCGAGGTTCCGCGCCTGGTAGGTCTCGGCGATCAGGTTCGCGAGCCGGGCCGAGGTCCGCGGGTCGGGCGAGGTGATCGAGATGTCGATGAGCTCGGTACCCTGGCGGGTCGTCACGTCGAGCATGGCGCCGAGCTGCACGAGGCCCGCATCGTCGGCGACCAGCTCGTCCCCGGTGCCCAGGGCCTCGTAGGACTCGAGCACCTGCAGGAGCATGCTGCGGGAGCGGATGATCTCGATCTGGGTCTGGACGAAGATCTGTCGGTTCCAGCGATGGTACTGGTCGAAGTCGACCACCCGCTCCGTCCGGAGCTCCTGGCCCGCCATCGTCGACAGGTGAAGCACGGCGGTCGATCGGTAGTACCGCGTGGCGAACGAGCTGTAGGCGATGGCCACCAGCACGGCGCACGCGACGCTCGCGATGACCACGTTGCGCTGCATCTGGACGATCGCCCACAGGTCGCCGAGGCTCGGACCGCCTCCGGTCTCGCCGGTGGTTTGCTCATTCATGCGCACTCCTGCCTCGCTCGCGCTGCCGGGCGTGGTCTCGCCCCCAATCGGTCAGCGGGGTTCGCGGTTGAGCACAGCGGAGGCACGAACGCCGACCGCGATGTCCGGGCCCGATCATCGCGTTCCGTCACGCGGCGACCGCGGTCTGCTCGAGCAGCTCCGCGTAGATGGCGAGCCACTGCTCGGCGACGGCGTCGATGCCGTAGCGGGACTCGACGTGAGCGCGCGCCCCCTCGCCGAGAGCCCGTCGCTCCGTGTCGGGCAGGTTCCGCAGGGCCAGCATGGCGCGTCCCAGCGCGTCCGCGTTCTTCGGCGGCACGAGGAAGCCGGTCTCGCCAGGGATGACGAGCTGATCGACGCCGCCCACCGAGGTGGCCACGGTGGGCAACGACGAGGCGCCCGCCTCGAGCAAGACCATGGGCAGCCCCTCCCACGCGCTGGACATCACGTAGGCGTCCGCGGCCCGCATGAGATCGGGTACGTCGGGACGCAGTCCGAGCATGCGAATCCGCGGACTCAGGCCCCGGGCGTCGATGTCTCGCTGCACCTCGTCGGTGAGCGGTCCTTGGCCTACCACGAGCAACCGATCGTCGGTGCGCAGGGTGCGCGTGCACGCCTCGAGGAGGTTGGGCCAGTCCTTGGCGGCGTCCATCCGACCGACCGCGAGCCAGGTGAACTGGTCATCGAGCCCGAGCTCGGCGCGGACCTCGGCACGACGGACCGGATCGGCACGAAAGCGCTGGGTGTCGATGCCGTTGGGAACGTAGCGGATGCGATCCGCAGGCGCGGCCTTGATCGCGACGTAGCGCTCGACGGCGGACACGCTGCAGTTCGTGGTGAGGTCGGTCAGTCCGTCGGTGAGCCGGTAGAACAGCATGCGCGCCCGGCCCCCCTCGTTGATGTTGTGGGCGCTCGTCACGACCACGGGGGCGTCGACGAAGGGGCGGACCAGCCGCACCGCGAAGTTCGCGGGCAGCGTGTGGCTGTGGACCACGGTGGGCTGGAACTGGCGGATCGCCCTGTGGAGACGAGGCAGCAGGCGCGGGGAGTACCGCCCCTTGCGCGCCCCGAGGTGTACCCACGGAACGCCGATCTCGTCGAGACGCTCGGTGAGGGCGGTCGGAGGGATCAGGGAGACGACGCTCGGCCGCCAGCCGCGCGCCTGGATCCGGGCACACAGCTCGACCACCTGTACCTCGGCGCCCCCGAAGGAGAGCCCCGCCACCACGAACGTCACGGACTGCTGGGTCACATGGGCCTCCTGACAGGGACGGGCTTACCGATAGGCAGAGTCGTGACAGCCATCGGCCACCATCGACCGCTGTTGAGCACGTGACGGTCGATGCCTGGAGGATTCAGCATGAACCTTCTCTCTCGCGCCTACACCGCCATGCGGCTGCGGCTACTCGGACCGATCGTCTCGGCCCGTGGCGCCTGGCTTCGGCTGCGGGACCCTGGACGTTCCGCGACGCGTGACGCGAGCCTCGACCGCACCCCGATCCTGATCCTCGGCTGTCATCGCTCGGGCACGTCGCTGCTCCGACGCTGCCTGAACAGCCACTCCCGGATCAGCTGCCCGCCCGAGACGCTGTTTCTCGAGTCGCTGGCCCAGATGCTCGACTACCCGAGGGCCGAGGACGGTCTGGACGCGATCGGGATGACGCGCGAGGAAGCCGCCGAGGATCTCCGGGAGACGGTCGACCGCTGGATGCGACGTCACGCAGCCCGCCAGGGCAAGCACCGCTGGGCCGACAAGTCGCCCGGCGTGCTCGCGCACCTCGACGGCCTCGACCAGCTCGTGGGACCTCGTGCGCAGTACGTGGCGATCGTGCGCGACGGGATGGACGTCGCGACCTCGCTCGGCCGTGGCGGCAAGAAGGTGTGGTGGCAGCTCGAGCCGTTCCTCGGTCCCGACGGCGACGCCACGCTCGCCGCCGGCCGCTACTGGGTGGATCGCAACCGCAAGCTCCGCCGGTTCGTCGAGGCGAACCCGCAGCGGATCCACGTCCTGCGCTACGAGCAGCTGGTGAGGGACCCCGAGCCGACGCTCCGCGCGATGTTCGGCTTTCTCGGCGAGCGCTTCGAGCCCGAGGTCCTCGACTTCAACCGGCACGTCCACGCCGGTGGACTCGAGGACCACCACGTGCGGACCACCACGACGTTCGAGGACAACTCGGGCAAGCACCGACGCCTACGCCAGGCGCTCCAGGTCAAACTGTGGGACATCGTGGGCGAAGAGATGGTAGCCCACGGCTACCCCGAACGGACCTACGCGACGGTGTAGCCTAAACTCCGCCGGCGCCTGCCCGATTGCACACCACGTCGTGCCGGAGGGCAGCCGCGGTGAGCGAGGTCGACATCCTGACGACGGCGATCGTCATCCTCGTGGGATGGGTCGCGGTCACCGTGTTCCCCGCGGCCTTCGACGGAGGCGAGCGCCGCTTGATCGCGCTCGCGTACCTGGCCCACCTCGGCAGCGTGACGGTGCACGTCTGGCTGGTGACCGAGGTCTACGGGATCGGCGACATGCTCGCCTACATGAGGTATGGCGAGGATCTCGCCAACGGCATGGGCGAAGACTTCACCGCCGTGTTTCCGGAGGTGCTGAAGGTCATCGTCCAGCAGCCGCACACGCTGTCGATCTTCGTGCCCACACCGGGGAGCCCGGCCGCCACGATGTGCGGCCTGACCTCGCTGTGCATCCTCCTCCTCGGCCCGTCGATCGTACCGGTCTCGATGGTGTTCGCGACGGCCGCGTTCCTCGGCAAGCTGACCCTGTACGTCGGGCTGCGGCACCTCTTCCCCGCCCGCTTCCACCGCTGGCTCGTGGTCGGCACCCTGCTCGTGCCCTCCGCGGTCTTCTGGTCGGCCGGGGTCATCAAGGAGGCGGTGGCCATGGCGGGGCTCGGTCCCGCGTTCTACGGCATGGTCCGGATCTCCAAGGGCGCCCGGTCGGGTTGGATTCCGCTGCTGGCCGGTGCTCTCGTGATTCTGCTGGTCAAGCCCTACATCCTCATGGCGTTCGCCGGGGCGGGCGGCGTCGCCTACTACTGGATGCGCTCGATCCGCAACGATCGGGTCGAGATTCGGCCCGTCACCCTCTTGGTCTCGGCCGCCGCAGCCACGGTCGGCATCCTCCTCGTCGCCGAGCTCTTTCCTCGCTACGCGCTCGATGGCCTCGCCGACGAGGCTGCCCGAATGCAGGCCGCCGCGTTCTCGGGTCGGGGCGGCTCCAACTACGTGATCGGAGATCCCCGCACCCGAACGTTCGCCGGCCAGCTCCTCTACACGCCCATGGGCCTCGTGACCGCGCTGTTCCGTCCGTTCATCATCGAGGCCCGAAACCCGATGATGCTCGCCAACGGCGTCGAGACCACCTTGCTCCTCGGGGCGACCGTGTGGGTGTTCGTCCGCAATCGGATCACCCACATCGGCCGCTCGTTCGTTCGGTACCCCGGACTCGCCTTCTGCCTCGCGTTCGTCGTGCTGCTGGGGATCCCGGTGGGGCTGACCGCCGCCAACCTCGGGACCCTCTCCAGGTACCGGGTCCCCATCGTGCCGTTCCAGGTGGTGCTGCTGCTCGTGTTCGCCAGCTCCGCGCCTCGGCCGGCCCGCGAGCCTGCCGAGGGCCTGGCCGCCCCTTCGAAGGAGACCCCGTGAACCTCTACGAGCGTTTCGGCAAGCGGGTGCTCGACGTGACCGTCGCCAGCGCCGCCCTCGTGTTGACCGCTCCCGTCCTCGGCGTCGCTGCCGCCGCCATCAAGCTCGACTCGTCGGGTCCGGTGCTCTTCGTGCAGGACCGGCTCGGTCGGGACGGCCGCACGTTTCGGGTCTTCAAGCTGCGCACGATGACCCACGTGCCCCGAGCCGTGCGCGAGGTTCCGCTCGACGACCCGGAGGTCACCCGGGTGGGCCGGTTCCTGCGGCGCACGAAGATCGACGAGCTGCCCCAGCTCCTGAACGTGCTGCGTGGCGAGATGTCGGTGGTGGGGCCGCGACCGGGCATGCCCCGCATGCTCGACGAGCTCGACGAGGTCGGGCAGAAGCGCCTCCACGCCAAGCCCGGGCTCACCGGGCTCGCGCAGATCCACGGGGGCATTCACTTGTCCTGGCCCGAGCGCTGGCGCTACGACGCCGCCTACGTCGAGGCGTCGTCCCTCGCGACCGATCTCGGCATCCTGATCCGCACCGTGCCGGTGCTGGTCCTCGGAGAAGCGCGGTGCCTGCGGCGCCCCACCGCCAAGAGGCCCCAACCGACGAGCCACCATCCCGTGGACACCGGCACCGTCGAGCAGGCCGTCCGCTCGTAGGTCGGTAGCGGAGGGAGCGGCTCGCAGGCCCCGTCGTCCGTGGGGTCGAGCCGATCCACCACCCCGTCGCAGTCCCCATCACCGTCGCCCTCCTCGGCATCTCCGATGCCATCGTCGTCGGAGTCGGGGTCGTAGGGGTCCAGCAGACCGTCGCCGTCGGTGTCGAAGGGCCCCTCCGCGAGGGTCGGGATGCCGTCGCCATCGTCGTCGTCGTCGAGCGCATCGATCGTGCCGTCGCCATCGGTGTCGCGGGGGTCGACGGGATCCCCCACCTCCTCGCCGTCGAGGAAGCCGTCGTCGTCCGAGTCGGGATCGGCGGGGTCCGTCCCCACGAGCTGCTCGTCGGCGGTGACGAGTCCGTCGGAGTCGCGATCGAAGGCCCCCCCATCCCAGTCGTAGGGGTCGAGAAAGTCGAAGATCCCGTCCAGGTCACGGTCGCGCTGGTAGTCGCCCCCGGGCGCCTCGACCGAGGTAGGGATGCCGTCGTTGTCGTCGTCGGGATCGAGCGGATTGATGAGCCCGTCGTTGTCGGCGTCGAGGTTCCCGCTGAACTCGACGTCGTCGGTCACGCCGTCGCCGTCGGAGTCAGGGCTCTCGGGGTTCATCCCGTTGTCGCGCTCGAGCGAGTTGCAGAGTCCGTCGAGGTCGTTGTCGCCAGGATCGTCGCACTCCTGGCAGGTAAGCGAGTCGAGCACTCCGTCACCGTCGAGATCGACGTTCTCGAGGAAGTCGGGCCGATTGTCGCCGTCGCTGTCCTCGTCGAGGTAGTTCGGGATTCCGTCGGGCTCGATGTCGAGCTCCTGGCAGGAGGGATGCTCCTCGGCCTCGCCATCCCCCTCCACCGAGGTGGGGATCCCGTCCCCGTCGTCGTCGACGTCTACGATGTCCCACTGGGAGTCGCCGTCGGTGTCCCCTCGAGGCCACTCGACCTCGTCGGGCACACCATCGTCGTCGCTGTCGAGGTCGCAGTCGTCGGCTCCCCGCGCCACCTCGTCGCTCCACGAGATGCCGTCCCCGTCGAACGAGTCCGCGGGTCCGCCCACGCCATCGCAGTCGTCGTCGATGCCGTTGCAGATGTCCGTCGCGCCAGGGTTGATGCTCTCGTTGCTGTCGTCGCAGTCGTCGAGGTTGCCGGAGTCGGCCTCGCCCGGCTCGGTGCAGGTGAGGTCCCCGCTCGAACGGAACGCCCCCGGCGCTCCATAGCCGTCGCCGTCGACGTCCCCGAAGCACCGATCGCCGCCGTCGCAGTCCTCGTCGACGCCGTTGGCGGGAATCTCGGTGGCCGAGGGTCGGACCGCCGCCTCGGTGTCGTCGCAGTCCTCCAGCCCGCTGACGAAGCCGTCGCCGTCCGCGTCGACCATCGCGGTGGCCGCTCCCCAGACCCCGAGGTCGGCCGGGCTCCCATCCGGATCCTCGAGCTCGCCTCGAGGGTAGAGGACCTGGGCGTCGTCGAAGTAGTCGATGGCCTCGTCGTAGACGTCGATCGCCGGCGAGCCCGACTGCAGCTGGACCGCGAAGGGGTCGCAGGCGGTGTTGCCGACGAACTGCGGGTCGACGCCCTCGAGGAGGTTGCGAACGAAGTTCTCCTCGCCATCGTCGGGGAAGGTGGTGAAGCTCGACCCCGACGTGTCGAACACGAGGTTGTAGTCGATGAGGGCGGTGGAGGCGCCCGCCCCGCGGAGCACGTCCCGGCGGCTCGCGTTGCTGGTCGTCGACGCGTTCGAGACCCACAGGTCGCCGTGGCCCACCCACTGGGTGTTGCCGTCGACAAAGCCCGCGCCGCCTTCGTCAGCGGTGTTTCGGCGATAGACGTTGTGGAAGGACCGCAGCACGGTGGCGCCACCCCCGAGCGGGTCATCGACGTACACGGCGCCTCCGTCGCCGGTGGCCTGGTTGCCGTCGAGCAGCGTGTTGCGCAGGGTGAGGTCGCCGAGCGAGAAGATCGCGCCGCCGGTGGTGGCCCGCGAGTCGCAGAGGAGCGAGCGCTGGACGACCACAGCGTCCGTCCGGAGGTTCCAGATGGCTCCTCCCTGCTGATCGGCGCCGTTCGTCGCGAACGTGCTCTCCGTGATCTCACAGACGCTCGCGTCCTCGCAGAGGATCGCCCCGCCGTTGCCGCTGGCGGACCCGTTCGTGAGGGTGCTGGACCTCACCACGAGCTCGGTCCCGTTGCCCTTGGCAGCGAGAAGGCCGCCGTCGTCGTCGGAGTGGCCCTGATCGAGCACGCTGTGCTCGACGACGAGCCGGGCGCCGCCGCGGACCATGGCTCCCCCGCCGTCGTCGTCGAAGAAACCGCGCCGCACGACCCGCTCGAGCCGCACCCACGACAGCGTCACGTCGGCACCGCTCTCGACGAGGAGCCCGGGGTGTTGTCCCCGGCCGTCGAAGCCCACGTTGCGAAAGACGACGTCGGCGCTGTTGCCCGTGACCCGGAGCCCCGGGCCTGCGGTCTCGAGGATGGCGGTCCCTGGTTCGATGCCGAGGATCTCGAGCTGGCGGTTCGAGATCGTCACGTCGGCATCCCAGGTGCCCGCGGACAGCAGGATCCGATCGCCATTGTTCGCCGCCGCGAGCGCGGACGGAAGGTCGCCGTGGTCGGCGAAGGGCCCCCCGACGATCCGGTCTGCCCCCAGCGCCACGCTCAGCAAGACGAGAAAACCGCCCAAGGTGCCCTCCGCCCCGGCCGCGGAGCCCTTATCGCGCGCTTCAGACCCCGGGCATGGGTCGGGCCGAGGGGCCGGCGACCAGGCGATGCTCGCCTGACAAGCCGGCGAGGGTGACCGCCGACGATCGCCCCCCTCCGTCGAGCGTGTAGATCCGGTAGTCTGCGCGCTCGAGCAGGGCGAGGGCTTCGCGGCCTGGCTGACCGGCGCCCACCGACGCCTCGAGCACCACGAAGGGGCGCGACGACTCCAGCACCTGGGTGGCCCCCTCGAGGACGGCGAGCGGCTCTTCGTGGGCGATCCGCAGCACGTTCACCTCACCGAACCAGCCTTCGTCGAGCAGCGCGTCGACCGACGACGACTCGCGCCCCGCGTCACCCGCGAGCTCGACCTCTCCGAGGGGCGTCTTCAGGACGTCGACGTAGTCGAACCCGTTGAGCGCGAGGTTGCGTCGGAGCCGGTCCGCTCGGACCTCGTCGATCTCCACCGCCACGCCCCGACCCGACGCCCCGACGAGCTTCGCGGCGAGCAGCGTGGCCTCGCCGACCCCGGGCCCCACGTCGACCACGGTGTCGCCGGGTCGCACCGCCGCGCGGAGCCAGGCGAGCAGCGCAGGGTCGTGCGCCCCGTACCAGTACACCGCGCTGTCCACGTCCGCGCCGAGCTCGAGCTCGAACTTCACGTCACCGTCGAAGTCGTTGATGACGACGGTGCCCGGACATCGCCGGGAGGCGCGGCGGATCGGCTCGAGCAGGAGGCGACCACGACCGGGCAGGAGCCTCAGAGGGAGCGTCACCGCACGAAGCAGCAACAGACGGGTGTACACGGGGCCTCCAGACGGCGATTCCTTCGGGGCGACGGCCGGCTTCGCGCGTCGACCCGACGACGATCGGTATCCCGCGTCGCGGGACCCGGACGGTCGACCCTCGACCACCGAGCCGGTCTGGGCTCGCCAACCCCCACAAGCATCCACCACGAGCTGTCCTGCCCGGGCTCGGGGTCGACGATCCCGCCATGCCGCGTGGGCGACGGCGAGCACGACCACGTCGGCGTCCAGCGCCTCGTCGATGTCGACAGCCACGAGATCGCCGGGCACCGGGGCGCGTGGGTCCACGACGACGACCTCGTAGTGTTGGGCGAGGCCGCGAGCGAGCGCGAGGGCAGGAGCGTTCCGGACATCGGCGCTGTCGGGCTTGTACGCGATCCCCAGCACCGCGACCCGGGCCGGGGGAGGACGCAGCGCGAGGATCCGATCGACCCAGCGCGCCGGGATGCCGTCCGCGTAGCTTCGCACCGCGGCGAACAGCTCGCCCGCTGCCGATCCCGGCCGCACGAGGAACCAGGGGTCCACGGGCAGACAGTGTCCGCCGACCCCGACCCCCGGGGTCCACATCCGGGCGCGCGGGTGGGCGTTGACGAGCTGCTGAAGCGCGTAGGGGTCGAGCCCGTGGTCACGAGCGAGCTCGGCCGCCGCGTGGCTCACCGCGAGCTCGGCGTCGCGCGACGCATTCTCGACGAGCTTCGTGAGCTCGGCGAGGGGCGCGGTGGTGGCCGCGACCCGCCCCTCGCTGCGCTCGGCGAACCACGCACGGGCCGCCTCCGTCGACGCCGGGTCCACGCCGCCGACCACGCGGGACACGTGCACGATCTCGTGCATCACGCGGCCGGGCCACACCCGCTCGGGGCACATCGCGACCCGACACGTCGGATCGACGCGTCGCAGCTGGCTCGCCAGGGCCCCGGTGGTCCCCACGGGCACCGTCGACGACACGAGCCACAGCGTCCCCGGCGCCACTCGGGGGGACATGGCCGCGACAGCCTCTTCGAGCGCGCTCAGGTCGGCGGTCCGAGTGTCCGTGATTGGAGTGGGCACACACAGCGCGACCACCCGAGGCCCGGAAGGCGGCTCGGCGGTCAAGCGCAGCCGCCCCGAAGCCAGAACCGCGGCGAGCCGCTCGGCGAGACCCGGCTCGGGACCGCGGTAGCCGCCCTTCAGGTCCGCGATGACCCGAGGCTCCCTGTCGAATCCGACGACCGGTGGGCCCGACCGTTCCGCCCACCACACCGCCAAGGGGAGGCCCACGTGACCGAGCCCGACGACCGCCGCCGGGGCGTCAGCCGCCGCCATGCTCCCGCATGCGGGTCGTGAGCCACTTCTCGAGCACGATGAGGTGGTTCTTCGGCAGGCGGCAGATGTGCAGCCGCACCCGGCTCGCCATGGTCAAGAAGGTCTCACCGGTGAAGTCGAGTGCGTCATCATCGTCGGGGACCCGCACGAACGGCAGGCCCGGCCGACGGGCGACCTCCGCGAGCTGACGCTGAATCCAGCCGTGGACCACGATGAGCTCGGTGCGTTCGAGCCCCAGAACCCACTGCCGGAGTCCGACGCGAAGGGGAACCGAATCGTCGTCTGGACTCGGGACCCGCGCTCGCGTTGACCCCATGGGCACCTCCGTGCAGGTACCTTACCACCGACCCCTCACCTGGGCAGACGATGTCTCGGATCTACCTCTCCCCCCCTCACGTGGGGCCTGACGAGCGGACTTTGCTCCTCGATGCGTTCGAATCGAACTGGATCGCTCCCCTCGGACCGCACGTCGATGGATTCGAGCAAGACCTCGCGGAGGCGCTCGGTGGCGACGTGTGCGTGGCAGCCCTGTCGTCGGGCACGGCGGCGTTACACCTCGCTCTCGTTCAGCTCGGCATCGGCCCGGGCGACGTGGTCCTCACCTCGACCCTCACCTTCGTCGCCACCGTGAACCCGATCCGGTACCTGGGGGCCGAGCCGGTCCTCGTCGACGCCGAGCCCGCCTCGTGGACGATCGATCCCGGGCTCCTCTCCGAGGCCCTCGTGGCGGAGCGACAGCGGGGCACGCCCGCCCGCGCCGTGGTCGCCGTAGACCTCTACGGGCAGGTGTGCGACTACGCGGCCCTCGAAGCCGTCTGCTCCGAGCACGGGGTCCCCCTCGTCTCGGATGCGGCCGAGGCGCTCGGCTCGACCCGCGCTGGGCGCGCGGCGGGTACGTTCGGCGACCTCGCGATCTTCTCGTTCAACGGCAACAAGATCATCACCACGTCGGGCGGGGGGGCCCTGGTGACACGGGACCCCGAGGTCGCCGCTCGCACGCGGTTCCTCGCGAGCCAGGCTCGCGATGCCGCCCCGCACTACCAGCACTCGACGGTGGGCTTCAACTACCGCCTGTCCAACCTGCTCGCGGCGGTGGGTCGGGGGCAACTGCGACATCTCCCCGAGAAGGTGGCTCGGCGGCGCGCCATCCGCGAGCGTTACCGCTCCGGCCTCGGCGACCTGCCGGGCCTCGAGTGGCTGACCGACCCCCCGGGGGTCTGCTCGAACGCCTGGCTCACCTGCCTCACCATCGACCCCGCCGAGCTCGGAGTCGATCGCGACGCGGTGCGGAAGCACCTCGCAGCCGACGACATCGAGTCCCGACCCGTGTGGAAGCCCATGCACCAGCAGCCCCTGTACGCCGGCGCCCGGACCTACGGGGGGGCGGTGGCGGACGACCGATTCGCGCGGGGCCTCTGTCTGCCCTCGGGCTCGAGTCTCACCGACGCCGACCAGGACCGCGTCATCGAGCGATTTCGCTCTTTGGTGACCACGACGGCCTGACCGCCATCGTTATGGCGACTGCATGACCACCACGGCCCTGGGACCCCGTGAGCTGGCCGTCGAGATGCACGGCCTCCTCACCGACATCGAGCGGGTGCGGCTGCCCGACGACGCTCGCGCCCTCTACCCCCGCTTGAAGCGTCTCCAGGCCGCCACGAGCGACCTGCTGGAGGCGTCCGATACCCGCCTGCGCCATCACCTCGCGGAGCTCCGCGAGGTCGCCCAGCGATACGCGCCGAACGAGGGATCTCCGACCTGGGAGGCGATGCGCCGGTGGCAGGAGTTCGCCGCCCGCCTCCAGCCGGCGCTGGCGCGCTGGCTTCACACCCTGCGCGAAGAGGGCTTCACCCTGCCGCGGGCCACGGCGCGGCTTGCCGACCCGAAGGCCGAGGTCGAGCGAGCTCGGCCCGGGAACCTGCTCCGGAACGTGTTCCACGTTGGCAATGCCCTCGTCGTCATCGCGCTCGTCACCTTCGTGCTCACCACTCCCGCCGCGAGGATCGGGGCCGCGCTGGCGGGCATGGCGCTCGCGTGGGGAATGGAGGCCGGGCGGCGGTGGATCCCCGGGGTCAACCAGCGACTCATGCGGATCTTCGCCAGAGTCGCCCACCCCCACGAGACCACGGAGATCAACTCGGCCACCTGGTACACGACGGCCCTGTTCGTCCTCGCGGTCGGCGTGCCGGTCGATATCGGGGTGACCGCCCTCGCGGTGCTCGGCTTCGGAGACCCTGCCGCGGCCATCGTGGGGCGGAATCTCGGTCGGGTCCCCCTCGGGCCGAACCGAACCCTCGAGGGTTCGCTGGCGTTCGTCGTCGTCGGCGGGCTCGCCGCGCTGGGGGTCACGGCCTGGCTCCACCCCGCCCCGTGGGACACGCTGGTGCTGCGTGCGCTCCTCGGGGGACTCGCCGGCGCCGTCGCAGAGGTGGCCACCCGGCGGCTGGACGATAACCTGACCATCCCGCTCGCAGTGGCCCTGGTCCTGGGCCTCCTGCGGCTCGGAGGGCTGTGATGGTCGAACGCGTCAAGGGGTGGTGGTCGCGCAACGAGGCTCGTCGAAACCGGATCGTCGAGGAATACGGCCCCCTCGCGGTCGGTCTGTACCTGCTGATCTCCCTCGCCAACGTCGTGATCGTCTACATCTTGCTTCAGCAGGGGTTCGACATCGGGGGCAGCGGCGGCAAGGCCGCGACGCTCGGCCTCGCCTGGGTCTCGGCCAAGGTGTTCGTGCCTGCCCGGGTCGCTCTCCTGGTGGTGCTCACTCCGCTCGTCGCCGAGGGAGCTCGGTCCGTGGGCTGGCTGTCCGCGCTGCCGCCCACAGCGCCCACGACCACCACGCCGCCGTCGTCCGACTGACGAAGTCGTTCGACAGGGGCGCGGTGATCATCACCCCGGCCCAGATCCCCAACGCGACCGCACCCCAGGGGTCGCGGCGCGCAGATCGCCACAGCTCGCGCCCCACCGCGACATACAGCAGCCCGGCCCCGAGCAGCCCGACGAGTCCCAGCTGCACCAGCAGCGCGAGCACCTCGCTGTGGGGCTCGAAGTGGCGGTGAACGCCGAGGTGGGACCCGGGTCCGTCCCCGACGAGCCAGCTGACCGGGCTCCCGTCGAGCCAGTGCTCCAGGGTGTGCGTCCAGATCTCGACGCGGGACGATCCGAGCTTGGACCACCCTCCAGGAGGCGCCCGGCCGCGGGCAGCGTCGAGCAGGGTGCCGAGCCGGCCGCTCAGCGCGGCGAGCCCGCCCCCGGTCAACAGCAGGCCTCCCGCCTCGCGAAGCCTGCGCTGCACGACGAGAGCGACGAGACCCGCCACGAGCGCCCACACCCAGGCGGTCCGCACGAACGTCGCCGCGAGGGCGAGCGTGGCGACGGCGGCCGCGACGAGCCCGAGCCAGCGGTCACCAGGCGTGCGAGCGGTCGCCGCGAAGGTGACCGCGACGGGTGCCCCGACGGCGAGCATCGCGGCCGGCGTGTGCACGTTGCCGTGAGCACCGACGAAGCGAGGCCAGTCGTGGAGCACGATCCACCCGTCCCCGAGCAGCACCCCGAGCCCCACGACGCCGAGCAAGGCGACGAGCGCGGGTCGCACGAGGTCGGCAGGAGACGGGCGCTCCGCCGCGACCGCCGCCGCCACGACGATCGGTCCGGCGTAGTGCGCCACCCAGACCCAGGTGACGGGCAGTCCCGGCGCGCGCAGTGCGGCGAGCCCGAGACCGGCGACCCACAGGACACCCAGGATCACCATCGGATCGCGTGGAACGCTGCGCGCCGTCGCCACGCGAGCCACGAGCAGGGCGAGCAGCCCGCCCGTGGCGAGCTGTCCGAAGGAGAGAATCGGGGTGGCGATCCACCAGGTCACGTCCAGGACGACCCTCGCGGCCAGCACGAGGGGGGTCCACGCTCCTCGAATCGCCGACGGATCCTCTCGCACGGCAAGTCCCCCTCCCCAAACTTCACTGGTCCAGCGGTGAGGTGGAAGGAAACCGTGAACTGGGTGATTGCGCCTTCGTGCAGACAGTGGACGTGCGAGGCGTGGCGGTGGGTCGAGCGACCACCGCGTCGTGGGTCGATCGGCTCGCCGGCGCGGTGGGCCAGGGCGATCGCGCCCATCACCACGTGTCCCTGAACGCGGCGAAGTGGGTGGCGCTCCGCACCGACCCGGTGCTTCGGGCCGAGGTCCGGGACGCAGGATCCGTGGGGGCCGACGGCATCGCGATCGTGTGGCTGGCGCGCTGGCTCGGCACCCCCCTCCCCGAACGCGTCCCCGGCATCGAGCTCGCCGAGGGACTCCTCGACCGCGCGCTCGACGCCGGCTGGCGCGTCGGGTTGCTGGGGGGCCGTCCCGAGGTGGTGGCGGCCGTGGCCGCGGCGCTTCGCCGCCGTGGCGTCGACACGGTGCTGGCCCGGGACGGGTACACCGGTGACGACGTCGAGCGCGCCGAGGCGGTCGTCCACGCCCGTCCGGATCTGCTCCTCGTCGCGATGGGGAGCCCGCGCGCCGAGCACTTCGTCGCCCGGCACGCCGATCGCTGGCCCGGCACCCTCGTGCTCGGGGTCGGCGGCGCGTTCGACGTCTGGGCCGGGGCCATCCCCCGTGCGCCGGCGTGGACCCGTCGTCACGGCCTCGAGTGGGCCGCACGGTTCGTCCGACAGCCCCGCCGGCGATTCCGACGCGCGATCGTCGACTCGGCACGCTTCGCGTTGGCCGCCCTCGTCGGCCAGCGGGTGCCGCCGTGAGGCTCGACCTCACCCTCGCCCGCATCGCCCGCACGCGACCCGAGGAGTGGCCGGCCCGGGCGGCGGGGCTCGCGCGACGGCTCGTCGACCGGGTGAGGCTCCCCCGGCCTCCCCGGCCCGGCCCTCTCGCCCCTCTGCCCATCCCCTTCGCGTCATCGAGCCCCGCCTCGGTTCCGCCCGGCCCCTGCCCCCTCTCCGCCCTGCGTCAGAGTCCGGTACGCCCCGACTGCGAGGGCCCCCGCGCCGCTTCTGCGCACGATGTCGACGTACTCGGTCTCGACTTCGATCCGCGGATCCGCTGGGAGGCGGCCCGACTCCAGGACCTCGCGTGGTGGGCCAGCCGGGGAGCGCCCTGGGCCGCCGACGAGGCCCTGTCCTTCCTCGCCCACCATCCCCCGGGCCGAGGCCTGCACTGGGCGAGCTCGCTCGAGGTCGCGCTGCGACTCGTCTCCCTGGCGGTGATCGCGCACCACCATCCCTCGGGGGACCTCGCGAGCGCCATCGCGACCCACGCGGCCTGGGTGGCGCGTCACCCGTCGGTCGGCTCGTCGGCGCGAAACCACCGCGTGGGCGAGCTGTGCGGACTCGCGGTCGCCGCCACGGTCCTGCCCCGGTGTCGCGACGCACCGGACTGGTCCGACGAGGCAGCCGCGCTCGGCGAGGTGCTGAACGAGCAGCTGCACGCCGATGGCCTCGGGGTCGAGCAGAGCAGCCACTACCTGTGCTTCGTGCTCGACCTCGGCTGGTGCGCCTGGCACTGCGGGGTCCCCAACCTCGCGGGGCCCCTCGGGCGCGGACTCCGGGCCCTCCGAGCCCTGCAGGACCCCACGGGTGCGACCGTCGGGTTCGGCGACGACGACGGCGGACGCGCATGGCCCGACGCCCCCGACGCCGGTGAGCCGTATGCAGCCCGGGTCGCCGACCGCCTCCGCTCGATCCTGGGCGACGCTCCCCAACCGACCGGCCACCAGACCTTCCCGCGCGCGGGCCTCACCGTGCTCCGGAGCGCCGACGCGGTGCTCGCCTTCGACCACGGCCCCATCGGCGAGCCCCAGCTCGGCGGGCACGGGCACGACGACGCGCTCGCGATCTGGCTGCACCTCGACGACGGACCCGCCATTGTCGGCCGGGGCACCGGCTCCTACCACGACCCCGCGGCGCGCGCGTTCCACCGCAGCGCGCTCGCCCACGCGACCCTGACTGCCCACGGGCGCACACCGAGCCGCCCCCACGACCACCCCTTCCTGTGGCGCCGTCGGGCTCGGGTGGCGCTCGAGCAGGTCGACCTCGATGCCGGTCGGGTGCGCGCGCGACACGACGGCTACGCGGAGCAGGGACTCGCCCTCGTCCGGGAGGTGCGGTTCGTCGGCGGCACGGCGCTCGTCGACGACCAGGTCCGCGGCGAGGGCGCCGCCGAGCTCACCTGGACCTGGCCGTTCCACCCGCGGCTGCGCGCCAGGCTCGAGGGCGCAGAGGTGATCGTCTCGGACGGGGAGCGCGATCGCCTCACCGTGACCCCCCCGCGAGGCTTCACGCTCGAGCTCGTCCGGGAGGGGCCGCGGCCCGGACCTGGCTGGCACGCGGGCGCGTACGGGACGTGGGAGCCGGCCACGACCTTGCGGGTCAGCGGCACGACAGAAGGTCCCGGCCGCTTCCTGACGCGCATCGGGCTCGTCGAGTACGGCACGCCCTCGTTCCCCTCGGAAGCGCCGACCGAAGAATCGCACCGGACGTGAACCCTGCGTGGTCGCGAACGTCAGCGGACGAGGAGCCCAGCGCGGGCGTAGTGGGCGACCCGCTCGGGCACCTGCACCTCGAGCCACGCTGCGATCTCGCCAATGTCGTCGCTCGGGGGACCGTCCTCGGGTAGCTCCGCCCGACCCTCGACGAACTCGGCGTAGCTCTCGCGAACGAGGTCCGGCACGAGCCGCGTCCCGTCGAGGCGCTGCAGGAGCACCCGATCGAGCTCGTCGACGGGGACGGGACGGTGGTGCACGTTCGCGACCTTGTCGCCGTGCACCCCCCGCACGACCCCGTCGGCCTCGGGGCGAAGCGAGACCTGGGCGGTCGCGGCGACCGGGTGTCCCGTGAGCTCCACCAGCTCGTGCTGGAACGCCACGAGGAGGTGGCGGGCGAGCGTACGCGAGAGATCCGGATCGTCGCCTGCCTCGTCGCGGACCCGCTCGAGGAGCTGTGCGAAGGGGACGGTGGCCGGCCCCTCGTCAATCAAGTTGTGCAGAGCCGCCCGGAGCACGGGCTGGCCGGTGCGGAGTCCCTCACCCGCACGGTTGCGGAAGGCCTCCGTGCCGTCAGGGCCGACCAGTCCCTCCGCCTCGACGAGTCCGCGGACGTGCAGGGACGAGACGCGGCTCCAGTCCATCCGCGGTGCGCACCCCGCGGCGTCTCGAACGAACAGGCTGCGTCGGAAGCTCCGGCAGAGCACGAAGTCGAGGTACTGTTCGACAGTGACGGGATCGTCACCAAGTCGGGCCAGCGTGTCCCGCACCGCGGGAGGGAGCCGGGCCGTGGCCATCGCTGGCAGGTCAGCGTCGGAGAGGTAGGCGAGGCCGTGCAGGCGGGCCCGTTCGACCACGGTCGTCAACAGGGCTGGCCGATTCTCGGGCGCGAGCAGATCGTGGAACAGCCAGCCGTCGGGTTGTTGGTCGAGGAGGTCCGCCTCCTTGCGGAGCCACGCCCCGTAGGGGTCCGACTCCGGCACGACCTCGGCCAGCCAGTCGACGAGCGCGCGAGCCTGACCGACCCTTGCCTCCGGGGAGGCGTCGGGGTCGGCGTGAAACCGCATCATCTGCCCGACCATGCCCCGAAGGTGCCAGCCCGGAAGCGCGTTGTAGCTCACGTAGGCGACGCCTTCCGGCGCGAGCCAGCGCGCGACGATGGCCCACAGCTGCTCCTGCAGGGGCTCCGCGATCCACGAGTACACCCCGTGGGCCACGATGTAGTCGTAGGCCTCGGGAAGGTCGGGAGCCGACAGGGCAGCATCGGCATCGACGATGTCGACCTCGACGAGCTCGATCTGGGTCGCGAGGGCGTCGGCGCGCCGGCGGGCGATGGCGATCGCTCGCGTCGCTCGATCGAGGCCCACACATCGGGCGTCGGGCAGCCGGGCCGCGATGGGGAGGAGGTGGTCGGCGGTGCCGCACCCGATCTCGAGCACCCGCGCGGTGGCGACGGGGGCGGGGCGGGTGCCGTGGAGGTGGGCCGCCACGAACAGCCGGCTCGGGTGGGCGAGCGGGACACACGCGCCGGGGTAGACGACGTCGTCGTAGGGGTCGGTCATGCGCGGTTCCACTGCGTTACGGGGCGAGGAGTCCTGGAGGTGCCGGGTGTGGATCGTGCTGGCCTGGCTCGGCTGCGATGCGGACCCCCCGGTCGAACCCGACCCCTGTAGGCCCGGGTTCTCGCTGGGTCCCGACGGGCACTGCTACCCGCCTCCCCCACGGTATCCCGACCCCACGGTCGAGGACGCGCTCGAGAACCTGCCCGACTGCGAAGCCCGCGAGCCCGGCGAGCGGCTGGACATCGCGGCGGGCTGCGCCGACGGGCGCTGCGTGGACGACCAGTTCGAGAGCTTCGTCACGTCGTTTGGGCCACCAGACTCGTGTCGCCCGATCGATCCCCTCGGCCAGCAGGTCGAGTGCGACTTCGGGGAGGGCCGTCTTCCCGTGTTCGCGGCGGACTCCGACGAGCCTGCGCCGAGCGACCGCGCGATCTGGATCCGGCTGCGCGCCGACTTCGAGGGGTCAGACCCGACCGGGCTCGGACTCGGGATCGGTCCGCGTTGCTTCGTGGATCAGCTTGGCGTGCCCGATCGCGTTTCCTTCGAGCAGGTCAACGGTGTGCTCGAGGTGGTGGAGCTGCGGTGGGAGGTCACGGGCCCCGATGCCGAGCTCCTCGCCCGCGACGTCGAGCGCAGCAACGGCGGCAACGGGCCCGACGGGGCGATCGACAACCTGTTCCTGCTGCCCCGCTGACCGCGGTCAGTCCAGGGCCTCGGGCTCGTCCCGGATGCGCACCAGGTCCTCGTCGGCCGCGATGCGCTCGACGAGCTGACGAACCACCTGCGGCGGATAGTGATCGGCTACCCGATCCTTCAGCTCCCACGCCTCGTCGATGCGGCCGAGGCGAATCATGGCCGCGAGGACGTTGCCGAGGTTCTCGGCGCTGGGGTCCCGCTCCAGAGCCTGGGCGAACCAGTCGAGCGCGATCTCGTAGTAGCCGAGCAGGTAGGCGAGCACGCCGCGGTGTCGGTCCGCACTGGCGAGGTAGCGCGGTCGAAGCTCACCTTCGGCATCGAGGGCCACGAGCTCCTGCTGGCCCGCCAGGCGAGCCGCCTCCGAGTAGTCGCGAACGAGCGGGCTCGCGGCCAGGACCCCCAGCGCCGACAGCATCATCACACGATCGATGCGTCCCGCAGCGTGGAGCTGGTGAATCCGGCGCCGGACCTCGTCGGGGTCCGCCTCGGGGTCGGCGATTGCCGCCACCACCGGTGCCAGCGCCTCGCGCTGGTTCCCGACCGCGGCTCCTAGAGGCACCAGATAGGGACTCTGCCGCACAGTTTCGCGAATGCGATTGAGGATTCGCCGGACGTCCACGCGAGCCTCCACCGGACTGGTGAGCGCGGGGAGCCCGTGGTTAACGCGATTCCTCGCTCACGACGCGCCGAGCGGCCTGGCTGAGCCAGACCTCGTGCCGCATCTGGGCATCGGCCGTGAGATCCGCGACCCGGTTGCGAATGCGTTGCACCCGCTGGGTGACCGCCGCACGCGAGACCCCGGCCCGGCGGGCGAGCTCGGCCTTCGACCCCGCCTTCAGCAGCTTGAGCAGATAGGTCTGGTCTTCGGTCGACAGCGGCGAGTCGGCCACTGGCTCCGTCTGGTAGTCGGGGGCCGGCAGGCGGACCGACCAGTCCTCTCGGAGGTCCACGGCATTCGTCGCGATCAGGTTCCGCTCGCGGTCCCGCTTGCGGATGGTCCGCCACGCCGTGCGGTCGGTGACCGTCCGCACGAACCCGAGAAGCTCGGGGATGGTCGAGCCCCGAAAGCTCGCCAGGCTCCCCTGCAGCAGCTGCAGCAGCACGTCCGAGACCACTTCCTCGCGCTCGGAGGCCGACAACGCGCCTCCGCAGTGCCGCGAGACCGCGGCGACCCGCTTGGCCGCGTATCGTGACAGCAGGGTGAACAGCTCCCGCGCCTCTGTCGACCGTCGATCGGCCAACAGGAAGCGTAGTTGCTTCCTTACGTCTACGTCTTCGAGCTCTTGCCAGTCCATGATCAGAGCCCGTTCGAGATGAAGCCCGGGGGCTGCTGATGGTGCACGGCGGCCGACGTCGACGTGACGGCCGGCGGAGGACAGACGAGCGAATTGTTGGGATCGGAACAATCTTGGAGGCCAACCAGGGACAGCAGCCAGGCGATGAACATGGTCAGGGTGCTCATGGAAGGTCTCCGTTGCGCAGCAGGGCGAGGTCAGGGTCGTTGTCGATGTTACCGCGGATTTCCCGAATCAGGGGAAGGGGGAAGGCCTGCTCGACGTCGCGAAGGAGGTCGCGAGCTTCGTCCTCCTCCCCGAGCCGAAGCATCGTGGCCAAGATGTTGGTGAAGTTCTCGGCCGACCGCTCGCGCTCGAATGCGCGCGCGAAGTAGTCCAGCGCGACGTCGTAGTGGCCCCGCAGGAACGCGAGGACGCCGCGATGACGGTCGACCGAGGCCAGATTCTGTTCGAGGTCGGGACCACCGAGCTCCAGCGCAGCGAGCTCCTGCTCGCCGGCGAGCCTGGCCGCCTCCTCCCACTCGGCCACCGAGGGGTGGCAGGCGACGAGGTGCATCCCCGAGAGCATGAGGACGCGGTTGATGTGGCCCGCCTGGAACTCGTCCTGGACGTAGGCCCGCACCTCGTCGGGATCGAAGCCCGGGGTGGCGAGCATCTCCGTCAGCCTCGGGAGTGCGCGCCGTCCCTTCGACGCCTTCCGGTGTGAAGTCGGCGTGAAGTAGGCCTTCTGGTCCACCGCGTCGAGAATGCGATCGAGGAGCGTCTGGTAGTCCATCGGCACGTCACCCGGGCGAGTCGTCATGAAGAGTGCCAGGTGCGTAACGAGCGTTAACGACATCCGTGATTTTCAGACGAGCGCTGGGATCTCCTGCAAAAAACCAACCGATCGCTCGCTTCGACCCCTGGAGTCGCGAGCCGGCCGGCTGTCCGCTCCGAACCCGACCTTCCATCCTTCAGCCCCCGTGAAGGAGCCCGATGACAACGGGGCCGAAGACAGATTCTGGTCCTTTACGGGGACTCAGGAACGTGTGATGATGGCAGTGAGCAGCGACGACCACCCGACACCGCGGAGACACACCCGCCTTCGCCGGACGCACCATGACCACCATCTACGACCCCTCGGACGCCGTCTCTCCCCGACGCTGGGAGCGTGACGACGATCCCGCCTTCTTCGCGGCCTGTCAGAGGGGTGACGTTCTGGAGGTCGAGCGAGGATTGGCGAAGGGTCACGGGACCGAAGGGTTCGACGAAGATGGGTTTCGCCCGCTGCACCTCGCGTGTGCTGGCGGTCACCTCTCCGTCGTGCGGTGTCTCCTCCGGGCGGGCGCCAATGTCGACGCCACCAGCGCGCATCCGGGCTGCTTCGCGGGAATGCAGCCGCTCCACGCGGCGGTGGCTGGAGATCGACTCGACGTCATCGAGCTGTTGCTGGCGCACGGGGCGTCGCTCGAGGCGACGGACGAGGCGGGCTTCACGCCCCTGCACCTCGCGGTGACCCGCAGCAGCGTCGACGTCGTGCGACGACTGCTCGCCGCCGGGGCCGACCCGTCCCGCGAGGTGGCCGATTCCTGCCCGGTGGTGCTCGCCATTCGTCGTGGGAATCGGGCGCTCAGCGCGCTGCTGCGGCAGGTCGCCCACACGCCGTGCTTCAGAGCGGACTGACGTCCAGCAGCTCGAGCCCCGGGGCCTCCGAGAGCGCGTAGTTCAGCGGCCACTCGCTCTGCGACAACACCACGGGCTGACCGTAGCGGTCCTCTACCAAGAGGTAGTCCGGTCGGTCCTTCAGCCACGCGAGCCCCTCGGCCGATCCGCCGACCCAGCGGGCCACTGCGAAGGGGGCGCCCTCGAGCTCGGCCTTCGTGTTGTACTCGTTCTCGAGTCGCACCTTGAGAACCTCGAACTGCAGCAGTCCCACCGCGCCGAGGTAGGGGTCGCTCTGGCCGAGCCCAGGCCGATAGAACAGCTGGATCGTGCCCTCCTGGGAGAGCTGGCGCAGCCCGTTCGTCAGGTGCTTGCGCTTGGTCGGGTCCTTGAGCCGGATGCGAGCGAAGTGCTCGGGGGCGAAGCGGGGGATCCCCTGAAACTCGACCTTGGGACCCCGGAACAAGGTGTCACCGAGCCGCAGCTCGCCCGGATCGTAGAGCCCCACGATGTCGCCCGGCGCGGCTTCCTCTACGATCGACCGCTCCGAGGCCATGAAGGTGTGGGGCTTCGACAGGCGGATGTTCTTGCCAGTCCGCGCGATGGTGACCTCGAGGCCGCGCTCGAACGTCCCGCTGACCACGCGCATGAACGCGATGCGGTCGCGGTGTCGGGGATTCATGTTCGCCTGGATCTTGAAGATGAAGCCCGAGAACGTATCGTCCATCGGCGAGCGCTCCCCTGCGACGGTGGGTCGGGGAACCGGGGCGGGCGCGAGCTCCGACAGGCCCTGCAGGATCTGGCCGACGCCGAAGTTGGTCATGGCCGAGCCGAAGAAGAACGGCGTCACCTCACCCGCGAGGAAGCGCTCGACGGAGAACTCGTCGCCCGCCTCCGCCACCAGCTCGAGGTTCTCCTGGAGCTCCTCGAGCCGCGACTCTCCGATGCGCTCGACGACGCGGGGATCGTCGATGTCACACTCGAGCTCGGGTAGCACCTCGGTGCCCGCCGCCGCGCGCTCGTAGAGCACCACCTTGTGACGGACCCGATCGTACACGCCGTGGAAGTCCCGTCCGTCGCCGATCGGCCAGTTGAGCGCCACGGTCGCGATGTCGAGCTTCTCGGCGACCTGGTCCATCAGCTCGAGGGGATCGAGCCCGGGGCGGTCCAGCTTGTTCACGAAGGTCATGACGGGGAGCTTGCGCAGCCGACAGACCTCGAAGAGCTTCAAGGTCCGTGGCTCGACGCCCTTGGCGTTGTCGATGAGCATGATCGCCGAGTCGACCGCCGACAGCACGCGGTAGGTGTCCTCGGAGAAGTCGGCGTGGCCCGGCGTATCGAGCAGGTTGAAGCGCTTCTCGTCGTAGTCGAACTGGAGCACCGAGCTCGTGATGGAGATGCCCTTCTCCTTCTCCATCTCCATCCAGTCCGAGAGTGCGTGCCGGGAGGCCTTCCGCGACTTGACCGCGCCCGCGGTGTGGACCGCGCCGCCGTACAGCAGGAGCTTCTCGGTCAGCGTGGTCTTGCCGGCGTCTGGGTGACTGATGATCGCGAAGGTGCGCCTGCGCGCGACCTCCTCTGCCCGGTCCATGGGGGCCCTCCACGTGGCGGACCTGTAACGCCGCTTGGGGAAGGGTAAGTCGGGACGCACGGGGAGACGATGGACACGCACGAACGCGCACCCTTCACGACCACGATGCCGCTCGCCTTCGGCATCGTCCAGGCGACCAGCCTCGGCGCCATCGCCGGCGGCCTCGAGTCCGTGGCGCTCGCCGCCTCGTCGAAGCTCCCGCTCTCGCTGGGCGGGTTCTTCTTGCTCGGAGTCGTCGACGTCATGGTGATGGCCGGCTTCGCCTCGCTGGTGTCGGCGCTCGTCGGCGGGGTGTGGTTCGCCCGCCCCTCGGCCCGCGATCCGAACGCAGACCCGGTGCCCGGCTGGTCCTGGCAGGTGGGGGTGACCGTGTTTGCTCTCGTGGGCTGGTTTCTCTGGTTCGAGGCAGCGACGCGAATCGAGCGCGGCGACCCGGTCGTCGGTGCGCTCGCGCTCGCGGCCATGCCGCTCGGGTTCGCCGGCCTCGGCTACTACAACGCGCGCTTCTGGTTTCGCTGGGTCGAGCGCAGCCACCAGCCCTGGGGCTTCCCGCTGGGCGCAGCCGTGGGCAGCCTGGTCCTCGTCATCGTCGCGACGATGGGCTTCTCGACCCGGGGCACGGGGGGCCGCGAGGCTTTCGACGATGACCACAGCGCCGTCGTGGTGACCGTCGACGGCCTCTCCGCGGACCTCGTCGACGCGGTCCCCACGCTCACGGGGCTCGCCGGTCGACCAGGCGGCATCGTCTTCGACAACGCGGTCACCCCCACCCCGGGGTCGCGGGCCGCCAACGCGACGGTGATCACCGGACTCCATCCGCTACGGCACCAGGTGGTCACCGAAGAACGCATCCTGTCGCCGCGGTACCCGACCCTGTTCCGGGTGGTCGGCGAGGATGGCTGGCAGACCGCCGGCTTCGTGAGCAGCGTCGCGGTGGGAGCCGCCTCGGGGCTCGGTGAAGACCTCGACGTGCTCGATGACGCGTTCACCCCCGCGGCGTGGCTCGGGCAGATCGACGTGCTCGGTCGGCTTCGCGGCTGGCTCGGCACGGCCACGGGCCACCGCGACGCCGGGGCGACGGTCGACGCCTTCGCGAGCTGGCTCGGACGGCGTGACGCCAAGCCCTTCGTCGCCTGGATCCACCTCGGGGACCCCTCGCGGGCCGCCCACGATGGTCGTGACCCGGCAACGGCGGTCGGCGAAGTCGACGCCGCACTGCAGCGCCTCCTCGAGATCCTGGCCCAGGAGGGCTACGGCGACGACGCTCTGGTCATCGTGGCGGGAACCCACGGCACCGCGGAGGGCTCCCCTCCGGACCGCGGGCTCGGAGAAGGCGTGGTCCACGTTCCCATCGGGCTGCTGGCGCCGGGCGAGGACTATGGCGTGCACCAGGTCTCGGCGCAGGTCCGGACGCTCGACGTGATCAACAGCGTGAGCGCGTACCTCGGGCTGCCGCCCATCGACACGAGCGAGGGAATCTCGCTGCTGGCGTACGGCGAGGGTGACCGCGAGGCCTCGATGTCGTGTACCCTCGTGGGGCGGGACGCCGAGGGACGATGGCTCCTCGGGCTGCGAAACAATGGTGTCAAGTACTGGATCGACCGCGAGGGCCGGGAGACGCTGTACTACCTGCCCGACGACCCGAGCGAGGTGACGAACCTCGTGGCCGAGCAGCCCAAGGTGCTCGCGCAGGCCCGTGCCGTCCTGATAAGCGAGCGGGCCGCGATGCAGAGGCTGCTGTGGCGCGAGTGAAGCCGCTCACCGTCACCGCCCTGACGGTGCAGCTCGACCGCCTCACCGCTCGGGCCTTTCCCCGCATCGCCGTGGAGGGGGAGCTCTCGCAGATCTCGACGCCGATGTCCGGCCACGCCTACCTCACCCTTCGCGACCGCGAAGCCGTGCTGCCGTGCGTGGTGTGGCGATCCGACTGGGCCCGGCTCACCCGACGCCCCAAGGTCGGCGATCGCATCGTGGCCCGCGGTCGGCTCGGGATCTATCCGAGCCAAGGTCGCTATCAGCTGTACGCGCACACGGTCGAGCCGGCGGGCGCTGGCGAGCACGAGAGGCGGCTGCAGGCCATCCGGGCCCGCCTCGAGCGGGAGGGGCTCACCGATCCGCGTCGGAAGCGGCCGCTCCCCCGCTTCCCGACCATCGTGGGTCTCGCGACCTCGCCCACGGGGGCGGCGCTCCAGGACTTCCTCGCCGTCTCGGCCAAGCGGTGGCCGGCCACGCGCATCTTGCTCGCCGGATGCAAGGTGCAAGGTCCCGAAGCGGCGGCGAGCGTGGTCCTGGCCCTGGAGACCCTCATCGAGGACGGCCGGGCCGAGGTGATCGTGGTGACCCGCGGGGGCGGCTCCAAAGACGACCTCCTGCCCTTCCAAGACGAGCAGCTGGCCCGTTTCGTGGCCACGAGCCCGATTCCGGTGGTGAGCGCCGTCGGCCACGAGATCGACGAGACCATGTCGGACCTGGTCGCCGACGCCGTCGCCTCGACCCCCTCTGCGGCGGCGGAGCTCGTGTTGCCAGACCGGGAGCAGTTCGCGCAGCGGATCGACGAGGCGTCGCTCGGGCTCGCGGCGCGTTGGGAGCGCCTGGTTGGTCGACACCGTCACCGGCTCGACGAACTACGAAGACGCCTCAAGCACCCGGCTCGGACGGTCGAGACGGGACGAAAGCGGCACGGGGAGCTGGTCGAGCGGCTGGACCGAGCGGTGGGCCGACGACTGGGTCGGGCCCGGGATGGGCTGCAAGCGCTTCGAGATCGTCTGGTGGCGCTGTCGCCCACCGCGGTGCTCTCGCGGGGCTACGCGATTGCCCACGGGCCCCGCGGGGTGGTGCGCTCGGTCGACGACGCCCCGCCGGGCACCGCCCTCGAGGTTCAGGTGGCGGATGGCCGTCTGCCGGTGGTCGTGCAGCCAGGAGAGCCCTGACGCGAGAAGCGAGCCCACACGACCGAGCGAACCGCGCGGAGCGCGACGGCGAGCGGGACCGTAGACCGAGGGCTTATCGGCACGGCTCGAAGATCGTGCGCACCGACATCTCGACGAAGCTGTCGATCAGCTCCCCGACCTGCTCGGGCTCGACCGCAGAGGCAACCTGGATCAACCCGTCGAGAAGCCCGAACACCAGCCGTAGCCGAAGCTCCAGTGCGGCCAGGACCTCCCGCGAGGCGTCGGGCTCGAGCGCCCGCGCGATGCGCTCGGCGAAGCGCTGGTTCTCTCCTTGGTCGAGACGCGCCAGCTCCACGTCGGCCCTGACGGCTGCCGAGAGCTGGACGATGAACGGGTCGGCGACCATCTCCTCGCAGTAGGCACGCAGCGCGGTGGCGAGCACGGGCTCGGGGTCCGAGACCCCGGCGCCGAGCAGCTGCTCCACCAGACGTCGATCCTCGTCGAGCTCCCGCGTGGCCAGCTCGCGAATCACGGCTTGTTTCGTAGGGAAGTACCGGTACACGGCCGCCTTGGACATGCCCGAGACCGCCGCGATGTCGGTCATGGACATGCGGTCGACTCCGCGTTCGGCGAGCAACCCCCGCGCCGCATCCAGGATGGCCTGGACACGAGCGCGGCTTCGAGCCTGCTCCGGACGGCGACGCGGCTCGAGTTCGGTTCTCGAGGCCATGACTTGACACTACCCTGAACGCGACGCATAGTCACGTTCAAGAACGCGACCGATGGTCACGTTACCGAGCCGATGATGGTCTCGTCGATGGAGGAGTGAAGCATGCTCGTGTCGTGGATGCTTTGCGTGGCGCTCGCCGAGGAGCCGGTCCAAGAGTCGGTCGACGAGCCAGAGGACCGAGAGCGGATCTTCATGCCTGCCTTCGAGACGGGCCTGATCTGGTCCGAGGACCCCGACGTCGGGGTGGGAACGACGTTCAGAACCTCCGTCGAGTGGCGACAGCGTCGCATCTCGGCCCCTTTCCTCCGCATCAGCTACGACGCGACGACCGCGCGGTACGAGCAGAGGAACGTAGGGGGCCTCGCCAGCGTCACCAGTGGCTCGACCACCCACGACCTCCTGGCCGGCGGGGGCCTACGGTTCGGACCGCGGGAGCTCCAGCTCGTGCCCTCGCTCCAGGCCGGCCTCCAGATCGCCGAGATTCCCGAGGTGCGTGTCACCGACGAGGGCTTGGTCCTTCAGCCCCGGACCCAGAGCTTCGGCCTCGCCGTCGGCGCGTTCGGCCTCGAGTGGTACGTCGACGACGACGCAGCGCTGACCCTCGAGGCGACGGGGAGGGTGCGTTTCGACGCGGATACGCGGCCGGGTCTGGCTGGTGGCCTGACGATTGGGGTCACCACCGCCATCTGACCGCACCTTTCAGGTGCCGGGTCGAAGATCGCCGATTACGGGCTGACCTCGTGGAACCCGTGACCGCAATCCTCTCGATGACCTGGCCGTGGATCACCAACGCGGCCCTTCAGGCGTTTCAGCGCACCGTCGGCTCGTGGTTCGAGAGCCAGGTCGACGGCCAGCTGAAGCGGGTCGCCGTGCGGCTGAAGTTGGTCAAGCGCCTCGACGACAACGCCACCGCCCTCGCGTGGGAGGCCTATGTCGAGCTCGTCACCCGGATCTCGATCGTGCCCATGCCGGACGATCAAGGTTTCGACAGAGAGGCGCTCGACTCGCTGTACACGTTGTTCGGCAAGCTGAGAGCCGCCCTCGTTCGCGCGGGGCCCCAGTCCGCGGCCCGCGCTGCGGACGACAGCATGCCGATCGGCACCTCGATCGCGGTGGTGCTCAACGTCGTCTTGCGGCCGTTCGTGGCCTACTGGCATCCCCGACTCGAGCGTCACGAGGCCACACGGCCGCCCAACGTCTCGAAGTGGGACCACGAGCAGGCGTGGAGCGAGCACGGCGCCTTTCGCGAGCAGCTCGCGACGCTCCGGGCCAACCTGGTTCGCTTCGCCGCGGCGCTCGAAGAGGTGCTGGACCTTCCAGCGCTCGCACGACTGCGCGACGCCGCCGAGCCCGACGCGACGTAGTCCTCTGCCGGCCAGTCTCGAGCCGGCCCCGATGCCTCCGGGCTGACATCTACCGGAGCTGCGCCGTCCAGCCCTCGGGAAGACGCTGCTCGAGGGAGGACGA